>JAXHMC010000022.1:0-83446 GCA_034521635.1 Trueperaceae bacterium | reverse complement strand
TCTCCCACGCCAAGAAGTTTGGCCAAGCCTGGCTTCGCTGTTGCTGCTTTCAAAACTTTCTCTCTAGATTCTGGATCTGCCGTACTTGTGGACAACCCATAACTCAACATGGTGATGAGAGCAAGTGCGATGTTGTGTTCGTCCTTTGAGGCAGCACTCTCTGAGTAATCAAAAAGCCACGGAATGTCGCTGACCAAGGCGATTCCATAGTATTCGACGAGGTCGCCGAGACTACGTTGAGCCTCGTTGCTATCCTGATTTTCATATGAAGCCAGTTCGCTAATTATGGCTTTCAAAAGGCTATGTCTTTCATTATCATGAGCTTTAAGATCGTCTTGAAACTCTAATTTTCTCTTCTCTTCATCGAGTCTTGCAGTGATCTCGACACCGTTTTGTATGCATCTGATGGCCCATCTTGCAAACAAAGGAAGTACGCCATCTCTGTCAAGGTATTCCCAGCCTTTGTATACCACCTTGCTAATCGCCCAGTCAAAGCTGAATCTGTTTTCGGCACCACGACCATAATTGTCAAACATATCGAGCGCCCATCGCAAAGCACCGTCAATGTCGTCAGCGGGAATGTGCTTTTCAAAATCAGAGTTAAGGAAAAGGCCGTATGAACCCCAAGGGACACCATGCTGCCCTCGGCGTTTGGGGCTCAGACTGCCTAGTAGCTCTTCGGTTGTAATGTGATCCGGCCAGACAGCCTTTAATGCGCTACCTTTGATTTCGTCGTCAGGATCATTTGAAATGTGATCAAGCGCTAAACGTGTTAACTTAGATTTTGAATCTTTTGAAGCATGATTCGCGATAATATGTGCTGCGAGAGCTCTAAAGCTAACCTGCTCGCTTTCGTTTAGAGCAACATCAACCAGCGCATTTTCTAAAGCAGGAGTCATACACTCGCGTGCTATATCCATGGCGGTACTGCGAACGGCTTTGTTTTTTTCTTTGTTGAAAATGTACGGCTTTATCTGCTCTGTAATGCCGTCGTAATTCAATTTTTTATAACTTTTGACTTCGATACCAGTTATCGAAAAGCTTTTTCTCTTCATAAGCAACGAATAGCGCGTTGATGAGCTGCTTCTTCTGTTCGTCACCAAAAGTTTCAATATCGCTGTTCAGTAGCACGTTTGGGTCAGTTTTAAGAATTTCGGAGAACACATCGTCGTTTTTGCTAGCTAACCATGCCGAAGTTTCATGAAGTTGTGGAACAAGTTTCCCCTCTTCATCACCGTGGTGAGTAATGAGAGATAGAATCTGCGATTTTTCAAGTCGATGCTTCTGGAGGTACCACGCTGCCAAAAATTCTTGATATGTTTGATGCGCCCAGCCGAGGCGGTCATCTCCGCGAGCATTAAATAAGCCCGTATCCAACGTCTCTTTAAGCTCGTTATCGTTAATTTCAAAATCGTTCCCGTTTACTGTTTCCTTACCACCTCTGATCTCTGAACAGGTCAGATCGTCTTTGTCCGGATTACCAGAACCTAAGTAAATGCTACCTCTGTTTGCGAAGGTCATTACTGCGGCAATGCGTCCAGCAACAACCAAGCGTTGATCCTCATTTAGAGAACCGGTTTGCTGCGAACTACGTCGGTCTGGATTCAACTCTTTACAAAGCTGTTGACAGCCTTTGTAGTAAATCCGATGTTTTTCTGAAGGAAGCTCTTGGCCCCTTTCAAAAGAGCTGATTAAGAAATTCAGCGTCATGGGCCTTATGGCAAGCGCAGAGACTTCTTTTACGGCTATTTCTTTGAGAAACATTAACGGGTCAATCTTGTTCTCGCTTGCTGCTTGCTCAACGTCGACTCTGCGTAGAGGTGCCAACTCGTATGGAGTAACCTGATCTCCCCAGAGGTCGACAAGACCATGCTCAAAGTTGCTAGACCAAATAGCGCTTCGGCAGGTGATGCGCAAGAATAATCTGCTTAGATGAGGTTTGACCCCTTCATCTTTTAGTTCTGCCAGAATGAGCTGGCTGAGTCTCCGAAGGCTCAGTAATCCTTCGTCAAGGCTGTCGAGGTGCAAGAAGAGACGATTCTCATTGCTTTGCCACTGCCGAAAGACGGGGCTCCTGAAAACCTTTTCTCTTAGCTCCTGAGCGTCAGTGCAGTTGCCTAGATTGTATTTAAGGACTAAATTGCCACTATCATCTGCAAGCTTTTTTTCCTCTTCGTGTAAGCGTTTGAGTTCCCTGGTTTTGCCTATCCCTGGCTCACCCAGAAGAATTAGACATGAGAGGGGTTTGTCATCGTGCCCGCGCGCTTCGGATAGTGACCGCGTTGAAAGTAGGTTTGAGAGAAGATCATTGGGGCTGTATTTAGAGTTTGGGTCTGACAGGAAACCTTTGGAGTCGAGGTGGATTGTTTCACCTCTAAGACACCAGAAGCGCTCCCAGCCGTAATCATTACTCACAAACTATAGTACCAAGATGGTACATGTGGGTCTAGTCAGTTCAAAACATCTCTTGTGGACGCAAACTCGTTTCTTTCTTTTTCGCGCCACACATCTACTTAATAGCAATTCCAGATGATGCTGCAACAATCACATCCGACGGATGTTGACGGTGACGCTCCATATGGAGCAACGTTTCGTGGAACTGCTATTGACTATCGCCTTGATCTTGCTAAACAGATACTCGATCGGATTGAAATCCGGTGAATAGGTCGGTAGATAGAGGATTGAACAGTCGTAGGCATGCACCAGGTCGATGATGTCCTGACCCCGGTGTACTGTCCAGTTATCCATCACTAGGATGCTGCCTGGCCTAAGCGTGGGTAACAGAACCTCGTCGAGGTAGGTCTTAAACGCGGGCTTCGTGACGCTCTGAGGATGAATAAGACAACGCTCAGCGTCGAGTCCCTCGCTCGTCACCGCCGCGAGCAGACTGACCCGCTGCTTGCGTCCCTTCGGAGCACGGTCAACCACGCGCTGCTCCCGCGCTCCCCAGGCGTACTCGCGACTCAGGTCGTGATAAGCGCTCGTTTCGTCGAGAAAGACGAATCGCTCTGAGGGGAGTTGGGCTACCTCCTCGCGCCAGGCGTGTCGCTTAGCCTCGTCGCGCTTCGTGGCGTAGCGGCTCTTTTTTTATGCGTGATGCCTAGACGTCGCAAGTAGTTGGCAATGGAGGACTTCTTGAGTGAAACGCCCGTTTTCTTGGCCAAAGCTTCGGCGTGCTGAGCTAGCGTCCAGTCGTTATGCTCGGCGACCTGTTCGCGCAGCACCTCGCACTGTGCGTGGTCCAGAGTACGGCAGCGACCGGGGTGAGGTGTAGGAGCCAACGTGCCCCGCTTGGCTTTGCGAACATAGCGGGCGACGGTCCAGCGGCTGACGGCAAAGCGTTCGGCAACGGCTTTCTGGCTCTGTCCTTCTTTGCAGTACGCTTTGACGATACGGTCGCGTAGGTCCAGGGAATATCCTGCCATAGCTACAGGATACTATGGTGCAAAGAATTTTGGAAGTGCTATTAACATTTAATCCCGACCGAAGTGGTAGGATTTAGACATGAATCAAGAGCGACCAACCATTCAGCTCGACGTCTGCTTCGGGAAAAGCTGTACCAAACGGGGTGCGCGCGAGGTGGCGGAGACGATGCAGGCCGAGTGTGCGCGGCAGGGTGTGCGTGCGGTGATTAACCGGGTGGGGTGTATGGACCTGTGCAAACACGCCTGTAGCGTCAAGCTAAGCGAGCCGCGAGACAAAGAGGCGATCTTTGCGAAGGTACACCCGAGGATGGCGGCGGGTGCGGCGCGGCAGTTGCTAGACCACGCCGAGGTTGGGGAAGGGGTGGGGCTCGAGCCCGCCTAACACCCTCGTCCCCGCTGTTCCCCCTCTCGACAAGCGTCCAAGCACCGTTTTCGTGAGTCAGCACCTTGTCTTTTTTAGGAGTCATTCCTAAAATAGAGTGTAGAAGTTAGCGAACACCGAACAAACGACTAAAGACACCGAACGAACAACCTTTTGAAAGGGGTACAACCTAATGTCCACAACAACCAAAACACCCGTCATGTTCACCACCCAAATCGAGATCGACCAGGACGTTCGCAGCGAGCTTGTCGAAATTATCAACCAGCAGCTCGCCGACACCACCGATCTCTTTACCCAGACCAAGCAGGCGCACTGGAACGTCAAAGGGATCCACTTCTTCCAGCTTCACGAACTGTTCGACGATCTCGCCAAGACCATGCGCAAGAAGAGTGACACCATCGCCGAACGGGCGACCGCGCTCGGCGGTATGGCGCTAGGCACCACCCGGATGGCGGCGAACTCGTCGACCCTCCCCGAAATGCCGACCGACATCAGCGAGGGTAGCGACTACCTCAAGGCGCTCGTCGACCGCTACGCCGCTTACGCCGCTTCGACCCGCGCTGCGGCCAAGCGCTCGGCAGAACTCGGCGACCCGACCACCGAAGACATGTTCCTGGAAGTGTCGCGCGATACCGACGAGGCGCTCTACTTCTTAGAGTCGCACCTGCAGGCCTAAGCACACCTTTACAAGCACGACGAGAGGCGGACATCTGTCCCGCCTCTTTTTTTTGAGTGATGTTAAACTAGACGTAGTACACATCATGCGCCGCGAAATCCGAGTAGACTGGTGGAGATTATGCCAAAAGATGCGATAGATGTAGCCCAAGACAACAAACGTCGCTACGAACTCTTTAGCGACCGCCGCCGCGTCACCTACGAGGTGCGCCGCCTCGTCACCGCGATTATCGAACACCCGCGCTGGCCCGAAGTGGCCGAGGGAGCGTTCGAGCTCGAGCTCTACCTCTCGGCAGCGCTCGACAGTGTCGACTACGGTTTCTGCGTCAGAGCGTGCGAGGCGTCGTCGCAGAGCTTACAGGACGATGTGCGGCAGCTTTACGTCACGCTCGTCCGTCTCGCGCGGCTGTGGGTAGCACTAGAAGACGGCGATCCGGTCGCGGCGTTGCTCGCCCGGCACCGAGACGGAGAACATTTAGCGTCACGCTAGCGCTACGCGCCCAAGAGAAGCGTCCGCAGCGACGTCGCCGAACGGGCGGCCCGCTGCGGGCGTTATTTTTTTGCCCGTCGGCGTTACAGGTGTTCGGACAAGCCGCCTTACCGTAGCAATTCTAGATGATGCTGCAATCATCACGTCCGACGGATATCGACGATGACGCTCTATGTAGAGCAACGTTTTGTGGAACTGCTACCGTACCGTCTTCGCCCCGTCTTCTAAACAGACAGAGATAGCGTTAGGGAAGAGTCCCGAAAGACCCTTCCCCGTTAGAAACGTTCGTCCTGATTGGAAACGCTTACCTTGCGCCGTGTGTCTACGGTTTCGCGGCAGCCTTTTTGGTATCGACAAACTTTTTGATCTCGCCGCTCTTGAGGCGTGCCAGGTAGCTGTTAAGCTCGCGCTTGACCGTTGGGGCGAGCAGATAGAGGCCGATCAGGTTCGGCAGCGCCATCGCGAAGATCATCGCGTCCGAAAAGGCGATCACGGCGCCGAGGTCGAGCGTCGCGCCGAGGACGACGAAGATGCAGAAGATGATCCGGTAGGTGAGCGCCGCGACCTGGGTTTCACCGAAGATGTAGGTTACGGCTTTGGTGCCGTAGTACGACCACGAAATCATCGTCGAAAACGCGAACATAATGACCGCGAAGGCGAGGACGATAGGGAACCAGGAGATGGTGCTCTCGAACGCCGCGGAGGTCAGTTCGACGCCGCCCAGACCGGTTTGGGTGTAGGTGCCGGTAATTACGATGACGAGCGCGGTCATGGTGCAGATCACGACGGTGTCGATGAAGGGCTCGAGCAACGCCACAAAGCCTTCGGTCAGAGGTTCCTTGGTGCGCACCGCCGAGTGCGCGATGGCCGCTGAGCCGATACCCGCCTCGTTCGAAAACGCCGCCCGCTGAAAGCCGGTAATCAGCACGCCGACAAAGCCGCCCGCGACCGCTGTCGTGCCGAACGCGCTCGTAATAATGGTTCCGAACGCCGCCGGAATCTGCTGAAAGTTAATGACGAGGATGATAAGCGCGGCGCCGACATAGACCGCCGCCATAAACGGTACGATCCGCTCGGTGACCTTCGCGATCCGGCTGATTCCGCCGATAATCACCACGCCGACAATCACCGCGAGGATCAGGCCGAACAGCCAGCCCTTGTCGGCGAAAAAGCTCGCGTCGCCGCCGGTCACGCTCACCGTCTGCTGGTAGGCCTGGTTGGCCTGAAACATGTTGCCGCCACCGAGCGTGCCGCCGATGGTCATGATCGCGAAGAAGACCGCCAGAAACTTACCGACCCCCGCCATGTTGCGTTCGGCAAAGCCTTTGCTGAGGTAGTACATCGGCCCGCCCGACACGGTGCCGTCGGGGTACTCGTTGCGGTACTTGACGCCTAAGGTGCACTCTAAAAACTTCGACGACATGCCGAGCAACCCGGCGATAATCATCCAGAACGTCGCGCCCGGCCCGCCGATCGCGACCGCAACCGCGACCCCGGCGATGTTACCGAGGCCGACCGTCCCCGACAGCGCGGTGGTCAGCGCCTGAAAGTGCGACACCTCGCCGGCATCGTTCGGATCGGAGTAGTCGCCTCTGACGAGCTCGATCGCGTGCTTAAAGCCGCGAAAGTTGATAAAGCCGAAATAGAACGTAAAAATAACCGCGCCCGCGAGCAGCCAGACCAGAATAAGCGGTAGCGACGTCCCGAAGAAGGGTACCGAATAGAAGATAATGCCGGAAATAGCGTCGGCGATAGGCCCGATCGCGTCGTTAATGGCCTGGTCGATACCGCTCGGTGCGGCAGGTTCGACCGCGGCTTCGGGGGCGGCGGTGCTCACACTGTCTTCTGGGACACTGCCTTCTGGGGCACTGCCCTCTTGGGCGAAGCCGATAGCGCCGAAAAGCGCTGTTACGAGCCCGAAGGCCGTCATCTTTGCACTGCTCATCATGCAGATCTACCTCTTTCTATTCAAATTCTCTTCAAAGCCGTGTCGTCGGGGCCCGTCTAACAGCGGGCTGCACTCGAAAACCGTGCTGTGCGTCGCGCGTGGGTGCGTCGCGCGCGGGTAAACCGTCGCGGGGTTACGGAACGACCGTGACCGGAACGGGGGCGATCTGGACGAGGTTGCTCGCGACGCTGCCGAACAGTGCCCGTTCGATACGTGACTGACCCTGCCGACCGACAAAGATCTGGTCGACGTTAAGGTCGCGGGCGATCTTGTCGAGGGTGCGGGTGGGGTGGCCGTGACGGATGATGGTTTCGATGCTGACACCGTCGGTGTTTAGCGAGGCGAGCAGCGGGTCGAGGATCTTGCTCTGGGCCTTTTCGACTTCCTGTTTCTTGACCTTACCGCGCCCCTCGAGCTCTTCGGGGGTGAGAAAGTCGTAGCGCGACCACTCGATGACGTACACGATGATGAGCTTGGCGTCGTTCGCTCTAGCGTCGTCGAGGGCGAACTCTGCGGCGCGTTTGGCCGCTTCGCTGCCGTCGGTTCCGACGAGGATGGTGTTGACCACAGTAGCTCCTTTGTCTTCTGACCTGTGTACAGAAATACAAAAAGACCGTCGTTATAAACCAGGCAACTAAACTCTATTCTGCGCCTAAATCGCCTTGGCCTAAAACGTTTCGATCGGTTATCGGTAGAGTTGGCTAGGTTTGGCGGCTAAAAAGCTGTCTTGAAGACGGAATAGAGACGGTATTAGGACGGAGATGGACGAGACGCCTTACGGTTGTATTGGCTTTGTAAGGTGTATCAATATAACAGCCTTACGCAACTGCGTCAACTACCACAATGCCGGAACGCCGGTCGACGTCGGTGATGGGCGAAGCCGGTCTGTTTTTGCAAGATACCAAGACAGAGCGAGACAAAACCCCCGCGCGGTGCGGGGATTGCGAATTAGGGGGCTCGTTGTGGTCGGGCCGTTGTGGTCAGGCCGTCGTCGCGCCGTCCGTCGTCGCGCTGTGCTGTGGTCGAGCTGTGGTGATAGCAGTGCCGCGCGACGTTGCTTCTTATGAAGCGTCACCGTCGATACATACCAAGTGCGGTCGTTGCGGCATCACCCGAAATCGCTACCGGGCTGGGCTTCGCCCTCGCTCTCGACAAGCTCTTTCAGCGCTTTACAACGTCGGCGCTGTCCGAACAGCGCGGGACGGGGTTGGGGTTAGCGATTGTGCGGGCGCTGGTGGTGCTGCACGGGGGGTGGGTAGCGGCGCGGAATCAGGACGGGGCGCGGATCGATGTGTGGCTGCCGTTTGGGGAGGGGAGCGCGACAAGGCCCACCCCTCCAAGAACATTGTCGTAAAGAACCCTTAGACAGATGATCGAGGACTGCGGGTTCTTGTGGGAAAACTAAGGGCTAAGGTATACTTCAACATCATGGCGATAAAGAAATCTGAGCTTTACTCCTCTCTATGGGCCTCCTGCGACGAACTGCGCGGCGGCATGGACGCCAGTCAATACAAGGACTACGTTCTTTTCATGCTGTTTATCAAGTACATCTCCGATAAGTACGCCGATTCTGACGACTTCGCCCCGCCAGTCACCATTCCAGAGGGTGCGAGCTTCAGCGACATGGTTAAGCTCAAGGGCAAGAGCGACATCGGCGACAAGATCAATACGCAGATCATCCAGCCGCTGATCGAGCACAATACCCGCTTGGCCCGCAGCGACTTTCCCGACTTCAACGACCCGAACAAGCTCGGTGAAGGCCAGGCGAAGGTGGAGCGTCTAACCAACCTCATTAGCATCTTTCAGAGACCCGAACTAAACTTTTCCAAGAACCGCGCCGATCACGACGACATTCTAGGGGATGCCTATGAATACCTGATGCGGCACTTTGCCACCGAGAGCGGTAAGAGTAAGGGGCAGTTCTACACTCCTTCCGAAGTCAGCCGCGTGATCGCGCAGGTCATCGGCATCTCACCGGCGAATACGGTCGCGTCAACCACCGCGTACGACCCAACTTGCGGCTCCGGCTCTCTGCTCCTCAAGGTCGCTGCCGAGGCAGGCAAGCACATCACGCTGGAAGGGCAGGAAAAGGACGTGACCACCGCTGGTCTCGCCCGTATGAACATGATCCTGCACGACTTCCCAACCGCTAACATCCTGTCGGGCAACACGCTCGCTTCGCCCAAGTTCAAAGATGGGGAGCGGCTTCGCACGTATGACTTCGTCGTCGCCAATCCGCCGTTTTCTGACAAGACCTGGAGCACCGGCCTTACGCCTAGCAATGACCCCTATCAACGCTTTGAGTGGGGCGAGCCGCCCGCCAAGCAAGGGGACTACGCTTACTTGCTGCATATCATCCGCTCGATGAAGAGTACCGGCAAGGCGGCCTGCATCCTGCCGCACGGCGTCTTGTTCCGTGGCAATGCCGAAGCAGTCATCCGTAAGCTTCTTGTGCGCTCCGGCTACCTTAAAGGGATTATCGGCCTGCCTGCTAACCTCTTCTACGGCACCGGCATCCCAGCCTGCATCCTCGTTCTAGACAAGGAGAACGCCCCCGCCCGCAAGGGCGTCTTCATGATCGACGCCTCCAAGGGCTTCATCAAGGACGGCCCCAAGAACCGCCTACGTGAGCAGGACATCCACCGGATTGTCGATACGTTTACAAAACAGGTCGATGTACCGGGCTACGCCCGCACGGCGCCTTTCGAGGAGATCGCCGACCCTAAGAACGACTACAACCTCAACCTGCCGCGCTACATCGACAGCAGTGAGCCTGAAGACCTTCAGGACATCGACGCCCATCTCCGCGGCGGTATTCCTGAGCGCGACATTGAAGACTTGTCTAACTACTGGCAGGTCATTCCCGGCGTACGCACCACGTTGTTCGAGAGTGCTGGCCGACCAGGATACAGCCAGTTGCGGCTAGCGACCAGCGAAGTCAAGTCCGCCATCCTCGACCATGATGAGTTCACGGCTTTCAAGACGACCGTAACAGCCGTCTTCGGCACCTGGCAAGCGACCACCAGACCACGCCTCGAAGCCTTTGACGAAGAGGGCCATCCCAAGGCGCTGATCACCACCATCGCCGAGGATCTACTCGACGCCTTCCGCCCTACGCCGCTGGTGAACACCTACGACGTCTATCAACATCTCATGGACTATTGGGCTGAAGCGATGCAAGACGACTGCTACCTCATCGCTGCCGACGGCTGGGTAGCCAAAACGGACCGGGTGCTAGAGGAGGTCAAGAGCGGTAAGAAGAAGGGTGAGATGAAGGACAAGGGCTGGGCGTGCGACTTGATCCCTAAGCCCTACATCGTCGCTCGCTACTTTGCTGAAGAGCAGGCTGCACTCGATGCTCTCCAGACTGACCTCGACGCCGTCAGCGCCCAACTGGCTGAGCTGGCCGAAGAGCATGGCGGAGAAGAGGGTGTCCTTAAAGATGTCTCGTCCAGGGCTGACGCGGAAGCGGCCTATACGCAGGCTATCGTCGCCCTATGGGACGAGAAGGATAAGGCTGCCTGCACGGCTTACAACGCCCTCAAAGAAGAGGCCGAGGTGCACGCGGCTGAACTTCGCAGTCTCGCCGACCACCACCATGTTTCAGTTCTGAAGAACAACAAAGGCAATCTCACCCTCAAGGCCATTAAGGGTCAGCTAGCCGCGACGAATGACGCAGCCGAACGCAGCACGCTCGACAAGTACCTAGAAGCAGACAAACAGAACAAGGCGAAAGAGAAAGAAGCTAAGAACCTGCTGGGCAAGGTCGCGGAGCAGTACAAGAAGTGCGCCGAGGTCGAAGCGCCGCCGGAAGAGTTCGCGGACTTGGCCGTCACCCTTCGGTATCTGGAGCTTCTGGAGCGAGAGAGTGCCCTCAAGAGCCAGATCAAGGAGGCGGACGCGGCGCTGGACACGCTAGCCTATGACAAGTACCCGCAGCTTAGTGTAGACGAGATTAAAGCGTTGGTTGTCGAGGATAAGTGGCTGACCACCCTGACTACTGCTGTAAAGGGCGAGATCGACCGAGTCTCACAGAACCTTACCGGGCGTATACGGCAGCTAGCCGAACGCTACGATACTCCACTGCCGCAGCTCACGGATGACTTAAACGAGTTATCGGCGCGGGTTGATGAGCATCTGAAGCGGATGGGGGCGTTATGAAGTTAAATCACGACGATCATCCGCAGCCAACTGAGGTCGAGGTGTTTCCAGAATGGCTGGAAATTACGTCGACTCAGTCTGGCCGCCGTTACTTTCCTGCGAAATGGCACAAACTCCCGTGCCGAACTGATACCCGAAGGAGCAGTAAAGTATCTGCATTATGGGGATATTCACGCTTCGACACTGTGCGACGCTTGAGCCAGCCAATCAGCCACGCCTTAGACGCCGAGGCAAGAACGCTTGACCGGCTACGGTGATGGTGACCTGGCACCGGCAGATGCCTCGCACGACTGCAGCTGGCGTCAGCAAGACGGTCCACCAGCGTGTATGTTGGAGCGGTTGAGCCAGTTCAGCCAGGAACACCTGATACGGGTGTTGCCCGATTGAATACGGCATCTCGCTCCAGTACGGTACTTCAACGGCTATTCCAGTATCTATCCACCATTTGACTGGTCAAAGTCTTCGGCGACTCTGTTCAGTCAGGGACATAGGTTCTCGCAACCAATCGAAAACATATCGCTTCGATTGAAATCGTTCCATCCGAGCAATAGAGGAGCAGGGACGCAATCGCAGATACAATACGAGAACTGGATGCCCTGCTGGACGGCCTCGAGCACCTCATCACCAAGAAGCGCAACCTCAAGCAGGCCGCCATGCAGCAACTCCTCACCGGCAAGACCCGCCTGCCGGGATTTGAAGTTGATTGGAGTGTCAAACGGATAGGGGATCGTATTAACGATACGGCATGGGCGCAGTCAACGCGACGTCTATTGTGCCAGATAGTCAACATCCAATTTTAGCAAGTGGCGGCGAAATCGGGCGAAGCAAATACGCCCCCTGTATGACCGTCCCTCTGTACTAATTGGGCGGAAAGGCACGATAGACAATCCACAGTACATGGAGACACCATTTTGGACTGTTGATACGCCTTTCTACACTGAACTGATATTCGATCAGAACTCTGCAAAATTCATGTTTTATGAGTTCTGTACAATCCCTTGGAGAAGCTATAGCGCAGGCATCTGGTGTTCCTCAAGTCTCAATGCCAAGACCATCGAAGGTATCGAAGTTCACATACCTAAGCCTGATGAACAGGCCGCCATCGCCACAGTCCTCTCCGACATGGATGCCGAGATCGAAGCCCTCGAACAACGCCGCACTAAGACCGCCGACCTAAAGCAGGCCATGATGCAGGAACTGCTAACTGGCAAGACGCGCCTTGTGCCTCTGGAGGGCACAGATGCCTAAACGTCCCCGTTCCGAACGAGTCACCCAAGACCGTGTAGTCGCACTGTTCACCGACCGATCGCGTCCGGACTGCCTCGGCTACAGGTATCTCGGCGACTGGAGCAAGCGCGAGAACAATCGGCCTATCGAGACGGAACTGGTGCGGGAAAACCTGAAGAAGCGCGGCTATTCGGACGACCACATCTCTGCTGCCTTGCAGAAGCTGGAGATTGCTGCCGACACGACTGGCTTGACGCTCTACCAGGCCAACATGCGCACCTACAACCTGCTGCGCTATCCGGTGCAGGTGCAGATCACTGCGGGGCAGCCCTACGAAGATGTGCATCTCATCGACTGGGCGCACCCGGATAAGAACGACTTCGCCCTAGCGGAGGAAGTGACGCTGAAGGGTGGTCATGAGCGCAGGCCTGACCTGGTGCTGTACCTCAACGGCATCGCGGTCGCGGTGATCGAACTCAAGCGCAGCTCGGTTGACGTGGCCGACGGTGTGCGTCAGCTCATCACAAATCAAGAGGAGATTTTCAACAAACCCTTTTTCAGTACCGCGCAGTTTCTCTTTGCGGGCAGTGACTCGCAAGGCTTGCGCTACGGCACCACCGGCACACCGGAGCAGTTCTTCGTCGAGTGGAAAGACGAGAACGCCAGCAGCACTCCGCCGACAGCGGGTGCCTTGCTCGATAGACCCCTGGCGCAGATGTGCCGCAAAGAGCGCCTGCTCGACCTGATCCGTAACTTCATCATCTTCGACGCAGGCCAGAAGAAGGTGCCCCGACCCCACCAGTACTTCGGTGTCAAGGCTGCTCAGGAGCGTATCGCCAAGCGTGAGGGCGGCGTGATCTGGCACACCCAGGGCAGCGGTAAGAGCATCCTGATGGTGCTGCTCGCCAAGTGGCTCATGGAGTACGACCCGGAGGCCCGTATTCTGATCGTCACCGACCGCGACGAACTGGATAAGCAGATCGAGGGCGTAATGCGCAATGCGAACGTGATCAGCCCAGAGGCTTCCTCGCCACGCATCACCTCGCGGACGGAGTTTGTCGAGAAGCTGGGGGCGACTACGCCGCGCCTGTTGTGTGCGCTCCTCCATAAGTTCGAGCCTGACCTTAAGAGTGATCCGCCACCGATCCATGGTCGCTTCTACGTCTTCGTGGACGAGTGCCACCGTACCCAGGGCGGCGACATGAACAAGCAGATGAAGCGCTGGCTGAAGGACGCGATCTTTATCGGCTTCACCGGCACCCCGCTGCTGCGCAAGGACAAGCAGACCACGCGGGAGGTGTTCGGCACCTATATCCACACCTATAAATTCCACCAGGCCGTGCGGGATGAGGTGGTCTTGGATCTCAAGTACGAAGCTCGCGATGTGCCGCAGCGCCTCACGTCGCAGCGAAAGATAGACGAGTGGTTCGAGCAGAAGACTAAAAACCTAAATAACTTCCAGAAGGCGGTGCTGCGCAAGCGCTGGGCGAACATGGAAGACCTGATGAGCGCGGGCGAGCGCAAGCAGCGCATTATCGCCAGCATCATTGAAGACTTCGGCCTGAAGCCCCGTCTGAACAATGATCGCGGCACGGCTATTCTGGTGGCGGCCTCCATTTACGATGCCTGCCACTACTTTCGCCTGTTCCAGAATACGAGCTTCGGCCAGTATTGCGGCATCATCACTTCATACGAGCCGAACCACAACGCGATCTCGCGAGAGCCCTCCAATAGCGACGAGCGCTATAAGTTTGACACTTACACCAAGCACGTCTTAGCCCCAGGACAGACCACCAAGCAGTACGAGGACGAAATGAAGCGTCGCTTCATCGAAGAGCCCGCCAATTGCAAGCTCCTGATCGTGGTGAGCAAGCTGCTGACCGGCTTCGACGCGCCCTCTTGCACTTACATCTACTTGGATAACGAATTACGCGACCATAACCTCTTTCAGGCGATCTGCCGCACTAACCGTCTCGACGGCCCCGACAAGAATTACGGCTACATCGTAGACTTTAAAGAGCTATTCAACGACGTTCAGCAGGCTATCGCGGTCTATAGCTCCGACGAGCTTGACCTGGAGGACGGCGGCGAGTCGAACAACGTCACGCTGAAGGATTGGCTTGTAGAGGGGAAGAATAAGCTCGACGCAGCGCGTGAAGCGCTGAAGTACCTGTGCGAGCCGGTGCCCCAACCTCGCGAGATGGAGCAGTACATCTACTACTTCTGCGGTGACGCTAGCGACCCTGACGCCCTTACCGATACCGAAGCCCTGCGCGTCTCGTTTTATAAGGCGGTAGCGAGCTTTGTGCGGGCTTTCGCTGCCGTCGCCCAACACCTGCCAGAGGCTGGCTACACGAACGCTGAGGTCGTCGCACTGAATAACGAAGTCAAGTTTTACAGTGACACCCGCGCAGCGATTAAGAGGTTCTCCGGCGAAGAGCTGGACCTCAAGCCTTTCGAGGCAGATATGCGCCACCTCATCAACACCTATATCCAGGCTGACCCCGCCGACCCCTTGGGTGAGGTAGATAACTACTCGCTGGTCGAGCTAATCATCGAGACCGGCATCCACGACGCGATCGCTGAGAAACTCAACGCTCAGGGTAACCTCTCGAAGAACGCTGTCGCCGAGGCCATCATCAACAACGTCCGCAAGACGATTGTCCGCGATCAGCTCACAGATCCTATGTTCTACAACGAGATGTCGAAGCTGCTCGATGACCTTATCCAGCAGAAGCGCGAAGATACAGAGTCTTACGAGGAGTTTCTTAAAAAAGCTGAGGACCTCGTCCAGCAGGTGCAGAATAAGACGGCAGCCGCAGATCACCCTACGGTATTGAACGGGCACCCGCTAGCGACTGTGCTGTTCAACAACCTCGCTAGCATCCCGGCGAGCACGTTTCGCTGTCCGGACGGTGCGGATGAAAAGGCTCGGCTTGCGCTCGATATTGACCGCAGCATGCAGGAACAGGCTCCAGCGGGCTGGCGGGGTGACGACGCTCGCGAGAAGCAAGTCCTCAATGCGCTATTTCCGCTGCTAGGGCGGGATCGTGGGGCGACCCAGGCAGTCTTCGACATCATCAAGAACCAACCGGGTTACGCATGACCGAGACCATCCAGATTGGCGACCTTTCGATCGCCGTGACCCGCAAGAAGATCAAGAACGTCCACCTGGTCGTGCATCCGCCAGAAGGTCGCGTCACCTTGTCTGCGCCAGATAACACCCGCCTTGAGGTAGTCCGCGCCTTCGCCATCTCCAAACTCGGCTGGATTCGCGCACAACAGGAGAAGCTGCAGAATCAGGCTCGCGAAACGCCGCGTGACTTCGTGGAGCGTGAGAGCCACTACTTGTGGGGGCGTCGGTATCTGCTGACGGTGGTCGAACACGATACTAAGCCGTCTATAGCGCTTGACCATAAACGGATCACCCTGAGTGTTCGGCCAGGTAGCGACCGTGCCAAGCGTGCCTCGGTGATACATGAATGGCACAAGTCTCTCTTGCATGTGTTCATTCCCGAACTGATCAGTCGGTGGGAACCCAAGCTAGGGGTTAAGGTTGAGGCCTACTTCTTGCAGCGCATGAAGACCAAGTGGGGTAGCTGCAACCATAGCGCGGGACACATCCGGCTCAACACGGAACTCGTCAAGAAGCCCAGGGATCTCCTAGAGTATGTGGTCGTGCATGAGATGGTTCATCTGCTCGAGCCAACGCACAGCGATCGCTTCATCGCGCTACTCGCCGAACATTATCCGAACTGGCAGGAAGCTCGAGCAGAGCTTAACGAATTGCCCTTAAGTGCGGAGGAATGGCAGGAGTGACAGAGGTTTCAAACGCGGCCCGCATTCCGCACCCCCACCTAAGCGAACACAGAATTAATCAGGTAAGCTCTTGGAGACCGCACCAACGGGAGCAGCATCAGCCGAGAACCATGGTCTACAGAGCCAACTGCGGGCCCAATCATTCAGGCATCGTGGCGGGCATCTGCAACGAAATCGGCCTCATCGGAGACGATAGACGCTCAGGCTACCCGGACACCCAGGCTCGCGGAGGGTGAGCGTCGGTCAAGCGGTTCAGGCGATGGTGTTGAACGGCTAGGCTTTGTGAACGGCTTAGGCTTTGTGAGCCGTACCGCTGTGCGCCAGAGTTTTTCCACAACAAGCCGACAGAACTCCTGGTCGGTGCCGGGATCTCGACGCCGCAGACTTTAACGACGACTGTTTGGGGACGAGCCCTAGAGCAGCTGTTTAAAGCAGGGGGTCACCGAAGTGTTCGCTGCCGTTAGTGCTAGGGCTTTATGGACGTTCGGCATCGACACAAAGTTCGCCCACCTCGACTCGACGAGTATTAGCGTGCACGGAGCGTACGGCAATGGCGGGCGGTATCGGACGCGTCGGATGCGTCGCGATCTGGCGGCCCCGATGCCGGTAGCCCGTCGCCGGCGCACATCACCAGTACGGTTACTCGCGCGACAAGCGTCCCGACCTCAAACAGGCCATGCTCAGCCTGGCGAATCTGCGCGAACCAGGCCAGTCTACCCCGTGTGGCTGCAGGGTTCTAGACGGCCAATGCTTCGGACAGTACGAGCTTTGCCGACACGGTTCTGGAGCGTGCTGACCCAGTTCGGCGCCGAGGATACGCTGCCGATGTTTGCTGCTGACGCAGGCGCTCTCTACAACGGAGAAGACCCTCCAGCAGTTAGCGGCTACAGCAGTTAGCGGCTACGTGTCGCTTTGTGACCCGGGTGCCCGCGACCCTCAGGGCGGTCAAGGAGCTCTATGCGCAGGTCGACGATGAAGCGTTGTGGGTCGCCGACGAACAGACGCGCTACCTGGAGTTCGGAGCGTACTACGCGGGTGTCGACCCAGCGCTGGCTGCTGGTGTTGCGCGACCCGTCACGCCTCAAGCAGGACCAGACCTTGCAACGACGCGTCGACAACGGCGCCTGAGCGCCGAGGAGACCCTCTACACGCTGCAAAACAGGGGAGTTTGGTTGTCCCGACGCTGTTCACAAGGCGGTGGCCGCCCGCACCAAAACGTGGCGCTATCACCGCGTCGACCTTACGCTTTACACCCAGAAGCGCTACCAGCACCCCGGACGCCCTGCCGCGGACGCCCCTTTCGAGTTGGTGTGGCGCTTTCGGGGCACCGTACACGAGGACGAGACCGTTATCCAAGAGCTACGACGTAGCCACGGCAAGTACATCATCGCCAGCAACGAGCTAGACGAGAGCAAGCTCGGTCTGCTAGCGATGCTCGCCCTCTACAAATCACAAACCAGCAGTGTCGAACGCGGCAGCAGTGTCGAACGCGGCTTCCGTTTCCTCAAAGACCCGCTGTTCTTCGCCGACAGCCTCTTTCTCAAGAAACCCGCCCGCATCATGGCGCTGCTGATGGTCATGGGGCTAAGTCTGTTGGTGTACGCGCTCGCCGAGCACCGTGTCCGCACCCAGCTCGCCGCGCGCGACGAGAGCGTTCCCGACCAGACCGGCAAACCAACGCAGCGCCCCACCATGCGCCGTATTCTTCCAGATGCGGATGGAGGGGGTCTTGAGCCCTCCTGATCACCGAGCAGGCGGGGTTGCGACGACGATGGCCGCTCAGACCTGACCGATGTCCGCTGGCAGATTATCGACCTGTTTGGCCACCATGTTCGGAAACTCTACAGATTGGGAGATTAGGGTGCGGAATGTGTGTTCAAACCCTCCTCGTTGTCCGATTCAAAACAAATCAACGGCCTCAAGCTCGATGATGTCCCCCACCACCCACAACCAGCCGGAGAGAGCGAGGTGCTCGAGCCACCCCTCCCCCTCCTCTTCGCCGACCCCCGGCACCTTCTCCACCAGCGCCGTCACCGCCACATCATACGAACGCTCGTGCAGCACACCAGGAACGTTCGGCTCGGTAAAGATAAGTTTGGTCAGGGTCCGCTCGAACCAGCGCCCTTCGTTCGGGTTGGTGTCGAGCGGTTCGCAGAGCAGGTCTAGGGTCTGCGCCTGCCAGTAGAGCGGCGCGAAGTTGTGCTTGCAGGTGCGTCCGCGCACAATCAGAAAGCGCATACTTTCGACCAGGTCGGGGTAGTGCGTTTCGGCTTTGAGCCGGTTGCAGGTGCCGCACGAACAGACCAGGTTGTCGGCGCGGTCGGTGCCGCCGAGCGTTTTAGGCAGCAGGTGGTCGACGCTGCTCGCGCCGTTGCCGCAGTACTGACAGGTGTCGTCGTCGCGGCGGTAGATCGCCCGGTACTTCACTGCAAAGCCTTAAACCTTAAAAGACTTAAACCTGGTGCGCGTCGTACGGGTTTTCGCAGGGCGGGCCGTCGCTCGCGTAGAGTGTTTGGGTGGTGAGGTCGAGGATCACCGAGGTCACCGTCGAGTAGCGGTCGTAGTCGTCGTCGTTTAGGTCGGGGTGCCGACAGATCGAGTTCGGGTGGCCGTCGTGGTCACGCAAGCGGTTACGAAGCGTCTCCTGGTCCATCGGCTGTTCTAGTGCGAGCAGGTCTTCGAGCCGGTGGTGACGGCTGACCGACTGCGGACGGCGGTCGTCTTCGGGTTCGTCGATGCCGGTACCGAGCGGGTCGACGAAGTGGTTAGCGTGGGCGATGCGGTTGCCGTAGGGGTAGATAAGGTTGAGCTTTTCGGGCGCCGCCTCGATGTTGACCAGCTGATTCGGTGCCTGGCCGATGACGTAGTTCGTCGAGCAGGAGCGGACTTCGTCGGTGACGATTTTGGTCGCGTCTTTAAAGGTACGCTGCCGCAAAATCTCGTAACAGCGGACGTGAAACGGTTTGGCGAAGCGCCGCCAGTCGTCCTCCATGCTGGTCAGGCCGTTGATCGACAGGCCGACGCCCTCGCTGTTAAGGCCGATCTTGCCGCCGAAGATGCCCGCCTCGGTAAAGGTTAGTGTGGCGAAGCCGTCGTCGTCTTTGGTGTGGAGCAGCGCGCCCTTGATGTTCGGAATCCAGTCCCAATTCTGGCCCATCAGCAGGTGTTCGTTGTCGCTCGCCGCGCAATCTAGCGCGAACGAGGTGCAGCCGTCGACGTAGTCGCTCGCTCCGAACTCGAAGTAGAGGATCTCGTAGCGGATGTTAAGCGCGGCGATCTCGTCTAGCGTGACGCCGGTCGCTGCGGCGATGCCCTTCATCCCGGCGTGGTAGTCGGGGTTTTGCAGTTCGATCGCTTTAGCGTAGAGACAGGCGCGCTCGAGCACCTCGTCGCGCGACAAGCCGACCTCGCGGTCGAAGCGGTCGAAGTAGATCGACAAGTTTTCGGTGACGCGGTCGTAAAGCTGTTCTCCGTGGGCGTAACCCTGGTCGTACGGGCTGCCGGTCAGGCGGACAATCGGTAGGCTCATCGCACCTCCTTAGGCGTGTATGAGATAGTGTGCGAAGTGACAGTGTGCGGGGTGACGTATGTTCGGCAGTCGTTCGCGCCGAGGGTCTGGTCGCGACCTTCGGCGCGGCGGATTTCCGGACCTTCTGGTGAGGACTTTCTAACGAAGACGTTCTGGCGATGACGTGCGGTGTTAGTCGCCGAACGTCTTGACGTGTTCGATGTAGGCGGTGTGCGGCTCGAAGCCGAGTTTTCGGTTGAGGGCGAGCACGCTTTCGTTGGTTTCGGCGTTCCAGGTGCGGACGGTGTGGTGGCCGCTCTCGCGCACGTAGCGAACCGCCCGCTCCTTAAAGCCTAACGCGATTCCCTGGCGGCGGTAGTCGGCGCGGACGCCGGTCAGGCCGGTTTCTAACACGCCCTCTTGGCCGCTGTCGTAGAGCGCGCTCATCCCGACGAAGTCGTCGCCGTGGGTGGCGATAAAAAAGCCGTCGCGCTTGAGGTTGGGGTTGCCCAGGATGCGCTGCTGAAACCACGCGAAGTTGACCGGCGTGACCGGGTAGGCGAAGGGTACCTGTTGGTCGAGTGTGTTGCGCAGACGAAAGAGTTTGCGGGCGTAGTCGGGGTCGGCTTCGACGTCGGGCAGTGTACGGATCACGATGTCGTGGTCGCGCAGCCGCCCGAACAGCACCTCGGTATCGTACGGAAAGGTGTAGCCGTCGTCAACGGTAAGGCGGAGCTCGAGCTGCCGTAGCTTTTCGGCGAAGCCGCGCCGCCTAAAAAAGTCGACGATGTCGCGGTCGTAGCTAGGTAAGGTGGCGAGCAGCATGGTCGGCTGATGCTGTGCGAGGCCCGTGTCGACCCGATCGTAGAGGGCTTGGTGGATGTGGTGGGCTCGAGCCTCCGGTAGCACATCGAGCCAGACGTTAAACTTGTGCGGGTGATAGGTGTCCGCCTCCTGCCCGTAGCTCGCTGCGCCTACGAGGCGCCCGTCTACTTCGGCGACAAAGCGCGTAAACACGCACCTGGGGTCGCGGGTCTTGTCGAAAAAGCGGATCTCCGCCGCGTCCATCAGGTCGTCGGGGTGGAGCGTGCTGTAGAGGTGGGCGAGTTGCGGATAGTCGCGCTCTTCAAAACATCGAATTGTTGCATTCATAGTTGCATTCATAGTTGTGTACCATTGTACATCTTGCTGGTATCGGTTTCCGTAGCTTTCTTCGTCAGTATCCATAAAATCGATCCTTTTCCTGGTTTTTTGCGTACCGCAGCGCGTCGTAGCGTCGTAGAGCGTTTCGGGTCTGTCCGGTCGACAGTGTTCGGTCGACAGCGCACAGCCGAGTGTAAGCGATCTGTGTCGGATAGCCAATAGGTAATACCATCCCGACCTGCCTATGCCATCATGTGTACCAGTACCATTCATCCGAATCGTAGGGTGCGCCATGCGCACCGCACTGACACCAGCACCCTTGTTCGCCACAACAAGTGCGCCGCAGAATGCTTTCTGCCTAGCAGGATCAACGTGACGTACAGAAGTCAGCTTAGTGTAAGTGCCTGACGCTATAGCGCGCACCTTCGTACTGGCACAGATCCGTACCGGCAAAGATTCGTGCTGGCACAGACTGGTACAGTCAGACGGGTGACGAGCGGTCTAGTGATAGGTCGTGTTAGCAGTACCGGGGTGGCCGAGGCTCGAAAAGCTCGGTCCGTCATCGCCGAAACTCACCCAGCCCTGACGCACGGCCTTGACGAGCAGTGTGGTGGTGCGCGAGTAGTCGCTCACGCCTGCGGTAACGCCCTGCGAACGGAGATAACGGTCGTAGGCGAACTGTTGCAGGCCGCTCACCCAGGCGGGCGGTAGAAACTGCCGGTAGGTGCGGTAGAGCATCTCGGTGTCTTCGCGGGCGCGGCTCGGAAGCTCGTCCCAGAGGGCGTCGCGCTGTGCGCTCGGCAGTTCGAAGCTCGCCGCGCGAAACAACCGGAGGGCGGTCGCGTATTGGGCGAACGGGTCGTCGGCGCGAAGTCCGGCGATGGCGGCGATCAGGTCGGCGTCGGCTTCGCCGCTGTAGCCTGCAACATGAGCGAGTTCGTGAAGCCCGACCGCGACGTGTTCGCTCGGTGTGAGCGCCCCGTCGACGTGCGCTTCGAGCGTCCAGGGTGAGACGACCCCGGTCGCGCCGCCAAGCCGGATAAGGGTTCCTGCCGGTAAGATCTTGATCTGTTCGGGCAGGGTCGGGACGACGCCGGTCGCCTCGCGGACGACGTTTTGCAGCGACAGACGGCTCGCGGTAAGCGCCCGGGCGGCGTCTCGGTCGGCCTCGACGGTGTCGTTAAGCAGTGCGAGCAGGTTACGCGCCAACGTTTCGACCTCGGCCTCGCTTACCGGCCCGGCGTCTAGGCCGAGCTGCGCCTCGATCGGCTGGCGTTTGTAGTTCGCGCCCCACAGCACCACGAAGGCCAGGTAGAGCAGCGCCGCGACGCTAAACAGCCGGTACGCGACGAGCAGCATCGTCACCCAGCGGCCCTGCTGTCGGCGGCGCCGGGTCAGGCGCACCAGCCCGAAAAAGAGCAGCAGCGGTAGGGTGAGCAGCACGATCGGCGCGATAGAAAACGGTACCGCGTCGCCGAGCGGGACGAGCAGTGCGGCGATCTGCGGGTAGAGCTGCCGGCTGTAGTAGCGTTCGATCCAGAGCGCCGAGACCGGAAACCACTGCCACAGCGCCGTCGCCGTGAGCAGGCCGAGGGTGACCAGGACGATCCGCCGCGCCTGTCCGGGCGTCACGCTACCCGCTTTAGGCAGACGCGGGCGCGACGTCCCGAACAGTGGCAGGTTTCGTGGAGAGCGCTTCATCGCTACCGGGCTCCGGTGGTGGCTCGAGCCCCCGGTGTCGCCACTGTCTTAACGAGCAGCAGCCAGGCCGGGTCACGGACGAAGCCGAGCTTCGCGTTAAGAGCGAGCATCGCCTCGTTGGTGGCGTGGTTGGTGGTGACGAGGGTGTCGTAGCCGTGGGTGTGGGCGTAGCGGAGTGCGGCGGCCTTAAGCGCGGTCGCGACGCCCTGGCGCCGGTCGCTACGCCGGACGCCGGTCAGGCCGGTACTCAGCAGGCCGGGGGTGCCGGTGCGGTAGAGCTGTGTGAGGCCGACCATCGCGTCGCCCCGAAACGCGATCAGCAACCCGTCAGGAAGGTGTGTAGGCGCTTCGAGCAGCCGCGCCTTCCAGGTCTCGAAGGACCACGGTTCGAAGCTGTCGCGCCACGGGACGTCGCCGAGCAGCTCGATCATCAGCGTGTAGAGTTCGCGGTAGGTAGTGTTGTCGGCGTTTAGGTCGGCAAGGCTGCGCAGCCGTAGCGCGCCTGGCGGCGTCGGCAGAGCCGCGAGGTCGTCAGCGCCGAGATCGCCGAGGTGTAGGCGCGAGGTGTAGCGGCGTTCGCGCTCGTCGAAGTCGCGGGTGCTAAAAAAGCCGTACGTTTCACGGTTGTCTTCACGCAGCCGAACGGCGAGTTCGTGCGGCTCGAGCCCCCCCACCTCCGCCTCGAGATGCTCGAAGAGATCCTGCTCGAGCCCCTGATTGTGCCACAGCGGGTCGACAAACAGGTCGACCATAAACGTCCGCGCCGACATGTTTTCGCTGCTGTGCCGGTAGTGGCTCGCCCCGACGAGCGTGCCGCCGCGCTCGATGCCGAACCACGCATACGGCTCGCCCTCGTTCTGTTTGGCCAATATGTCTAGGTCGAACAGGGTGAGCGGCGTGTCGGGTCGGCAGCTGTTGTGCAGCGAGATAAGTGCGCTCTGGTCGCGTTTTTCGAGTAGGCGAATCGTAAAGTCGTCGATGGTTGGCATATCAGCAGTCCTACCTTGTCGTTAAATCTTGTCGTCACATCATGTCGTCAAACATATGTCGTCAAACGTATGTCGTTAAAGCATGTCTGCGGGTTGGGGCAAAGAGGGTGTGGCAAAGAGGGTGTGGTGGTACGCCGACGAAGATGTTGTGCGGGTGACGCCGACGCGTATCGGAGTTCTAAAAGTCTAGCACGGGTTCGGGGATGACTTACGTGTCGGTCGGTTCTGACGGGATTGCTTCTGACGAGGCGCTGCGCCGGACGCGTTCGAGTCGGTTGCGCCGATACGCGACCCAGTGTCGCCACGCGGGGTGAAAGTAGAGCGTGCGCCGCCGTACCTTCGTCGCTTCGGGACGTCGATACCCTTCGGCCACCTCGAAATCCGAGCGCAGACAGAGCCACCAGTCGCCCTGCTGCTGCCACCCCGACGTTTCGAGGGGTGATAAATCGTCATCGGACTGGAGTTGCAGCGCCGCGACGTCGAGCCGCTCGAAGGCGAGCCTGGTAACGGCTCGAAGGGCGGCGTGTCTCGCCCACGGGAGAAGACAACGGTCATTCGGTTCGCGGAGTAGCAGGTGGCCGAGTCGGTCGGCGTCGTGGCGGAGTAGGGTGAGGCCGAGACCGGTGTTGCTCGTGAGCTGATAGGTGCTAAGGCCGGGTTGTGGGTCGTCTGTCTCGTTACCTTCGACGATGACGGAGCCTTCGCGCTGGCGGTAGCGGGGGAGGGGGGGCTCGAGCCTTCGGTCGTAAAGCTCACTCCGCTCGTGGACAAGCTGCCGCGCCCGCTGCGTCAACCGTTCTAGGTCGTGATACGAACGTCCGAACGGGTCTTGGAGCGCCTCTTCGATCTGCGTCGCTTCTCGCTCTAACGCGGCGAGGGTTGTCTCGATGTCTTCGGCCTTATCCTCGACACCGTCGCCATATTCTACTTCTTCTTCTAAAAACGCTGCCGACAGCACCGCCGCCCGCTCGCGGTAGTCGCCGCGCCGGTAACCCGCCAGACCGCCGTAAATCTCGTACAGCGTCCCGTCCTCGATCGTCCATAACCGCGTTGCCACGCGGTCGACGAGCGCCGCGTCGTGAGAGGCGAACACTACCGCCGCGTCGCCGTCCTGCAGGGCGTCTTCGAGCCGTTCGGTCGTGGCGAGGTCGAGGGCTTCGCTCGGTTCGTCTAACAGCAGCAGCGTCGCCTCCTGCGCGATGACGAGGGCGACGCCCGCCTTAGCCCGCTGCCCTTCGGAGAGGGTGTCGGGGGTCTGCTCGGCTCTGTCGGCGAGGTCGACGAGCGCGAGCAGCTGGTAGGCGCGTGGGGTCGACACGCAACGGCTAAGCTGGTCGAGGAGGGAGAGGGTGGGCTCGAGCCCCCGCGTCTGTTGGTCGAACACCGCGAGCCGCGCCCGCTCGCCCCAGTAAAACGCCGTCTGCGGATGGTCCGATTCGAGGTCGCCCGCGAGCAGTTTGAGGAGTGTCGATTTGCCGCTACCGTTCGGCCCGACGAGCGCGATCTTGTCGCCTGTTTCGATGCGAAACGAGATGTCGTCAATCACCTTTCGGTCGCTGAGAGACACGCGGAGGTGTTCGGTGCGAAGTAGCAACTCTTTTTTTAGCGCCGGTGTGTTTAACGAGAGCGTCGGTCGGGATTCGCTAGAAACGGTCGTCGCGACCGATGAGAGACGTGCTCGGCGCGTTTCGACCGCCTTGCGCCGCCGCTGCGTCGTCGGGCTGCCGAAGCTCTGGAGGGTCGCCGCGCTCTGAGCGAGTCGGGTCGCTTCTTTGTCCGTCTCTTTCGCCTGTTTGGCTCTGTGCCGCCACTGCTGCTGCTGTGTTTGACGAGCACGGGTGTAGCTGCCCCGGTACGTGTCGAGCTGGCCGTCCTGTAAAAACAGCGTCTGTTGGGTCGCGCCGTCTAAAAACGCTCGGTCGTGCGCCGCGACGAGCACCGCGCCCGGGTAGCGCCGCAACGTTTCGCCGAGCCCGTGCCGGGTCGGTAAGTCGAGGTGGAGGGTCGGTTCGTCGAGCAGTAGCAGGTCGGGGGTTGTGGCGAGTACGCGGGCGAGTGCGAGCCGGCGCTGCTGGCCGCCCGACAGGGCATCTACCGGAGTGTCGAACGTTTCGGGGCCGAAACCTAACCCGTTTAGTGTGCGCTCTAGCGCGGTTTCGGCGGTGTAGCCGCCCATCTGCTCGAAAAGCTCGACGAGGTCGCCGTAAGATTTGAGCCGTGCTTCTCCTTCGGAGAGCCGCTTTTCTTCCGCGCGCAACGCCTGTTCGACGTCTCGTAACGGGGCAAGTGCCGCCTGCGCCGACTGCCACACGGTGCCGCGCCCGAGCGACTCTAACGACGCCGGCAGGTAGCCGACCCGCACCCCCGGCGTTCGCGCTACCCGTCCGCTGTCTGGTTTTTGCCGACCTGCTAGCAGACGGAGCAGCGTCGACTTACCGCTACCGTTTGGCCCGACCAGGCCGATTTTGTCGTTCTGGCGTACATTTAGCGACAGCCCCGCAAAGAGCGGGAGGCTGGAGTAGGAGAGCTCGAGCCCCTCGGCCCGCAACAGTTCCATAGGTCTAGTCTGATGACGAGACGGCACTGCGTACGTATCGGCTAAGACGTCGTCTCGCTACCAACCGGTTACCAGCCCCACGTCCCCGAACCACCCTTAAACGGCCCGACCACCTTCGAAGTAATCCAGCCACCATAAAAGTCGCCCTCCTGCGCCTGCACCTTCTCGTCCCCGACATAACAGGCGTCCATCTTGCTCGCGTAAAACGTCACGTAGTCTTGAATGTCGCGAAACTTCGGGGTCGGGTCGGGGTACGCCCACGCCGCGTTTTCGGCCACCCGGTCGCCCACACGAACGGTGTAGTAGGTCGCCCGGCCCTTAAACTCGCACATCGTGTTCCGGCTCGTCTCTTCTAAAAACTCGAAGTTGACGTCTTCGGGCGGGATGTAGTAGGTCGGCGGGTGGCTCGTTTCTAGCACCCGCATCGCCCGGTTGGTGTCGGCGATGATCTCGCCGCCAAACTCGACGCGGATGTGTTCGCTGACAGACTCTAGTGCGGGCGGACGCGGATAATCCCATACGGACTCTTGTCCCGGACCTGGTTCGGTGCGCTGTTTTCTCATACCTCCTACACTACCGAACCGTTCTTAGGCCGACAAGGATCAAGCTCGCCTTTCGCCGTGACGCCGCTGGTTTGCCCGACTTTGGCTCGGCGACTATGATAGACAGGCCGAGACAGACAGACTGATAGTGTGGCTTTGACGAAGAAAAGACGCTTTTATAGACGCTGCTCACGAGACTGCGAACATCGTTCGTGCGATAAACGCTGTTTTAGGCTGGACAACTCGCAGGGTGCGCCATGCGCACCGCCCCGCCACCTCCTTCCGAATCCGCTGCCAGAGGCTCGCCGCCGTTCCCGGCACTAAAAACCCCGCACGTCACTAGACGGCGGGGTTCGCATGATTTGTCACGGGCGCGCTAGAGCAACACGTCGGTGATCAGCCAGGTCGCGAACAGCATCAGCACCACGAAGATGATGAGGTAGGGCAGCGTGACCTGATAGGTTGCTAGGATAAGCGCCCAGATGTCGGTACTGTCTAGGTCGGGGCGCTTATTGCCGTGCGGGTCGCGCTTGTTCGCCATAATCTGGGACGTAAACCTCGCTTATGTAGGGCCGGGCCGACGGATGCAGGCCTTAAAGTGACCGGGGGCGACCTCTTCGAGGGGCGGGTCGACCTTGGCGCAGTCGTCGATCGCGATGGGGCAGCGGGTCCGAAACATACAGCCCGAGGGCGGGTTGATCGGGCTCGGAATGTCGCCCTGCAAGATAACCCGGTCGCGCTTGATGGTCGGGTCGGGGATCGGCACCGCCGACATCAGCGCTTCGGTGTAGGGGTGGACAGGGTTGCGGTAGAGCTCTTTGGCGGGCGCGATCTCCATAATCTTGCCGAGGTACATCACGATGACCCGGTCGGCGATGTATTCGACGACGCCTAAGTCGTGCGCGATAAAGAGAAGGGTGAGGCCGAGCTCTTCTTTGAGGTCTTGCAGCAGGTTGACGACCTGCGCCTGGATCGACACGTCGAGCGCCGAGACCGGCTCGTCGGCGACGATAAACTTGGGGTCGACAGCGAGGGCTCGAGCTATCCCGATCCGCTGCCGCTGACCGCCCGAAAACTCGTGCGGATAGCGGCGCATGTGCGCGGTCGACAGACCGACCCGCTCGAGCAGATCCGCGACCCGCTCTTCTTTCTGCCGGCCCCGCGCGAGGTTGTGAATCTGCAGCGCCTCGCCGATAATATCGCCGACGGTCATGCGCGGGTTAAGGCTCGCGAACGGATCCTGAAAGATGATCTGCATCTCGCGGCGGTAGCGGCGCATTTCGCCTTTGCTTATCTTGGTAATGTCGACGCCGTTAAAGATGATCTCGCCCGAAGTCGGTTCGATAAGCCGCAAGATCGCCCGACCGGCGGTGGTTTTGCCCGATCCCGATTCGCCGACCAAGCCGATCACTTCGCCGCTCGTGACGCTAAACGAGATGTCCTGAACCGCCTTGACGTTCGCGACGACGCGCGAAAAGATACCGCCCCGGATCGGAAAGTATTTGCGCAGATCGCGGACGTCTAGAAGCGTGTCACCGATCGCCGCGTGCTTGCTCGCACGGCTCGCCTCGATCTTCGATTCGCCTTTCTGACCCTCTTGTTGGCCGTTTTTTTGGGTGGTCGTGCTCATGCTACCTTCTCCTCGAGCGAAATATCTTTCCAGCGGATGCAGCGCACCATGTGGCCGCCGCCGGTGTCTTCGAGTGGCGGTATCGCCTTCTTGCAGTCGTCGACCGCGAAGCGGCAGCGCGGATGAAACGCGCATCCTTCGGGTAGGTGTAGCGGGTTCGGAACGTTGCCGGGGATCGCCTCGAGCCGTTCCTGGTGTTCGGCGGCCTTATCGACCCGGGGGATCGAGTTCAGCAGTCCGAGTGTGTAGGGCATCTGCGGTTTGGCGAAGATGTCGTTTACGTGAGCCTCTTCGACGGCGCGCCCGGCGTACATCACCACCACGCGGTCGGCGATCTCGGCGACCACCCCGAGGTCGTGGGTGACAAAGAGGATACTCATACCGATCTCGCGCTGCAATTTACGCATCAGGTCGAGGATCTGTGCCTGAATCGTGACGTCGAGCGCGGTGGTCGGCTCGTCGGCGATAAGCAGCTGCGGCCCACACGAAAGCGCCATGGCGATCATGACCCGCTGCCGCATCCCGCCCGACATCTGGTGCGGGTAGTTTCTGACCCTCTTGTCCGGTTCGGGAATGCCGACGAGATCGAGCATGTCCGCAGCAAGCTTCATCGCCTGGCGGCGCGTTTTGCCCTGGTGAAGCGTAATCGCTTCGGCGATCTGGTCGCCGACCGTGTAGACCGGGTTCAGGCTGGTCATCGGTTCCTGAAAGATCATCGAGATGTCGTTGCCACGAATCTTGCGCATCTGGCGCTCGGTCTTTTTAACGAGATCTTCGCCGGCGAACAGGATCTCGCCTCCGGCGATACGTCCGGGCGGGCTCGCAATAAGACGCATCATCGACAGGCTCGTCACCGACTTGCCCGACCCCGACTCGCCTACGACCGCGAGTGTCTCGCCCTTGTCGATGTGAAAGCTAACGCCGTCGACCGCCTTGACGGTTCCTTCGTCGGTGTCGAAGTAGGTCTTGAGGTCGCGAACGTCTACTAGTCTGTCTTTATCAGCCATAAGCGCTAAAGCTCCTTATAGAAATACACTATACGCGATTTTGTTTCGTGTCGCAAAGTGCGCCAGCTGCTACCGAACATTCTCGCAAATATTCTCGAAACTTCTAGCGGCGCTTGTGCGGGTCAAAGGCGTCGCGTAAACCATCGCCAACGAGGTTCCAGCTTAACACGGCTAAAAAGATCGGGATACCCGGAATTAGCAACCAGGGCACGAACTGAATGGTGATGCCCCGGGAGGTCGCGTCACGGAGCAGCATCCCCCAACTCGCCGTGTCGACCTCGCTCGGCCCTAGCCCGATAAACGACAGGCCGGTTTCGGCGAGGATAAAGCCCGGAATCGCGAGCGTCGTACTGATAATGACGTAGCTCGCCGTAGACGGTAGCAGGTGCTGCCAGATGATGCGGGTTTCGCTCGCGCCGAGCGCTTTGGCGGCCTGCGCGTAGTCCATCTCGCGGGTACTAAAGATAATGCTGCGCACCGTGCGGGCCAAGCCGCCCCAGCCGACAAAACCGAGCACGATCACGATCATCAGAAACACCTGTGACGAGTTCATCTCGAGCCCGAACGCCTGCGCGAGCGGGTTGCGCGGGTCGCGTAGTAGCGACGACAGCACGATAAGCAGATAGAGACCCGGTATCGCGTCGACCATCTCGATAAAGCGCATAATAAACTCGTCGACCCAGCCGCCGTAAAAGCCGGCCACACCGCCGAACAGCAGCCCCAAAAAGAGCGACACCCACACTGCTAAGATGCCGATGGTCAGGCTGACCTGTCCGCCGTAGAGCACCCGCGAAAACACGTCTTTGCCTAAATTGTTCGTCCCCCACAAAAAGATACGAGCCGGGTTGTCGACGCCGAAAAGGTGCAGGTCGCTCTCCCAGATGCCGAACAGCTTGTAGGTCGTTTCGGGACGACGGATGAAAAACTGGATCGGGTACTTTTGCGAGGTGTCTTCGACGTAGACACGTTGCCGGGTGCGCGGGTCGCGCTCGCTTACCGTGTTGTAGACGAACGGCCTGGTCAGGTTGCCGGTGTCGGGGTCGACCCAGTGAATCTTGGTCGGCGGATGAAACTGCGTGACCGGAAAGCGGCGGTACTCGTTAAGACCGTAGGGCGCGATAAAACCGGCAAACGCGGCCATGAGGTACATCACCACAAGGATGCCGCCCCCGATAAGCGCCGCGTTGTGTTTGCGAAACTGCTCCCAGATGACGCGGCTGCGGCCCTTCGCGCGGGTCTGTAAGACCGTGTCGCGTTGGGCTTCGGTCGTGGGTTGGGTCGCGTCCGCCATCAGTTGTACCGGATTCGGGGGTCGGTCACGGCGAGAAGCAGGTCAGAGATGAGGTTACCGATCATCAGCAAGAAGGTCGAAATAACCAGAAAGCCCATCACCACGTAGATATCCTGGCGGTTAATCGCGTCTAGCAATCGAGGCGTAATGCCCGGCCACGCCATCACGATTTCGACGAGACCGGCCCCGCCGATAAGCGAAGGGAGCAGCCCGCCGATACCGGCGATAAACGGAATCAGCGCGGGGCGCAGCGCGTGCTTGTAGGTTACGCTCCGCTCGCCGAGCCCCTTCGCCCGGGCGGTGCGGATAAAGTCGCTGCTTAAAAACTCGAGCATCTGACCTCGTAACACCCGGGTAAAGCCGGCAATGCCGGCGGTCGCGACGACAAACGACGGAACGATAGCGTGTTTGAGCACGTCTCCGACCTTAGCGAGCGACGACAGATCTTGAAAATCGCTACTGGTCATCTTGGCGACTGGCAAGATGAGTTCGTTGTAGCCGAACGTTTCGCGGGTAAAGCTGCGCAGATAGAAGATGCCTAAAATAATGACGAGTGCGAAAAAGAAATTAGGAATGGCGAGCCCGAAGTAGCTTAGCGTGCTGACGACCTGGTCGCCGAGCGAATACTGCCGAACCGCCGAATAGACCCCTAGCGGAATCGCGATGGCCCAGAGCAAAATGATCGAAAAGATAACGAGCACCATCGAGTTCATGACCGGTCTGCGGATAAGGTTGACGACCGGCTGGTTGCTGTCGAACGAGAGGCCGAGGTCGCCCCGCAAAATGTTGCCCATCCACAAAAAGTACTGTTGGTACCACGGTTTGTCGAGACCGAACTGGGTTTCGAGCCGGTCGATGGTTTCGGGACGGACGTCGGGATTTAGCCGAACGGTGTTAAGAAAATCGCCCGGAACGAGCTGGCTGATGATAAACGCCAACAGGGTCGCTCCAATAAAGGTCGGAATAAGGTTCAAAAAACGCCTAATAATGTATGGAAACACAGTTTTTCTCTCTCATAGCGCGTCTCAGCAGGTGCTTAACAGCACGTACTCCCTAAGCATTGCAGAGGGCGGCGAAGCCCCCTGCGCTGTGATCTTACCGGGTTGATTGGTTTGCTGGTAGACGAGTGTTTAGCGGATAAACGTCTGCACGAGCTCGCGCGAGCCGTCGATCGTGTTGATGTACTCGTCGGGGTGCTCGCCGCCGACGCGCTCGAGCCAGCTAAAGTGGGCGAGCGGCGTAACGGTGTAGATGATCGGCTGAAGCTCGGCCTGCACGGTCTGAAACTCGTAGGCGAGCTGCTGCGCTTCGTCGTTGTCGAGCGTCTGGCGACCGGTAAAGAAGATCTCTTCCATCCGCCGCTCGGCGTCGGTCAAGCACTCACCCGTCTGGTTATAGAAGTGCAAGTTCCCGCTACAGGTCGCGGTGTTGGTGCCGAACGGCCAGTCGCGGCTGCCGCCACTAAGGCTAAGCAAAAACGACTCCCACGGACGGTCTTCGCCGGTGCTCAGCAGCTGGTCGACGAGCAGGTTAAAGTCGACCGCTTGGGTTTCGACGTTGACCCCGACTTCGCGCATCGCGTCGGCAATAATCTGGATGGTCTGCTCGCGGTTAGCGTTGCCCGCGTTCGTAACGAGAGTGAATTCGAGTACCCGGTCGGCTTCGGGGTCGACCAGGAAGCCGTCGCTGTTGGTTTCGGTAAAGCCGATCTCTTCTAGCAGGACGAGGGCCGCTTCGGGGTCGTAGGTAAACTTCGGCACGTCGGGGTTGTACCAGAAGTCGAGTACCTGATAGACGTTCGAGTATGCGGGAATCGCTGCGCCGCCGTTGACGAGTTCGACGATCGCTTCGCGCGGGGTGAGGTGGCTCATCGCCTGACGGAAACGGGCGTCGCGGAAGACCTCTTGTTTCCAGGGGTCACTCGCGAGGTTCCAGTTAAACGAGAAGAACGAGCTGCTCCGCACCGGGCTAACGCTCTCCAAAACGGTCGCGTCGAGGTCGCCGTTCTGAACCGCGAGGTTGATGGTGCCGACCTCGTCGAGGTTGGCGGGGTTGTAGATGTCGATCTCGCCTGCAAGGTAGAGGTTGAGCTGGGCCTGCTGATCGGCGATGGTGTAGGTAAGCTCGTCGAGATAGGGAAGGGGGTTGCCCGCTTCGTCGACGTTCCACTCGCCGTAGGAGGGGTTGCGCGTGAAGATAAGGCGCTCGTCGGGGCTGTAGCTTTCGAGCACCCAGGGTGCACTAAACACGAGCTCGCTAGGATCGGTTTCGGTGCCCCACATGCCGCGTAGCGCTTCGGCCCCTTCGTTGCGGTAGACCTCCGTGAGAACGGGCGGAGTCGGTAGGTGGGAGGCGACAAGCGTAAGCGCGATACGGTCGGGGCGGGGAAAGTTAAAGCGAAGGGTGTTGTCGTCGAGCGCTTCTACGGTGATCGGGTCGCCTTCGATAAACCAGCCGTCGAACGCGGCGGCACCGACCTCTTCGTCGGTTTCGATCTCGTAGGTTGCGAGGTAGTCGTCGATGGTGATCGGGGTGCCGTCGCTCCAGAGCAGACCGTCACGAAGCGTCACGTCGATGGTGGTGCCGTCTTCGGCGACGACGTATTCGGACGCGGCGAAGGGACGCCACTCCTCGGAGTCGGGGCCTAAGATAAGCAGGTTGGCACCGAGCGCCTCCTCGATGTCAACCACGTCGTTCGACTCGGTCGAGACGAAACGGTTAAAGGTGCGCGGCCCGCTTAGCGAGGCGTCGCGCAGGGTCATGGTCGGTTTATCGCCGCTCGCGATGAGCTCTTGAATCTCTTGGGCGTCGGCGTTCCAGATGTCGGGCCAGACAAAGGGTTGGGCGAACACTGCCGTACCGAACGCGAGCGCTGCTAAAACCGTAAACAATCGTTTCATGGAGCCTCCTTCAAAAAAATGTTTCTCTACTCTAACCGGCGATTCGGTTAGAAAAAGTATTCAGCCTGCCCGTCCACTTTAGAGTGTGCGAAGACGAGGGCAGGCTGCGGGGTGTAGCACCGCACGACATGGGCGGCTAGACAGCGTTAGCGGCGGCTCTTCGGGTCGAAGGCGTCGCGTAGACCGTCGCCTAAGAGGTTCCAGGTCAGCACCGAAATGAAGATGAAGAAGCCGGGAATAAAAATCCACCACCGTTCGGTGAGCCCCGACACGCCGGCGAAGGACTGGGCGGTGCTAAGCATGAGACCCCAACTTGTGGCGGGGGGCTGAATGCCGAGACCGAAAAAGCTGAGTACCGATTCGGTAACGATAAAGCCGGGGATGATCAGGCTGATGTTGACGATGATAAAGCTAAAGGTGTTGGGGAGCAGATGGCGGGTGATGATGCGGGTGTTGCTCGAGCCCAGCGCCCGCGCCGCATACGTAAAGTCGCGCTCGCGCATCGACAGCACCAGCCCCCGAATCGACCGGGCGATCCCGCCCCAGCCGATCATCGACAGCACCACGACCACTAGCAAAAACACCGTCGACGAGGGCAGGTTAAGCGGATAGAAGACCGCCGAGAGCGCGATCAGCAGAAACAGGTCGGGGATCGCACTAAGCGCCTCGATAAGGCGCATGATGATCTCGTCGACCCAGCCGCCGAAGTAGCCGGCGATGCCGCCCATCATCATCCCGATCACCACCGACACAAACGCTGCGATAATGCCTACGGTCAGGCTAACCCGCGCCCCGAACATCACCTTGCCGAAGATATCGCCGCCGACGTCGTCGGTGCCCCAAAGATGGAGCTTGACCTGGTCGGTCGGATCGTCGACGCCGAACAGGTGCAGGCTCGCCCAGGGCCGGATGCCGAGCGCGTTACGAAGCTGTGGCGGGATAAGGTTGACCGGAAACGGGACGTAGCGGTCGAGCACGTTGTCGCGCCGCACGAAGAAGCGGATCGGGTAGCGCTGCGAGCGGTCTTCTTCCCAGATCGTCTCGAACGTCTGCATGTCGATCGATTTAATCATCCGGTAGGTGTAGGGCCGGACGAAGTTGCCGTCGTCGTCGCACAGATAGATGCTGCTCGGCGGCTGAAAGGTCGCGTAGGCGTTTAGAAAGCGCTCCGGGTAGGGCGCGACAAAATCGGCGAAGGCCGCGAGCGTGTAGAGGATGGCGAGGATGGTCAGCGAGAAGCGGGCGAGCGGGTGCTTGAGAAACTGCTTCCAGGCGATCGATAGCAGGCTCGCGCTGCGGACGTCGCGCGTGTCCTCTGGGCTCGGGGTGGGTTGCTCTTTGTGCGGGGTCGCGTCCATCAGTAACGAATCCTCGGGTCAATAAGGGCTAGAGCGAGGTCGGAGATAAGGTTTCCGATCATCAGTAATATTGTGATGATAGTCAGGATTGCCATAATCACGTAGACGTCCTGCGCGAAGATAGAGCGGATCAGCAGCGGCGTGATACCGGGCCAGCCGAGCACGAACTCGACCGTACCGGCGCCGCCGATAAGCCCCGGCAGGATGCCCCCGATCGTCGCGACGATCACCAGAATCGCGTTGCGAAGCGCGTGCTTGTAGTTCACGACGTTTTCGGCGAGGCCTTTGGCTCGAGCCGTGCGGATATAGTCCTGGCCGAGCACCTCGAGCATCTCCCCGCGCATGATCCGGGTGATAAAGGCGAGGCTCGAGATCGCGACGACGATAAGCGGTGCGGCCAGGTGCCAGAGCGAGTCGATCAGCTTGCCCCAGGCGCTAAGTTGCGAGTAGTTCTGACTCGTCATACCGCCGGTCGGGATCAGAAAAAAGTCGAACGCCTGATACCACTGTACGGCGAACGCTAAAAAGATAAGCGCCAGAAAAAAGTTAGGGATAGCCAACCCGATCAGGCTAAACACGGTCAGGATCCGGTCGCCGACCGAGTACTTGTTGAGCGCCGAATAGACGCCGATCGGAATAGCGATGATAAAAATAAGTAGGGTAGCCGGTAGCAGCAGCCGCAGGCTGTTAAGCATGCGCGGCACGATCAGGTCGGTAACCTCGCCCCGGCTCGTCATACTGATGCCGAAGCTAAAGTCGGTCAGAAGGTTACGCATCCAGAAACCGTAGCGGACGTACCAGGGCTGGTCGAGTCCGAGCGACTGGCGGATCCGTTCGGCGCGGTTCGGGTCGACCTGATCGAAGGCGAACTGGCTCGCGAAGTCGCCGGGGGCGATGTCGACGACGATCCAGGCAAGCATGGTCGCGAGAAAGAACGTCGGAATAAGGTTCACAAAGCGGCGCAGAATATAGACGAACAATAGAGGCTCCAAAACTCGTGGGGGTCACGTGGGGCGTCTTGGTGACGCTATAGATATAGATACCGGGTCAGTATAACGTGCGAGCTTAGCGTCGCCGGTAGCGCACTCGCTTAGCCGAACCGTCTTCAGATAGTCAGAAAAACAGGATGGCCAGAAAAACGAGAGCCTCGGAATATCCGAAGCCCTCGTCTGCTGTTTTGTAGACTACCGAGTCTCGTTAAGGCGTGCTCGACTTCCTAGAAAGTCTAGAAAGTGTGTGGCCTTGCGGTGCGCTCGGATTACGGTGCGGTCAGACTACGGTGCGGTCAGGTTACTGCGGAAACCGCCCGGGCGGTAGGGCGATTCGATGCTGTTGGCGTCGAGCGCTTCGACTGGCCAGGTGTTGCCGAGGTCGTAGTAGACGTGAAACGCGGGGCTGATAAGCGGCGTCATCGGCAGGTACTCGCGCATCAGCTCGGCGCGCTCGTTGTAGATCTCGACGCGACCCTCTAGGTCGAGCGTTTCGTCCATCCGTACAGTGAGCCGGTCCATCAGGATCTCCCACGGCTCGACGTCGGTGCTGCTCTTGTTCCAGGAGTTAAGGTTGGTGTTGATCCGCACTACGTTGCGGGCGCTCGGGTTGTCGACGTCGCCGCCAGCTAAGCCCCAGATCTGCGCGTCGTAGTCGACGGTGCGCTCGCCGGTCTCGTCGTAGTCGAGGTCGCCGACGATCGACTGCTGCCAGATTTCGACCGCGACTTCGCGCGGGTTGACCCGGACGCCGAACGGCGCGACGGTCTGCGAGATCACGAGCGCTTCCTGGGCGCGGCGGTTGTTACCGGAGTTAAACTGCAGGTCGAATTCGACGCGGCAGCCGGTGTCGGGGTTGGTCAGGACGCCGTCGTTGCCCGTTTCGGTAAAGCCGATCGAACGGAGCAGCTGCACGCCGCGCTCGGGCGCGAACTCGAACGGTTCGAGGTTTTGACCGCCGAACGGTGCCGAGGCCGCACTGTTAAAGTCCTTGGCCGGAAAGCCGAGGCCGCCGAGCGCCGCCTGCACGAGCGCGTCGCGGTCGATCATGATGGCGATAGCCTGACGGAAGGTCGGGTTGCGGAACATGGTGCGCTTGCACTCGTCTTCTTTGTTGAAGTTGTAGGTGATGAAGTCGACGAGCGTGTCGGGGCCGATGTTGGCGTTAAGCGTACCGCTAATCGTGCCGGCGTCGACCGCTTCGCGAACAGCGCGGACCTGGTCGAGGCTGACGGGCCAGTAGAAGCTCGACTGGCCGGTAATCACGCGGCTAAGGACCTGGTTCTGGTCTTCGACGAGCGTGACGACCCAGCGCTCGGGGCCGGGCAGCGGCGAGCCGTCAGCGGCTTGCACGTAGCCGCCGTAGAGCGGGTTGCGCTCGAGCACGAGGCGTTCGCCGGGACGAAACTCGCTAATGATGTAGGGACCACCGGAAACGATCTCGCTCGGGTCGGTGTCGACACCCCAGAGACGGGCGACGCCTTCGGCGCCTTCGCTCTCGTAGACCGGCAAAAAGACGTGGGCGGGGAGCAGGCCGTTCGCGCTCACACAGTCGTTAACCGCGACCGCGTTGACCTGAGGCGAAGGTAGCGCGAAGCGGTACTGGTAGGTGCCGAGCTTTTCGTACTCGACCGGAGTTTCGTCGACGACCGAGCAGCCAAAGCCGTTGGCCTGAACGTCGGGGTCGCCGATAATCTGGAAGGTAGCGATAGCGTCGTCGGCGGTCATCTCGACCCCGTCGGACCAGAGCCAGCCCTCGCGCACCGTAACGATGTACTCCTGGTTCGGGACGACCTCTTCGATGTTGCTCGCCCAGAAGGTGTTAAAGGAGCCGTCTTGCTGCGTAAAGCTACGGGTGCCGAGCCAATCGCGGAACACGGCGCCCGGGCCGGTGACGAGGCCTAGAATGGCGGCTTCGTTAGCGCTCGAGGTCAGGTAGCCGTTTAGCGTGGTGATGTCGCCAAAGAACGTCTCCTGGACAGTACCGCCCTGTGCGGCGGTCGGTGCGTAGTTGGCCGGCCACTGAAACGGTTGCGCGAAGGCGAGGCCGCCTAGGGCAACGAGTAAAAGGGCCGAAAAGAGCAGTTTCTTCATACCTGGTGTTACCTCCTGATGCGCTGCGAAAGCCGGTGCTTGAACAGGGTGCCGAGCTCGCTCGACGCTGTCGCCAAGGTTCGTGCTTGCCTTGTGTTGGGCACCGCTACACCGTCTTCCTGAGTCGCATGATTTTTCGTAGCGTACGCGCGTCGTACCTGTAGGCTAACTCGGACGATTCAGAAAAATCAAGCGGTCTCGCTTAACGCCTAGCTCATGTCTAACAGTGCCTCATGTCTAACGGTGCTAGGTGTGGCAGCGTGGCAGATTTACCGAAATACCCTGGTAGCGGTCGGGCCTGTGCGCGTTTTTTTGCAAAAGCTCACCAACACAATACGCTAGAACGTCGCGAATAGACAACCTGCGATCAGATTCCCACCGTAGACCGGAGCGTGCAGAACCATGCGCGACGGTAAGCCCCGTGTCGCATAGATGTACCTCTCGTCCAGACCTCAACCATTCTGAACCTCAAACATGATTGGTATCTGCATGAGCGCACGGGTGTCTGCGGTAGCCGGACGCGCGACACCCGAAATGACGAGGTTAGGCCACGCCTCAAAGCGCCATACCTCAAAACAGAGAAAAAACCGCCCCAGTGAAGAGGCGGTCGCGCGAAACGTCTTAGATTTTAAACTGATTAGACTTCAAGCTGATGGTCGAGTTGAGGCAGTTAAGCTCTAGGGATAACGGCGAGCGCGAGGGCGAGAAGACCCCACACGACACCGAGCCAGACGGTCATACGGTGAAGGCCGCCCGCGGTGCCGCGCACGCTGCTGAAGTCTTGACCGCCACCTCCGTCCATGCCCCCGAGGCCACCGGCCTGTTTGGGTTCTTGGAGCAGGATAATTGTAGTTATGGTGATCGAAGCGAGGATGAAGAGGATAAAAACAAACCAGAAAAGAATAAACATAGAAGTGCTCGAGCCTCCAAAATTGGGTCTTGTATCGTTAGCTTCTAAAAGTATCAAAATAGTACCGGGACGACGTCGTGTGTCGCTACCCGCGCACGGGGCGAATCATCTCTGTTTGCAAAATCGCCTAGCGACAAACAAGCTGCCTGGTTAGCGAAATCTTCGCGCCGGACGGTTCTTTCGTGCCTTCTTTCGGTTATGTAACCGAACCGAAAAAAGCTGGTGCCGAGAGCGGGACTCGAACCCGCACAGCCAAAGGCCGGTAGATTTTGAGTCTACTGCGTCTACCGATTCCGCCATCCCGGCCCAACAGTCTAGACTTTAGCAACTGCGCTCGGTGCCGTCAATAGCGTTTGGGCGCCGAGCTGCCGCGACGACCCGGTCGGTACTCCTTCGCCCTGACCGCTCGGTCGTCCGTCGACGTCCTGGAGCGCGGTACCGCCGAGCGTAGAGCTGCCGAACACAGGGACGCCGAGCACAGGGCCGAAGTGTGTTTGTAGACAGTCGGCCAGATCGGCGAGACTACTGACCTGCACGAGCCGAGAGCGCAAGCGGTCGTAGTCGGGGGCGCCGACGAAGTAGCGGCTAAGCTGGGCGCGCATCGGTAACATCCCCCGGGCCTCGCCGTACCAGTCGCAGTTAAGCGCCGCGTGACGGTAGGCCAGCCGGACGATAGCGTCGAGCGCCAGGCTCGCACCACCCTGTAGTTCGCTATCCTGCAATTCGCCAGCTTGTAATTCGGCGAAGATCCAAGGCCTTCCGATAGCACCGCGCCCGACCATCACGCCTAGACCCCACGACCGGTAGCGACTGTACTGCGCTGCGGTCGTCACGTTGCCCGAGCCGACGACCGGGATAGTAAGACGTTCGGCGACCTCGCGGATCGTGTTCCAGTCGGCGTCGCCACTATACTTCTGGGCGGCGGTGCGACCGTGGACGGTGATAAGCGACGCACCCGCGTCTTCTAGTGCGTGCGCGACCTCGAACACGTTGATCTTGTCGAAACCTAAGCGAAGTTTCGCGCTGACCGGTACGGGGACGGCGGCGGCGAGTGCGCGCACGATTGCGGCGGCGCGGGAGGGCTCGAGCATCAACTTCGCCCCGCAGCTTTTGCCCGTAACCTTCTTGACCGGACAGCCCATGTTGAGGTCGAGTGCCGCCGGTCGGTAGCGGTCGTAGAGGATGCGCCCGCCCGCCGCGACCACCTCGGGCTCGCCGCCAAAGACCTGGATGACGAGGTCCGGTTCGCCGGGGTAGGGCGCGCCGATCTCGATGCCCTGCAGGTCGCCGAGCACGAGCGCTTTGGCGCTCACCATCTCGGTAACCGCCCAGGCACTCCCGAACTCGCGGCAGAGCCGCCGAAACGGGGCGTCGCTGTAGCCCGCCATCGGCGCCAAAATCGCACCCCCGGCGGCGAGCTTACGCCGATAAAAATCGTCTTGTTTTACGCTTGTCGTCTCTGTACACACCCTATCAGAATACCTGGAAAGGTGTGCGATCGTCGTGATATTCGCGGTGTACGGGTCGATATCGGTCGCTTCGGGCGCATTTTTACGAGAGACTTCTCACGAATAAAGATGTCGGGTGTGCTAGAACTCTGGTGCTGCGAAGGCGTAAAAATAAGTAAAAGCTAGCAAATATACAGAATATGCCCGATAATGACGAACGATAACCGTAAAAATAACAGGGCTAAGCTGTCGCTTGTATCGGGTAGGAGGCCACCAGGATAGGTGTATGATAATGCTACTGGTCACGCACAACCCCCGTTTTTTCGTCAGTTCGTCGGTCTAGTGGAGTACAACGCACTTTTATCCGGTGGTGTAGACTGGTTTTGTACCGAAAAGCGACGTAAATACTCAGACCCAGGCGGTATGTTTGTACCTACCGAGACAGGGTCGAAACAGTGTAAAAATATAAAGAGTCGGCATGCTTTTATGATGAAAGGATGGACGCTATGAATTCCGCACTATCTCTGACTTGCACCCGGCAGGCGACCGCGCAAGACGCCGAGCTGGTCTACAACCTCTACTGTCAGACGCCAGACTACTTCGACAACGTTATTTCGATTCCGTTACCGACCCTTTCGGAGGTGACGCGCGAGATCGAGGTGGCGCTGCAAGACCCGCGTCGGCGCACGGAGCTGGTGCTCGAGCCCACCACCAACACCGTCGTCGGTTACCTCGACTACAAACTCGACTACCCGGAAGCCGGCGACGCGACCGTCAACCTGCTCCTTATCCCCGAACCGCTCCAGAGCCAGGGCCACGGCCAGCGCTGCATCCGCGACCTAGAAGCGCGCCTCGCCGGACGGGCCAAACGGATACTGGCGAGTATCTACGGCCAGAACGAACGCGCCAAACAGTTCTGGAAGTCGCTCGGCTACACCTTCGCCATCGACGCCAAGCCGGTTCTGGACTGGTACGCTAAAGACCTCGAAGCGCCTGTAGCGTAGCGAGGTTAGAGAGTGGGGGGGCTCGAGCCCCCTCATCTCGCCTAAAATACCACTGATAAGCACACCATCAAACACACTGTTTGCGAGCACACTTGCATCATCTTTAGCGAGTGTGCTTTACTTTTGTGTAACCACGTCGTCTACAGCGTCGTCTGCCGCCCACGGACCGGTCGATAAAGACCGTCACCGAAGCAGACGACCCACGAGTGGCTCTTATCGAGAGCGGTCGAGGGACCTGGCCCGACAACACCGCAGCAACCAGCTTTCATCTAAGCGGGTGCTAAATCCAGCCGGAACGCGTGACGCCACGATGGCCTGCTAACCGGACAGATGGGGGCGGACAGCGCCTCTAAACCAGACTTGCAGGACCGAACTTGCAGGGTCTACGTTTCGCTAGAAGGAGGCCGACCATGACGCTGACGACTCAAATCCTACAAAACTACTCAACAACTCGAATGTCGCGCGCGGTTTAGCGACGTCTCAGTCGCTAGGTCGCGTCTTTAATTGCTAAGTCATCACTACGGTCGATGCGAGGTCGAACGTGCGTCTTGACGGTCGCGATCTCGTCTAGTACGTCGTTCCTGTCGACGTGTGCCGCTATTCTCGGCTCCGTTTAACACCACGCTCGTTTCGCTCATCACGCAACTTACAAAGAACTTACAAAGAAGGAGTCTATCTATGTCCCACCGTTTCGAAACTTTGCAGATTCACGCCGGTCAAGAAGTCGACGCGACCACCAAGTCGCGAGCCGTTCCGATCTACCAGACCACCGCCTACAACTTCGACGACGCCGACCACGCCGCCCGGCTCTTCGCGCTGCAAGAGTTCGGCAACATCTACACCCGCATCATGAACCCGACCAACGACGTGTTAGAAAAGCGGGTCGCGGCGCTCGAAGGGGGCGCGATGGGGCTCGCGGTCGCGTCGGGCCACGCCGCCGAATTTATCACCATCACCACGCTTGCCGAAGCGGGCGACAACATCGTCGCGTCGCAAAACCTCTACGGCGGCACCCACAACATGTTTAAGGTGACGCTGCCCCGTTTGGGCATCGAGGTCCGTTTCGCGCCCCCCAACGACGACCCGGCGGGCTACGCCGAGCTTATCGACGACAAGACCAAAGCGGTCTACTGCGAGTCGATTCCGAACCCGTCACTCGCCCTGCCCGACATCGACGGTATCGCTAAGGTCGCGCACGAGCACGGCGTCGCGGTCGTCGTCGATAGCACCTCGGCGATGGGCGGCTACCTCTACCGGCCTATCGAGCACGGCGCGGACATCGTGATTCACTCGGCGACCAAGTGGATTAACGGCCACGGCACCGGCGTCGGCGGCGTCATCGTCGATGCGGGCACGTTCGACTGGCGTAGCGACCGCTACCCCGGCTTTAGTCAGCCCTCGCCGAGCTACCACGGCCTGGTGTTCGGCGAGACGTTCGGGCCCGACGGACCGTTCGGCAACGTCGCCTTCGCGATCCGGGCGCGGGTCGAAGGGCTACGCGACGTCGGTGCGGCGCTGGCCCCACTAAACGCCTTTCTCTTCTTGCAGGGTCTCGAAACCTTGTCGTTACGCGCCGACCGGCACGTCGAAAACACGCAGGCGCTCGCAGAGTGGTTGCAAGAGCAGCCGGGCGTGACCTCGGTCAACTATCCGGGTCTGCCTGGCAACCCGTTTCACGAGCGGGCGAAGCAGCACTATCCGCGCGGGGCGGGCGGTATCTTGACGTTCGAACTCGCGGGCGGCCTCGACGCGGGCAAAGCGTTTCTAAACGCGCTCCAACTCGCCTCGCGCCTCGTCAATTTAGGCGACGCCAAGACGTCGGTCACGCACCCGGCGAGCACGACGCACTCGCAGCTCGACGAGACGCAGCTGTTAGGGGCGGGCATTTCGTCCGGGATGATTAGGATTGCGACGGGGCTCGAGCACATCGACGACCTCAAAGAAGACTTCGCCCAAGCTCTCGAAGCGGCCCGCCAAAACGTCCCGGCGTAGATGGCGATCTCGAACGATCTCGATCAGGCGTCCGACCAGGACGTAACGACCGAGCCGCAAGCAGGGGAGACGCCGCGCTGGCAGTTCGACACGCTGCAACTGCACGCGGGGCAGACTCCCGACCCGACCACCGGCGCGATGGCGACGCCGATCTACGCGACGAGTTCGTACGTCTTTAAAAGTGCGGAGCACGCCGAAGACCTCTTCGCCGGGCGGACGCCGGGAAACCAGTACGGACGGATGGACAACCCGACCGTCGAGGCGTTTGTCGACCGGCTTGTCGCGTTAGAAGGTGGTAAGGCCGGGCTCGCGCTCGCGTCGGGCCAGGCGGCGACGACCACGGCGTTGCTCGCACTCGCTTCGCCGGGCGCGCACATCCTCTTCTCGCGCGAACTGTTCGGCGGCACGTTTAGTGTGGCCCGCAAAATCCTGACACCGTGGGGGGCCCGATGTAGCACCGCCGCGCCGCAGCCAGACGCGATCGCCGGGGCGATTAGCGACGACACGGTCGCGGTGTGGCTCGAAACGATCGCCAACCCGAGCTGCACCGTCCCCGACCTCGCCGCGATCGCCGAAATCTGCCGGGCGAGACAGGTGCCGCTGATCGTCGACAACACCTGGGGCTGTGGCGGTTACCTCTGTCGGCCTCTCGATCTAGGTGTGGATGATCTGGGCGCGGACATCGTGGTCCACTCGGCGACGAAGTGGATCGGCGGACACGGCAGCTTTATCGGCGGGGCGATCGTCGATGCGGGGCGTTACGATTGGGCGAACGGCAAGTTTCCGGCCTTTACCGCGCGGGACAGTCGCGGGCGGAGCTACGTGTCGCGGGCGGGGGAGACGGCGTTTTCGCTGCGGGCGCGTGACTTGGGGCTGTTTACGATGGGAATGACGCTGTCGCCCTACGCGGCGTCGCTCGCGTTGCAGGGGTCAGAGACGTTGTCGCTGCGGGTGCAGCGGGCCTGCGACACGGCGCTAGACCTCGCGCGGTGGCTCGAGCCCCGCCCCGACGTCAAACGGGTGATCTATCCCGGTCTAGACTCGCACCTGTCTCACGACGTCGCCAAGAAGACGTTGCGGCACGGCTACGGAGCGGTGTTTAGCTTCGAGGCGACGAGTTTGGGGGCGGCTCGAGCCTTCCTCGATCGCGTCCGTCTTGCCTCGCACCTCGCCAACATCGGCGACGCCAAAACCGTCGTCATCAACCCCTGGACCACCACCCACGCGAGCCTGCCCGAAGAAGACCGTTTAGCCGCAGGTGTCAGCCCGGAGCTGGTCCGGGTCAGTGTGGGGCTCGAGCACCCCGCCGACCTCCAAGCCGACTTCGCCCACGCGCTCGCCGCGCCCGTACCCGGATGAGTTCGCGCGTGCTGGTCCACGAAACCTGGGGCGACCACGAAGCGCTCCTGGCCCGCAGCCAGAACGACACGGCGGGCAGCGTCGGCGTCGTTTCATCACAAGTCATGACGGTGGCGACGCCCGACGACCCGTTAGAGCTAGACTACGGCGGACGTTTAGACCACGTCGAGGTAGCCTTCGAGACCTACGGCGAGCTAAACGCGGCGGGCGACAACGCGGTCGTCGTCTGTCACGCCCTGACCGGTTCGGCCCATGCGGCAGGCGTCCACGCACCCGGCGAAGTACCCGGCTGGTGGGATCCGCTGATCGGCCCCGGCAAACCGATCGACACGCGGCGCTTCTTCGTCATTTCGAGCAACGTGCTAGGCGGCTGTTACGGGACGACCGGGCCGAGCAGCCCGAATCCGGCGACCGGCAACCTCTACCGGCTCGACTTTCCGCGCTGCACCATCCGCGACATGGTCCACGTCCAGAAACGACTCGTCGACCGGTTAGGCGTTACGAGTGTGGCGTCGGTGATCGGCGGCAGCATGGGCGGGATGCAGATCTTAGAGTGGGCGGCGCTCTACCCTGACCTGATACGGAGCTTCGTGCCGGTTAGTATCGGGGCGCGGCACTCGGCCTGGGCGATCGGGCTCAACGAGGTGGCGCGGCGAGCGATTACCGCCGACCCGACTTGGCAGGGCGGCGACTATCTGCCAGGACAGCAGCCGGAGGCGGGGTTAGGGTTGGCTCGAGCCATCGCTATGCTCTCCTACCGCTCTAGCGAATCGTTAGAAGCCAAATTCGGACGCGAACGCGTCGGCCCGTCGCGCGATCTGCTTAGCCAGACCTTCGAAATCCAGTCGTACCTCAACTACCAGGGCGTCAAACTCGTCAAGCGGTTCGACGCGAACTCCTACCTCTACATCACCCGGGCGATGGACGACTACGACCTCGCCGAAGGACGGGGTCACCTCGCGGCGGTGCTTAACAAGATGAGCATGCCCGCGCTGGTGATGGGGATTAACAGCGACGTGCTCTATCCGGAGGCCGAGCAGCGCGCCCTCGCCGAAGGGTTGCCGAACGCCGACTACGTGCGGATCAACTCGCCACACGGCCACGACGCGTTTCTGATCGAGTTTCCGCAGGTGGCGGTGCGGCTGAGGCGGTTTTTAGAGCGGTCCGGCTAACAGAAAAAGCTAGTCGGTGTTGACGTCGGCGTTTTGGTAAGCGAAGCGGGTGTCTTGGGCGGGGGGGTCTTGGGGGCTCGAGCCCGCCATCAGCAAGCCCAACGTCTCCGTTGTCGCCTCGTCCTGGGTCAGTTCGCCCATAATCTTGCCCTCGTACATCACCATAATCCGGTCTGACAAGCTCATCACTTCGTTAAGGTCTGCTGACACAAGCAGCACCGCAAGCCCCTTGTCGCGCGCGGCGATGATCTGTTTGTGGATAAACTCGATCGCGCCGATATCGACGCCTCGGGTCGGCTGCGACGCGATCAGGATGTCCGGGCCGCGTTCGACTTCGCGGGCGACGATCAGCTTCTGCGCGTTGCCGCCCGAATAGCTCGCCGCCATGATTTCGGTCGAGGTAGGCCGCACGTCGTAGGCCGAAACCAGCTCCGCCGCGTGCTTTTCGATGGCCTCTTCGCGTAAAAACCCCCAGCGGTTGCAGTACGGCGGGCGGTGATGGTCCCCCAAAATGCTGTTCATCGCCGTGGTGTAGCTGCCGACCAGGCCGCGCTCGTTCCGGTCTTCAGGGATGTGGCTAAGCCCCGCCTCGCGCCGCTGCCGCGCCGTCGCCTCGCTCATGTCGCGTCCGCCGAGGCTTATCGTCCCCTTCGCGATCGTCCGCAGTCCGACAATCGCCTCGACAAGCTCGGACTGACCGTTCCCTTCGATCCCGGCCAGACCCAGGATCTCGCCCGCCCGCAGCCGAAACGACACGTCGTCGACGAGCGGCTTGTGCTTGATCGGGTGCCGCACCGTCACGCCCGTGACCTCTAGTTCGACCTTTTTAGGCTGCGGCGGTGTCTTTTCGACCCGCAAAATCACCTCGCGCCCGACCATCATGTTGGCGAGTCGGCGCTGGTCGGTCTCGTCGCGTTTGACCGTGCCGATCATCTGCCCGTCGCGCATCACGCTCATCCGGTCGCAGATCTCCATGACCTCGTCGAGTTTGTGCGAGATAAACACCACCGCGTTGCCGGCCTCGGCAAATTCGCGTACAAACCGAAACAGCCCCCGCGTCTCCTGCGGTGTCAGCACCGCGGTCGGCTCGTCCATAATCAGGATGCGGGCGTTGCGGTAGAGCGTTTTGAGGATTTCGACCTGCTGCTGCAAGCCGAGCGGCAGCTCCGAAATCTTGCTGTCCGGATCGATGTCGAAGCCGAAGCGCTCGATCAGCTCGCGGGTCTTGCGGCGTGCGACACGGTAGTTTAGCGACGGCCCGATGTGCGGCTCCGCGCCGAGCACCAGGTTTTCGGCGACGGTCAGCGTTTCGACGAGCATGAAGTGCTGGTGCACCATCCCGATCCCGCGCTTGATCGCGTCTTTTGCCGACGTGAGTATGACCTCCTGACCGTCGACAGAGATCGTCCCTTCGTCGGGCGGCTGCATCCCGTACAGAATCTTCATCAGCGTCGATTTACCCGCCCCGTTTTCGCCGATCAGCGCGTGCACCTCGCCCCACTCGACCCCGAAGTCGACGTGGTCGTTGGCGAGCACGAGCGGAAAGCGCTTGACGATGTTTCGCATTGCGACTGCGTTGGCCATACAGCGAGTATAAAACAGATCCCGTGCTGCGCGCCGTCCGCACCCTCGTCACGACCTGCTCGTTTTGTAATCAGAAAATATTAGCCGGACAATATAAGCTTTTGTAAAGAAGGGGTTGCAAAGTCCGCGATGTCCTGCTATACTAATTCTTGTGTTGGAGGACAGCCCTCCACCACAGCAACACTGCAATGAGCGTAGCTGCTCTAGTACGATCTGCATCCATCCTCTGGATGTCCCTTTCATGGGGGCGACCTGGTCTCGACGAGGCTCACCGAGGACTTGGTTGCGCGTCGCGGACGCCGATGGCCGCGTTAACAATCGGCAAAGCCTATAACTGGCAACAATAACAGCTACGCACTTGCTGCGTAAATAACGCAGCTCGTCCACTAGAAGCCCCGCTTGTGGCTCGTTAGTCGGACGACATAAAACAAGCTAGCGGTTAGCCTCGAGTCGTCGGGCTAACGGCGAAGCTAAAGACGCTTAAGCGTAGGGTGAACGCCCGTCATCGAGCTGACCCTACGTCGAAAACCGATCGATGACTACACGCGTAGACGCCAGTCTGACGGAGTTTCGGACGCGGGTTCGACTCCCGCCGCCTCCACCACAGACAAGAAAGCCCCGGTTTTGTGCCGGGGTTTTTCTTTGGCTTTACCGATGTTAGCCGAAGCGGTAAGGTCAGCAGCGTTGGATAGTCGTTTTGGAAGTTACGTCTACACGAACGACGCTTCGCGACGCAGACTCTCACCGAAAGCTATTCGTGCGAATATGCTTCGCGGAAACGCTAGGGATTCTGCTTAGTCTCGGGTCGCTTATAACTAAGCTGACTCTTGTACGTCACGTTGATTCTGGGTAGAAAGCGCTCTGCGACGCACTTGTTGTGGCGAAGTGCTGGTAGCAGTGCGGTGCGCACAGCACACCTACTGAGCCATCCATCCTAAAACAGTGCGCGAACGGAAGGTTGCGGGGCCAAAAGGCGGTGCGCACGGCGCACCCTACGAAATCGGAGTTCGCCCGTAGGGTGCGCCATTGCGCACCTAACTTTGAAAAGACATGTCGAGATGTCGGGGCGGCATGGTTCGTGCACCATTTTAGAATAGACGTCCCACTGTCTATGGTCTCTTCCTACGTTCTCCGCTCGGATTGATGTGTGAACCGAGCAGAATCGCTACAAAACAGTCGCTACAAAACAGTCGCTACAAAACAGTCGGTACAAAGCAGTCGGTACAAAGCAGACAAGGAAGCTCTGGCTGTAGAGCTTCCCTGACACTTGGTGTTTGTTCTGGTGGTGCTTGTTCTGGCTAACGAGACGGTGCTACCCCGCACAAGACGAGGCATAAAACGGGGCGGGCCGGCAGATTAGGGTACCGAGACGTTAATCTCGAAGAAGGGTTCGCTGGTTTCGTCGATGACGAGGGTGTTGGGGCTGACCGGTCGACCGTTGGCGAAGATCGTGTAGCGGCCCGGGCGTAGCCCTTCAAAGACGAACACGCCGGCGCTGTTGGTGACCGAGACCGCCCGCACGTCGTCGGGGCCGACCGCTTCGACGCGTACAGCGCCGAGGGGGTCGCCGGTAGCGTTGCGCAGGGTGCCGAGCACGGTAAAGGAGGGTGTGAAGGGGATGCGCAGTTCGGTAAAGGCACCCGGCCCGACCGTAACGGCGAAGGCCGTAGACGAAGGGCTAAAGTCTATGGGGAAGCCCGCCGGGTCGAGGTCGATACGGTACACCCCGACCGGGAGCGGGATCGTGATAGAGCCTTCGGTCGTCGCTGCCGCGCGGTCTAGGCCGAACGGTGCGCCGTTAAGGAGTACGAGCAGGTCGAGGTTGTCTAGGTAGGGCTCTTCGCCGCTGTCGCGCCGCCCGTTACCGTTTCGGTCTAGGAAGGCCTGAAACAGGATGCCGCCCCGGCCCCGAAGGTCGTTAGGGACGACGTCGGACAGGCTGACGCGATCCTGGAGCAAGAAGCGACCCTCTAACGACACGCCTAGGCTGTTACGGTTGCTAAGGTTGCCGTCGTAGAAGGCGCCAAAGCGTAAGCCGGGCAGCGGCGACGCCGACACGTCGATATCGAAGCCCGAGTTTTGGCTGATGACGTGGGCGGCGCCAGCCTCGAAGACGTAATCGCCGCCGCGGCGCAGCTCTCCGGAGTTGTAGCGGTAGAACGACGTCAGACTAGAGCCGTTAAAGTCGCGAAAGGTAAGCACCGGCGAAATGCCGACCTCGTTACGGCCTCGGAGCCCGTCGAATTCGTAGCTTAGCTCGCCAAACAGACGCTCTTCGGTAAGGCGCAGGACGAATTCTGTGTCTAGGTCGCGGACGTTGAGGTCTAGGTAGGCACGCACCCCGAACGCTTCGGAGACGGTCGCGCCGCCGCCAAGCCTAGTGTCTACATCGTTTGTTGGGAGGTCGGTTCTGAAGTCGAACCCGGCCTCGAAGCCGTCTTGGACGCTGTACTCGCTGCGGAGGCGGAGTTCGGGGATGACCTGGTAACGGACGCTAAACGCCTGGCGGCCTTCGGTCGCGCTTAGCGCGAGGCGTAGGGGCGGGACGGGAAGGTAGTCGAGACGCAGGTTGTAGGTCAGGTCGCCGTCGCGGTCGGGGGTGTTGAGGGCGGCGAGCAGCGTAAGCGGTACCTCGAAGGGCGCGTAGAGCAATTCGCCGCGTAGATGGAAGCCGTTTTCGTAGAAGGCACCGAAGCCGACCGTAAACTCTGGGGTGATGCCGCGCCGCACAGTCGCGCCGCCGAGCGGTTCGCCGAAACGACCGAAAAAGGCACCGCCTTCGCGTGGCGCACCGAGCGACAGGGTTAGCGCGGTAGCGTCTTCGGGGAGTAGCACCGAGAAGGGGAGCGGCGGGCTAATACGGGTCGGCGCCTGGGCCAAACGACCGCCCGGATAGAGCAGGATGTCGTAACGCAGGTTGCCGAAGGGGACGTCTTCAAAGCGGTAGAAGCCGCTCGAGCCGACCAAAACCTCGTCCAAAACGGGCATCATGCGGCCCGCCGGAACGAGCCGGACGAGGGTGCCGGGTTCGGTAAAGCCTTCGATGGTACGCGGAAACTCGCGGGCCCGCAGACGACTCGCGGGCGCGTACCCACCGCTGTTGGGTGGGGCGGGCAGGTAGTTAAAGCGGAGCAGGGTGCTAACCCCAAAAAAGCCCGACTCGCCCCACAGACTCCGCTGGTCACCGACGACCACGTCGAGAGCGTCGTCGAAGTTGACGTACTGCAGTTCGCTAAGCCGGAAGGCGTCGATACCGGCGCGTAGGGGCTGACGGAGGCGCAGGTAGTAGCTGCCGCCGAGCAGCGCGCCGACCACTTCGGTTTCGCTGCCGATACCGACCCTAGGCAGAAGCCCGAACTCGGTAAACTGCCGTAGTGCGCTCACGGTAAAGGCGGGCGGTTCGCGCCTCGGCAGGCCTTCTAGCTGGAGCTCGGCGCGGACGCCGAAGCCCTGAAACACGACCGGAACGGTGATGTTAAGGGCGAAGTCGGCGGGGATAAAGACGACCGAGACGCCGAGCAGCTCTTCTAGCCCGCCGACGCTAATGACCTGTCTGCCAGCGACGACGTCGAAGCTTTCTAGGGGCGGAAAGGGCGCGACGATAAAGGGGCCGCGCACCTGAAGGTCGTTCGTACCTTCGACCCGGGCGAGGGTGAGGCTGAGCGCGCTAAGGGTGTCCTGGAGAGGGAGCAGCCAACGCTCTAGCGCGACCGGTTCTAGGGTGTCGTCGACCTGCCCGGTCACGACGATGCTGGCGACCGGACGGTCGTTGACGGAGAGGCCGACCGGGAGGGTTTCGGGGTTGGGGGGTTGGAGGGCGAGTGCGAGCGTTAGGAAGAGGGCCGTGATCATGACAAGACCGCCTACTGACCGTCGCTGCCGTCGCTACTGCCGTTGTCACTGCCGTTGTCACTGCCGTCACCCGTGTTTACGTCGGGGAGTTCGGGGACGACGAGCGGCACCGCGAACGCGACGCTGTCGGCCTGGTTGTTGCCGACAAACGGAAGAAGCGTTCCGCGGAGGACGTAGGAGCCGGGGTCTAACGCTGCTGCCGAGCCGATTTGAAACGAGCGCTCGCTCGCTGCGATGACCGAGATACGGCCCGCACTGTCGGTGACGACAGGTACACCGTCTTGTTCGATCTGGTACTTGGTGGCGACCCGCGCGCTGCCGCTGCCCTGGTTACGGACAGACAGACGGATCTCGCCGTTTTCGACCCGCGCGCTCAGCGCTTCGAGGCCGGGGGTGGCCGCCGAGGTGACGAAGTAGAGCGTCGCGCCGAACCGGGCGTTGACGGCGGTGACGGCCCGAACCTCGCCCTCGGCACGATCGGTATCGTCTAGCTCGACGGGCTCGGTGAGGCGTTCGGCGACGATGAGGCTACGGTACTCGGCGAGCCCGAGGCTCGGCGGGATACGGGCGACGACCCGGACCCGCTGACTGGTGCCGGGGGCGAGGGTAAATTCGCGCGGCGCGATCTGCACGTAGGGGGTGGCGTCGCCGGGGCCGACGTTCTGCTGGCTAAGCCCCGTGCTGGCGTAGGTAAAGGGTTCGGCGCTAACGCGGATGCGGAGGGGTTCGGTGCCGGGGTTACGCACCGTCATGTTGACACTGCTCTGACCGCGCTCTAGGCTCGCGAAAGCGCTTAGCGGAGACAGACCGAACTGCGCTTGGGCGAACGCCCCGCCGCACAGCGCGAAGACGACAAGGGACAAGAGAACTCTATTCACGACTCTCCTTGAAGTTGATTGATAGGTATGAGGTGCAGCCGGACACGGGCCCGGTAGCGGCGTACTTGCAGGCGAGGCTGTGTTGGATGAATGTGTTGGATGAAGCTGTAAGGCTGGTGCTCGGCGTCATTCTAGCGGAGGTACGGGGGGTAGCAGGGTCAGTCCTCCGCTATTTGGCGTGACGTCTAGCTCTAACCTTATGTTGTAGTCACCACTCGGAATGGTGTCTCGGTTGGTAAAGGTAAGCGCGAACGAGACGTCGATGCTCTGTCCGGCAGAGACAAGCTGCGGATTCTGCTGTTGTTCGGAGCGACCGTCCGGGTAGAGGGTGTAGGAGAGCAGCCGCGCTCCGGTATCGGACCAGCCGACGACCGAGACCTGGTCGAAGGTGGGCGAAAAGTTTTCGGAGAGTTCGAGGTTGACAACATCTATAAACGCGGTGGCCTCAGAAGAGCAGCTAAGCGTCCCGCGCTGACGCGACCCAAGCGGCGTCTCGGTCGTGACGACACGAAACATACTGTCGAGGTCGTAGGCGAGCTGGCCACTAGACCCTGGCGCAAAGACCAAGGTGCACTGCGCGCTGACCACAGAGCCTACAGACAGCAGGAGGAGAGAGAGGAGAAAAAAGCGCATGTCGCAGCCTTTCGGAGGGTGGATATGAGTTTTGGTAGGGTTTGCGGGTGTTTGCAGTGTGCGCCGAAGTGCCGACACGGTGGCGAAAAAAACCCCCTCGTGAGAGGGGGAAGAGCGAACACTAAGCGAGGTTCCTCGTCGGTTGTCGTCAGCATTCGCTCCCTGCTACGTTACGGAACCGTGATGGTAAAAGTGTATTGGAATTCGTAGCCACCTGCTGGAATAGAGGCTCCGTTTGCTGTTGCGGCTTGAAGACCGAACTGAAGGTTTGAGTTGACGGTGTCGTTAGCGTCGAGAGGAGTGTTCAGAGTGGATGCGGCTACTGTGTACGGGAAGGTGCCCGAATCCTCAACGTCAGTATCGGTAGATAGAAAACCGTTGAGGGTGGTCACGACACCTGGAGCTTGAGCACGAATGTAGGCGGTGAAGTCAAAGTCGCCGGTAGCGAGTGCAGTGCCGCCGTTGGAAGGAGCGGCGTTAACGACAGTTGGCGCTGCGATGTTGACTGCGACACCAGTTGTGCCTGTATTACAGTTAAGCTCGTAGTCAACGGCGTCTATGCTGGCCACGATCGTCGACAAGCTACGAGCAGTGGCGGTGACACCTGGATCTCCAGTTCCGAAGGTAAAGTTAGGAGGAGATGCGGCGGCAGCGTACGCCAGGTTACCTTCCGCGTCCTCTGTTGTCAAAGTACAAAATCGATCGAGCGTACCAAGGAAAGTTGCCGTCTGGGCGAAGCCGTAACCGAAGGCGAGCACGAACAGGGAAAGCAGTAGTCTTTTCACAAGAAAAAACTCCTTACGTGGAATCTCTGTCTAGACAGAACGTCTGCACAGAACGTCTGCTAGGCAGGCAGAAAGGATGATAACACATGAGAAACAAAATGCAACCTCTAAACCTCCTTTAAAACCTTAATACTTAGTGACTTACAAAACGCTTACATTTCGCGGGTCGTCCGGCGCGGTCGCAAAAGATGCCGGGTCAGAGACTGCAAAACGGCCACAACGGTAGGGCGTGCGGGGCGGCGTCGGGGCTGACGCGAACTCGGCTATACCACTGTAGTTTTGTGTTGTAGTCGCCTCTCTTAGACGGTAATTTATAAGTGGTCTACGCAGCTGTTGTCCTGATCGTCTTTACGGTTGGTGCGCAGCCCTGTACGGACGTGTGCGGACGTGTGCGGACAGCGGTACGGCTAAGCGTAGGGGACGGGTGATAGACTCCCTCCTGTCATAGACTCTGTCATAGACTCCGTCATACACTCTGTCTTGGAGGGATTTTTATGAACCGTTTTATCGGTATGATCGTAGGGTTGCTGTGCGCCGCGTCGCTCGGGGGCGCCTACGCGCAAGACACCTTTAGCTTGCAGATTATCCACAGCTCGGACAACGAGTCGGCGTTTCAGGACCCGAACTCGTTAGAACCGCGCATCCTCAACTACGGCGCTATCTACAGCGGCTTGTTAGAACTCGCGCCAGACGGCAATTCGCTCCACATCACGGCGGGCGATCACACCCTGCCGGGGCCGTTCTATCAGGCGGCCAGCGCGGTCGAAGGTTTAGGTGCGCCGGGCCTCGCCGACATCGCCATATACAACGCGATGAACCTGACCGCGAACGGGTTGGGCAACCACGAGTTCGACGGCGGTATCAACGATTTCGCGCGGATGCTAAACGCTGCCGAGTACCCGTTTATCGCGGCGAACCTAGACTTTAGCGACGTCGAACTCGCCGAGGGCGTACCGGCTATCGAAATCGGTACCGACGGCGGTAGCGTCACCGAAAACGCCGGCAAAGTGGTGCGGAGCGCCTACGTCGAAGTCGGTGGTGAGCGGATCGGCCTGATCGGGCGGGCGCCGGCAGACTTCTTTAACGTCATTAACGAACCCAGCGAGACGATTCCGGGGCTCGACTTTTACGGCGGGCGTAACGCCGAAGACAACCAGCCGCTCGTGTCGGCGGTGGACCAGGTGCTCGAACAGGTCGATCTCTTGACCGAACAGGGCATCAACAAGATCATCCTCGTCGACCACGCCCAAGACTTTACCGGCGACCCGCTGTCGGCCCGCGACCTACGCGGTATCGACATCGCCATCACCGCCGGTTCGACCGGCTTTATGGCCCAGCCCGAAGCGGACGGCCCCTTTAACCTGCTGCGCGACGGCGACAGCGCCGCGACCGACTATCCGACCGTGCGCTTCGACGGCGAAGGCACCCTCTTCCTCGTCGTGAACAGCGACCAGCTCTACCGCTACATCGGCCACCTCATCGTCGACTTCGACGCCGCCGGTCGTATCGTCCGCGTCGACCCGCGTAGCGGCCCCATCGCGACGACCCAGGAGGCCGTAGACGCCCTGTCCACCGTCGTCGGTAGCGCGCTTAGGGCGCCCGCTGGCGTTCAGGACACGTTTGCGGCGTTGCAAGCGACCGAGCAGATCCAGCAGGCGTTCGACGTGGTCGCGACGACCGACAGCCCGCTAAACGGCGAACGGGCCGACGTTCGGAGTCGCGAAACCAACCTCGGGCGGCTTGCCGCAGATTCGACCCTGTGGTACGCCCGGCAGCAGTTCCCCGACGCGGGCGTCGATATCGCGCTTAAAAACGGTGGTGGCATCCGCGCCAACATCACCGGCCCGAACATCATCCGCCTGAGCGTCGAAAGTGCGCTCGCGTTCGACAACCAGATCGCGGTCGTCGAGGTCGACGCCGGCGAACTTATCGCCACGATGGAAAACGCCGTCAGCCGCGTTCCGGCCCGTGACGGTCGCTTCCCGCAGCTCGCCGGCGTGTTTTTAGAGTACGACGCGAGCCGCGAGGGCGTTTCCGACCAGGCCTCGCTGACCACGCCCTCGCGGGTGCGCACCCTCCAAGTCACCCGCGCCGACGGGAGTGTCGACGTGGTCGTCGAAAACTTCGAACCGCAGGGCGACATGGCCCGCACCTTCGTCATCGCGACGAACGGCTTCTTGCTGACCGGCGGCGACGGCTACCAGAGCCTGCTCGCCGCGTCCGAAGCGCGCGGCTCCGTGCAGACCGAAATCGGCGAGCAGCAGGTCTTGATCGAGTACTTCCGCGACGAACTAGGCGGTCAGGTGCTTCTCTCCGAACCGCTCGAAAACCCGCGTATCGTCCGGCTCGACGAAGCGAGCGCCGAATAAGCTACTAGACGACACGATATAACCACGACGACGCCCCCTCCGCTTTCGGCGAACAGGGGGCGTTTGTTATGGCGACGATGTTTAGGTGCGAATCGGGGAAAGACCTTCCGGGAAAGGTTTAAGGAGCCTGGCCGAAGGTCGCGCTTAGGTTGCTGTAGAGCGACTCGATAAGGGGCGCGGCGCGGGGCGTACCCTGGACGATAAGGCGGGTGGTTTGTGGGGTGACTTGGGTGAGTACCACGCTGACGGCGTGAACCTCGTCGGGGACGTCGTCTACAAACTCTTTGCCGCCCCGCGACACAGCCCGGGCGGTAATCAGCCCACTGCCAAAGTCACTGTTGCTTATCAGCCAGCCGCCCGACGCGCCACGGTTGCTGTAGGCGGGGATGCCGGGGTCGGCGGCGATAAGGCTAAGAACCTGGTTGTAGACGTCGCGTTTAGCGCCGTCGTAGACGATTTGAGGGTTGGGCTCGAGCCCGTCCATCCCCGGCACACAGGCCGCGAGTGTCAGGCTAAGCAGAAGCAGGGGCATCCATCGGGTCATGCTGCACCTCCGTCGGTTAGTCTACCGCATTCTCGCGAGTGGTCGCTTTAGCTAGGTCGCCGAACACCAGCACCGCGCTCCGCAAGCGGGCTAACAGAGGTTAGGTAAAGACGCCGCTACAATTCTGGGTATGAGTGAAAACGTCTCTCCCAACACCTCTTCAGGCACCGATGCAGGCACCGAAGTCGCTACGCTCGGTGGCGGCTGTTTCTGGTGTATCGAAGCAGTATTCGACCAGCTTAACGGGGTCAAAAAAGTCGTCTCGGGCTACGAAGGTGGCGAGGTGCCGAACCCGACTTACCAGCAGGTCTGTACCGGCAGCACCGGCCACGCCGAGGTTATCGAGGTCCACTTCGACCCGGACGTGGTCAGCTTCGCCGACATCCTGCGGGTCTTCTTTACGGTTCACGACCCGACCACGCTCAACCGGCAGGGCGCGGACGTCGGTACGCAGTACCGCTCGGTCATCTTCTATCACGACGACGAACAGAAGCGGACCGCCGAAGCGGTGATGACCGAAATCGACGCCAAAAACCTCTACCCGAACCCTATCGTGACCGAACTCGCGCCGCACGACACCTTTTATCCGGCGGAGAGCTACCACCAGGACTACTACCAGAACAACCGGGCGCAGCCCTACTGCCAGTTCGTTATCGCGCCGAAGGTGGCGAAGTTTCGGAAGGCGTACGTCGACAAGCTCGCGGTCTAAGTCGGCGCCGAAAGATTCGCAGCAGCGAGAAGATTTACAACAGTAGAGACAAGAGGACGTCCACCGAGCGGGATAGGGTGGACGTCTTGTGTGTCGGAGAAAGACTAACGATTCGTCGAGGTCGTTAGAACTCCCTCACGTGCTAACGAAGGGTGCTAAGCAAGCCGCTGTAGAGGCTAACGAATTCCGCCTCGGCGACCGCTTCGTCGGAGCGGTTTTGGGTCGCGGCGACGCAGTAGCTGCTGCCGTCCTCGCCTACGAGCCAGGTCACGAGCGACAAGACGCCCGGTTCCGAGCCGCCCTTAAACGAGACGCGAGCCCAGTCGTCGGGGTTAGCGACGCCGGGGTTGACGGTGGTGAGGTCGAGCGACTGCACGCTCTGGATAAGGTCGCACAGCTGCCGCGCGGAAAAGTACCACTCGACGTCTAGGGCGACGGGTCCGTCGGTAAAGAGGGTGTCGGGGGAGGGGAGCTCGAGCCCTCGCACCTGTTCGAGGACCGCCCGCTGTTCGGCCTCGTCGCCCTGCTGAAACCGCTCGAGCAGGTCGCGGTTGTCGGGCGCTTTGAGGATAAATATCTCGCGCGTGGTTAGAAACGGTCGGTTTTGGGGCTGGTCGGTGCGCGCTTCTAGAGCGTCGCGCCCGACGATGTCGATAAGGGCGTCGGTCGCGGTATTGTCGCTCTGCGAAATCATCAGCGTAGCGAGCGTTTCGAGGGTCAGGGCGCTACCGGTCGGCCAGTCTTGCAAGACGCCCGACGGCAGGCTGTACCACGCGCTTCGCAGCGTGACGACCTCGTCCCAGGTGTGCTCGCCCCCATGAATCTGCTCGGCGAGAACCTGCAACACGAGCAGCTTAAACGCCGATCCGACCGCGAGCGGGGTGTCGCTGTTTAGCTCCGCGCGCACCTCTCCGTCGGCTAGGACGAGCACGCTGACGTCGCCGGACAGGTCGCGAAAGCCGCTTAGCGCTTCGTCTAGATCGGCGACGGCGGGAGTCAACCGCGTAAAGCGCAGACCCCGAACCCGTCCCTGGCTGTCGAGGGCGATTTCGGCGGTCGCGGTACCGTTCGAGAAGACGACGGTGTAGGGGCTGCTGTCGCCCCGAACCTGCTGGAACTCGCCGAGCTGGCCGCGAATCTGTTCGAGCAACGACCGCAGCTGTTCCCGCGAGACCGCGTTTGAGAACTGCTCGGTAAACTGGGTGTCTTGGAGCGGCTCGGTGAAGATCTGCTCGAGCACCTCCGTCGGCGTAGGCGGCTGCGCTGCTTCGGTCTGGGCGAGGCCGGTCGTCGCGGCGAAGATCAGGACTAGACCTGCTAGATACTTCATAAAACTCCTTTCGGTGGATGAGGCTTAATAGTAGCTTAACAGCACACCATCTTTTCGACATCCTCGCTAGTTCCATATTCATATCGGCAGAGGTATACCGACACGTGGACGAAGTATCCCGCAAAGCGAGCCGCTACCCTAACGCGCCGCGGCGAGCCTGCTAGGCTAAAAAGCGTGTATAACCTCAAAACAACCCGTGACGGCGTCCACCCTACGGCTCTAGGCTCCGACCTGATGCGGCTCATCGACCTGCTACGCGACCGGCAGGTGCTGGTGTTAGGCGGTGCGGGGATGAGCACCGATTCGGGCATCCCCGACTACCGGGGCGCGACGAGCTCGAAAAAGCCGCGTAATCCGATCCGTTATCAGCAGTTTGTCAAGAGTGCGGTGTTTCGGCAGCGCTACTGGGCGCGAAGCTTTCGGGGCTGGTCGTTTGTGTATAGGGCGAGGCCGAACCCGGGCCACGAGGCGTTGGCGCGTCTCGAGATGACGGGCGGGGTCGGCGGGATTCTGACCCAGAACGTCGACGGGCTGCACCAGGCGGCGGGGAGCCGGAACGTCTTAGAGCTTCACGGTAGTCTCGCGGCGGTGCGCTGTCTGGACTGCCGCGCGGTTACTTCGCGGCGCGACCTACAGAGCCGGATGGCCGAACATAACCCGAGCTTCGCTGACGAAATCGTCGCTATCGCACCCGACGGAGACGCCGAGCTGTCCGACGAGGTCATCGCCCGCTTTGTGGTGCCGTCTTGTGCGTCTTGCGGCGGCATGCTCAAGCCGGACGTGGTGTTGTTCGGCGAAAACGTACCGAAGCGGCGGGTCGAGCGGGCCTGGTCGATGCTGGCGCGGGCCGACGTGTTGCTCGTCTTAGGGTCGTCGCTGACGGTATATTCGGGTTACCGGTTCGTAGCGCGGGCCGTGCAGGACGGCAAACCGGTCGCTATCCTCAACCTCGGCCCGACCCGCGGCGACAAAGACGCCACCCTCAAGCTAGACGTGCCTCTCGGCGAGGTCTTGCCCGCCCTCGTCGACGCCCTACACTAACAGGCGTGAAGACGGTTCTCGACTTTTCCGACCCCGACACGGTCGCGGCGTTCGAACCGGTCAACGATGTAGTGATGGGGGGGAGGTCGCGGGGGTGGCTCGAGCCCTCCCCCCACGGCGCCCACTTTACCGGTACGGTCGTTCTCGAAGGGGGCGGTTTCGCGTCGGTTCGCGCTTCCCTTAGCCTCGACCTAAGCGAGTACAGCGGCGTTAGGCTGCGCGTTAAAGGTGACGGCCAACGTTATCAGCTACGCTTTACCACCAGCGCGTCTCGGGTCGTTTACGCCGGAACGTTCGACACGGAGGCAGCAATACGTAACGAATCGGTTAAACAAGTGCGCGTTGGATCAGAACGTCTATCCCTCCGGGGTCAAAGTGACTGAAGATGAAATGTCAAACGTCAACATACGACGACATAGCTTCCACGGAGACTGGAATTATACTATATCGCCAAACGATAAATCTTGAATGGGTTATTATGTTACGGTAAACATGAGCACTAGCCACGTTTTTGGAAACCAACGAACTAAAGAGGTACATCGCCAAACTGTTTCTGCTCTGAAGATGATCCACTCAGAGAATCTGGTACCCTTTGGGTCAATCAACGAGGCTTTGCAAGAGGGGTATAACGGCTGCGGCCATTGTCTTGCAAAATATAACGACTGCCGGTGGTCTTTGGAAAGCGCGCCCAAATCAGACGTTATTAATGAACAAATCATTGATGAGGAAAACCTCATCGTCGGTTTTTCCGTCACCGAGCGGCGGGAGACCTGGGACGTTGTAATCATGGGTGCAGGCCTGATCGGACTCTTACCCTTAAAGAAGCTCTCAATATCAAAGAGAAACCGGCGACTCCTTAAGCGTTCTCATTCTCGAAAAGGTGAACATTGCGGCAGCGACCGGCGTGCTGAAACGATCAATGCGAATCACATTTCGATAAAATTTGGGGGAGAGGGGTTTTTAGAGAGCATCACCATCGCCCGCCACCAAAAAAACAACCTCTATGCTCCATGGGCCAAACAAAACGTAAAAGTCGTTATGCTCAACGCCCCCCATTCTTTTCATTGGCGTGGGGATAATCATCAAAAAGGGTTGATCGACCGTATGGAGGAAATTTTAGGAATCTCGTACAACAGTAAAGAGAATGTTTTTCCCAAAAAACTCGAATAAAAAGCAGTTTCATCCCATCAATGATGAATGCTTTCTAATAACAGAGGTGGAAGTACTCAGCGCCAACATCGACCAGGAAAATCCCAGCCTGTTACCAGTCAAAGACATTAGAATCTTGTTAGGCCGGGTCTACGCCAAGACCTTCATAGACTGCACCGGCTACACCACCCGCTGCGGTCGTCAGCTGTGGAACATGATACCATTTCGGCCACGCCGCTCGACGCGATGGGTCTTGGCGAGCCTTATAAAATGACGGTCAACCCCATCGTCAAATCCATCGGCTAAGAAATTATCCCAAAGAAAAATTTCCTGATTTCCAATCATTTTTCATTCTAGGAGCCGTCAGTGGATTGAAGACTCTCCTCCAGGCATAGTTGTCGTTCTCCCTGACGGACACGACGGTGAACCAATTTCCAGCTGTTTAATGAATACAGTACGGAAAAACTCGTTAAGTGGGAGGATGAAGGCCAACGGATTGAAGCGATGTGGCAACAGCTGAAAAGCAGTTATCCCGTCCTCTCAAGGAGATTCTTTCCCCTTTACCGATGAGGACAGAAGTTGCGCTGTTACCGGCATGCCCTGCGTCTGCAACGCCAACCCCCGCGATGCCGGCTCCCGGATTGGTTTCTCAGTGGGCGACGCTGCCGGCCATGTCAACCCAAGTCTTCCTCCGGGCTTCAAACGGGTGTGCAAGCGGCAAAATTTTGGATACGGGCGGCCTGGGAAGTCGTTGCCAAAAAGGTATGGAGCGCCTCCTTAAAGGATCATTACAACACCGCCTTTATGGCAAGCTATCTCGCTGGAACCGACGGTGTCGATAAGAGCTTCTACCAAGATCTTGTCAGTAAGCATATAGAGGTCAATCGTAACAAATTCATTATGTTTGGCTGTCTTAACTGGGGGAGATGAAAATTTCGATTATTGGCTCCACTGGTTGATCACGATCTTAGGGTATAGCGGAAAAGAAAAACAAGATGCTCTAAACATATCGGTTGCACAATATCGACAAAGCGACATCTACCAGCAGTCCGCCATTATCAATGCTATTTTAAACGGCGTTTTTGTTTTTAACAAAGCAGAAACACACTGATCGACTTTTTCTTCAGTACCAAAAACACTCGACCCCTACCAAATGGTAAACCTCCTCCTCTAGACAAGGACAAACTGTTTATCAAAGTCCAGGGCAAGAACTCGATCGTCTCTTCGATGTTCTAGGGCTTGTCGCCGCTGTCGAATATGCTATCTTCCAAAACAGCAACTGGGCCTGTATTCATCGTGTAACCTCCAAAGCTATCGAACAAGCTTCGATTCAGCAAAAAATTAACCTGGCTAAAATCCTTGTTACTTTGCCCCCACTTGGAAAACGCAGGCGAGCAGAAACTCCTTGAAATATTAGAGGAAGCGGGATCCCAGGAAAACATCAAAAAGCTTGTGCGCGCGGCCGGTGGTGTCGATCTTTTTCTACCAACGAGTACACGGTAAAGAGAGAAAAACGACTTCAAGAACTCTCATCCTCTTGACAAATCCTGCTTTGATACGCCGGATGGAGTACTTTTGAAGCCAAAACGTGCCGCCATTGCGAGGGCGATGGCATCCTCAAAACCGATACCTGTCCAACATGCAGCGGCTCGGGAAAAATTTCCTGCTGGCGCTGCGGCGGTGACGGTAATCAAAGACGCGATTACCCCAAAAACCTGCTGGAATTCGCGGCGGCTCAGGCAAAGGCTGGCTCTTTCGCCAGTGCACCATCTGTGGCGGCGACGGTAAAATCTTCGATAAACTTCCCTCCCGATGATGCGTGCCCCAAATGTTTGGGTAGCGCAGAGCTGGAATGCCGGCAATGCGGGGCAAAGGGGCCATAGACAAAAAATGTTGGCATTGCGGCGCGGATGGTTTTACCCACGATATCATACAGGAAAAGACTCTGCTGGTACTGCAAGGGTAGCGGTAAGGTTTTGGTATGATAAACGGCGTAACAGGTTCGATCCATAACCCTTGATGTTTTGTTATCGGCATGCACAGATCGGTTTATGTGAAATGTGGCATCATGTAGTATTTCTCCGGTAAGGCGAAAAACCGCCAATGCCCTTTCCCAGAAGAGGTGGTCAGTTTCAGAAAGAATTTCTTGCAAAAATTACGATTGCACACAAGGAAGCGCCTGACTTTTCCGGGTTAACAGCCACCCTTCCGTCCGGCCGCAAACGCACCGGCCGGCCACCTTCCCCTTGGCAAGAGGAAGGCTTTAACGCTGTCACTTTGCTCCTCCCCCTTACCAGGGGGAGGCCGAGGGGGTGCTTTTGTCCCGGTGAGTCACAATGTCAACCTTAACGCAACGGCATTTACTACTGCAAAGGGGAGGCATTAGCCTTGGACTGGTTAATCTTTGACCGGGATACGTTTAACCCTCTCGCCGCTAACGCCACCCCTTCCGTCCGGCCGCAACGTACATCGTCGGCCACCTTCCCCTTGGCAAGGGGAAAGCTTTAGAAAAATTCATGCCTAATCAGATCGGTTGGCTAGTGGCCGGCGGAAATTTTTGCCCAACTATCCAGGTTTCTTTTACGTTGTTGGGTAACAAGGAGCGGGCCGGTCGGCAGCCTCGTGAAAAACGAACACGTGAGGCTGCCGTTTTATTCAGTAGATACCGCAGCTGACAAAAGGTCTGAGCTGGCGTTCGAACTTGCGGCAGTGTGTAATAAGTGCGGTTGATATCAAAAGCTTCAACTGACGTATCACCACATTCGATATGCGCGCAGGCACCTTCCACAAGAGTGTACATGATACTGAGATTCGACCGTATTTCATCGACCTGTTTAAGGGAAATAGTAATGGAGGCACTATCAGACTCACCGCAGTTCTTTTCCTTTTGAAAGCATGAATCCGTGTGCAGGTTTTTAAGAGGTGTAATAATTATTTGTGAAATGCGTTTGAGACTGATTATAAAATAGATAAAATATGCTTTTATGTCAAGTTTTTACTGATGTAAAATGTAATGTTTTTGTGGTTATTGATTTTTTCACACAGGAAAAACCGCACGTATTAACACCCTTTACATCCCCCCGTTACCCTCCACCGTCCAACAAAACCCTCCGTGCGCCACCAATCCAATCGTTTCCCGGAACATATGCATCCCAGATCATATGCCCCCCACTTCGCGACCTTCTACCTTTTCTATCCGCCACTCAAATCAAGGGCGACAGTGCGCACACCGTCTGTTAAAACGCCCTCACGCAGACGGTAATCGTAATGGAATCGCGCTAATCCCTGCCCTGCATCTCAGTTGAACGCGTGCCTGGTATGCTCTCGATGCGGCCAAGCACCGATTCTACTGCTTCTTACACACAATCATCTTGCGGACCTGCGCGGCGTTACCGCTGTGGATGTGGAATACTTTTATAAGCCCGCTGTATGCGCTCATAATAATCGTCACGACAATACCGGCGATCGCCACCAAACCCCATAAGCTCCACCAGCGTGTAACCCCCTGCTCTCCGATCACCGGTCACTCCCCTCATAGACATAAAACTGCCCGCTGGTGATCGCGTCACTTCCCCGCAAAATAGTTACCGTGAATTTGGGCTCTCCCCCGTTGTTTGTACTACCTGATCTGCCGCCGCGCACCGTTCGTTTTTGTGTCGGCAGAACAAGGCGGGGGCCAGAATGATGATTTGCGCTCTGCTGCTCAAGAAGACAGGAAGCGGTGACCATGTTTTTTGAACGCTGAACGTTTCCCGCCGCATGACACCCGTCGTCAAAGGCACGACGCAGACGAGAAAAATCGCCAGAGCCATAACCGTCTCGAGTATGGTGTATCCATGGGAGTCGCAAATATCGGCAGATAACCTCATGGTGTTTTAAGCCTCCGCTGCAGATGTTCCGTCTCCTCGACCGCAACCCGGGCGGCGACCCAGAAGCGGAATACTGGCTCATGAGTCGGAGGCGCAATGTGGCAGCCGAAGAGCCAGTTGGTGTATTGTTTATCATTTTTCAACCACATGGATTTTTGGCCCAGACGCGTCCGAGAACCTTTGTGCGGTGGAGTTTTACGGCGCCATTGGTGATAACAGATCCATGCACCTCCGATCCGGAAGGAAAAACGATCGACTCGGTTCTCCTGAATGAGGATATCTTTTTGGTTGTATCGGTAAAGCAGATATACGTACCGCGATATGCTGCTTTTCTTTGAAAACGATGCCCCCCGACCAGGCAGAGTCCCCCTTCGCTGTCCGGTGAGAAAACATCACAGTCATGTCGCCAAAAGTCGGTGTATTTTCCACTGCTATGGAGTCGCCCGAAAAAAACTGCGAGTTCGTGACCGCCCCTTTAATGGTTACAGGCAGCGCGCTGCAAACAAGTGAATATTCTGAACGGGCACTCTCTTCGCTCAGAGAGATGCTGCCGATAATGGTGCAGTTTCGGAACAGTGCATTGTGTCCGAGAGATACATCACCGGAGGCGATTATCCGTTCGTTCTCCAGGACTGCACCGCTCATTGTACAATTGCCATTAACAAAGAGGGTATCTTTCATGAAGAGAATCATCCGCCAATGAATAACCACGGAGCGAACAACGGCGTCTGTTCTCGACGATATGATTTTGCGGACGTTTTCGGCATCACGCAGCACCGCAAGAAGCGCTTCACAATCAAAGGGCATGGCCGGCGACTTGCGCGCGCTACCATATCTGCATCCCCGGATTCGCCGTTTGTTTCCATCTTTAATCGAGCCGTGGTGAAGTACCACCGTGCCCGACACGGAAGTTCCGTTGGTAAAAACCAGACTCCCCGTATGACCGGTCAGTGTCACCGCCGGTGAGATTTTGCGGAACCGACCGTCCCGCAAGCCCCGCTGATGTCTGATTCGCGCCGCCTGGATACTGGTTGAGCGCATCCTGCTGAATCACTCAATCGATTACTGCTCATCACCAGTTCACCGATCCCGGGAAACTCCTCTTTCAGCCGTGGATCTCCCAGTAAAGCGAATGACCATCACCACCGTTGTAAAAATGAAGCGCGTTGAAGACCCGATTGCGCCAAAAGCTTTGCCCGGACTTCATGTGAACAAGTCGACCGCCTGGAGATGTGTCTGCGTCGAGGCGATCATCGATACGCCAAACAGGGTACCCGCAATGGAAAGCAATACCATTGCCGCGAGGTAGAGAGTGTACCCCTCGTTGCTGACAGCCTTCTGGCGGCCTTGTGACAAGCCGGGGATGAAAATAATCTGCTTTTTTCTCCTGTAAATACAGCGCATCACCGGTCAACCCAGATTTCACCGTCCGGGTAGGCGATACGTACCCGTGTCCGCTCAACTTTCTTGACCGTGATGCCGCTGCCAAGATTCCTGCCCCGCTCGTGCGACCGTGCTGTTACCGTTGGGCAGGGTGATCATAGCAAGCGGATTCTGCTCGTTCCACATGATACCGGTGATGGTGATCTTCGGCGGCGGTACTTTTTTACTTCTCCACCACCGGTCGTCGCTTTACTTTACGGGGTTTAGGCTTTGGCTTCGGTTTGGGTTCAGGCTTATACGCCAAAAACGGACGCCTTGCCGGTCGTATACGAATGCCACGACACGAGCCGCGCTCAATACTGAATCCGCCTTCCTCCGGCGGCATCGTGTGATGCCTCGGATAGACGGCGTGATCATAGAAGCTGGCCGACCACCAGAAACACATCCGAGATGCACTGGAATTGCGATTGCGATCAGTATGACTAGAAGTACTTTTTTGTTCACGAAATCATGCCCTTACATCCACCCTTCAGACCTTCCCCTTACAAGGGGAAAGGCTTCAACTCAAAGATACTTACCGCCGACGCCTTATTCATTACTAAGGGGGAGGCCGGAGGGGTGGGGCTGAACTGCAGCTAACTGCCACCCCTTCCAAACTTTCCCCCTTAGCAAGAGGAAGGCTTTAACACAAAAGCACGAACCGCCCTTCGCCTTGTCTCCTCCACCTTACTAAGGGGGAGGCCGGGAGGTGGGGAAGTCCAACTGCTAACTGCCACCCTTCAAACCTTCCCCTTAGCAAGGGAAGGCTTTAACACAAAAGCACCAACCGCCTCCCGCCTCTCCTCCAGCCTTGCTAAGGGGAGGCCGGGAGGGGTGGGGTTGAACTGCCGCTAACTGCCGCCCCTTCAAGCCTTCCCCTTATCACGGGAAGGCTTTAACGCGAAAGCACCGAACCGCCTCCCGCCTTCTCTCCTCCCCCTTGCCAAGGGGGAGGCCGGGAGGGTGGGGTTGAACTGCTCCTAACTGCCACCCCTTCAAGCCTTCCCCTTAGCAAGGGGAAGGCTTCAACTCAATACACGAACCGCCTCACGCCTTATCTTCTCACCTTACTAAGGGAAGGCGGGGAGGGCTTACCGCTCCATTAAAATCCAGCACCAGCTCCCCCCGGTCATCCGCCTGCTTCCGGAGAACTGCCTGGCGGACTCGTGTGGCGTAGTGCATGTTTCTATTCCCTGCACAAACCTTCCGAGCAGCATGATAACTTCCCTGTCCGTAGTAGGTGACCGGTATCTCTTTTCCGCCGGTCAACGGAACTCGGGTCGTCCGGCTCCGCCTTACTCGGTTTCACACTGAAATGAATCGGCCAGCGTGTAAACAAGATCGAGCGCATTCGCCGGAGTAAACGGCTCCTTCTGCTCGATAACCTCCAGCAGACTGTCCAACACGGCCATGCGCGGCCTGCATGCTGCGAATACGGTGCGGGAAGTGTTCGGCCTGATTTGCCAGTTCGAGCTCCTGTTTAATTTCCCGATACGCCGCCCATTGTTTTTGACCAAAGGGAATGCGTATGCTCACCACCAGCGCAATACAGACAGTAACGGCAGCCGCGGCAAAAATGAAATGCCACAAGGAACTTTGTCAGAAAGGTTCAGTTTCTGTTCATTTCCACTCATATGCTTTCACCCCAGGAACAGACCAGCTTCAGCCGTACCGCACTCTCTTTTTCGCCATTTCGATCCGACGCTCGTCTGTTCACTGTACTGCATCTTTACATCCTCTGACACCGGCTATCTGCTCGAGTTTACCAATCAAAACCGGAATGGTTGCCGTGGAATATGATACTCGCTACGATACTGACATCCCAGCTGCGTGCATCCTTTTCCGCAATTGTGATATCTTCCGCCCACACGCCTGCGGGAAATGCGTGCTGAAAGCCCGACAGAAGCTCTCGGTGACCACACTCTCCCTGCCGAGAAACTGTGCGCTCTGATCAAAAATCTGCCTGAGTGAAATCGTCAGGTATGTCTGCTACCCGGTTCGACTGGAAATTTCGGCTCGTGCAGGGGCGATTTTCTTCCTCGGTGATCGTGCGAGCGATACCGATACCACCGGCGGCGGCCCCCATACCGATAGCCGCGATCCGTCATCGTTGCCGCCACCGCCCAGCGCGCAACTCCCGGTGCATGGTGCGACGGGAACGCTTTAGCCGCATGGAATCCCGCATGTGTCTTCAAACGGTGCGAAATCGGCATGGGTCTGCTCCGTGTAAGGCCAGCGCATTATGCACTGGTGGTACTGCTCGATCAATATATGCGGGCGTTTTTTTCAGGACACGCGGAGACCTTTTTGGACACGCTCCCCTTCTCGATCCAAGGCGGTTGCCTCTACTGGGACGCGCCCCCCTTTTGGACACGCCCCCTAAATCCCCCGGGGGGACTTAACGAAAACGCGGGGTGGTTTTGTGAACGTAATTGCCGGCATTGATTCGTATTTTTTGCTGTCTCGGCTATCAACTCATGATCGCGGAGCACGATGCATTCCGTTGCCCGGGTATTCGGACGACGTTTAGTGAGGGATACGGTTGCCGAAAGTGCCTGTTGCGGATCGTCGTTTATGTCCGCCTGTCCCACCCAGTGCATGGCGAGCTTTTTCGACGACCGTTTTCGACACAGCCGATTGTCGAGGCTGCCGGGCGAATGCCGCGGCGGGAACAGGTTCTTTTCGCAATTTTGCATACAGCCGGGCAGTATCCATCAGCGGTACTGCAAGGGAAGCAAACACAAAACCTCGTGCTGTACTTTCTCCATAAATGTCTGCAGCGTATCCGTTCGAATGGAAACGGCACACATGTGGTCATCTTTTGCATCCCGCTGGTGGTGACCTGGTCACTTGACATGCCCCACGGAACAAGCCTCTTCTCCTCCCGGTCGATCCATATTTTCGGGATCTTCACCGTGCAGTTTCTCGTTTACATACACAACCGGCACATTTCCGCAATCAGCATGCCGCCAGGTACAGCAGTGTCAACCAGCTTCGCTGCAGTCTGCCGCCGCAGCCGATAAGTCTGACAATCCCCTTGCGCCTGTGCACCGCGACAACCACCATCTCATTCTCCTGCGCCGTATCGATCCGGATACACCGATACGAATTTCCCCAGCTGGTGTTGAGCAGCAGGGACAGGAATGAAACACGGATGTTTTTTTAGCTTTTGTCATGCATAATTCTCCGGGGCGAAGTCGAAAGCCACCCCTTCATCCAGTCGCATCGATAATGCGTTTAAGGAATGAGCTCCAGTTCCTTCGGCTTCTTTGGACCACCGTCAACAAAGTAACAATTGCGGGGTTTCGCCCCCGCGCAACGTTCCCAGGGGTGTTCAACGACGACCACCCTGACGCGTGCCGCCCGCCAGTATCGCTGAACGGGCCGGGCTGCGGAAGCGTTGAACTGCATTACGCTCAGACAGGCATGCTTTCTGCTCCTCCGCCCGCCCCTGCGATACTGAAGGAAGAACGAAAAAACCAAACGCAACCATAGACCTGGGTTATGCCTCCCCGCATTCCCGAGCCGCCAGTCAGCCGATTCGATACCACATTGCTTGCGCTGTACTGGTCACTGCTGTCAACCACAAATACGGTGAAGCAGCGGTGCTGCTGGTTGTGTCTGCGACATCGTACGATTGCGGTTGTGGTTGTGGTTCTGTCTGTTATCTCCTTACGTATACCGGAAGCGTCGGATGGTATCTACCGAACCGACTGTGCTTACCGTGTCGTAGTATACCACGTACCGCTCAAAATCCGGCTCTTCGCACTCTGTCCAGGTGATATCAATTGTATCGGCGTTTATACTGATAAGCGTTTAACCACCGCCGGCTCAGGCCTTCGGATTATCAGAGCTGTCGGTGTAAAAGGCTTACGATATTACTTTATCCCCATTTCGCCATGCTTCGCTTTGAGTAACCACCCGAAAGGCATACCCCGTGGAGGGCCTGAGGCCGCGTACCGTTACCACCGTATCCTGCCTGAATTCCAGTGGATCGTTACAGGGTATCATTTGTGCTCACGATATCGGTATATCCACCGTAGTACAGATTATAACCGCTGAAATCATGCACCTGCGCTTTCGTCCAGGAAAGCGTGGCGGTAGTATCCGTCACATCCACAAGCTCCATGACCGGATCATCCGGTTTTGTTCTCCTCAGGCATACAGGTCGTAGTCGGCGCAGGAGCGACCGGAGCCGAGATAAGTAGTGGCAGTATCCACCGGGTATGTCTGGGCATTTTTTTGCTCCTTTAAAAGCTTCCAGAATTACGAGCATTCCATTCTCCTCCTTACTAAGGGGGAAGCCGGGAGGGGGACTTGACCACCGCCGCTAACGGCCGCCCCTTCCCAGAACCTGCCCTTAGCAAGGGGAAGGCTTTATAACAAAAGCACGAACCGCCCTACGGCCTATCTCCTCCACCTTACTAAGGGGGAGGCCGGGAGGGGGTAGGGTTAAACCGGGAATGAAGCGCGGTTGCCGCAACCCTCAATTCTCCCGCTTCACCTTCATCCTTTTCCAAATCTTTTCCCTTCAACCTCTTGTGCCTTCTGCTCCGCCGCGCCCTGTTCATCCTTGACAACCGCTTTCTTCTCTTTTTCTTTTGCCACGGCCAGCGAAATCTTCTGCCGTTTTTCTCTTTCTTTTTCTCTTCTACCACAATCGTCGATACCAGAGAATCTTCTGAGGCCTTCTTTTCTATCTTTTTCATCACACGTCTCTCGGTCTTATTGCCGAACATTACCGCGACTCGTGCTTCTTCAAGCATCTTGTTGATCTCGCTGCCGAAATAGTCATCCGGGGTCACCGCGTTTTCGTCGCCATAGTAGACGTGCGGAGTCAGAAAGATCATCATCTAGGGTTACCGCTTTGGTAAAGGTCTTGTTGGAAAACAACCAGCCCAGAAGCGGGATCGAGCTGAGGACGGTACCCCGCGGCCGTCTACGCCGTTTTCGGTCTGGCGCTGACCGCCTAAAACAATCGTCTGGCCGTTGCGCAGACGCGCCCATCGGCGTCCGGCGCGCGGGTGTCCACGTTTTGGCGGCGTGTCGCCGCCGCCGGTGCGGGGGATGTTAAATTCAGGGCGGATCTTTACCATCAGCATAACCTTCATCCATGACCCCGGGGGTGACCTCGAGCTGGGTGTTCGTTTTATCACCTCAAAGCGCTCATCGGTACCGATCGCCTGGCATCCGTCAGTCATTGATCGGCGCCTTTGTCTGTTTGGTCAAACGGTAATAACGGGTCTCTCCGATGGTGATACTCGCCGAGTTCTACCGTTTAAGGTAGCGATATGCCGGCGTCGATGATGGACCTTTCCGGATATTTTGCTGTTTCCAGGGGCATCGATGGAAGATCTGAAATTTTCCGGAAGCTTTATAACTTCATTGATACCGATTGTTTTCAACACACCGATTCAGAATACGCTGGGTTCTCTCCTTACCCGGTTTGAGATCGACCTACGGGACAAAGCTTTCGTTATAGGGGTTTCCATCCTCACCGCCGGTGAATATCAACAAACCAAACTGGCGAATCTTGTTTATATTAAAATCGACCACCAGTGCCTCGATAAGCACCTGTGGTATCGGGCGGTCGATCTTTTCTATAAACTCCTGCGCACGCGCGGCCACATCGAAGGAGCCGATCACAATCACCGAATTATGCTCACTATCATACTTTATCACCGCATCGCGGCTTATGGCCGGGGGCAGAAGCTTACCCACGTTCTCTTCCTCCGCCATCATGTGCTTCAGCGGAATGACAAGCGTGGTCTTCTGCTGGCTCATCTATTTTGGAGCCGATAGAGTAAATCTGTTTATCTTCCAGAAATTAAACTGTGTGTTCTGAAGCAAAAACCGAAGCGCATAGATCCACACCCGCACACTGTAGACCTTTGCGGTGATCGATACGGCAAGCTTATCGTAAATAAAAATGTTTATTCCGCTCTGCACGGCGATACGATCGCACTAAGCTGGTCAAGCGAGGCGTTATCAACCTCGAGCGATACCCTCCTGTCGGGCGTGACGTTTATTGACAGCCGGCGAAGAACCGGTATCCATTGCCACCACTTCCTTACCTCCCCAGTTTGCCGCCGCAATGTAATCAACGCCATCCGTATTAACAACATCATACCCGTTGCTCTCGTCCAGTCACCTTCAGCACCTTTTTTGGGGTCGAGCGCATTCAGGTGTGATGTTATGCTTTTGTTCTGTGTCCCCTCGACAACCACGTTGATCCGCGCGGAGTCGGAAAAAAGCCGTGCCACATCCCCCGCGCCAACACATCCTGAAAATCACAGGAAAGCTCGCCATTATTGACACTGAACATAACCGGCGGTTCCAGTGGCGGCGGCGGTGCGGTGGATTACTCTTTAAACACCTTCACGATCCCGTTTTCGCCACCGTAGGTATCCACGCCGCTTGACGGATTCAATCGATCGCGTCTTTCACTGTCACATCGGTCAAATACAGCGATACGCTCCCGGTCACCTAGGGCTGATGTTGACGTTATACTGCATTTGCCAGCGCCCGAAGCACATCCCGGATATGATCTGAGAATGACACCGGAATAACCACCGTATCCGACACCGGAATGGAGTCGATCGGGTAAAATGCCGCGGTATCCATCATGGATGTGCGGGCGGGCCGGTGTTGCTGCTGTGCAAACAGCGCGGTTCCCGCAAGGGCGAGTATGAAGAAGGATGCTGCGATGGCCACTGCCCGTGAAGCAGGCCCCCTGTCCCCCGGAGGGGGGACGTCAAATCGTGTATTCCTTTCATAATAGCAACTTTTTTTCCTCGCATGTCTGTACCTACCAGTTACGAACAGAAGTATGTGTTCCATTCTCGAAACTTCAATCCGCATCTCACACCTGATGCTGTTGCGTAAGCTTAGCTGGTGACCAGCAACGCAGACTCCAGCCCCCTGTCCCCGGTGGGGGCACGCTGGAACAGTCTGTAAAGGTGTATGTTACGACCGCCATCGGAGAAAAAGCTCCTGTCCTTTGACAAAATAGCGGGCAAGAGCAGGCTGGTTTTCCCAATGTTTTTTGCATTTTTACCAATTTCCCCACTCAGCGAGTCTCCTATCGCATAGAAAAACGCATCAAACGTCCCCCTTCGGGGACGGGGGCTGGTGTTTGGTTAACGGCGCACAATGTCATGTTCCAAGCAACGGACAGGGGGCGCGTGTCGCATGTCACTGTTACGTAAGGGTAGTGCTGATGCCCCTTATATCACAAAGTTTATCTCTCGAAGAACTTCCTCGATGGACGTTACTCCTTTGCGGAGTTTATCCGGCATGATCACGCAGGGAAACCATTCCTTCTGCTGCGGCCTGGTTTCGTATCTCTGAAGCGTAAGACTTATCTTTTATCATTGCTCGTATGCTCTCACTCACCGGAAGGACTTCGAACAGTCCCGTGCGTCCCCGATAGCCCGTGTGAGCCACAGGCTGAACAGCCCAGGCCTTTGTACACTTTGATCTCCGGGCGATCCCACATTCGCTTTTATCGTCGATACCGGATCTTCACATTACAATGGTCACAAATGCGTCTGACCAGACGCTGGGCCACGATCATGGTCACCGATGAGGCAACCAGATAGGGCTCTATGCTCATGTCTATATGAGTCGTGTTACCGCCGATGGCGCATCGTTGGTGTGAAGCGTGCTCAGCACCAGGTGGCCGGTGCCGGATACCCGCACCGCGATTTCGCTTGTCTCCTGATCACGCATCTCACAACCATGATAATGTCGGGGTCCTGCCCGCCAGAGGGTTCGCAGCGCGTTGGCGAAGGTCATCCCGATTAATGGTTTTACCTGGGTCTGGTTGACACCGGTGATATTGTACTCAATCGGGTCTTCCACGGTGGATATGTCTACACCCGGTTTTTTCAGATAGTTTATGACACCGTACAGCGAGGTGCTCTTACCCGATCCGGTCGGGCCGGTGATCAGCACGATGCCGTTTGGCATCTGGACCGCACGCTTGAACAGCACCAGCCGCTTGTGATCCATACCGATATTTTCCAGATTGTAATCGATGCCGACTTATCCGGATCGCAGCACAATCTTCTCGCCAAAATCGGTGGGAAGAGTGCTTTCCGGATATCCACATCCTTGCCCTGCGTATCGATACGATACCATCCTGCGAGCGGCGTTTCTCGGCAATATCCATCCCGCACATGATCTTTATGCGGCTTATCACCTCGGGAATACGATCCGGCGGAATCAACATCATCTCCTGAAGCACGCCATCGACACGGAACCGCACGCACATCTCGCGCTCAAACGGCTCCATATGAATGTCGCTCGCCCAAAGGCGAATCGCCTCATGAATAATATCATCCACCACGGTTATGGTCGTATCGTGCCGGTTATAGCTGAGCAGGTCACGCTCATGTGGTTGCGGTTGCGGTTGCGTATGCACTGATGTCTGACCGTGCTCATCGGTGGCAAGCGCACCGTAGTGTTTGGCGATAAGGCTCAGAAGCCGCTCTTTATCCATCTTTGTGGGCTTGATTGCCTTGCCGCATATCAGTTGAAGATTCTGTATGGCTGCATAGTCTTCGGATAAGCCACCAGCGTCTCGAGCCGACCGTGTTTGATCGATTGGTGGTAATGCGAAATGTTTCGATACAGCACGGGTAGGGTACAAGAGAGACAGTATGGTGGAGAGATAGACAGCGAGGCAAAACGCTGGTAGCTATCCTCAGCGGAATGATTGATTGCGGTATGCGTAAGCCAGGGTAACGTACCCATGGAATTATTGGGAGAAGAGATTCAAAATAAGACAATAATACTCATAAGATAAGTGATGGGGGGAAGTTTTGCGCAATGTTTTTGGGTTTGGAGAAAGAAGTTTTAATCCGGTTAGGCATATCGCTAACCCGACGCCCACGCACCCCTTCCGTCACCTTCGATGACCCTCCTACCCCTTACTAAGGGTTACTATGTTAGGGATGTAAAAGGGACTTGATTGCGGGCATGGAAGGAGCTCCTTAGTTCGAAGAGTTATTATAAACCGTGGCGTAGACACCACGAAAACCGGAGGTAGCCTCATGCGCAAGATACAACAGTACGTGCTGAAGAATCAAATGATTTTTATCGGACTTGAAGACGCTAAGAAGACATGGAAGCTTTGCGTTCAAAGTGGCACAGGCAGGATTGTAGCAGAAGCCAAGATGGAGGCCCGCTACGAGGTTTTGCGCTCCTATTTAAACAACAAGTTTCCTAAATGTCCCGTGAAACTGATTTATGAGGCAGGATTCAGCGGTTTTGACCTTTTTGACAGGCTTTTCGAGGATGGTCATGAGTGTGTGGTTACACCGCCACATCCCGTAACAGAGGAGAAATCCAACAAGAGAAAACGACCGACGAGACTGCAGGCGCTTGGCGAAAAGTACGAAAAACCAACTACGGCGAATGCCATGTGCCCGACAAGCAGGCGTGGTGATGGTCGGCAAATAAGCCGCAATTACGGCCAAACCCGCAGCCGACACCGTACGGGTTAAAAATCGAATACGACGGCAGTTGGAGTGGCATCGACTACGATCAGCGTTTTCCGTCAGGCAGGTGGACGGATAAGCAGTATGAGCAATTGCCCCAAAGGCTTGCCGATATGGGATTGTCGGAATCGCTTAAGTTGACATTTACGACATGGTTTGATACGCTCAAACACCTAGGAGCAAAGACGAATTCTTCTTAAAGCACTAATGAATTTGTGCAAGAGCGAACGCTATCGGAGAGCCGTTGAAATACTATGAGTTAGCCCCTGGAATTGGACCGTGACGGCTATCCGGTTGGCACTGGAATGGGGTGGTGTGTCACGTTTTAAGCGCAAGGAGGAATTCAGCAAGTTTTACGGGTCTTGTACCGAGTGATTTTTTTACCGGTGAAAACGATGAGAAGGGGCATATTACAGGCCAGTTGGTAGTCGAGTACGAAAGTGGTTGATTGAGAGCGCTTCGGTAAGCGTTTCGCAAGGACCCGGTCATGCTCTGGGCACGGCATCAACCGAGTGTGGAGGTCATCAGAGTAAGAAAAAAGCAATTGTCGCCGTGGCGCGAAAAATGGCGGTTCGACTTGCGGGCGTTGCTGATCGCCGATGTGAATACGAATTGGGAGTAATCGAATAGACAAAAATACCGTGGAGTCATTAAATCTTTTAAAAAAAATCAATAGCTGAAAGAACGATGACGCGATCCTGAGACCTGAGCTATAATCATTTTTCGCAATGCATGACAGTGTCCTTCCTGTACCTTGCGTACGTTTTAAAGGGTTTGTCAGCGTTGCTCTCTTGTAGAAATACGTAACCGGTGCCTCGAGCACGAATAGCGGTTTGGCTGGAGATCTTAGGGAAGCTGTTCATCGGGAAAACGGCAAAAGACGGGACGGGCTCCACATGAAGACCTAAAAAAAGAAGGTAATTGCAAAAAAACACTTGATTTCCTACATAGCGGGAAGGAAATACGATGGGGAGGGGTGGCGTTAGTTCGGGAGGGGATGCCTATTCCGGAGAAACGATTATCACCGTTCACACGGCTCATGCCGGTAATTCACCGGCTCACCGGCTGCTGTGGCATACCGACGTGTACCCATCTGCGGCGAAGCACTCGCCATGTATGCCGGAAATTGTTCCATTAGAAACAATTATCGTCTCGTAAAGCCTTCGGCTCAGCTGAGTGTAATTCTGCCGGTAAGGCCGGCAGTTTCTTTGGTATAGACATTCTGAACCGATTTCGAAGCGGAAAATTCGATAGCCTGCCTGTTGTCTGTATTGATCGGGTATTCCTGCAGAGCATTTTCCTGCCACCGTACAATCTCCCATATACAGTTTTACGTGAAAAAAGACTCTTCACGATAATGCTTCATCGGTGCCATATATTGGGTATCCTGTATGCGCGTATAGGGTGATCCGTCTTTTTGTAATTTACCCATGATCACCTTCACATCTATGGGAGCACCGTTTCTGCGGCCGATCAGTGCGACAACCGGCTGTTTGGTATCGAAATCGATTCTCCATATGGTTGCATGGGGGAAAACCCGGCGAAGGTCTTCGCGATGACCGCAAATTCGAATGAGTTACCTGAAACAGCGGTAACCATCACGAAACATGCCATCCTGCTCCAGACCGCGTTCGTGCCTGCATATAAAAATCTCGCGTATACAGGTTTGCCGTTCCCGACTGCCAGGGGATAAACAGTTCACTGATAATCATATCAAAAGTATCGTCGGTGAACATAAAGTTCGTCCGTCGCACGGTAACACCGACACCCGAGGATCGGTGAATAGTCCCTGCGTGTAGCGGGCAAAGTATTTCTCGGCCAGATCCACGACCCGGGCCAGGACTCCACAGACCGCATTGCGACCCGCTCAACCGATTCGTCCGCCAGTGCCGCACCCGCGGTGATACCGGTTCCCATGCCGACAAAACAGAGTTTCTGTGGATCAGGATGCATGGCCATGGGAATAAGCGTCTGAGTTTCTCGGTTGCATCAAACCATTACTGCCCACGAGTACTGATTATTGACCAGCAGATGCCGGCGATTACCTTTCCACAGACGGCCGCTACACTGCCCCCTTTTTCCGTTATCTCCCGCACCCGCATGCCTCTGCCGCGAACGTTTTCATCGAGACGGCGGGTTTCCCTTCGCAACCATGACAGGCACCGCCAGCGCGAGCACCGCAAGTATGATCGTATGATGCAGCGCAAGTTTAGCCTCCTCTGATTATTCCCGAAAAACAAGCCATACACACGATGCCAGATACAGCGCCCCGATCAGCCAGACACTCTTCCACAATGACGTTCCGACCACCGAAAACCCGAAAAGAAGTGTCGCACATGCCGCCCCCAGCGAACTGGCACTCAGCAGTCTTCCCAGCCCCGCTCCGGGCGCCTCCCCCCGTTCCACCATGTTGGTCAGCAAAACGGGAAAAACCATCCCGCCGCCGTCGCCGGCAAAAGAAATACCAGTGCGGATGTAAACCCGACTCTCAGCATGCATACATCGATTGATCCGTATAAACAGGCAGTACGCCCTGAGTCATGAAAACAAACATGTACGGGATGACACACAGAAGCATCGATGCCACAAACAGAGTCATGGTAAGGGACAGTTCTTTCTTCCACGCGCGGACTGTCGCCACGATAATCGCGCCCAGTGACAGGCTTATCATAAACGTTGCCAGCGATACCGCATCTGAATATATCGATCTGCGTGACCAGCGAAAACGCCCGCGCCACCGAGCCAGGCTTTCCCCAGCACACCGAACCCGGAAATACATGATAGTTGGTTTCGCCCACCCCAGATGATCCGGTCGTTTTTTCTTACCGTTTAACCCCACCGATATCTGCAGGACGATTGCCGTAAACCAGCCAAATCGCTGCCGCGATCGGTAACGCACCACGGTGAGAATGAATGCACTGGTACGCATCCCGACCAGCGGAAGGATACCGAAACTCAGAAAAAAGAGATCCCGAAAGCACCCAGACCATCCATCCCCGTAAAAAAGAGAGATGCTCGCCTGCGGTTTTCTCGCATTTGCCCCTACATAACGGGCGATAACGGGAAACTGACCGCCCCAGAAGAATGCCCAGGGGAAAAGAACAACCAGCAACATGACACTCTGACTGAAAAGCAGGAGGGAAGGCGTGTAGGCAAAAGAATTGGGATCTGAGGAGCTTAAAAAGCCCGGTATTTCTCAATACAAACAGCGTGACGACCAGAAATAACGCGCGGAGACACTCAGAGTTTTGCGAATAATCGCAGCGGCCGTTGGTTCTTATCCACCCTCTTTCCAGAAAGTGCTCCTGCGGCAAAACCGGCAAAGACGACGGCGGTAAAAACCACACTGGATGCATACAATGTGTTTCCGAAGGTGAACCCGGCGACACGTATTATCAGTATTTCACCCGCGAAAGAGACGGCGGCATGAAGGAGATAGATCAGAAGAAGAACAGGCATATCGCGGACAATCCCGGAATCGTACATTTTTGCAGGCTATCGGTTATTAATTCATGCATCTGTTTTCTGTATTAATATTACGCAGACACCGTAAAAGAGAAAAAATAAGTCAATAAACAGTTTATATGCCACTCATGCATTAAAAAGGGGACGTATTTGCCCCCTTTCACCATATTAACTGTGATGTATTCATTACATTATCTTTCAGACACATTCAACCGTTTCATTCACAGCTATTAAAATCATTTGGCGTATTTCCTATAAAGATTAAATTATTGCGGGATTGTGTGCTGTTACAATCATAATAAAAAAGCTCACCTTGAATAACCGGCAGAATTTTGCAAAAAAGATATCCTTAATCACTACCTCACCTCTGATTTCAATTCCTCCGCCACTCGACCCAGCTTCATTCCCCTCGAATTCTGCATTATCTGATACTGTGAACTGGTTTCCATCAAATTTTATGGCTCCGCCAGATGTTGATGCTGTGTTTTCTTCATAATTACCGCCGACAACAGTCAAATCTCCGTTTGTTTGAATGATTGCGCCACCATTACCGGCAACATTTTCTGTAAAGCTACCACCATCGATAGTAACGATACCATCAATTTTTATTGCGCAGCCCGGATATGATAGATCCGCTGTTGGACGCCATAGGATACATGTGCTGCATAAATGTACAATGTGTAAAGATACGATTTTGCGGGTGCGTCAATATAAACAGCGCCACCGTTTCCAGCCCTGTTATCTTCAAAAACACAATTTACAATATCCATAGGCCCGGTATTATAAATAGCGCCCCCTACATTGGCAACATTCTGTGAGAAATAACCAGATTCTATGTATAGGTAACCCCCACGAAGTTATGAACAGCACCATTGTATGTAAATTCATATTTACAACATGACTGTTGTATACATATAATTCATCACCTCAAAGTAGATTGCGGCCCAGGTATTCTTATCGGTCGTGTCGCTTGCGCTGCAGTAATAATAACGCCATCAATAATGGACGCATCTTCTCCAGACTCATGAACAATCATCCGAAAGGTATTAGAACCCGTTCCATCCTCCTGGATATCACCGCTGAAAACCGTTGCATTTTCATCATGATCAATTATTCGTGTATTCTCATCGACATACCCAGCAATAAGTTTAACGCCACCTGGGAGAATAAAAGACCCTATCGGCAAGTACAAATCCACATACGTCCCGTTGTCATCATGATACTGATCCGGATAGTAGGTACCCGGTGCGATTCGAAGCTCATGCACGCCATTGGACGGATCACTTGCCTCTGTAAGTGCATCCTGAAGGCACTGTATGCGGTACTTCGGTTTTACCCCGCGTCGGGCTGTCCCGGGATACCCGGCACCTCGCCCGACTGACTTCCAACATCTTCTCTAATGTATCGGACACCATCGTTATCAACATACTCATACGCACCCATATCGTATATGCTCGGATTGTTACGGTGCGCAGGGATCGTCGTACCGCAACTTTCCTTCGATATCCATGGCTGGGGCATCCGCGTTTCTGGTTCCTCTGTCGATGCAGGGGGAGGACGCCGTTAGCTGCAGATGGGCAGGACTGGTCGGTGGTGAAACTTCGATCTGGTTCCACCCATCTAGACCTGCGCCAGATATGCCTGTCTGCTGAATGTTTGTATAATAAGGACATGAAGTTAACTTCTTATGTCCATGTTATCATTAGCACTATTAAACCAAAATACTGAATTTACTACATGCAAATCTGCGGCATTGGTTGCCCCGGCATCATCTGCCTGATTTTCACAAATGTACAATTCTTTATGTTAACTTAGGAGTACCAGGACACGTATAAACCTCCTCCCAACCGTGCGCTATTTTCGAAGAAAACACTGTTTTCCAGATGAGATTTCTGCACTACCGTTGATTGCTCCTCCATGATTTGTACTCTGGTGGTTAGCGAATATGCTTCTGGATATATTTCTACGTTACCTGCACCAGCACCGAGAGGGTGAATGTATAGCTCCGCCGTAACTTGCAGTGTTATTACTTCAATAAGCAGTCGCTAATATTTAAGTTGTAAATATTACGAAGCATCTGACAAAAGGTTGTATATAGCACCACCACCATCAGTCGCATTATTATTTTTAAACCAACAATTTTATACTAATGCTTCCAGCCCACTTTAATCCTCCGCCGTATGTGTGGTTTTTCCGTCCTGTATCGTAAACCCGTCTATCCGACAATCATTTCCGATAACCACATGATACGCATTATCGGCTAATGCATTATCCTTGTCGATGTCCCCACTAAGAATGGTTCCATTTGTCTGCGGGTATTCATCCGAACACTTCCACCGTATGCAGGATACCCTCCCAAGCACATCCACACCTTCTACAAGCTCAAAAGAAGCACCTCTGTCGTCTGTACCATTTGGTGAGGCTGTTGATTCATCGGGATAGTATGTGCCTGCGGCTACACATTCCTTCCATTGATTATTCCACCGCTGTTTCCGGCCTCTTCAAGCGCATCCTGCAGATACCGGTACGCCGTGGACCAGCTGCGGCCATTTCCGGCGCAGCGATAGTGCTTCTGACATACAGCACACTGCCTGCAAGGTCATCATTCCCAATCGTATACGTAAATACCTGTTTCTCCCCTAATACACCACCGGCACTCACACCCGACAGTTTTATCTCACGGTCTCATTATCCTCCGGAATATTATCATCTACAATTGTGAGCGGAACCGGAAGCTGGGTGGTGGTTTCGTAAAAAAACTGAGTGTTCCGTTTGCAAGCGTATAATCCACGCCACCACCGGTTGCCGTTCCCCCGGTGACTGCATAATCGACCGTTTTCTGGTTTATTCCCGCAAAATGGCGCGGGATCAATATCCACCAAGATTTGCGGGCTCAGTTTGGGATTCCGGCCGGATACGCCGCCGGCAGCAAATTGCACTTCTTTCATCATCTTTTATAGTCAGAGTGTGTACACTTGGCTGGGTAATTTCCCCATTACTGCTCAGCAGGAGGTCAAGCGCAAGCTCTCGGTCACCGTCGCGCTCCACATTGTCAATAACGTCTATATGAAACGTTCGGGTTAGCGGATCGCCCGGTTGAAATGTTACGCTTTTTGCAGCCATGGTGTAATACCTCGTTTACAACGGTAAAACTCGGAAGCGGACCAAATGTCATTTCCACCGGCACTTGCGATGCCTGGGATAATGTTACCTCTATATCGATACCGCTGTTATTGTTTTCATACACATCAGAGGTCTGTTGGGTGAAACTGACTGTCGGGTAATCATCATCAATGATTTTTACAACCTGTGTGGTGCGGCCGAGATTCGCATCCTCACCTTGGGGCAGGGATAGATCAAGATGTATCGTTTCTTCACCTTCAATAAGTTCGTCATCCAGGATTTCGATCTCTATCTGCTGCATAGCCAGACACGGGGTAAATTCCAGCGGCCCGGCAGTAGGATTTTAAAGTCGGCATCAGCTCCCGGAAAAGCCGTAGCGGAACTGCTGTTTTCATCAACCGCAAAATTGACGGTGATATCCTCATCAGGAGCCGAGCTGAATCTAACCTCAAGAGTCATTTTTCGGTTTTCACCACGGTCAGTGTCTTCGGAGATCTCCTTTTCAGCCATATCGAAGAAAACCTCCGGCACCGCATAGGGCAGATTTCTAAAGGCGTGACGGTATAAGTCACTTTTTCAGTTCCATCGGCGGAGAAAACGGTGATATCCACACTCGATTGCCCAAAAGGTACTTCAACATCGATAGCGCCGTTAACAAAGTCAGTTGACCAGTCTACCGCTATGGTTGCATTATTTGACCGTTGGTTCTACTGATATTGTATTAGCTGACATTCGCCGTATAAGGAAAACCTCGAGCCCGTAAAAACGGGATCAAGTGTTACGGTCTGCCGTTCCTCTCGCATCACAAGCGAAGACATCGTTGCATTGGGGCTGGGGACGCGCGTATGTCACAAAATAGTGCGTATATGAGAAGCTTCCCTCATAATAGTTTCGATATCAATCTGATTTATACCCTCTTTCAGTGCGATCGAAGGAGTCTCGACACCATTTGCGGCCGGGTCTCCATTTATGTATATATTTGTTTCACCGGGGATCGTGGGTGTCGCTTTATGCTGCTGACGCTGTTGGCAACCGGCATCACATATTTGGTTACCTCAGGGTCAAAAAGATTATTGATTTTTCCCTGATTATCGGTAAGCCCCGACAGCCAGTGCTGCGGATCGGGCTTTCTGTTAATAATCAGATAGTAGAAAACAGTCGTTTCCCATCCGGTGCCACCGCCTCGATCGGTATCCTGTTCCGATACCGGCTTCATTAAACCGGTGCTGACAGACTTCACGCCCCGGAGCTGTGGCATTGTCGTCTATTCTGACTTTACCGTTTGCTTCCCCTTCGGGGCGCACAATTATAACTCCGATTTCATTGTTAACAGTCGCAGTATACTCGCCGCCCAACTGATAGGGGTTGAATGCGGGCGTGTAAGTAATCTCGTTTCGGTCTTTGTCATACACTTTGAAATCACACAGGGACGCATATTGCCCCTCATCCTTGTAAACGGTCATAAATAG
>JAXHMC010000021.1:0-79954 GCA_034521635.1 Trueperaceae bacterium | reverse complement strand
ATGATGACGTCGTTAAGGCTAGGTGCTATTGAAAGCCTCTTACCGAGGCGTCGGTCGGCGACGTTTAGCCTCGGAGATAGTTTATGGTTTTAACGTAGCAGCCCTAGTGACTGAAGCATGACCGGGGGCGTCTTTATCTTCGAGCGCGAACGTGTTTAAAACGCTCCTAACAGCGTCGCTAGACGCGCGAGTTGAAGCCTGTTTTCTGATAGCGTACGTGTGATGTCGCTACGTCGCTCGTCGTGTCACGCCGTGTCGTGTCGGGCGAAACTCTATCGCGCTATTCCTAAACATTAAATATCACCCCTAAAGGAGTCTCATGACCAAACCCCGCATCATCCTCGACTGTGACCCCGGCCACGACGACGCCATCGCGCTGCTGCTCGCCGGACACCGCTGCGACATTCTCGGCGTGACGCCGGTAAGCGGCAACGTCCCGCTAGAACTGACCAGCCACAACGCCCTCATCACCACGCAGATTTTAGACCTCGACGTACCGGTTCACGCGGGCGTCGAGCGTCCGCTCGTTGCGAAGGCGCGACACGCCGAATTTATCCACGGCGAAACCGGCCTCGGCGGGCCGACCCTGCCCGAACGTCAGCGCGAACTCGCGAGCGCCGACGCGGTGAGCTTTATCGTCGATACGGTGCGGGCCAACGACGACGTCCGGTTGGTGGCGACGGGGCCGCTGACCAACGTCGCGCTCGCGTTGCGGCAGGCCCCGGACATCGCCCAGAAACTCGCGGGAATTTCGATCATGGGCGGCGGGACGAATTTCGGCAACGTGACGCCGAGCGCGGAGTTTAATATCTGGGCCGACCCCGAAGCGGCGCGGGTGGTGTTCGAAAGTGGCGCGACGCTACGGATGTGCGGCCTCAACCTCACCCACCAGTGGATGATCGGTCCGGAACAGATCGCGCAGATTCGTGACATCGACAACGCGGCGGCGCACTTTGTTGCCGATATGCTCGACTTCTACTGCAACGCGTACGCCGAAGCGTTTTTCGCCAAACCCGAAGGCCCGCTGCACGACCCGTGTGCGGTGCTCGTGGTCACACATCCCGAACTGTTCGAGTTTCGCGAGCGGCACGTCGCCGTCGAGTTGCGCGGCGAGTATACGCGGGGGATGACGGTGGTGGACGAACGCGGCCTGGTGCGGCGCGAGCGAACTGACCCGCCGAATGTGCAGGTCGCCTACGCGATCGACGCCGAGCGGGCGTTCGCGCTGCTGCACGAGTCGATCGCGAGCTACACCGACTAGCGCGGAGTTTGCAGGGCTGACGACCCGTAGGCTGACGACCGGTAGGTCTACGACGGGCACCGTGGTGTGTGCGCCGTAGAATCGCCCCGGAGCCTAGCAGACGTTTGGCGAAGGTTGCTGACGCGAGCGATAGCGTGGCGGAAGAGGGTCGTGTGCGCGGCATCGGCGTAACGACGTCGTCCTTGTGAGTACCGGGTCGGCTACGGCATCCGTAACGATTCTGGTCACGCTTGTGCCAGACGCGACACGTTACAATGGAGGCAATCTCGTTTGAAGGGGGACGTGTGGTTCATTTTAATAACGTAACCAAAACCTATCCGCGTACCCACACGCACGCGCTTAAAAACGTCGAGTTTCGGATTCGCAAGGGCGAGTTTGTCTATATTGTCGGGCATTCGGGGGCGGGCAAGTCGACGCTGCTGTCGCTGGTGCTGCGGCGGATCACGCCGACCGAGGGCGCGGTCTATATCCTCGACCAGGACTTGAGCGAACTGCGCGAAAGCAAGCTGCCCTATCTCCGGCGCAAGATCGGCATGGTGTTTCAGAACCACCGGCTGCTGCCGCACCTTAGCGCGCTAGAAAACCTTATCTTCGCGCTTAAGGCGACCGGGGCGTGGGGCAACCTAGAACAGCGGGCGGTGACGGCGCTGCGGCAGGTCTCGCTCGCGCACAAGCGCAAGGCGTTTCCGATCGAGCTGTCTTTAGGCGAGCAGCAGCGGGTGGCGATCGCCCGGGCGATGGTGACGCAGCCGCCGCTGCTCCTGTGTGACGAGCCGACCGGCAACCTAGACCCCGACACAAGTTGGGAGATTTTAGAGCTGCTTAACGACATCAACATTAAGGGGACGACGGTGATCGTCGCGACGCACGCGCGCGAACTCGTCGAGCGGCTCAAGCGGCGGACGGTGGTGTTGCGCGGCGGCGAGGTGGTACGCGACGACGAGGTTGGTGGTTATTCGCTGTAGCTGCTCGCTGTAGCTGCTCGCTGTCGATAACTGCCGATCATCGTGCGCTGTAGGCTTGCCGCAGAACGTGCAGAAAAGTATTAAATGCGGAAGCTTGTAGGGGAGGGAGGGCTCGAGCCCCCCTCTCCCTCCTCCCAAACACCCGGTCCGGTCCTCCCATCGGCCCCTTACCACCTCTCCGACACCCTAACCCCGACGCGTCTCCTTTGGTTATTTACGCACTTTGCAGTAACATAGGGCCGAAGACAACAAAACCCCGCCCCGTATTCGTATAAAGATTAGGGAGTCTATGGCTATCCTCGCGCTAAAAGAAACCTCACCCGCCGAAACCCGCACCACGCTCACCCCCGCCACCGCCGGCAAGCTCGTCAAGCTCGGCGCGACCGTACAGGTCGAAACGGGGATCGGAGAGCGTATCCACTACGCCGACGACGCCTACCGCGAAGCCGGTGCCGACATCGTCACCGACCGCGACCGTGCGATCGCCGATGCCGACGTTGTGGTGCGGCTTAGTATTCCGAGCGTCGCCGACGTCGCCAAGCTTAAAGCAGGCACGGTGCACGTTAGCTACCTCGATCCGTTTCGTAACCCCGACCTGGTCAAAAGCCTCGCCGACGCCAAGGTCAGCGCGCTCTGTATGGAGCTTATCCCGCGGAGCACCTACGCGCAGAAGATGGACGCGCTTAGCTCGCAGGCGAGCCTGGCGGGCTACGCCGCTATCATCCTGGCCGCCGAACGGCTCCACAAGGTCTTGCCGATGATGTCGACGCCCGCCGGAACCATCGCGCCGTCGCGGGTCTTTATCGTCGGGGTCGGTGTGGCCGGGTTGCAGGCCATCGCGACAGCCAAGCGGCTCGGGGCGCGGGTCGAAGCGTACGACACCCGTCCGGCGGTCGCCGAGCAGGTCGCCTCGCTCGGCGCCAAGTTTGTCGAGATCGATGTCGGCGAGACGGGCGAGACCAAGCAGGGCTACGCCAAAGCGCTAACCGAAGAGCAACTCGATCAGCAGCGCCGGCAGATGGCCCGCTTCTGCGCCAACGCCGACATTATCGTGACGACCGCGCAGCTGTTCGGGCGTCCGGCGCCGCGTATTATTACCGCCGAGATGGTGGCGGGGATGCGCCCCGGGAGCGTGATTGTCGACCTCGCCGCGTCGACCGGGGGCAACGTCGAGGGGAGCAAGCCCGACGAAGAGGTCGAGGTGAACGGGGTGCGGATTATCGGCCTCGCCAACATGCCGGGCCGGGTCGCCGCCGACGCGTCGCAGATGTACGCGAGCAACGTGGTGAACCTGCTCGATCACCTCTGGGATAAGGACGTGGGGGGGGTGGGGCTCGAGCCCTCCGACACCATCGTCGACAGCTGTCTGCTGACCCACAACGGCGACATCCGCAACCAGGGTGTTCGCGACCTCGTCGAAGCGCACCTCGCGAAAGGATCGTAATCATGGCCGTCGAAACCATCCTGCTCCTGCTGTTCGTATTCGTGCTCGCTATCTTTTTAGGCACCGAACTGATCACCAAAGTCCCGTCACAGCTCCACACCCCGCTCATGTCGGGCGCGAACGCGATTTCGGGCATCACCATCGTCGGCGCGCTTACACTCGTATCGGTCAGCACGACCGGCGCGTTTAGCACCGCGCTCGGCTTTCTGGCGGTCGTCTTCGCGACCATCAACGTCGTCGGCGGCTACCTCGTCACCGACCGGATGCTCGGCATGTTTAAGAAGGGCAAGAAATAATGCAGGTTCTTATCCAGCTTAGCTACATCGTCGCCTCGATCCTCTTTATCTACGGCCTCAAGATGCTGGGCCGGGCCGAAACCGCGCGGCGCGGCAACCTCGTCTCGGCGGGCGGGATGCTGCTCGCGGTGCTCGTCACGCTGCTCAACGCCGAGCTGAGCTTTGTCTGGATTCTGGTCGCGCTCGCGGTCGGCACGGTCGTCGGCGTGCTCGCCGCCCGGCTCGTCAAGATGACGGCGATGCCGGAAATGGTCGCCCTCCTCAACGGTTCGGGCGGTATCGCGAGTCTGCTGGTCGGCTGGTCGCAGTACCACGCGGTCCGCAGCGAGGTCGACACCTTTACCTCTGCCGCGATCGCGCTCGCGGTGCTGATCGGCGGGGTGGCCTTTTCCGGGAGTCTGGTCGCGTTCGGCAAGCTCGCCGGTCGTCTGCCCGGTCGCTCGATCCAGTTCGACAAACAGCAGATTGTCAACCTCGGCATCGTCGGCGCGATCGTCCTGTTTGGCGCGATCTTTATCGTCACGCCGACCAACACCTACGTTCTGCTGATGCTCGTGGTGCTGCTCGCGCTCGCGCTCGGCGTGCTCGCGGTTATCCCTATCGGCGGCGCGGACATGCCGATTGTCGTGTCGCTGCTTAACTCCTACTCGGGGCTCGCGGCGAGTGCGGCGGGCTTCGTGATCGGTAACAACGTGCTGATCGTCGCCGGATCGCTGGTCGGGGCGAGCGGGCTTATCCTCACCAACATCATGTGTAAGTCGATGAACCGCTCGCTCGCCAACGTGCTGTTCGGCGGGTTCGGCGCGGTCACGGCGAGCAGCAGCGGCCCGAAGGTCGAGGTCGAAGGCGAAGCGAAGCCGATCAACGCCGAAGACACCTACTTCCTGTTAGAAGCCGCCGATTCGGTGCTGTTCGTGCCCGGCTACGGGATGGCGGTCGCGCAGGCGCAGCACGCGGTCAAAGAGCTCGCCGACCTCTTAGAGCGCAACGGTGCCGACGTCCGCTACGCGATCCACCCGGTCGCGGGCCGGATGCCCGGCCACATGAACGTGCTGCTCGCCGAGGCGAACGTCCCGTACGAACAGCTCGTCGAACCCGAAGACGTCAACCCGACCATGGACACCGTCGACATCGCCATCGTGATCGGTGCGAACGACGTGGTCAACCCGGCGGCCAAAGAAGATTCGGGCAGCCCGCTCTACGGGATGCCGATCATCAACGTCGACGAGGCTAAAACCGTCATCGTCCTCAAGCGCTCGCTCAAGCCCGGCTTCTCCGGCGTCGAAAACATGCTTTTCTTTAAGGAGAACACCCGGATGCTGTTCGGCGACGCCAAACAGAGCATCGCGACGCTGGTGTCGGAGTTTAAAGAGGCGGTCGCCGCCTAGAGCACGCCACAAACCGTCGTGTCTTACGCCCTCGGCTGTTACGGGGGCGTTTTTGGTGGCCGAGGAGAGCGGCGCTGATTGCAAAAAAATTCGAGTCGGGTATGGTTGATCCGTTGTGAGGGACTTAGGGACGGGTGCAGACACAGGATGGTTGTGTAGGATGGTCGGTGAGAAAAATGCTTTTAGGTAAGGTTTGCATCGACAAAGCGATAAGTGTTTGTGTCGTTCTGGTCGACGAAAGGCGGTGCGCATGGCGCACCCTACTAGGCTGACTACTCTAAAATAGTGCATCGGAGACGTTCCCCTGGATTTGCAGAAAGTCCGTGTAGAACGGTGGAAAACGCATTGTCACGCCATCTTGTTCACGCACTGTTTTAGGCTGGGTGAGCCACTACTGAACTATCTTCTATGCTTAGCCCTCGTGTTTGGCTGCCGACGCGTGCCAGTGTTTGAGCACGACGTGGCTAAGCGTGTTGATCGCGACGAGAAAGAGAACGCCTAAGATCGCCGAGGCGAGCGTCGCCGCGAAGACCTGACCCATCCGCAGACGGTTGGCCGATTCGACGATGACGAAGCCTAAACCGCCGCGTTTGCCGCCCATCCCGGCGACGTACTCGCCGACAATCGCGCCGATCACCGCGAGGCCTGCCGCGACGCGAGCGCCCGCGAAGAAGTAGGGCAGCGCGTAGGGGAGGCGGAGCTTGGTCAGAATCTGCCAGCGCGAGGCGTTGTAGAGCCGAAACAGCTGCAACAGGTTCGGGTCGGTCGACAGGAGGCCGGTCGTGGTGTTGGCGATGATCGGGAAGACGCTGATGATGACGCCAACGGTGGTAATCGACGACATACCGATTCCGAACCAGACGACAATAATTGGCGCGACGGCGATGACGGGCGTGGTTTGCAGCACGACGGTGTAGGGGAAGAGCGCCTTGTAGAGCCGCTTCGAACTCGCCAGAATCAGCGCGACGCTAACGCCCAACACGACCGAAATCAGCAGCGCGTAGGCGGACGCCTGAAAGGTCATCCAGGTGGCGTTGAGGATGGTCCGCCAGCTTTCGCGGAGCGCGTTTACGACGTCGAGCGGGCCCGGCACTAGGTAGGGGGGGATGTCGAACAGAGTGATAATCGCTTGCCACAGCGCGATCGTGACGACAAAGGTGATCGCGGGCGGCGTCAGGTTCGACAGGGTGTTGCGGGTGCGGCTCGGCGTCGTTTTGGTTGCGGGCGGTGTCGTAGACGAGGTAATGCTCATGCGACCTGTTCCTTCTGCTGCGCCGTATCGGGTCGAGCGATGCCCCGCTCGAGCACCTCCGTCACCTCTACAACCGTCCTTGAAAACACGTCTGTGCCCCGAAAATCAGGTGTCCGCTCGGCGTCCGCCTCGACGCTGACGGTGTGGACGATGCGCCCCGGCTGCGCGCTCATAATGGCGATCCGTTTAGACAGATAGACCGCTTCGAACACGTTGTGGGTCACGAAAATCACCGTCGCACCGGTCTGTTTTTTGATGCCGAGCAGTTCCTGATTGAGCCGTTGCCGGGTGATCTCGTCGAGAGCCCCGAATGGTTCGTCCATCAGGATTAGTTGGGGTTCGGTGACGAGCGCCCGGGCGATAGAGACCCGCATCCGCATCCCGCCCGAAAGTTCGCGGGGGTAAGCGTGCGCAAAGTCGGACAGGCCGACGAGCTCGAGCACCTCCTCTGCCGCCTCGCGCCGCTTGTTTTTGCCGACCCCGCCTAACTCTAGGGGTAGCGCGACGTTGTCCTGCACGTTGTGCCAGGGCAGCAGATTCGCGTCCTGAAACACGTAGCCGAGCGACTGCCGCGCTTTGGGGCTCGTCGGCGTTTCGCCGTTGACCGTGACGCTGCCGCTCGTCGCGTCGCCGAGCCCCGCGATGATGCGTAGCAGCGTCGACTTGCCGCACCCCGACGGGCCGACGAGCGATACGAAATCGTGCGGGGCGACGTCGAGATAGATGTTTTGCAGCGCCGTCGTGCCGCTGCTGTAGGTTTTGCCGACGTCCCGGATACTTACTACCGGACCATCGGTGAGTGTCTGGCGCAACGTGCCGCCCTCCCTGCTTGTTGGTGGGTATAAAGATGCTTTACGAATCGTCTTTTGGCTGTTTCTAAGGCGACCAATTCGATGCATAACGAAATCGCATACTCCTGTAAGTATAAAAATACGTAATACATGCTGTCAATATAATGTGCGCGGACTGAGTACTTGCGGGTGCAAATAGAGGGCCGACGGATGCCATGCCGTCGGCGTTGTTGGTGTGGTGATAGGACGACTTAGGGGAGGAACTCGGTGGTAAATGCCGCCGCCGGGTCGACGTCTTCGCTGACGAGCTCGAGCCCCAACAGTTGCTCGTACAGCGTCTGCCACCGCTCCGCGCTCATCGTTCCGATCCCGCCGACCATCGCCTCTTCGTCCAAAATATAAGGAAGCTGCTGCGCGTTCGACCAGACCACAAAGTCGGGAGTCATCGCGTCGTTGTACTCGCTAAGCACCTCGGCGTAGTCGAGCGGCGCGGTCAGAAACCGCTTCCAGCCCTCTTGTGACGCCGCGACAAACGCCGCTAACACCTCGGGGTTTTCGTCGATATAGGTTTCGGTCGCGATGACGATGTTGGTGTAGGGGTTAAAGCCGGAGTCGGCGATTCGGAGGTATTCCGGGTCGGCCCCTTCGCGAATCGCGGTGTAGGGTTCGGAGGTGACGAACATCTGCGTGACCAGCGACGTGTCGCGCAGCCAATCGGCGAGCCGACCGCTGTAGTTGATGACCTGCACCTCTCCTTCGAGGTCGTAGCGCGCCTCGATAAATTCCCAGTAGCCCGCCCCCGGCGACACCGCGACGCGTCGTCCGGCGAGGTCGCTAAAGTCTTCGAGCGGCTCTTCGGCGTGAAACATCAGCCCCTGCGGCAGGGTCTGAAAGGTGCCGAAGATGCTGACCAACGGAATGCCCTGGTCGCGAGCGTAGAGCAGCGCGGCGGCGTCGGTCATCGCTAATTCGACCCGCCCCGCGACGAGCAGCGCCCGGCCTGCGACTTGGGGGCCGCCCTGGATAATCTCGACGTCGAGCCCGTAGTCTTCGTAGATGCCGTCGACGACCGCAGCGAAGAAGCCGCCGTGCTGCGGTTCGGCGAACCAGTTGGTCACGAAGCGTACCCGGGTGAGTTCGTTGGGTGCTGACTCGGTTTGGGCGGACGCGGTCGCGCACAGCAGTGCGACGAGGAGCAGGCCTATCGACCCGATATGTTTTACGGTTTCTTCCATACTTCCTCCAGACAAGACGGTCGACATAGGTGTAGACACAGATAGCGTCGATACAGACCGTGTGGTTGCGGTCGTTGTGGTCGAACGAGACAAAACGACGCTCTCGGACGAATTAGCTTAAAGCTTCGGTCTGCGCTCCGGCGTGCGAGAGATTCCAAACCAGCCCCGAAAAGTCCGGATTCGGTAGCTGTTGTGTGGGTGAGTGACCGCTGTGGTTTGCAGCGCTGGAGCAGGTGGTTGTGAACATCCCCTCGTTTATTTCGAAAAAGGTAACTAAATAAACTTGACAACATCACACTCAGGTTTCATAATAGAGACACTATGGATACCGAACGTTTAACCGAATCCGCTCTCCAGGCGGTCGCGAGCGCCCAGCAGATCGCCCAGACCCGGCATCACCAGACCATTACCGGGGCGCATCTCGCCGTCGCGCTTATCGCCGACCCTAACAGCCCGGCGACCCGCGTGGTCGACCGCGCCGGAGGCAACCTCAAACAGATCGAAGCGTCGCTCGACACCGTTCTAAACCGACTGCCCAAGGTGTCCGGGAGCGACAGCCAGTACATGAGCCCCGACCTAGGCCGCACCTTCGAAGCTGCCGACAAACTCGCGACCGAGTGGGGTGACAGCTTTGTCGCGGTCGACGCGCTCCTCGTCGCGCTTCGCGAAGTGGGCGGTAACGACCTAAGCGCCCTGCCGAGCGTCAAGGCGCTTCGCGAGGCCGCACTCGACATCCGAAAGGGACGCACTGTGGACAGTAAATCTGCCGAAACCAGCTTCGACGCCCTCGCCAAGTACGGCATCGACCTTACCGAACTCGCCCGGAGCGGCAAGCTCGACCCGGTCATCGGGCGTGACGAAGAGATCCGCCGAGCGATCCAGATCCTGCTCCGCCGCACCAAAAACAACCCCGTGCTGATCGGCGAGCCCGGTGTCGGTAAGACCGCCATCGCCGAAGGGCTCGCCCAGCGGATCGTCAACAAAGACATCCCCGAAGGTCTGCACGGCAAACGGATCATCCAGCTCGACATGGGCTCGCTGCTCGCCGGCGCGAAGTACCGGGGCGAGTTCGAAGAGCGCCTCGAAGGCGTCCATCGCAGGAAATCGGAAGGCCGCCAGGGCGAGGTCGTGCTGTTCGTCGACGAGCTGCATACCATCGTCGGGGCGGGCAAGTCCGAAGGCGCGGTCGACGCGGGCAACATGCTCAAGCCGCCTCTGGCGCGGGGCGAACTGCGGATGATCGGTGCGACGACCCTCAACGAGTACCGCAAGCATCGAAGAGGACGCCGCGCTGGAGCGGCGCTTCCAGCCGATCCTGCGTCGACGAGCCGACGTCGAGGAAACGATCGCGATCTCTGCGCGGCATCGAAGGAGAGCTACGAGGTCCACCACGGGGTGCGCATCGCCGACCCGGCCATTATCGCGGCGGCGCTGCTCTCGCACCGCTACATCGCCGACCGCCAACTTCCCGACAAGGCTATCGACCTTATCGACGAGGCCGCCAGTCGCATCGCGCGTCGCAGCTCGAGATCCTGCCCCGAAGAGATAGACACGCTCCGGCGCCGCAAGTTGCAGCTCGAAGTCGAACAGCAGGCGCTTAAGCGCGAAGACGACAGCGAGTCGGCGAGCCGGCTGCTAAGGATCGAAGAAGAGCTGCGCAGGCATCGAAGACAGCATCGCGCAGGCGCAGTCGGACTGGGAGGCGGAGCGCAAGACGTCTGCAGAAGCTGCGCGCAGAGCGCAAGGAGACGCTCGACACGGATCCGCACAGCAGATGGAGGCCGCCGAGCGCGACTACGACCTTAACCGGGCAGCAGAGCTGCGCTACGGCAAGCTTCCCGACGTCGAAAGGCGCAGCTCCAGCGGCTAGCAGCCGAAGCTCGAAGACGCTGCGTGCGTTCGGCTCGAAGGTCGGCGACGACGAAGTCGCCGAGGTCGTCAGCCGCTGGGCTACGGGCATCCCGGTCAGCCGGCTGCTGGAAGGCGAGCGCGAAAAGCTCCTGCGCCTCGAGGACGCCACTGCACCGAGCGCGTGCGTCGGCCAGGACGAGGCGATCCGACGCGGTTGCAGCGACGCCATCCGCCGCTCGCGTGCCGGTCTCGCCGATCCGCGATCGCCCGATCGGCTCGCTTCATGTTCCTCGGCCCGACCGGGGTCGGTAAGACCGAAACCGCCAAGGCGCTCGCCGAGCAGCTTTTCGACAGCGAAGACAACATGATCCGTCTCGACATGTCCGAATATATGGAGAAGCACACCGTCGCTCGGCTAATCGGGGCCCCTCCGGGCTACATCGGCTACGACGAAGGCGGTCAGCTTACCGAAGCGGTGCGGCGTCGGCCCTACAGCGTCATCCTCTTCGACGAGGTCGAAAAGGCCCACCCCGACGTGTTTAACACCCTGCTGCAACTGCTAGACGACGGGCGCCTGACCGACGCGCAGGGCCGCACGGTCGACTTTCGTAACACTGTAGTGATTATGACGAGCAACATCGGCAGCCCGCAGATCTTAGAGGCGAGCCGCTCCGGAGCCGACTACGACGCATATCAAGGCGACGGTGTTCGGCCAACTCCAGCAGCACTTCCGCCCCGAGTTCCTGAACCGCATCGACGACACCATCGTGTTCCATGCGTTAGCCCGCGAGCAGATGGCCGACATCGCCGAGATCCAGCTCGGCCAGCTTCGTGAGCGCCTCGCGGAGCGCCGCATTACGCTGACCCTGTCGAGCGCCGCGACGGAACAGCTCGCGCTGATCGGTTACGACCCCGCCTTCGGTGCCCGTCCGCTCAAGCGTGCCATCCGTCAGTACATCGAAACGCCGTTGTCGCGCAAGCTGATCGCCGGCGAGGTTAGTGACAGTGACAACATCGTCGTCGAGCCTGCGAGCGACGGCTTTACCTTCTCGACAGAGATGAAAGCCGAAGCGTTTAACTAGCCCGACGTCTTAACCAAACCGATTCGCGCAGGTGGCTTTCGTGCCGCCTGCCTTTTTACGTGCTCTCCGCTAAGACTTGCGTTATGCTTGGATGAAATCTGTGGTCGACAACTTCTACCTGACAGAGACGAGGTTGTCTTATGAGCACCACGCCAAAAGAGATTATCGAAGAGCTAGGCTTCGGGATGGTTCCTAACCTTTTTAGCACCGCCGAGGTCAACGAAGACGTCCAGACCGGGCTCTGGAAACCGTTTCGCCACCTGGTTCTGAAGGGCCACCTGCCGCGTACGGTCAAAGAGATGATGGGGGTCATTATCTCCCGCGAGGCGAACAGCCTCTACGCCGCTCAGGTCCACCTGCATGCGCTTACGCTGCAAGGCATTGAAGAGCCGGTCATCGAAGCGCTGAACAGGGGCGAGGTGCCGCCGGGGGTGCCGAACAAGACCGGGCTGCTGCTCAAGTTCGCGTTTGATGCGGCCCGGGCTCCCCACAGCCCCGCCCCTGTCCAGACCCTGCGCGACGCGAACTTTGACGAGGCCGAAATCGTTGAGGCGGTCGCGATTGTCGGGCTGTTTCGGATGCTCAACACCTGGACCGACGTGATGGCGATTCCGCTAGACGATCTGTAGACGATAGTTTGTAAACACGGTTTGTAAACAGTACCTGTATGACGATACTTACGTGTGTGATGATCCGTTAGGCAAGAGCGACGCACACGGTGAAACAGCAGCCTTGCGACAGAATACGTTTAAAAAGGCTGCTGGAGACTCTCGGCTGACCCACTGTAAAGCGCCGAGTGCGTTGCAGAACTTTTGTATTGGAGGATGAGACAGTTTTCTACTCCTGCTCCTGACTCTTCTTCCCTTCCACCTTCCCCCACGGCGTACTCTCCGGCTTGGTCGTCTTCTCGCGTACCGCCGACCGAGCCGTCTTCGGTGTGACCATCCTGATTTTAGGCTCGGTGAGCAGCGCCGCAGCGATCAGCGCGAGGCCGAGCAGCACGAGCGGCAGCCACACCTCGGCGGCGTAGCCAAACATCCAGGGCGAGAGCAGCAGCAGCGCCCCGAGCACGATGTCGATAAGCAGGTGGGTCTGAATCCCTAAAAGCTTTTCGGCACGTTCGTAGGTGGTGACGGTGCTGTAGACGATAAGCGCGACGCCGCTAATAACCGACAGCCACAGTGCGGTGCCGACGTCGGCGTAGCCGAAAAACCAGGGCCCCCCACAGAGTAGAGCGGCGATAAGATAGTCAAAGGTGCTGTGGTAGCGCGGGGTGATGATCCGAAGATTGTTCATGGTGTAAGACCTCCTTTAGGTCGTGTGTGCTGGACTTCCGTCAACATAATCTTAGAACGCGCCGTAGTGCCGATACCGTACGGTGTGACAGCGTGTGAAACGGGTGTGCTCACGACCTGTCCTGCTCGCTCCTAGTGTACTGTCTCGGTGTGCTTAAAAACCGCATGTCTTGATCGTGTGCGCTGTTACAGGGTGACGTTATCTGTCCCCTCCGAGCCGAGTAGGCGTTTACGCATTCGGCGTCATAGTAGCTGCAGACAGCTGTAGCTGCGAACAGCTTCGTATCACCAGGGAGCGCCGACGACAACATCCGCTCCCCGTCAGCACGACCCCCAGGAGGACAATCATGTGTGGGATTAGTGGCGCGTGGGGCACACGCGACCAGAAGACGGTCGAGTCGATGATGGAGCATTTGCGGCACCGCGGCCCCGACGATTCGGGCGTGTACGCGAGCGACAAGGGCGTGCTCGGCCACCGGCGCCTGTCGATTATGGACCCGGAAGACGGCAAGCAGCCCTACCGCAACGAAGCCGAGTCGATGACACTCGTCGCCAACGGCGAAATCTACAACTGGCGCGCGCTTCGTCAAGACCTACAAGACAAGCACACCTTCGCGACGAACGCCGACACCGAGGTCGCGCTGCACCTGTTCGAAGATAGCGGCGCCGACAGCGTCGAAAAGCTCGAGGGGATGTTCGCGCTCGCCTTCGCTAAAGACGGCGAACTGACCCTCGCCCGCGACCCGATCGGGATCAAGCCGCTCTACTACTGCGAGCCGGACACGACGACGGGTAAAACGCTGCGCTTCGCGTCGGAGATGAAGGCGCTTACCGATGCGGGCGTCGCGATTCACGAAGTCGCGCCGGGAACGGTGTACAGCGCGACCGGCAGCCGCACCTTCTACGAGGTTCCGAACCACCAACCCGAATACAGCGACGACACCGACGTGCCAGCACTCATCCAAGACATCCGCGACACCCTCACCTACGCCGTCGAAAGACGTTTGATGAGCGACGTGCCGCTCGGGGCGTTTCTGTCTGGCGGTCTCGACAGCAGCATCATCGCCGCGATCGCTAAAGAGAAGATGGGCGAGCTACACACCTTTTCGGTCGGCGTCGAGGGATCGCCCGACCTAAAAGCGGCGCGGTTCGTGTCGGACTATCTAGGCACCATCCACCACGAGTACGTGTTTACGCTCGGCGAGGTCAAAAAAGCGCTGCCGGAGATTATCTACGGGCTCGAGTCGTTCGACAAAGACCTGGTGCGCAGCGTGGTGCCGACCTACTTTACAGCCCGGCTCGCCGCCGAGCACGTCAAGGTGATCCTGACCGGCGAAGGTGCCGACGAGCTGTTTGCGGGCTACACCTACTACAAAGACATCGCCGACGACGCCGCGCTGCACCGCGAACTGCACCGTTCGATCACCGCGATGCACAACGTCAACCTGCAACGCGTCGACCGGATGACGATGGCGCACAGCATCGAGGGCCGGGTGCCGTTTTTAGACACCGAGATGGTCGACCTCGCGATGCGGATCCCTGCCGAGGTCAAACTGCACCGTCAGCAGGGGCAGAAGCCGGTCGAAAAGTGGATTCTGCGCCGCGCGTTCGAGGACATGCTTCCTCACGACATCGTCTGGCGTGACAAGGCGCAGTTCGACGAGGGGAGCGGTAGTGTCGACCTGCTCGGGCAGGCGATCGACGACGCGCTCGGCTCGTTCGACGCCGCAGCGTTTCGGGCGGCCCACCCCGACGCGAAGCTGCGCTCGGATGAAGAGGCCTATTACTACAGCATCTTCGAGGACGTGTTCGAGCGCCCCGATCTGATGCTGCCTAACGTCGGTCGCTGGGAGCAGTAGCCGACCTACCGTCATCACGACCTAGAATCGTCACTACAGCCGGGATGATCACCACAACCGGACACGTGTCGCGGAGAGGGTTTGCGCCCCCTCCGCGCCTTTTTGACGCTTTTTTGACGCTTCGCATCTACACTAGACGAAGCTAGCCGAGACGTTCCCTAGACACGCGCGCTGAGCGTGCGCACAATTCGCTTTTTCGGGGCCGACGCGCTAGGTATGATGCCGCCATGACCGATCTTATGCTGATTGTCCCTCACCCCGACGACGAAGTGTTTAGCTGCGGCGGGCTGTTTACGCGGATGGCTCGAGCCGGCAAATCTGTCGCCACCCTGACCTTAACCCGGGGCGGTTCGGGCCGGACGCTCGACATGTGCAGCCGCGACGAGCTTCCGGCGGTGCGCGAGGTAGAGCTGCGCGGCTCGCTCCACACATTAGGGGTAGGCGACGTGCGGATTCTCGACTATCCTGACGGCAAGCTTAAAGACGTCCCGCGCGACGACATCCGCGCCGACGTCGTCCGCCACATCGAGGAGGTGCGGCCCAGGGTTATCGTTACGTTTCCGAAAAACGGCGCGAACGGCCACTTCGACCACATCACCGTGAACGAAGTCGTCCACGAAGCGCTAGACCGCACCGAGCACCGGGTTGACGCTCTCTACTACTTCGCGAGCGAACGGCCTTATGGGGGGGCGGCTCGAGCCAACTTCATCTCGCCCGAAGAGGTCGCCCGGCAGCACCTGCCGCCTACCCACTACGTCGAGGTCGGCGACGCGCTCGAAAACAAGCTGCGGGCGATGGCCCATCACGAAACCCAGGCGCGCAGCGTGCTCAACTTTACGCGCCGCTTTACCCGCAAACTGATGGTCGAAACGTTTCACCGCGCCTACCCCGACTACCCCGCCGACGAAGGGCCGGTTACGGTGCCCTGGCTGAGCTAACCGGATCGGCTCGACCGGGCCTAACGAGCGGAGCTTAACGAGTGGGCCCGGTCAGAAGGTTCGGCCCGAAGGTACACTAGGCTAGACAGAGGAGAGAGTACGATGACGGAGCCTAACCGATATTCATGTCATCTCTGGGGCGTCTCGCAGCGCTTACGGGCGGCTGACGCTAGCGTGATAGGGTAGCGCTGTGATGTTTCGTCGTTCGCTTCCCTGGCGCTATCGAGCCGGCCCACCGTGCACTCGCCGAAGGGCAGTACGACGCGGCGTTCGTCATCCTGGAGGGGGCGGCGCGGCGCGAACGGCGGCGCACGTCGCAGGCCAAGCTTCACCTCTACCTCGCCGCGCTCTACGCGCTCTACGGTCGTGACGGGCTCGACGGCGGGCTGTTCTGTCTGCGCGAAGCCGCCGAAACCGACCCGCGCATCGCCGAAACGCCGCTCTACCGGGCGCTCTACTGGGAGTTCGCCGCGCATCAGGGCGAGGCCGCCGCCGAGGTCACGCGCGGGGCGCTCGCCGCTGCCGATGCGGGCGACGCGTTCGCGCGGCTCCACGCGGCGAGTGCGCTGCTGCTCGTCGGCGCCTCCGAACAGGCGCAGCGGTGGCTGCTCGAGCTTTCGCTCCCCGACCTGCCCGACTATCTGGTGTGGCGGCGCTGGTCGCTGCTCGCACAGACCTACGAGGCCGCCGGTGACTGGCCGCAGGCGGCGCTCGCCTACGAGCAGTCGGTCGCGCACAGCCACGAACACGACCAGCAGGGCGAACGGCTTAACCTCGCCACGAGCTGGCTCGAGGCCAAGGCGCCCTGGCTCGCGCTCGAAGCGCTCGAAGCGCTCCGCGACGACCTGCTTATTGACGATACCGAACGGGCGCTGCACCGCCACCTGCTCGGGCGGATCCATCTGCAGCTCGACAACCCGCAGCAGTCGCTCGATCACCTCCAGGTCGCCTGGCACCTCGCGACCGAAGCCGCCGACGCGGGCGAGACGCCTCCCGACGACTTCCGCTTCGACCTCCGCTTCGCGCTCGCACAGACCTACGCCGCGCTAGGCCGGTTTGCGGAGGCGAGCGCGAACTACGCCGCCGCCCTCGAAAGCGCTCCCCACGACCAGCGCTCGCTCACCCGCCACGAATACGCCTACGTGCTGTTCGAGACCGGCGAATTGCTCGCGGCCCGCGACCTGCTCCGCGACGTGCTTAAAGACGGCGACTACCCGTTTCGGGGCGACGCCTACGCCGACCTCGCCGACATCACGCTCCGTCTCGGCGACGCCGACGAAGCCCGCGACCTCGCCGAACAGGGGCTCGAGCTAGGTGCGACCGCCAACGCGAGCCTCTGCCTCGCCAACATCGCCGCCGAGCTGTTTCTTTTCGACGAGGCCGAGATGTGGCTCGAGCGCACCCTTAGTGCGAGCAGCCCCGGTGACGAGTTCTGGCTCGCCGCAAGCCAACTCCTCGTCGACACCCTCGCCCAGCAGGGCTACCCCGACCCGAGCCGCGTAATCCGGCACGCCGAGCGGGTGCTCGAGCACCTCCCCCCCTCCGACGAAGCGACGCTCGTGCTGCAGCACCACATCGGCGAAGCTAAAGCCCGGCTCGGCGGCGCTAAGCGCTGGCTTAACTAGCGTCCGCCGAAGGCGCGGCACCAAACAGCCTCATGGAGATAATAGCGGGGGCTGACGCTCCCGCCTGCTGTTTTCGGAACAACCGTTAGTCCGACGACTCGGACGCCCGTGCGGTCGGCAGGTCGGCGGCGACGTCGGCGCGGCGCTCTTGCTGCAACTTGCGCAGGTTGATCGCCAACACCACGATCATCACCATGAACCCGACCGCTTCGACCCAGAAGCTCGGCCAGAAGATCGCGACGACCCCCGCCGTCGCGAGCAGCCGCGACACGAGGTACATCCGTGTAAACAGAAACCCTTCTAGCGCCGCCGCGAACGCGCCGAGCGCGACAAAGCCGGTCATCACGTTCCAGGCGACGAGCAGTACCGGCCCGCCGACGATAATTTCGGGGTTGTAGACCATAAACAGCGGGATCAGGTAGAGCCCCTTGGCAAACTTCCAGGCTTCGACCGCCGTCTTCATCGGGGGGCTGTTGGCGATGCCCGCCGCCGCAAACGCCGCGAGCGCGACCGGCGGCGTCACGTTCGAATCTTGCGAGTACCAGAAGATAAGCAGGTGGGCGATAATAAGCGGGACGCCGAACTCGTTTTGGAGTGCGGGCGCGGTGAGCACCGCCAACACGATGTAGCTCGCCGTGACCGGTAGCCCCAGACCGAGTACCAGGCTCGCGAGCGCGACGAGGACGATGGCTAGGAGCAGGTTTCCGCCCGAAAAGCTCAGCATCAGCGACGAAAACTTGAGCCCCAGACCGGTCAGGCCGATGATGCCGACCACGATCCCCGCGACCGCACAGGCCACGCTGACCGGAATCGCGTTGCGCGCCCCGACGTCTAGCGCGTGGAGCAACTCCATCGTCCCGTGACGCACCGTTTTTACGAGTGGCGGGTGCTCCTCGCGCCGGTCCCACCAGAAACGCCGGACGAACCAGCGCAGCATCGACACGGCGACGACCGACCAGACCGCGATAAAGCCGACCCGCGCCGGCGAGACGTTAAGCACCAGAAAGTAGATCAGGATGGCCGAGCGGGATCAGAAAGTGTCCGCCCTCCTTAAACACCTCGCGCAGATTCGGCAACTCCGAGCGCTTCATCCCGGTCATCCCCTGTTTCGCCGCGATAATGTCGACGAACAGGTAGACGGTCGTGAAGTACATCAGCGCCGGCAGCACGCTTAGCTTGACGATTTCGAGGTAGGGGACGCCGGTGTACTCGGCGATCAGAAACGCGCCCGCCCCCATGATCGGCGGCATGATCTGCCCGCCCGTACTCGCCGCCGCTTCGACCCCGCCCGCCTGCGCCGGTTTGTAGCCGAGCTTTTTCATCAGCGGGATGGTAAACGCGCCGCTCGTGACGACGTTGGCGATGGCGCTGCCCGAAATCGAGCCCATAAACGCCGAGGCGAACACCGCCGCTTTGGCTGGCCCGCCCCGTTGCCGTCCGGCAGCCGCGTAGGCGAGATCGATAAAGAAGCGTCCCGGCGCCGGTCACTTCTAAAAACGCGCCGAACAGCACGAAGATAAACACGAACGTCGCCGCGACGCCTAGCGCGACGCCGTAGATCCCTTCCTGACCGAGATAGAGCTGCGCGACGATCCGGTCGATGCTGTAGCCGCGGTGGGCCAGAATCCCCGGCAGGTAGTCCGCCAAGAAGGGGAGCGACCCGCGCGGCCCGGCCATCGCGTAGCCGATAAAGACGATGCCGATCACGGTAATCGACCAGCCGATCACGCGGCGACTCGCTTCTAACAGCGTGACGATCGCGATGATACCGACGGCGATGTCGGTCTTGGTCCAGAAGCCCGCGCGGCTAATAATGTCGTCTAAAAAATAGGTGAGGTAGAAGCCCGCATAGGCGCTTCCGGCGGCGAAGGTAAGGTCGATGATCCAGCCTAAAACGCCGCGTTTGCGGTCCTTGCCGAAGGCGGGGAAGAGCAGAAAGACTAGCACCAGAATCGCGGCGAGGTGGATGCCGCGTTGATAAAATAGGTTGAACGTCCGGATGCCCGAGGTGTAGAGCTGAAACAGCGACAGGCCGATCGCGACCGCAGACACGAGGCCGGCGATGATTAGGGCGAGCCGGTTGCGCGGTTCTAGAGCGCCCGGGTCGATGGGGCCGTCGGGAAGCTGTCGGTCTAGGGTGTCCGGGTTCTGTCTGCCTGAGCCGCCGTCGCTCACGGATAATCTCCTAAGTCTGCCAGATAGATATAGACGCGCTCGCCGCTCGCGAGGTCGCTTAGCGAGTAGGTGGCGCCGTTATGGACGATACGGTGATCGACGGCAGGGCTGCCGACACGGAGCGCGTAGCGATTGCCGGGAACCGGTTCGTCGATGTCTAGGATCCAGTAGCCGTGGTTGGGGGCGGGCTCGAGCCTTCCCCGGCCTACAATATGGCCGAGCCCGGCGTCGAACGCGGGCGTGTGCGAGTCGGTAAGCATCATCGCGCCGCCGGTAACCGCGTAGTAGTCGCTCACCACGATGCCGGTAACGGAGTGGTTCCAGCGCAGGATCCAGGTGGGGGGGGTGAGCTCGAGCCTCAGCAACACCTCACCCGCATCATTTTCTACAACGAGCAGCGCATCGGTCTGTCCCCACGCGACGCCTCCCACAAGCCCGAACCACACGAGAAGGAGGAGACGCGTCGAGCGCCTCCCCCAGTTCAAAACCTTGCTTGGTGCGACGTGCGACAAGCTACTCTGCGCTCATCATCAGGCGGTCGGGAATGTCGGCACCGATCTCCTGATAGTAGCGCAGCGCGCCCGGGTGGAGCGGGATCGGCGTCGCGCCTAAGCTAAACTCGATGGTGGTGCTGTTGGCTGCCGGGTGGATTTCGCGTAGCTCGCCCACATAAGCAAACATCATCTGGACGATGTCGTAGGCGAGCTGTTCGTCCATCTCGGCGGCGACGATGAGCACGTTCGGGGTGCCGATGGTGGTTACCGGCTCGTCCTGGCCCGGATAGGTTCCGGCGGGCATGGTGTAGATCGCAAACACGTCGCTTTCGGCTTGGGCGTTGGCGATCTCTTCGTCGCTCAGCGACAGAATACGGACGTCGCGAGTCGTCGCCAAGTCGAGAATCGAGCTGGTCGGTGGGCCGACACTCCAGAACCCGGCGTCGATCTGACCGTCGCGTAGCGCGTTGGCGGTCTCGTTAAAGTTAAGCCGCTGCTCGTCGATGTCGTCGTAGGTGATGCCGTTAGCGTTTAGGATCGTCTGGGCGGAGACTTCGGTGCCGCTGCCCGGCGCGCCGACCGACACGCGCATCCCGGCGAGGTCGCTAAGCGAGGTGATGTTAGAGTCGGCGAGGGTGACGATCTGCACGGCGTTGGGGTACATCGAGCCGAGCGCCCGCAGGTTGCTAAGCTGTCGGTTTTCGAAGTCGCCCGTCCCCCGGTAGGCCTGCACGACCGTGTCGGCGAGCGCGAGCGCCATGTCGGAATCGCCGCGCGAGACGAGGCCCGAGTTTTCGACCGAGGCTCCGGTCACCTCGGCGACGGCGCTGTAGCCCTCGATATGCTGCGAGATCAGTTCGGCGAGGCCGCCGCCGAGCGGGTAGTAGGTGCCGCCGGTACCACCGGTGGCGATCGAAAGGTCGGTCTGAGCGAATCCGGCACCCGCGACAGCGAGCAATGTGGACACGACCAGCCCTAGAGCTGCTTTACGTAGCTTCATAGTTCCTCCTTTAAAAATGTACACGCTCATCATAACAAAAAGGCGCGGCCCGACAGAAGAGACCGCTGCTATTTTTGGTCGTGTGGATTGCCCGGAGACGGCGAATGTCTTGTGCCGAAACGTCTTGCAAATGTCTTACACTGGTGTGCATGAAACCAGAGACGGATACGACCCTAAGCGCTAAAGACCAGCAGACCTTACCGCCCGACACCCTTAACGACGCGATCGGTGTGCTGACGCGCCGGGAGGTCGAAGCGCGGATCCTCAAGCCGTTTGTCGAGGCGTTAGGCGAACGTTTTGGGGACGAGGCCGTACGCGAGGTGCTCGCCGAGACGGTTAAGGAGGCGGCGAAAGAGATCGGCGAACAGATGCGGGAACGCACCGATAGCGACGACCTTAACGCGTTCGCGTCGCAGTGGGAGCCGTGGTTTCGGGGGGGCGCACTAAAGATAGACGAGTTAGAGCGAAGCGACGAGGTGTGGCACTTTAACGTCACGCGCTGTCGCTACGCCGAGCTGTACCGCTCGCTCGGACTCGCCGAGTTAGGGGCGACGCTGTCGTGTAACCGCGACGCGGCGCTGATCGAAGGGTTTAGTGACGAGGTGGTTTTAGAGCGGACGCAGACGATGATGGAGGGCTCGAGCCACTGCGACTTTCGCTACCGACGTGCTCGCCACCAAAACACCCCCAGTAAGGGGTGATTTCTGATTAGTGTGGTGTATGTGGGAGGTGGTTGTGCTACTATCTACCCCAACTTTACAAAGGAGGAGTTTTTACAAAGGAGGAGTTCATGACAATGTGCCCAGACCGTAACCCCACCCGAACCCCGGTTAGCACGGCAGCCACCCGACCTTCGTCCGACAAGCCGCGCCTAAAAGCTACGCACCGCTACGAGAAGCCGGGGCTCGAGCCCCTCGGTTCCTGGCAGACTGTAACCACTACCATGCCTCCCGTCGGTAGCCCCTAACGTATCGCTCGTCCGCACGACCCGTTACTGCCCGATCGCCGCGCAGTGCTCTTCTCGATCGTGGCGCTAAGATTCGGATAGCTACAAGATCATACGAACGGAGTAACGCCATGAATTTACCGCCGAAATTTATCCGCTCATTCTGCAGGGTTAGCGGTGTCCTCGCCTTACTGCTCGTCCTCGCTGCCTGTTCGGAGCCCGCCCTAGCCCCCGCACCCCAGACGCCGACCGACGCGTTTGGTGGCTTCGCCGAAATCAGCTTTAGCGACCTAAACAGCAACCCCGACGCGAGCGTGTCGGTGCTAGACACCGCGACCATCAGCGGCCAGACCTTTGACTTTCAGGGCGGGATTAGCTTCGACAGTGCGACCCGGGTCGTAGCGATAGAGGATGTGGGCCCGAACCGCTTTATTAGCGTCGATATCGACGTACTTAACGGCTCTGGCGCGATGCTTAGTAACATCACCTTCCTCCCCTTTAGCCAGCAGGGCGTGTCGTTTAACGACTCGTCGGTCGGCGCGATGGGCACCCCGATGGCCCACAACCTGCGCGAAGCGGGGTATCTCCGAGGTGTCTACAACCGTACCAAAGCTAAGACCGAACCGTTCGCCGAGCGGGCCGTTAGCGTCTACGACTCGCCTAAAGACCTCGCTGCTGCCGCCGATGTTGTCGCGATCATCGTAACCGACGACGCGGCACTCTCAGACGTGTTGCAAGGCGACGAGGGTGTGCTCGCTGGGCTCCAGGGTGGCAGTGTCGTGATCAACGTGTAGCGCTGATCAACACCGATCGGTTTAGACAACGTACGTCTGACTGGCACCGCGTCGCTACCGACCGGCTTTCTGCTCAACCTAAGCGGCCCGCCGACGTTCGTAAATCTCCTCTACGTCGATAGTGCGGCGGCTCCGGGTGGCGACGGTTCGATCAACGCTCCCTTTCAGACCATCACCGAGGGGGTCGCTGCGGCCCCTCCCGGTGGTGGCGGTATCATCATCGTGGCGGCAGGAACCTACACCGAAAGCGTGATTATCGACAAGCCGCTAACGCTGCGGGGCCCGAACGAAAACATCGACCCGGCGACCGGAACGCGCGGCAGCGAGGCGCGGCTATCCGCCCGCAGCCGATTTAGAAGACACGTCGATGGTTAGCGTTCTTATCGCTATCGAGGCGGATGACGTAAGCATTAACGGCTTCGAGCTAGACGGCAACAACCCTAATTTAAACGACGGCGAAGACCTGAATGGCGTCGATGCCAACGTCGCCTACGGTATCCTGACCCGCGCAGCGGACGCACGCGTATCAACCTGATGTTAGGCGGTCTGATGCAGACCTTTGCCGAGGCGCTCGCGTTCGGGAAGAAGCAGGGGTTAGGGCTCGAGCCTATGCTCGATGTCGTCACCTCCGGCCCGCTCGCGGCGCCGCTCTTTAAGCTCAAGGGCGAGATGCTTAAGAGCCGCGACTTTACCAAACAGTTTCCCGTCGCCCTACTCCTTAAAGATATGGATCTTGTCTTGCAAGAGGGGCGCGAGCAGGGCGTTTATCTGCCGGTTAGCGCCGCCGCCCGCGAAGCTGTGAGTGGCACCCAGGCGCTCGGCTATGGGGACGAAGACATGATGGCGCTCGTCAAGTTCACCGAAAAGATCGCCGGGCTCGAGCCCCAACCCGACTAGCTACGTCAGCGGCCCGCTCCGGCGAAACTTATAGCGTTCGTAGATAAGCTCGGTTCTGTCGTCCCGCTGACAAATCGTAACGGGCAACCGTTGACCTGCCGACAGGGTAAAAAAGTGCTGTTCGCGTTCGTTAGAGATGTCTTCGGGAACGAGAATGACGGTTTGCGGCTGCGCGTCATCGTGGATGGTGAGTTCTAAGAAGTCGCCGCGCCGTTTTAGGGTCGCGCTCATCGTCTGCTGATAGGTCTGGTAGTAACCGGTCACGCCAGTGAGGGTGTGCTCTATCTGCCAGAAGGGGAGCGTTGCCGGGTCTTCATCGAGCAGGAGTGCGAGGGCGACCTGGGCGATGTGCGCGGTCGGGTAGCCGCTGCCGTTCGCTAAGACCGCGACGCCGACCTGGCGTTCGGGGATAAACGCGAGCTGCGCCGTCGACACCAGCACGCTCCCGCCGTGGCCGACGAGCGTCCCGCCGAAAAAGTCGTTCTGAACCGAGAGGCCGTAGCCGTAGTGCCGCGCCGGACGAGCGTTGCCATTGTCTCCGAAGAGGTAAGGCGCCGTCTGTTTCGGCTCGGCGACGCGGGGCGTTACCATCTCGCGGTAGCTGTCTTGGCTGATGATGTTGCCGCCGTGCTCGAGCCACATCGTCAGGTACCGACTTAGGTCGTTGGCGCTGCTGATCAACCCGCCCTCGCTGCGAATCGTCCGGTAGAGGTAGCGCCCCGGCTCCGGCGCCCGTCCGTCTCGGTAGAGGACGTAGGGGACGGCGACGTCGTCGGCGTTAGCGACCGCGTCGGCGCTAAAAAAGCTCCGCGTCATGCCGAGCGGTTCGAGGATACGCTCGCGGATGTAGTCGTCGTAGGGCTGGCCGCTTAGATTTTCGATAATGAGGCCGAGCAGGGCGTAGCCCTCGTTAAAGTAAAACCAGCGCTCGCCCGGTGCCGCCTCGGCCCAGTCGTCGGCGCCGTGCATAAAGCGCATCACGTCTTCGGGGCTGGCTATCGGTAGCGGACGTCCGCCGATATGGTGCGCGGAGCGGAGCAGCGCTTCGGAGTAGGCGAGGGCGGGAAAGCCGCTGGTGTGGCTTAGCAGGTGCTCGAGCCTAACGACTTCGCCGCGTGCCTCGAGGCGGATAGGCAGGTGGGTGTCGACGGGGTCGGAGAGCTCTAACCTACCCTCCTCCGCGAGCTGCATCACCGCGAGCGCGGTCAACGACTTGGTGATGCTGCCGACACCGTAGAGCGTGTCGGGCGTCGCCGCACGCCCCCGAACGAGGTCGCGGTGCCCGAAGCCGCCCCGGTAGACGACCTCGCCGCCCGCGACGAGCGCGAGACTAAGGCCGGGCAGGCCGCTTTCGGTCATGTGGCCAAAGATAAAGTGCTCGAGTTGGCGGATGTCCATAAGCAGCAGCCTATCATCTCCCCCCTATCAGAGGAGTATATCCTCCATAAGGGGGGGTTACCATCGCCGCGAACCGATAGTCAAGCCGAAACTATCGTCTGACGCGACCTTTATCGTCGTCACGAGCGGTGTTTGGTTGTCTAAAAAACCACAAAATAGCGACCTATCGTGTTAGAATGTGTCTCAGACTAAAAAACAACCCTAGACATAACCCTAAAACTAAGCTACAATAATTAGCGTTGATAAGGGTTATCGCCCAGTCGTGTCGCTAATTTTAGCTGGCCCGTTCGCAGTTTTAACGTGGTGCCAAACGTCCCGGTGATGATGTGTTTTAACAAGCTGTGTTTTTCCGGTCTTTACGAGTACAAAGGTGTGCGAAGATGTTTCGAGCCGACGCGTCTACTGGCGAACGCATTTCCGAGCATTGACTTCCGTAGACATTTTAACAACACAGCATCCTGGCTGGTACGTCTTGCCGACGACATAATCGTTTTCCTAAACGACGTCGGTGCCGCTAACGGTAACGCGCTGCCAAGAACTCGGGCTACCGACAGCCGAGTTGCTAACAACGAGTTACGAACAACATGGGTTAAGCCTAAGAGCTACAGACCGCTGCCCTCTAAAAAATATCTGCCGGGAAGAGCACGCGCGGGCGACCGATCGCCTAACTTCCCACCTAATTTCGACAACCATACCTCGATAACGAGGGAGGAGACCTCAATGCTGAACACGCTGAACAAACCTACAAACCAGAGCCCGTGCAACACGCACGACATCGTGCCGAACACCTTAGCGCTACCGACGCGGAACCTCGAACCGAACGATGTCTTGTACGAAGCCGGACGCGAAGCTAGCTCGCTCTACATCGTCAACCACGGTGTTCTGAAGGCTATTGTACCTACCTCGGTCGGACGCGAACGTATCGCGGACCTCTACGGTCCTGGCGACGTGGTCGGTTCGGCGGCGCTCGACCGGGCCAACCACGCCGAGACGATCGTCGCGGTGCATAGCTCCTGCCTGACGCCTATCGACCCGGAACAGGCGATGAACGACCGCAAACTGCGCGACTACATCATGCGGAGCCTCGCGCGGCAGCTGCGCCGGAGCCGCGAACTTATCGACGACGCCGAACTGCCGGTCGGGGCGCGGGTCACCCGGGCCTTCTTGAGGCTCGCCGAGCGCTTCGGCCAGGACGCCGACGAAGTAGAGGGCGTCAAGCTGCCGCTCGCGCTTACCCACGAAGACATCGCCTCGCTGACCGGCAGTTCGCGCGTGACCATCACCCGTATTTTGGGCGAACTCCGTAACGAAGGGGTGCTGTCGGGGACGCGCGGCGTCTACGTCGCACGTCCGGCAGGTCTCGAAGCGGCGACCGACAACTACGTGATGCAGGTGCTGTAGCGTTCGCGCTACGTCACTCGAAGCGTCACTCAGACCACCCTAAAACAAGGCCACGGCTCGAGCTAGCTGTGGCCTTCTTCGTTATTCACCCGACGCCGTTTTTCGGTACGTTCGGCGATTTCGGGTGACGTAGCACCCCGCGTATCTTGTCGACCGAGACGGGGTGCTTAGCCCAGAGCGCTACGCTAGAGACGTTCCTCGGTGCCGGAGGTCGTCGTTTCGGACGTCGCCCCGCGCCGGAGCGCCCACGCGACCACGCCACACGCGACGAGCAGAAACAGTGTCGTCAACAGACTTCCCTCTAACCCGAACGTACCGCCGGTGACGAGCGCCGGACCCCGGACGGTAGTCTGGAAGAAACTCGCCTCGAACGCCGCCCCGCTAACCGGCAGCCCTAAGAGGTTGCCCTGTAACCAATTAAACGCAATGTGCAGGCCGATAACGCCCCACAGACTGCCCTGCTGCATCACGTAGAGGCCGGAGAGGAGGCCGACCAGCGCGATGTTGACGAACGCGACCGGCGAAAAACCGAGGTTGGCGCCGTGCAGCAGGGCGAACAGCAGGCTCGACAGCATCAGCCCGAACGCGGGCGAACGTCTGGCGCTTAGGACGGGGAGGAGCCAGCCGCGAAACACGGCTTCTTCGGCGCTCGCCTGCACACTCCAGCCGATAAGGCTAAGCAGCGCGGGCAGGAGGAGGCTAGGGGTGGGCTCGAGCCCCACCTCTCCCACCAACGCTACCCCGACCACCGCCAGCCCGAGCACCCCCACCGCAATCATAACGCCGCCGAACAGCTGCCGGAGCGGTGCCTCCCGCGTGAGCCCGATACTCGCTAGCGGTCGTCCTTCGTAGCGCCGCAGCCACGCCCACAGCGCGAGCCACACGCCGAGATAGCTAAGCAGCACCAGATTCTGCGCGGTGAGGTCGAGCGGTAATTCTGCGTCTCCTAGCAGCGGGGCGACCAGCACAATCTGAATGATGACCGCCGGCACGAGTGTCAGCACCGGCGTGAGCAGCAGCGCCGCCCAGACAGGCGGAAGGTTCCGGGTGAGCCCCTGCCGCAGCGGTTCGGGTAGTCGGTCGGGGAGCACGCCTAGCTAACGGGGGTCAGCACGTAGTCGAGGCCGTGGATAACGCCGTTTTCGGCCAGAATGTCGGGGTTGAGGATGGTCGCGCGGCCTACGCGGGGCGGGTCGGAGGGCTCGAGCTCCAACGTCGGCCCGGCGAGTGAGGTTAGGGTGGCCGTGTCGTTTAGCTGCGCGACCCGAACGTCGCCTTCGACGAGGTGATATTTAAGCAGCGCCTGCAAGTCTTGGGGCTGCTGCACGAGCGTCGCGATGGTGCCCTCGGGCAGTTTGTCGAACGCCTCGTCGGACGGGGCGAACACGGTAAGCGCTTCGTCGCCGCTCAGCATGTCGACGAGGTCGGCGTCTTTGAGCAGGGCGAGCATGGTGCGAAAACGGACGTCGGCTTCTAGGGTCTGAAGTAGGCTCGGCATGGTGGTCCTCCTGGTGGGGCGGGTGTGATGAGAGATGTTTTGTAAGGTGACGAGCTGCTTGTCGCGGCTCGGTCGATGGCCCGGTCGTAGGGGAGAGCGCCCGCGAATGGTGTGTCGGGGTGGTGCCTGAAGATAGACGCGGCACCTACGAGCCTAAGGCGTGAAGGGATATGTGTCCGTAGGGCGTTCGACAGTGCGGGGTCGGTCGTGGGGGATTAGTTGGGGGGGCTCGAGCCCTCTCACCACGACGACTATTCACGACAGTATACGACCTCGCCTGAATAACCTCGTCTGAATGACCTCGACCGACTCTGGTTGTGGCGTTTCTAGACAGGGCTCTGTCTAGACGAGGCTACGTCACGACTAGACAGACGTTAAATTTTAAGGTATCATATCCAAACATGCTCTCGGTAGCGTCTAGAGCGCGAGGGTCACCCGGATACGTACCCCGCCGATTGTGTACCCCGATTATGTACCCCAATATTGACCCCGGTAGAAGATAACGATTTGCGAGACGTCCGCCCCAGCGGAAAGCCCGACGAACAAGGAGACGACCATGGCCGACGCCCCCCCCGAACCGACCACCATCAGCAAAGAACGCCAGAAGATCCTCGACACAACCCTCAACCAGATCGAAAAACAGTTCGGTAAGGGTGCCATCATGCGCCTCGGCGACGAACGCAACCGCCTGGAACAGGGAGTTATCTCGACCGGCTCGATGTCTGTAGACTTAGCCCTAGGCGTCGGCGGCGTGCCGCGAGGCCGCGTCGTCGAAATCTTCGGTCCCGAATCGGGCGGTAAAACCACCCTGTCACTCCACATCATCGCCGAAGCCCAAAAGGTCGGCGGGGTCGCCGCCTTCATCGACGCCGAACACGCCCTCGACCCGACCTACGCTAAAGCGATCGGCGTCGATACCGACAACCTGCTCCTGTCCCAACCCGACACCGGCGAACAGGCGCTCGAAATCACCGAACTCCTGATCCGGAGCGGCGCCGTCGATATCATCGTGATCGACTCGGTGGCCGCCCTCGTGCCGCGCGCCGAAATCGAAGGCGATATGGGCGACTCTCACGTCGGCCTCCAGGCTCGGCTGATGAGCCAGGCCCTCCGTAAACTGACCGGTATCCTCTCGAAAAGCCACGCGACCGCGATCTTTATCAACCAGATTCGCGAAAAGATCGGCGTGCTGTACGGTAACCCCGAAACGACGCCGGGAGGCCGTGCCCTGAAGTTCTACAGCTCGGTGCGCCTCGAAGTGCGCCGTAAGGGCGACGTGAAGAGCGGGAGCGATAAGGTCGGCAACCGGACCCGCGTCAAGGTGATGAAGAACAAGGTCGCCCCGCCGTTCAAAGAGGCCGAAGTCGACATCATGTTCGGTAAGGGGATCGATAAACTCGGCGACCTGGTCAACATCGCCGCCGACCTGGATGTAGTGCAGAAGTCGGGCTCGTTCTACAAGTACCAGGGTGAGACGCTCGGACAGGGCAAAGAGAAGACCTGTACGCACCTCGAAGCACACCCCGAACTGACGTCGGAGATTAAGGCGAAGGTGATCGAGACGATTACGGGTGAGCCGGCGCGGTACAAGGGTGCTGCTTCGGGAGACGGTGACGACACCTCCGACGACGCGCCGGACAGCGACGACTAGAGCGTTCGGGAGAGATTGTGGCGCAACAGTCAGGGCTCGAGCCCAACCTTAGAGACGTCCTCCGTTACGCCCTCGGCGGTAGCGCCCCGAGCGGATTTCTCGACCACCTGATCGACCGCCAGCACTGCTGGGACGACGAACTGTGGCGCAAGCTCGACGAATTCGCCTACGAGTTTCGGCCCGACCTCGCGGTGTGGGAGGTGAACGTAGACGACGACGGCGTCCTATGCGAACAGCGTTTACCACTCTTAGCACCGCCCGACGAAACCTGACGCGCACCCTATAAATCACCCCATAAATATCGACCGAACACACTCGGCGAGGTAAGTTCTGCCCCCGAAACCGCTCCGGTACCTGTGTGATGTTCGCGCCGGTGTCGGGGCGGTCGGTGCTTAGGTTGGCCGAGGCGCGTAGACTAACGACGTGGAAGGCTTACTTATCGACGAACAGCTACGCGCTCTGCCGCGTTTGCCGAGCACCCGGCAGAGTTGGCGTTTTCCCGACGCCTACACCTTTGTCTTGCCGCTCGCGCAGGGGGCGCTGTGGCTCTACAACAAACCGCCGAACCCGCGCGTCGCGCTCAAGCGCGACTACCCACAATTTGGGCGAAGCTATACGAGGTTTCAGGATCTGGTCGCGGCGAGGGCTGTTGGCGACCTGGTCGCTGCCGAACAGTTTAAGCTCGACCGGGCGTTTATGCTCCGTTTCGCCGCCGCCGAAGGCTTTGTGCGTAGCGATCCGGTCACGCTGATCGTCGAACTGACCGGGCGTAACTGCAACATCGTCCTGACCGATCCGGACGGCCAGATCCTCGGTGTCGCGCGCGAGGTGACCAAAGACATCAACCGCTTTCGGCAGCTTAGGCCGGGGCTTACCTACGCGCCGCCGCCGCCCTACGACAAGCTCGACCCGCGCGTCGCTTCCGACGACGAACTCGCCGCGGCGATAACCGGGCGGACGCCGAAGCAGTTTCGCAAAATCATCGACGGGGTCGGCCCCCAACTCACCGAGGCGATCGCTAGGCTCGCGAACGTCTCACCCGAACGTCATTTAGACGAGAGCGACGTGGCGCGGGTGCTACCGGTCATCAACAGGGTGGTAGACGCACCGACACAGATGATGCAGGAGGCGCTCGACCTGCCCGACCTCGAAACGTTGCGGGCGCACGAAGCCAAGGCCGACGAGCGGGCGCAGCTTAAAACGGCGTTAGAGAAGCGCAAAGAGCTGTTTGAGAAGCGCATCGAAGATATCGACAGGGTGCGCGAAGCGGCGGCGGAGGCTGACGAGATCCGGCAGCAGGCCGACGTATTGCTCGCGTTTCAGAAGCAGGTGCCGCCGCACACTGACGAGGTAACGCTAACCGATTTTTCCGGCCACCCGCTAACCTTGCAGCTCGACCCTCGCTACGACGCGATCAGCAACGCCGAGCAGCTCTACGACAAGGCGAAAAAGCGCGAACAGCGGGCCGCGCAGGCAGCGTCGCGCGAGGAAGACTGGTGGCGCGAACTCGAAGAGGTGCAGGCGCTGTTAGAGAGGCTCGAGCCCCCCCACTCTCTAGACGACGACACGGTCGCCGAACTCCACCGCCGCTTCGTCCAGAAGCCCAAAACCCAGTACCGCGCCGAGCCCGCCATGCGTTACGAGAGCCCGCAGGGTTTCGAGGTGCTGGTCGGGCGCAACGCCAAAGCCAACGACGTGGTCACCTTCAAGATGGCCCGAAGCCGCGACCTGTGGCTGCACGTCCAGGGCTACCACGGTTCGCACGTTATCGTCCGGGCCGAAAACCGCGAGGTGCCGTTCGAGACGGTGCTGTTCGCGGCCAAACTCGCCGCCGGGCATTCGCAGGCGCGTCAGTCAGACAACGTGCCGGTCGACTACACGCTTAAAAAGAACGTCTGGAAGGTCAAGGGTGCACCGGCGGGCGCGGTCAACTTTACGCAGCAGAAGACGGTCTACGTGACGCCAAGCCGCAACCCGCAAGAGGCCGCCGAGGTCGATTAGACTGCCGTTAGACCATCGCAGTTAGGCCGCAGAGGATGGGCGCGCGTCGTCGCTCTCAACAGCAATCCTAAACGAGTAGCCTACGGGCGCAGCGAGAGACCGGCAGCCGGAGAGATGGGGCCGGTCTTGCGTTGTGATGGCGAGGTGTCGGTAATACGTTTCTGTCAGCGCGCCAGATTAGTCTGTGGGGTTGCTCATTGCCGGAAAGAAGAGCACCTCGCCGGACACGGTAAAGTCGCCGATAGCCGCCTGGGTGCTCGGCGCGGTGAGGTAGGCGATGAGCGACATGGCACCGTAGTAGTTGATGTCGGGGTAGTTGGCGGGGTTGGTCGCCATGACGTGGTAGGGGTTAAACAGAGCGGGGTCGTTTTGGAACAGGACGGTGAGCTCGAGCCTGTCGCGCGTCGCGAGATACGTGCCCCGGTCGGTGAGGGTGTAGCCGAGCTGTTCGTCGGCAATGATGAGCGCCGCTTCCATCCCCTGACCGACCTCTTGGTAGCGCGGCCACGTGGGGTCGGTGGGGGCTCGAGCCCACAACAACAGCTCCTTCTGGTGCGTCCCCGAACTGTCGCCGCGCGAGATAAAGGTGGCGCCGCTCGCGGCGATGCGGGTTAGGGCGTCGGTGGCGCTGTCGGCGTTCGCGACGTCTGCCGGGTCGCTGTCGGGCCCGACGATGACGAAGTCGTTGTACATCACGTAGCGACGGTTGACGGCGGCCCCGGTTGTGACGAGTGCTAGCTCGGCGTCGGGTGCGTGGACGAGCAGCACGTCAGCGTCGCCGTTACGACCGAGCTGTAGCGCGGCGCCGGTACCGACCGCAATCACATCGACCTCGTAGCCGAACGCTTCGGTAAAGCCGGGCAGGAGGGCGGTGAGCAGGCCGGAGTTTTCGGTGCTCGTAGTGGTCGCAAGGACCAGCCGGGTGTCGTCTTGGGCGAAGGCGAACGAGAACAGGACGGCGACCGTCAGGAATGATAGAAAAGTGTTGTTCGGTGGCTTCATAACGACAACTTTAGCGTAAAGACTCTGGCGTAAAAACTCTGGCGCAAGAGGTTTTGGTGCGGGAGACTGTAGAAACGTGCTGTATAGCAATTCTAGATGATGCTGCAACTATCACAACCGACGGATATTGACGGTGACGCTTTATGTGGAGCAAAGTTTCGTGGAACTGCTATGTAGAAACGCACTGCGGCGGTGTGATGACGGGGCTCGAGCCCTCCCCCCACCGGATAATCGATCCGGACTTGTCGGCACCGCTTCGGCCACACCCAACACGGTCGCAGAGACGCGGTCGCGGCTCGGACAAGTGGCATAACCACCGGACCACGCGTGACACACACAGATATGCGTGAAACAAACAGATATGCGTAACACAAACAGAAAACTAGGACGAGACCCCGCCGTAGACTGTCGCTATGGCGCTAAGCACTCCTACCCGCAACCGCATCATGCTCTCCGGGGTCGGTCTGTCGACCTTTCTGACCCTCGTCCACGCCACCAACGACGCCTTTACGAGTATGCTCGCGGCGCTCTTGCCGACGCTGCAGGTCCGCTTTAGCCTAAGCGAGACGGTGCTCGCGCTGCTCGTCGCGACGCTGTCGTTTAGCTCGTCGGTCACGCAGCCGCTGTTCGGGGCGCTGTCCGACCGGCTCGGGCGGCGTCTGGTCGGGTCGCTCGGCATCGTCCTTAGCTCGTCGCTGCTTAGCCTGATGGCGGTCGCGCCGTCGTTCTGGCTGCTGCTGATCGTGCTCTTCGTCGGCGGTCTCGGCTCGGCGGCGTTTCATCCGTCTGGAACGAGTCTGGTGCGGCACGGGGCGGGGCGGCACAAGGGCTTGGCGGTCGGCATCTTTAGCGCCGGCGGGACACTCGGCTTAGCGCTCGGGCCGGTCATCATCCTTTGGGTGGTCGCGAACCTCGGCACCGGTTACGCCCCGCTGCTGATGATTCCAGGGGTTATCCTCGGCACACTGATGTATATCGTCACGCCGCCACAAGAGCGCGCCCCCAAACACCAGCGCCCCAAACTGTTTGACGCCGCACTCTTTGCCGGGCCGGTCGGCGTCCTCTGTCTGGCCGGTATCGCGCGGAGCATCCCCTTCGTGACCTTTACCAACGCTATCCCGCTCTGGCTCGTAAGCGTTCACGACGTGTCACGAGACGGCGCGCTGATCGGCTGGACGCTCGCGACGTTTAGCTTTGCGGCGGGTCTCGGCGGGATTCTGGCTGGAGCGCTCGCGTCGCGTCTGTCGCGAATCGGGGTGGTGGTCGGCGCGATGCTGCTCGCGGTGCCGATGCTGTTCGTGGTGTTTACGCTGACGCCGGGCACGCCGCTCTTTTTCGTCTGCGTCGCGCTGTCGGGTGCGCTCGTAAACGGCTCGTTGCCGCTGCTCATCATAAGCGCGCAAGACCTGGCGCCGCACGCTATGGCGACCGCGTCAGGGATGCTGATGGGTTTCACCTGGGGGACGGCGGGCCTGCTCTACGTGTTTGTCGGTAAGTTGCAAGAAGCGTTCGGGATTCAGGCCGCGATGAGCGTGACCTATCTGTTTATGATTCCGGCGGCGATTCTGGCGTTTGGGGTGTTGCGGCGGCACCGGGAGGCGCTCGCGGCGTGATGTCTCCGATACAAGATCCACGGCACAAGATCCACGACATAAGATCCACAATGTCTCTGACATAAGAGCGCTATTGCTTGGTGCGTCTTCTGAGTCAGAACGGTCTTTTAGAGAGGGCGCACCGTCCGCTAAGCTACACAACCAGACTCACAACGCGGCGGCGGACGCTGCTACGTCCGTTGCAGTTTTTAGGGGCGCGACTAGGGTAGACTAAACGCTATGGCCGATACGCTTGTCCGTGGTCAAAAACTCGACCTTAGTGCGCAGACGACCGCCTCGCGGTTGCACGTACTCGTCGAAACGTCGGGAAGTGCGTACGCGACGGTGCGCTGTTTGGGAGTAGGGGAGAACGAGAAGTTGCTCGAGCCCGCCTACCTCATCCATCCGCCGCAGCCGCGCGGCCCCGGCGCCGCCATCTTGCTCGCTCCGGAGAGCCTCGAACGGACCGCCCTGAGCATCACCCTCGACGACCTGCCGAGCGGACTACACAAACTCGTGATCGCACTCGACGTCGAAACCGGCACCTTTAGCCAGTTCGACCAGGCGACCGTTCGGGTCGGTGACGAACAGCACGAACTCGCCCGGTTCGACCTGCGCGACGCGCTCACCGACGACGAAGCGGGCCGGGCTCGAGCCGCTGTAGCCGTCGAACTCTACCGCCGTGACGGCTGGCGACTCGCTGCGGTCGGTCAGGGCTTTGCTGGAGGGTTGGCGTCGCTGCTGCACCAGTTCGGCGCGACCGACGCTTTCGAGGAGGCGCGGACGGGCTCGAGCCCCGCCACCCCACCGGTCGACACCACCCGTCCGGCTCGCCCCGCAGCGACGCAGACCGACCCCTCGTCGTCCTCGGCCCCGCAACCCTCCCAGACCCCGCCAAGCTCGTCCTCTGCACCATCGTCTACACCGTCATCCGCGCCGAACAGGCCGAACCTACCGACCAACCTCGAAGACACCCCGCTCGGCGTCCAGGTCGCGGGTGCTGGCGCCGTTACGCTGTTCGCCTTCATCCTGCTCGCGCCGCCGCTCGCGGTTCTGGTGATGTTAGGCGCGGTCTACTTCGTGTTTAGCCGTCTCGGTCAGGTGCTGGTCGCTAACGCCCAACAGGCCGACGCTCAGCAGGCCGACGCTCAGCGCGCCGAGGCCGCCCGACCCGAAAACGAGCGGACCCCGAAAGATCCGCCCTCGTCTAAAAACTAGTTGTGAACGTCGGTCAGGCCTTGTTCGCCGATCCAAACACTTCGATCCGCGCCTTGACCAGATCCTTCATCAGCAACCGCGCTGGACCTAAGATCTTGCGCGGGTCGATCTCGCCCGGCTTGTCGCGCAGCACCTCGCGCACCGCCGTGGTCATCGCGAGCCGTAGGTCGGTGTCGGTGTTGATCTTGGCGATGCCGTTGGTGACGGCTTTACGGACGTCGTCTTCGTGGATGCCCGACGCGTCTTTAAGGGTGCCGCCCGCCGCGTTGAGGCGGTCGACGAGGTCTTTCGGGACGCCGCTCGCGCCGTGCATGACGAGCGGGTGCTCGAGCCGCCCGGCGATTTCGGCGAGGCGGTCGTGGTCGATAAAGGGGCGCCCCTTGCCCTTGTTAGGGCCGTGCGAGGTGCCGATCGCGACCGCGAGGTAGTCCGCGCCGCTCTTGTCCATAAACTCTTCGGCCTCGTCGGGCTTGGTCAGAATCGCGTCCTCTTCGGACACGACGACGTGCTCTTCGACGCCGCCCAAACGACCGATCTCGGCTTCGACGGTGACGCCGACCGCCCGCGCCGCCGCGACGACCCGCGCGGTTTCAGAGATGTTGACCTCGGGCTCCTCGTGCGACTTGTCGATCATGACCGAGGTAAAGCCGTAGCGGAGCGCCTGAAGCACCGACTCGTAGCTCGAGCCGTGGTCTAAGTGGATCGCGACCGGGACGCTCGCCTCTTCGCTCATGCGCACCACGAGGCTGACGAGGTCTTTACCGCCGTACTTTAAGCCCCCTTCCGACAGTGCGACGAGAACCGGGCTGCGCATCTCTTCAGCCGCCTCGATGATCGCCTGGGTGATCTCCATGTTGTTGGTGTTAAAGGCACCGACGCCGTATTGTCCGGCTCGAGCCTTCCCTAAAATGTCTAGTCCTGTAGTAAGTGCCATGCCGAGAGTATAACGCACAAGCCGCTCGGTGTTTTCGCACGGCTCCGAATACGTGACCTGCGGCGGCGTTTTAACGTGGCGTCAGAGAGGTCAGACGGTCGCGGCGCCGTAGCTCGTAGTCCTGGTAAGGTGGTAGACCTTGCTATGATTGCGACAATATGAACAGAGGCCCAACGCGCGAAAGCAACGCGAACAGAAGCAACCTAGAACTAGGCGACACGCGGGACAATAAGCGGGCGCTGACCATCGTCCTGAGCGTTATCCACCTCTTCTCTTTTGTCGGTATCATCACGCTGCTCGCGGCGAGCACGCAGTTTTCGTGGACGCGCGGCCTCGTCGCGGTGCTCGCGGTCGTGATCTGGCTGTTTAGCTTTATCCTGCTGTTTGTCAACGCGATGAGCTACTTTTTCGCCCGAGAGAAACGGCAGCAGGCTCGAGCCCGGGAGGTGACCGAAGAGACGTCCGAGGAGACGTCCGCAAAAGCCTCTGGGGAGACGTTCGGGGAAAAGCCGGCAAGGTCTCCGGGAGCGTCTTCAGACGGGTCGCAAAACTCCGAACCGTCTTCCTAGCAGTGCAACCGCCGTCACAACCGGATCGCTAGGATTTTTTTCGGAAAAGCCGCTACACTAGAAAAGATGTTGACCGTTTCCGAACTCGTTGCCGGACGCTACCAGGTCGAAAAGTCGCTCGGCCAGGGTGGGATGGGTGCGGTGTTTTTAGCGAGCGACCGACAGGAGGTACGCCAGGTCGCGCTCAAAGTGCTCATGCTCGCACCCGGCGAAAGCCACCTCCGCTTTCGGCGCGAGTTTCGGCTCATGTCGCGGCTGTCGCACCCGCACATCTTGCGCGTGTTCGATTCGGGTCTCCACGACGACGCGCCGTTTCTGGTGATGGAGTACCTGACCGGCGGGACGCTTAAAGAGGTCTGGCCGGAACCGCCCCGAGACGTCAAAACGCTCGCGGGGCGGCTCGAGCGCCTGATCGAAACCGCCGAAGCGCTCGGCTACGTCCACGCCCAAGGCATCATCCACCGCGACCTTAAAGCCGACAACGTCATGATCGAAGCGGGCGAAGCGCGGCTGATGGACTTCGGCCTCGCCAAATCGACCCACGAAAACACCACCGCACTCACCCAGATGGGCGCCGTGATGGGCACCGCCACCTACATGAGCCCCGAACAGGTGCGCGGCGAAGCGGTCGACGCCCGCAGCGACCTCTACGCATTCGGCTGTCTGCTCTACTGGACGCTAACCGGCGCGACACCGTTTGCGGGCAACGTCTTTACCGAAATTCTGATCAAGCAGCTTCGCGAGACGCCGCTGCCGCCTTCGACCCACAACCCGCTCGTAAACGAACGGCTCGACGAGCTCACCATGCGGCTGCTTGAAAAGGCGCCCGAAGACCGCTACAGCGCCGCGAGCGACGTCGCCTTCGAGCTCAAACAGATTAGCGTCGAACTGCTCCGAGACCGCACCGCACTCACCATGGCGGTGCGCAGCCCCGCCGAGATCGAAGACGCGACGCCCGCTCAGCTCCTCAACACGCCGCTCGTCGGTCACGCCCAGACCTGGCACACGCTCACCCAGAACCTAAACACCCCGTCGCAGCCGCTGCTGCTCCAGGCGGTTCCGGGCTTGGGCCTTAGCCGGCTGCTCGGCGACCTGCGCCACGAAGCCAGAACGCAGGGCTATCTGGTGCTGTCGCTCCGCTTCTATCCCGGCGTGCAGATCCCGTACCAGGCGTTTCGGGAAGCGCTGACCCGGCTGCAACAACGCGACCCGATCGGCTTCGCCGAAGCCGCCGAAGGGCTGCGCGACGTACTCGGGCCGCTGTTACAGAGCGCCGAGCCGACCATTACCGACGTCGAGGCGAGCGGCGACATCGCCAAGTTTCGCTTTTACGACGCTGTCGACCAACTGCTCGTGCGTCTCGGTGCGGACGGCAGCAGGCTCGCGCTTATCGTCGACGATCTGCACCACGCCGACGAGGCGACGCTCGCGCTCCTGACCTATCTGGTGCGGACCAGAGACAGCGAGCGGTTCGTGGTCTTCGGTGTGCATCCCGAAGCGGTGTCGCCCCTGACGAAGAAGACGCTGCGGGGGCTCGAGCTCACCCGTCTAGACCTCGCCCCGCTTAGCGAACGCGACATGCGCGACTTCATCCGCGCCCTCCTCGGCGGCGACGTCGAAGAACGCCTCGAAACACACGTTATCGACCACGCCGCCGGCACCCCGATGGTCGCCAAAGAGATGCTCGACGCCCTCCTTAAAGCCGGCCACATCGCCCGCCGCAAAGGGGTCTGGGAGTGGAGCCGCGAAGTGGTCAGCATCCCACCGAGCGTCGAGGGGATCTGGGCCGAGCGGGTCGAACAGCTTAGCGAGAGCGCCCAGAAGACCTTGCAGATCGCGAGCGCGGTCGGTCGCGACTTCGACTTCGACACCCTGATGGACTTAGCCGCCGCCGACGAAGACGACCTGCTCGACGATATCGACGAACTGCTCCGCGCCAACCTGATCCGCGAGCGCAAAGACGACCACTACCGCTTCGCCCACCCGCTGCTGCGCGACATCATGCACAGCGCCCTCAACCCGCGCCGCCGCCGCCGCTACCACGAAGCCCTCGCCGAACAGCTCGCCGACGACCCCGACACCCCGCCCGAACTGATCGCCGAACACTACGCCGAAACCAGCGACCCCGAACGTGCCGTCCCCTTCGCGCTTAAAGCCGCCCGCCACGCGATGACGGTGTTCGCGAACGATGTCGCCGAAACCTACTACCGGCTTGCCTGTAAGGTGCTTTCCGAAGCTGCCGACGAAGCGCCGCAGGTGTGGTTAGAACTCGCCCAACTCTTAGACCGTATCGGGCGCTGGGACGAAGCCGAGCAGTACTACGAGCAAGCTGCCGAGGCCGAGCCGACCCAAGCCAAAGCCCTCCACGGACTAGGCAAACTCGCGCAGAAACGGGGGGATTTGCAGACGAGCCGGGAGCTGTTAGAGCAGGCGATTGGGCTCGAGCCGGATAACCTTGCAGCCTATAGTGACTTATGCCGCGTTGTATCTCTTCAAGGGAGATTTGGTGAAGCAGAAGAGATCGCCAATAAAGCTCTTCTAATTGCACTCAAAAGTGGAGGCTCAGGTGTCACGATTGCGAAAGTTCAGGCAGACTTAGGCTGGATTGCGCACAAGAAAGGTGATCAGGCAAAAGCAAAAGAGTGGTTAGAGTCGGCAATAGGTAGGTTTGATAAAGACGGAGATCTATTACTTTACGCGAGATTAAAAAACCTTATGGGAGCAGTAGAATACCGTTTTGGAAACATTGAAGATGCAAGAGAGAATTATGAACATGCACAGGATACTTTTCAAAAGGCTGGTGATGTTGAAAGAGCAATAGTAGTTTTGCAGAATACTGCAGCAACTTATGGTGATACAGGTCAGGTTAAAAAAGCATTAAAAATGTTTGAAAAAGCTTATAGACAGGCTGATCGAATTGGCAGCAGAGATAATATGGCTAGAATCGCTCTCAATCAGGGGATTCTTTTGAAAGATATTGGAGAGTGTGAATGGGCTTTACTACGTTTAAAAGAGGCTAGAAGCTACTATCAAGAATTTGAATTAAAGCCACAACAGATTATGACCCACATACATTCCATCAATGCTCTCTTAGGACTGGAAGACGTGAAAGGTGCCCTTCAGGAGATCGAGAGCGCAGAGGAACTTCTGGATGGATTAGAACAGCCTGAACTGATGCTGGAAGTAAAGATAGAAAAAGGAAGCATCGCAATTATGCAAGCTGATCTTAGCCAAGCCAAATTATATTTGGAAGCATCGATAAGTGTGGCATTATCATTGCAGTTGAAGCTAAGGTTACTGGATATCTATCTTCTGTTAGCTGGTGTACTCGTAGCACTGAAGCAGAGCAACGAGTTTGAGAGAACAGTAGAAGCGGCAGAGCTTTTAGGAAAAGAATTACGGGACGACTTAGCTATAATGCAAGTAGAATACCTCAGATCAATAGAGGAAAATAATAGCGAGCAAACGCGTGAATTACGCGATAAACTCGCTAAGACCTCGCAAAACTACTTTATTAAGCTTGTAGAGAAAGCACTTTCTTTCGCACCATGATCTACTTAAGCCGGGCCTCGTACATGAATAATCCACCTGTGTCACTTGTTCCACGACCGGCGATGCTCACCCCGCCCTGCTCTAAAAACCCCGTCACTTCGTTCGCCTGACGAATCCGCTCGGCATCCTCCGCACTAATAATCGGCGTCCGACCGACGAGTGCACCGCTGCTGCCGTCAACGCCTACAGCCCGGATAATAAGCGGGTTCGCGCCGACGCGGGGGTCGGTGGTGGCGCCGGCGACGGTGTTGAAGAAGGTGGCAACGCCGAGGATGCCGACCGTGTCTGCGGCGACGTCGGTAATGCCGTAGACGGTGTCGCCTGACTCGCTAAGGATGCTCGGCGCGAGCGAAGCGGCGATGGGGGTGTCGCCGGCGTCGATGATGAGGCCGGTGAAGGGGCTTTGGGCTTGGGCGAAGTAGCTGTGGCGCAGGGTCTGGCTCAGCAGGGTTTCGGGGGTGGCGGGGGTGCTGCCTTGCTGGCCGTCTTGGCGCTCGCGGTCCTGGAACGGCGGCAGGACGGTTTCGGAGAGCGAGTCGGAGCCGAAGAGGGGCAACACGGCGGTGGCGTAGACGATAAAGCTGCCGTCGCTAAACTGCTCGACCCGTTCGCCGCCCGACGGAAACACCGCGCCGCGAATGAAGGCGTCTAGGCTGGTGCGGATCACGTCGCTTTCTAACGCGTAGTCGCGGACGGTGGTTTCGGCGGTGATGTTGATACCCTCGACGGTTACGGCGAGCAGGCGCAAGGCGTCGGCCCTGGCCGCACCTAAGGCGCGCAACCTCGCTTGGGCTTGGGTGAGGCCGGGCGCGGCGGTGCCGGCCCCTTCGACGGTGATGCTGCCCTGCGACCAGTTGATCTGCGCGGTCTGTCCGAACGCGAAGGTCGCGCTGTCGAGCGGTACGTCGCGGATATAGTCGTCGGTGGCGGGCTGGCTCTGGGCGACCTCTGTTGTGGTATCGAGGGTGCTGTCGGTGTCGCCGTACTGGGCGAAGCTAACGCTAAGCAGGCTAATCAGCAGACTCGTTAGGATGGGGCGCATCGGTAAACCTCCTCTAGATGTCTCTCGGTTAGATTATAGTACATTGTCGTACATTTTTGCGAGAGTGTTGCGCCGCGAACGACCGGGCGGTTTGTCGGGATGGTGTCGCTCGCTAGATTAGGATGTCTCGCAATTTCTCGGCATCCCGGACGTCTACGATGTGCTGACAAATCTGCTCGGCTCGAGCCCTCCCGACCCAAACCTGACGCTCGAGGATGCACCCGACCGACATTCATCGCCCTCCCGACCCTCACGGCGACCTTGAGAACTTGTTCGGTGTGTCGTCTGTGGGCGCGACATCTTCCGGTTCAACACCGAGACCTGTAGTGACGACACGCGCCTGAAACCACATCTCTACAGGCCGGTGTCGGTAGCGGTTTCGATCGCGCCGTCGGCGTCCTGGGCGAGGGCGTTAGCGGCTCGAAACACGGCGGGGGAGACGCGTTCGAGCAGGGCGCTGGTGCGGGCGTCGCCGCTGATGCTCTGGCTACCGACCGCGACGCCGCTACCTACAAAGCCCGCTTCGGTGCCGCGCCCGACGCCGATGACCGCGCCGGTTTCGACCTCGACTAAGTTAAAGCCGACCGAGAGGGTGACGTCGTAGCCCGACACGCTGGTGCGGTTGCCGACGCCCGGCAGGCGCAGCCCCGCGACGCCGACCGGTTCGGCGCTAGCCTGTAACAGTTCGACGTAGAGGATGTAGGAGGCGCCGAGGAGGTTGCCGAGTTGGGGGGCGGTAGCGACGTCGACGACGCCGCTCGCGCCGAGGGCGAGTTCGTCGAGGGCGTTCTGGAGACGGCTCCGTTCGACCACGGTAAAGCGCGGACGGTAGAAGGGGTGGGTGCGTAGCTCGCTGAGGGTTTCGTTGTAGAGGGCGTCGCGGAGGTCTTCGGTAAGGCCGCTGTTGCGGGTTCCCTCGACGACAATCGCGACGGTTTGGGTGCTGCCGCCAAAGGTGCTGCCGACGTAGGGGCTCGGTAAGGTGGTGCTGCTGCTTGCGTCGCTCGCCGGTTGGGTGCGCGGGGCGCAGGCGGCGAGGAGCAGGATAGTGGCGAGAAAGACCGTGAGCAGGACAAGCCGTTGTTGCGGTAAGTGTGATTGATTCATAGCGAAAGGTTCCTTTCGTGATCGTGCTTATGGTGATTGTGCTCAGGTGTGTTGAGGGTGAGGTTAGGGCTCGAGCACCAAATCCCTATTCTGAATCTCGACGATGTTCCAGCCGAGTTCGCCGAGCAGTGCGAGCAGGCCGTCGCGGGTGCCCTGATAGTCGAGGTCGAGCGTAGCGGTGCCGCCGCTAAAGTTGCGGAGCTCGAGCCGTGCGGTGTTGCGGTCGGCGCCGAGCGCGTCTATAAATGCGCCCGCCTGTGCGTAACCGCTAAGCCCGCGCAGCGTCAGCGTGTAGACCCGGTCGGCGTCGCCGGCACCCTGAAGCCAGCGGACGAGTTCGTCGCTAAGGCTCGCCTGGAGCGGGGGCAGGGTGCGCTCGAGCCCGTTCTGCGCCGCTGCTGCTGCCGTCACCGAGGCGCCCGGCGTCGTCCCGACGTCGCTGTAGATAATCCGGCTGCTCGTCATATCGACCAGGTTTAGAGACAGGGTGGTGCTCACACTCGTCAGCCCGGCGTTACGAAGTGCTGCGGGCGGGTTGGGCGCTTCGCTCGCCTGCACGTCGACGAGCAGTGCGAGGTCGGCGCCGAAGCGGAGGGCCTGGTTGGCGACCGCGTCGATATCGCCAAAGTCGGGCAGCTGGTTGCCGGTCTCGACCAGGCTAAAGCCGATGCCGAGCAGGTCGCGGCGCAGGTTGGTGACGGTGTAGGGGATCAGGCTCTGACCCGGCGTCTCTTCGCGGGCGGCGATCATGATGCGCGGGTCGCCGTTAGCGCGGATAATGTCGCGGAGGTTGTCGCGGAGCGCGTCGCCGCTGACCGCGACCTCGGCGCTGACCCGGTAGAGGCCGCTGTCGTCGAAGCCCTCCTCGGTCACCTCGATCAGCCGCGCGAAGCCCGCCGCCCGCGTCACGATCCGGTCTTCGATCAGCACGAAGTTTTCGACCAGCGTTTCGGCGCTGACATAGGTGCCGACACCCTGCTGGACGGCGTTACGAAGCGCGTCGTCGATAGCGAGACTGCGCCCGGTCGCCGCGCGGCCATCGGTCGGTGCCGACGCCCCCCGGACGGTAAGGACGATTTCTTGGGCGAGCGCGAGCGGCGCGAACAGTAGCGCGAGCGCTACGGCGCAGCGGGCGACGGGGCGGGTAAAGCGGTAGATGTCAGAACGGTAGATGTCAGAACGATAGATGTCAGAACGGTAGATGTCAGACACGAGGTTCCTCCTGTACGGGGCGATCGGGCGCCACGACCGTAGATGGTTGTTGCTATTATGAGGGCTATGCGGGCGTCAAACATGAAGAACGCTCGTGTGGTTGCGTCGTGCGGGTAGCGCGGTGTGTGGGTTATGGACGCCATACCACTGCGACGCGGCCCCGCGACAAGAAGTTGTTCGTGGCGTCTGCGGCGAGTATCCGCCGGGCGTCATCCGGGCCCACGACCAGATCGTCGACCGGCCCGTCGGTCGTGGTCGGGGTGACGACGACGACGAGGGGGTTGGTGCCGACCCGGGCGGCGGCGTGCTGCGGCGATCCGTAGTAGGCGACGAGGCCGAGGCCGTTACCGCCGCGGCTCGGCAAGTTGCGAATGCTGTAGACGAGATCGCGTTCGGGCGTGACGATACGGGGGGCGAGCGAGGGCTCGAGCCCCACCCCCCGCACCTCGACGATCAGCCCGCTGTAGCCCGCACCCGCACCGGCGCTCGTCAGCGACGACGACAGCGACCGGCCCGTCTCGCGGTGTAGCGGTAGCACGAGCGCCGCTAACGCCTGCCGACTCCCGAAGAGTGGCAACGTCGCTTCGACCCAAACCACCTCGGTGCCGTCGGCGAGGCGAACCCGCCGTCCCGGGCCGATCCGCGCCCCCTGCACGAACGCATCGACCGAGATAGCGTAGTCACCGACCTCGCGCTGGCCCGAAACCGGCACGTTGTTTACGAGCAGCGCGAGCAGCCGTAGTGCGTCGGCTCTGGCCGCACCGGTCGCGAGCAGTTCGCGCCGCGCCGCGCTATCCCCGCCGACCACGCGCCCCGCCCCGACCGCCCGCAACACGCCCCGCGACCAGTCGATGTCGGCCCTTTGACCGAGCGGGGTAAGTGCTGCGTCGAGCCGTAACGGGGTGACGATGCTGCCCGGGTTTTGGACAGGGTTCTGGACAGGATTTTGGATAGGGTTTTGGGCGATCCCGAACGTGCTGGCGAGTAGCATGGTGACGAGTAGATGCCTAATCAAAGTACACCTCGACACCGCGCGACCGGAGGAGCTCGAGCCACGCTGTAAGCGCCGCGTCGCTGCCGCGTAGCGAAGCCGGCAGACTTAGCACCACCAGGTCGGGATAGTCGTTACCGACGAACGCCGCGAGGTCGCCGAGCGGGTTTCCTTCTAGCCACAGTTCGCGTAGCGGTAACCGTGCGAGCGGTGCCGCGTCGCGGATGCGGTTACCGCCCAGATAGACGACTTCGAGTCGCTCTAGCCCGGCCAGGGGTGACACGTCGGTGACGCGGTTGTTCCACATATACAAAATCTCTAGCGCGGCGAGGTCCGCGAGCGGTGACAGGTCGCTGATGTCGTTGCCGCCGAGACTTAGCACGATCAGGTTAGGAAGCGACGCCAACACACCGAGGTCGCTGTTGGTAAGGTCGAGCGCTTCGACCTGAAGCTGTTCGAGGCTGCCGAGACTTGCGAGCGGCGCTAGGTCGCGCACCGCCGTGTAGTCGAGCCGTAGCACCGAGAGGGCCGGTAGCCCCCGGAGCGGCGCCAGGTCGCGCACCGCCGTATCGCTTAGAATCAGCACGTCGAGGTTGTGCAGACCGCCGATCGGCCCGAGGTCGACCACGTCGGTGCTTTCGAGGCGGAGTTCTTCGAGGGCGGTGAGGTTGGCGAGTGGCGACAGGTCGTGGACCGGGTTGCCGTTTAGCCACAGTTTGTAGAGCCGGGCTTGGCCGGCGAGCGGTGCGAGGTCGCGGACGCGGTTGTCGTCGATGACGAGCGCCTCGAGCCCGGTCAGGCCCGCGAGCGGCGACAGGTCGTCGATCTGATTGTCGAACAGCAGCAGTTCGCGTAGGTGCTGCAACTCGGCGAGCGGTGACAGGTCACGAATCTGATGCTGCGGAAGCGACAGATATTCGAGATTGTGGGCCGTCTCCAGACCGCTAAGGTCGCGTATCTTGGCGTCGTTTACGGTCCACGCTGGCGGCAGGCTTTCGAGGTCGATGTTGAGGTCGTAGAGGCCGAGCATGTCGGCGCAGGTCGGTGGGGTGTCGAGGCCGAGTTGGCTCTGGACCGCGACGAGAAGGAGCGAATCGGGGATGGTAACGGTCGCGCCTGGATCGTCGCAGCGGTTCCCCGACGTCTGGAGCGGCCCTGGCATTCCGTTAGACGGCATTGCAGGAGCGGCTTCGATAGGTGGGACGATAACGGCGCTCGCGCCAGTACCTTGGGCGAAGTTCTGAGGATCTGCTAGTGTGTCGGCTTGGAGAGTATTCAGGCTCGTGGGGCCCAAAGTCACTTCGGTGATGTTGGCGTTAGCGGGGGTGATTCGGACGATGTCGCCGACTTCGACGCTAATGCCGTCGCTCGGAATCAGCTCGATAAGACTCGCTTCGGGGCCGCGCTGCACGATAGTAAAGCGTCCGACGTTTTCGCTAAAGCGGAGCCCCGCGACCTCGCGGTCGCGCAAGATGATGCCGCTGGTCATGGCGTTGGTCAGGCCGGACTGGCTACCCAGGTTGATGAAGGCGCGGGGGGGCTCGAGCACCACCACCACCCCCTGCAACGGCAGCGCGGTAATGACCAGACTGTTCGCGAGCGTGGTGAGCGACGTGTCGGCGGGCAACTCTAGCGACACCGCGGTCTGCACTTCGCCGGTTTTGACCGCGACGAAGCGGGCGCTTAGTACCCACGTCTGGGCCGATTCGACGACGAGGTCGCCGGTGATGATCAGTTCGGCGCCGGCCAACTGGCCGAGGCGTTGGGCCTGGGAGGGCTCGAGCACCCCCTGCTCTCCTAACGCCAACTCGTCTAGAAGCGGGTCGAGGTCGTTTCGGGTGACCACCTGAAAGCCCGGCTGCCGCACCAACTGCCCCTCGACCGCGATGGCGAGCGCCCGGCCAAACTCGTCGGGTAGGTCGCGTACCAGGCCGTACACGTTAAAGGGCAACACCGCCACCCGCGTCCGCTCTGCTGGCGTCGACTGCCCCCACGCGACCGACGTCAGCACCGACGTCAGCGTCACGACAAGCGCGATGTTCAGGCCGACCGCTACGAATCGCTGTAAATACACCATGATAGCCGTCAGTTTAGCAGGTTGCAGCGCGCGAGGTGCCCGCACGCCGGCGCCGAGACGCGAACGGTGAAGGGTTAGCGCAGGTCGTTAAGCAGCCGCAGCACGCCCTGATTGACCGCCCGCACCGCGACCGGAATGTCCCAGCCGCGCACCTTGTCGCGTTCGCCGACGATGTTGCTGACACCGCGCAGCTCGCCGAACGCGACGCCGTAGGCCGCACAGACCTGCGCCGCCGCCGCGCCCTCCATCGACTCGATCGACAGGTCGAAACGGGCCTGTAACTCCGCTGCCGCGTCGAAGCTGCCGGTGACCGTCTCCGAAGTGCCGAAGATGGCCGGGGTCGCGCCGAGGCTGCTGACGAGCCGATCGAGCAGCGCCTTGTCGGTCGGAAAGAGGTTGTAGTAGTCGTCGCCGAGCAGCGGAAAGCCGAGCGCCGCCATCCCCTGCCAGCCCTGTTCGGTCGCGACGCCGGTGTCGATATGGATCTCTTGTTCGGCAGCCGCGATCATGCCGATACTTAGAAACGAGCCGACGTAGGCGCCGCCGATACCGAACTGCAACACGGTCCGAGGTTTTAGCCGGTCGATAGCGAGCGCGAGCCCGGCGGCGGTGTTGACCTTAGCCACGCCCAAGTGAGCGAGATAGAACTCGAGCCGTCCCCACCGCGCGAGGTAGAGGTCGCCGAGCGGAAAGGGTTGCGGGGTGAGCGAATCGACCGTGTCGCGGAGCAGCGAGGCTTCCTGTGCGGTCGCGGTGATCAGGAGCAGAGGGGTGTTCATAAAGAGCTGTTCACGTCGTTACGTCTCCGGTGATGCTCCAGCGTTCGAAGCAGGGGGAAGCCGAGGGGTTGTCGGAGTGTTCGTTGGAGGGTTTGTCTCCGTCTAGGTCGAGAATATAGGGGGTGAGGCTGCGGCTGTCGGCCTCGAAGGCGAGGCGGGGCTCGAGCCCCCCACGTCCCGCACAAAACATCCCGATCAGCGCGTCTTCGGCCTCGAACGTGACCAATGCCCCGACCGTCTCGTCTGCGTCGTAGGCGGCAAACGCGGTAATGTCCGGACGCCGCTGCATCGCTTTAGCTAGCGTATTCGCTAGGCCGAGGCCGTAAGACGGAACGCCGTAGTGCGCGCACAAAAACTCGCCGAGCGTGCGGGTGTGGGTCCAGCCAAGCTGTTCGACGACGACGTCCTGGTCGGTGTTTTCGGTATGAGGCGGACGGAGGTAGAAGGGGTGCTCGAGCCCTAGCGGCCCCTCCGCCAACATCGTGTCTAGTTCGGCGCCCCGTTGGTGAGGCACGACAAGCGCGAGCGGAATATCACGTGCGGCGTACCAGTCGGCGAGCCCCGCGAGGTGGCCCGGTTTCGGGTACCAGGCGGCGTTGCTTAGCAGCAGCGGGACGTGCGGGTTGACGAGCGCGTCGCCGCCGGGGAGGGTGGCGACGTCGTCGGCGAGGGTCTGCCAGAAGTCGAAGGCGCGGGCGTAGATATCCACAGTAGATGTCCACAAACTGGGGGAGGGGTTAGGCTCGAGCCTTCTCCGGCATCCCGATCAGCGCCCGGACGTACGCCGCCGCGTCGAACGGTTGCAGGTCGTCGGCCTGCTCGCCCACCCCGATAAACTTGACCGGTAACCCGAGTTCGCGGACGATCGGCAGGATGATACCGCCCTTGGCCGTCCCGTCGAGCTTGGTTACGACCACGCCGGTCAGGCCGACCGCCTCGTGAAACTTTTTGGCCTGCGACAGGCCGTTCTGTCCGGTCACCGCGTCGAGCACCAGCCACACCTCTTTCGGCTCGCCCTCGTCGGCTTTGCCGATCACCCGCTTGACCTTTTTAAGCTCGGCCATCAGGTTGTGCTGGGTGTGCAGCCGCCCCGCCGTGTCGACGAAGAGGAGGTCGCGGCCTTTGGCGCGGCGTGCCTGCGCCCCCTCGAACGCGATCGCGCCGGGGTCGCTACCGTCGGCCCCGCTAATGGTGGGGATGTCGAGGCGCTGGCCCCAGGTTTCGAGTTGCGCGGTCGCGGCGGCCCGAAACGTGTCGCCGGCGGCGAACATCACCTTCTGGCCGAAGCCGCTGTAGTACTGGCCGAGTTTGGCGATGGTGGTGGTCTTGCCGACCCCGTTCACGCCGACCACCATCACCACCTTGCCCTTGATGTCGACCATGTTGCGGCTCACGTCGAGATTAAAGCCGACGCGGCGGAGTTTCTGGCGCATCCGGTCGGGCTCGAGCTGATCCATAAGCGCCTGTTCGAGCGCTGCCTGAAAGCTCGTCCCCGTCTCGCGCTCCTTTTTGGTCTGCGCGACGACCTCGCTCGCGATGCCCGCTCCGGTGTCGGCGGCGATCAGCGCAAATTCGAGGTCGTCCCAGTCCATCTCCCAGGTCTTGCCGAGTTCGCGGACGTCGGTGGTGAGCACGGTGCGGGTCTTCGACAGCCCCTGCTTGAGTCGGTCGAACCAGGCCATGCTAGGCAGCCTCGCTACTCTTGTCGCCCTTGTTCGCGCTGTTCTCTTCGGCGCTCGGCTTGTCGTCGGGCAGCCCCGCCGTAATTGCGGTCAGCGCGCGGCCTATCCGTCTGAGCACCCGTTCGCGCCCGAGCACGCTGACGAGTTCGTTGATGCCCGGCGAGTTGCTCACGCCGGTTAGCGCCGCCCGTAGCGGTTGCAGCACCTTGCCCATCCCGACACTCTGCGACTGCACGTAGTCGCGCAGCATGTCGTCGACGCTGTCCTCGTCGAACGAGTCGAGCCGGGCGAACTCGCGCTCTAGGTCTTCGAGGTATTTCTGGCCCGCCGCGAGGTTTTTGCGCGCCTTGGCGTCGTAGCCAAAGTCTTCGCGAAAGAAGTAGTCGTGCTCGGCGAACTCCGCGAGCGTCTCGACCCGGGGTGTCAAAATATCGATCACGTCGAGCAGGTAGTCTTCGTCGTCCCAGGTCAGGCCCGCGCTCTTTAGAAACGGTTCGGCGCGCTCGGCGACGTCTTCTAAGGAGAGGAGTTCGCGGATGTAGCGGGCGTTAAAGAAACGGAGCTTTTTAAGGTCGAAGACCGGCCCGCCGAGTGAGATCCGCGACAGGTCGAACTGTTCGGTCATGTCCTCGATCCCGAAAAACTCGCGCCCGTCGGGCATGCTCCAGCCCATGTTGCCCAGAAAGTTGAGCAGTGCTTCGGCGACGATGCCCTGTTCGCGGTAGGCGTCGAGCGAGGTGTTAAGTTTGCGCTTGCTGATCTTGGTCTTGTTTTCGTCCGGGTTACGCAGCAGCGGCAGGTGCGCGAAGTGAGGAATCTCCCAGCCGAAGCCCTCGTAGAGCAGGATATGGATCGGCGTGCTGGTAATCCACTCTTCGGCCCGCATCACGTGCGTGACGCCCATCAGGTGGTCGTCGATAACGTTGGCGAGGTGATAGGTCGGGTAGCCGTCGCTCTTAAGCATGACCCCGTCGCGGATGTCGGCGTTGGCGAAGCGCACCAGGCCGCGCAGTTCGTCTTTAAAGTTGGTTTCGCCGGTCAGCGGCGCCTTGAGCCGTAGCGCGTGCGGTTCGCCCGCGTCTAGCCGGGCCTTCGCTTCGTCCGGGGCGAGGTTACGGCAGCGTCCGTCGTAGCCGAGCGGCTGTTTGCGGCGCTTCTGTTCGGCGCGCATCTCGGCGAGGCGCTCCTCGCTACAAAAACAGGGGTAGAGCGTGCCTTTGTCGACGAGTTCGTAGGCGTGCTGTTTGTAGATGTCTAAGCGTTCGCTCTGCCGGTACGGGCCGTTGTCCCCGCCCTGGTCGGGGCTTTCGTCGGGGGTGAGGCCGAGCCACGTCAGTGCGGCGAAGATGCGCGCTTCGGACTCGGCGCTGTAGCGTTCGCGGTCGGTGTCTTCGATCCGGAGGATAAACTTACCGCCGTGTTTGCGAGTAAAGACGTAGTTAAACAAGCCGATATAGGCTGTGCCGACATGCGGATCGCCAGTCGGCGAGGGTGCGATGCGGGTGACAACGGACATGGAGAAACCTCCTGTTAGACGTTAGTGTGCGTTTAGACGTTGGCCTGATGTGGCGAAGTCGATAGGGTGATGTCAACGATGCAGACTGATGATGCCGGTCGACGGGGATGGTGCGGTATGCTGCCGAGCTTGCGGGCTGCTGTAGCGATCTTTAATAGGGCGGTTGTCTCGTGTCGTTCGGTCGATCTGGCTGTGCGCACTAGACCGAAACGGCCCGGTCTCTAAGGCGTTTTTGCTGGGAGGGCTCGAGCCCTCCCACCACGATCCCCATCCTAACCCCGCTCAAAACGCCGACCTCATCGATCCGCGTATCAGATCAGTATACGTCCGCCGATCGGGTGCGCCCTCGGTGTCTATGCTACGCGACCGGGTAAGGACAACACCATTGTCGCGGCTTAAATGTGTCGCGGCTTAAATAGCGCGACGTTCTCCTCGCGTCTTCGTGAGTCGGCTAGGTGACGGCGATTCGTACCAGGGTAAACGCGGCGACCGCCCAGAGGTAGGGCGCGAACCAGCGAAAACGTCCCTTTCTCAGGATCGCGAACATCCAGATAAGCGCGACGTAGCCGGTCACGAACGAGGTCAACACCATCACCACGAGCGGAAAGACCTCGATCTCCGAGGCCCGCACCTCTTCGATGCCGATAATGCTCACCCCAAACGACACGACAAGGTACATTAGAAACGAAAAGCGGGGCGCGAGGTCGTTCGAGGCGCCGCGCCACAGCATCGTCGCGATGGTGATGCCCGACCGCGACACCCCCGGAACGACCGCGATCCCTTGGGCGATACCGCCGATAAAGGCGTCACGAAACGACAGATCGCTCGCCTGTTTTTTCGGCCCCGAAGTCGGGGTAAACCACATCACCACGCCGGTCGCGGCGAGCGCGAACGAGACGTAGAGCGGGCGGTTAAGAACCTCGAAGACCTCGCGTAGCCCGAGACCGATAAGGACGGTCGGCACCGACCCCACAATCACGAGCAGCGCCATAAGCCACCCCTGGCTCGCCCGGGCTTCGCGCTGCCGCAGACCTACAAAAAAGCCCGACAGCGCGTCCCAGACGTCGCGGCGCAGTGCGACCAGAACGGCGAGCAGCGTTCCGGTGTTGGTCGCGATGCCGATGTAGAGCGGTAGCGCCTCGTCTTCGGGTAGCAGATTGAAGTGATAACTAACGAGCACGAGGTGGCCCGAACTAGAGATCGGTAGAAACTCGGTCAGCCCCTGGATGACCCCGAGAAGCGTAGCTTGAAGAATATCCATAGCGTTAGCAGCCTATCCCGACGCGAACGTGCGCCGACGCTCTGTTGCGACGTTGACTAGGCCGATACTTCGGCGCGTTCGTATCATCCTAAACACGACACGCACGGCCCCGCACAGAGAGACCCGTACAGAGAGCCCGTACAGAGAGACCTGTCTACCGAGCTCTGCCCATAACGAGAACAAGGCTGGGTATCTCGACCCAACCTTGTATGTTGCGGGTGTCGCGTAGCGTGCGGACGCCGTAACGGCGCTCTAGCGCTTGCTAAACTGCGGCGCGCGGCGGGCTTTGCGCAGACCGTACTTCTTGCGCTCGACCTCGCGGGCGTCGCGGGTGAGGTAGCCGCCCGACTTGAGCTGGGCGCGAAAGTTCGGGTCGACGCCTAAGAGAGCGCGGGCCACGCCGAGCTTGATCGCGCCGGCCTGACCGCTCGGGCCGCCGCCTTCGACGGTGATGTAGGCGTCGTAACGACCGGCGGTGTTGGTGACCTTGAGGGGCTCGAGCGCCTGTACGCCCACCAAAATACCGCGAAAGTACTCCTGGAAGTCTTTGCCGTTTACGGTAATGCGACCGCTGCCGGGGCGCAGAAAGACTCGGGCGATAGCGTTTTTGCGGCGTCCGGTGCCGTAGTACTGATCAGTAGCCATTAGCGAAGCTCGACTTTCTCGGGTTGTTGGGCGTCGTGGGGGTGCGCCTCACCAGCGTAGACCTTGAGGCGGCGAATCATCCGGCGACCGAGGCGTGTCTTGGGCAACATGCCCCACACCGCGTGCTCGATAATGCGCTCGGGAAACTTGTCGAGCTGGTTGCGCGCCGTAACGGTTCTGAGGCCGCCCTGGTAGCCGGTGTAGCGCGTGTAGACCTTCTGGTCTAGCTTGCTACCGGTAAAGACGACCTTGTCGGCGTTGATCACGACGACGAAGTCGCCGCCGAGCTGGTTCGGCGTAAAGTCAACCTTGTGCTTGCCGCGCAAGAGCGAGGCGATCTGGGTCGCGAGGCGCCCTACGGTTTGGCCTTGCGCGTCGACGAGCACCCAACTGTTGTGGGCCTCTTTGGGAAAGTATGTTTTCACGTCAAACTCACGTCCTTTGTCGTAGTCTTGCTCTGACGTTATCCGGTAACGTCTTCTCATTAACGAAATCTCGAGCGAGGTGCTGTAACCGCGACCAACCAGATGATCGGAGGATAGCCGGTCGCAAGGCCAAATGCTAGCCTAGCATACCCCGGCGCGAGCGTAAAGCACCGACCCTACCGAGTCGCGCGCATGGGTCTGGCCGCGTACGTTTCGGCCAATACAGGGGTTAGCACGGACGTGTCGCACCACCGCTCGATCTGCGCGCGGCGTCTGCGCCGCCGAACCCGTAGCGATACGCGCTGATGTTTGTCGGAGGGGTTCGCCGGTACGGATCACGGGGTCTAAAACGTCGCGAAACAGCGCCGCATCTCTGCGTCGCGAATGGTGCGGATGTTGCGCTCTTCGGTCGTGCTGAGGCTCGCGACCGCCCACTGATTGGCGACGTTGGGGTCTTTGACCATGCCGGCGGGCGGGTACCAGGCTTGGGCGTTAAAGTATTCGGCGAGGTCGGCGCGGGCGAAGATAAAGCCGTGCCGGGCGAGGATTTCGTTACGCATCAGCGCGAGGTCGGGGCAGGAGAGCGCCGCCAAGTCGTCGGCGTCTACCAGGCGGGCCGAGGTAAAGTCCCAGCGACCCGAAAAGAGCGGCAGGAGGATGACGCCCTGGGGCTCGAGCCCGTCCGGCACCGCCGCGATGTTAAACGGTGCCACGGCGCCCCCCATCTGCTCGAGCCGTACCGACAGCACGTCAACCCGTTCGCTGATCAGCCGGTAGAGACAGCGGTAGCCCGCCACTTCTTCGCCGACACAGCGCTCGCGCTCGCGTAGCCAAGCCCGTTGTTCGTCGCGCAGCTCGGTCCGTCTGCCTTCACCGATGCGCCCGCGTAGTGCCTCGTAGGTGTCGGTAAGGGCGGTGTCGAGGGCGGCGAGGTCGGGGTAGCGGCAGAGGCGGGTTTCGCTCCAGCTGCTCGCGAGGGTGCAGTCGAAACTGGGGGTGGCGGCTTGGGGGAGGGGCTCGAGCCCTACCTCTACCGTCGTCACCCCGTCGCCCGTCGCCCGCACCGCCTGGGTCTGGGTCTGGTACCCCGCCGCCTCGATCCGGAGCTGATAGCTCCCGCGCGCGACCCCGTCCAGGTACTCGCCCCGCCGCAGCCGCCCTACAAAAACGTCGTCGAGGTAAATCTGTGCGCCCTCGGGAACGCCGCGTACGGCGAGTTGCGTTTCGGTCCCTGTTGCTTCGTCAGCAGTTCCCACATCGGTCACCGGCGGCAGGCGCGGGCCGCTAAGCGGCTGGATCGTCACCACGTCGCCGATGCGGGGCGCCGGACGGTCGTCGCTTTCGGTCACCTCGACGAGGCTGACCTGCGGCCCGATCTGCACGACCTCAAAGCTGCCGATCTGCTCGCTAAAGACCAGTCCGGCGACCTCGCTGTTACGGTAGATAACCCCGGTCGCTCCGACGCTGCTAAGCCCGGTCTCGCTACCCAAGTCGATAAACACGCGCCCGTCCGCGATCTCGACGATCCTGCCCTGCGGCGGAAACTCACTAGCGGCCTCGCCTACGAGCGCTGCGGCGAGCCGCCCGAAGTCTTGTGGGCCGGCTGCGGGCATAGTGAGTGCGGCGGCGACCTCGCCGCTCCCGACGTCGATAAAGTTCGCCGTGACCGACAGCGCGCCGGGCGCGTTCACCACGATGGTTCCGGAGATAATCACCTCGACCCCGGCGAGCTGGCCCATCTGCTGCGCCGCGTCGGGGTCGAGGATGCCCTGCTCGGCGAGCACCAACTCCCCCAACACTTCGTCGAGCTGGTTGCGGGTCAGTACGGTAAAGCGACGCGACTGCACCAGCGGCGTCTGAAACGCGATCGCCATCGCGCGGCCTACGCTCTCCGGGTCGCTGACGGTGCCGGTTAGATCGGTCACCGAAAAGTCGAGTACGGCGACGCGGTAGCGACTTGGAGTGTCGCTTGACTGCGCCGCCGCTAGGGTCGGTAGGGATAGACATATCGGGCCTATCAGCAGGACGATCGAAAGCAGTAGAAGCCGTGCCATACGTCTAGTATACGTTACGTTTAAGTTAAAGACCTACCGACCGGAGCTCCTACCAACGTCGTTACTCTTTTATCGGCAGCCCCGTGCTGTTTCGGTGGCTAAGATGGCGTCGATATTGGCTTGCTCGACGCTGCCTAACATCTCGATGACCTGTTGGTTGTGAACGCTGACGTCGACAACAGGCTCGTAAGGGGGATACCAGGATTGGGCGACAAAGTAGCTGTTGTAGTCGGGGCGATTAAAAATGTAGCCGCGCCGGGCGAAGATTTCGTTACGCATCAGGCTAAGGTCGAGACAGCTTAGCCCTGCAACGTCAGCCTCTACAATCGCGCGGATCGCCGTAAAGCCCCATCGTCCGACCCGAAGGTCGATGCCGCTCGCACTCGTACTCTGCTGGGCTTCGAGCTGTTCGGCCCGTGCGTCCATGAGCCTGAGCAGACAGAGATAGCCGCCCGCCTCTTCGCAACCGTTTCGCTCGGCGATCCAGGCACGTTGCTCGGCTTTTAGCTCTTCTGCGGGTCCGCTCGCAAGCTGCCCTAAAGTCGCTTGGTATGCGGCGGCGATGCGCCGGTCTAAGGCGGCGAGGTCGTTATCGGCACAGATAAGCGTCTCGGCCCAGAGTGTCGCATTAGAACAGTCGAAACTGGGCGTACGTTCGGGAGCCTGGGCGAAAAACACGGCCTGAGTGGACATTCCCCTAATCGGTACCTGCCCGACGGTCTGCGACATTGCGGCACCAAACATCACCAACAAAAAGATAAGCACACTGTGTTTAAGCATAGCTAAAGTGTTTCATGGGGGCGTCACAAGAGCGTCAAAAGACGTTACCGAATATGTTGATTGAGCGGCATCGTAGCGTGTCCGGGTGTGTCCGTGCTAGCGACGGGTCAGCATAGATTGTAAAGATAGAGATTGTAAAGATAGGGAGGGACGCGATGCGACACCACCACCACACGCTCATTACGGGAGCGTCGAGCGGAATCGGCGCGGCGTTCGCGAGGCATCTCGCAGCGAACAAGACCAACCTCACCCTGATTGCGAGGCGCGAAGACAAGCTGCGTGCGTTAGCCGAGTCTTTAGAAGCACACGCCGACGTCCGCGTAACGGTTCTGCAAGCCGATCTAACCGACGAGGACGATATTTCCGCTGTCGAACGCTACATCCGCGACCAGCCCGACCTCGACCTGCTCATCAACAACGCCGGGTTCGGCACGCAAGGTGCGTTTTACGAGGTCGCGCTAGACAGACACCTCGCCATGCTCAGACTCCACGTCGAGGCGAGTGTGCGGCTCTGCTACGCGGTGCTGCCGAAGATGATCGAGCGCGACTACGGCGGCATCGTCAACGTCGCGTCGGTCGCGGCATTTCTACCTAGCCCCGGCAACACGACCTACAGCGCGACCAAAGACTACCTCAACGTCTTTTCCGAGTCGCTCCGGCGCGAGGTCGCCGCGCACCACATCGCCGTGCAGTCGCTCTGTCCCGGCTTTACCTACAGCGAGTTTCACGACACCGACGAATTTGCAGACTTCGACCGGGGCGACCTGCCGGGCTTTTTGTGGATGACCTCGGATGCGGTAGCGCAGCGCTCGCTCGGCAATCTCGGGTCGGGCGGCGCGGTCTACATCCCGGGCTGGCAGAACCGGCTGCTGGTACGGCTGCTTAAGACGCCGCTGCTGCGCGAGGTGCTGGTGTGGGGACGTCGGCGGATGCGGTCGCTGTAGATGCGTTCACCGTAACGGTCTTCGCCCGTCTACCACCGTGTTGTCTGTACCGGACCGTGACATCACCCGGATGTCTAAAACTGGATGTCTAAGCCCGGATGTCTAAAACCGGGTGTTTAAAACCGAGTGTCCGGTGCGATCAGTCCGCTCGTTCGAGGGGTCTTTGCTCGAGCGGGTCGCTGCGGTATAGTGTCTAGCACGATGCAACTACGTCTCGACCCCTGGGCCGCCGAATACAACACCGCCTACTACGCCGACAACGTCCGCGACGTGCAGAGCGACCGCGTTACTACCGATATCGAGTACGACACCTGGCAGCCGCTTATCCCCCCTGACGACGCGCTAGAAAAGCTCGACTACGACTCACTTTTCTTTACCGACGGCAGCCGCCGTACCGAAGCGCGGGTGCTGCTCGAAGACGACAACGAACAGGTCGCGTTCGGCGCTATCGGCACCTACGGCGTCGGTGTGGTGGACTGCTGCCCGCGCGGGTCGCGTCGGGCGGTTTTTACTGATGTCGCGGCGCTTACCGGGCGCGAAGGGGTCCAGCGGCTCTGCACCCTTAGCCACGGACGGACGCTTGGCGACTTCGAGCTTCTGTCGGACTTCGAGCGTTCGCTCGGCAGCCTTAACTACCGCGTCGAACCCGACCCCGAAACCGACGCCGATGCGGTGCTGCGGCGCTTGCAGTTTAAGATGCTCGAAGCCGAACGCAACCTTGCGGTGCAGCTCAGCCGAAACCACCCGGGCGCGCTCATTATCGGTGACGGCTCGCATCCGCGTATCGACAAGCTTCCTAACGTCGTTGGCTACGTCAAAACCATTCACGACCTGCGCATCGCCCGCCAAGAACTCGATGTCGTCCGCCGTCTCGAAGAGGGCCAGCGCTCGCCGCTCTACCTTATCGACAGCCCCGACACCAATCAGCGTATCTTCGAGTTCTTTCTGCGGCTACGCGACCCGCGCCCGTGGCTCTACACCCTTGCGGGGATGGTGCGTATCCAGATTTACGCCGGACAAAACCCCGACGCTCGTTTCGACGAGGCCCAGAAGCTCGCTGACTATCTGACCCGGCTGTTACCGACCTTTGCGAGCAAACAGCACCAGGACCCTCGAGCCCCGCAACAACTGTTGCCGATTCGCGCTTTAGAAAGCGAACTCCGCCGCCGTATGGGTCACCCGCAGATTATCCGCCGCCGCATCACCGAATTTCTCTCCAGACAGGGAGTGGTATGAGCCTAGAGCTAGAGCGCGACACTATCGGGATGGTGCTCGGCACCGAAGACGCGACGCCGCTAAACTTCTGGTTCGCGGTGTCGTCGGGGGTCAAGGTGCAACTCGACGACATCATCTATATCGAGGTGAGCGACCCGAGCAGCGACGCCGACGCGGTCCGGTTTTACGGCGTGGTGGACGAGGTGCGCCGACGCTTCGAGGGGGTGCAGTTCGACGGCGACACCGAACTCGTCGCGCAGGGCCTAATGCCCGCCAACGTCGCCTACACCGCCCACGTGCTCGTCACCCGCGTAGAGCCCGAAGAGTTTATCCCGCCTAACCCCGGCGACAGCGTCTTTCTCGCGGGCGGCGAGGCGCTCGCTAAGGCGCTCTACATCGACAATATGGACGTGCCGCTCCCGGCGGGAGTGCTGCGTAACAACGAGGTCGGCTACCTCAACTTTGACTTTATCAACGGCACCAAGGGCGCTCACATCAACATTTCGGGCATTTCGGGCATCGCGACCAAGACGAGCTACGCGTTGTTTCTGCTCTACAGCATCTTTAACGCCGAAAACCAGAAGACGCGCCAGCCGATTGTTAGCGGCACCAACACCAAGGCGATTATCTTTAACGTCAAGGGCGAAGACCTGCTGTTTCTAGACAAACCTAACGCCCGCTACGCCGAAGAGGAGGGCAAGTGGCGACAGAAGCGCAAGTCCGAACGCTCTCGCTACGAGATTTGCGGGCTGCCCGAAACCGAATTTGCGAGTGTGGGTCTGCACGCACCCGCGATGGAGGGCGAAAAGCTGCTCGCCGACGTCAAGAGCCGAGAGGGTGTCGCGCCCTACCTGTGGACGCTGCACGAGTTTGCGAACGAGCGGATGCTGCCCTTCGTGCTAAGTGACCGCGACGCGATGAGCAACCTCGGCTTTCTCGTTTCGCACGTCGAAGAGAAGCTTGCCAAACTCGCGGAGAAGCAGAAGGGACCGGGTCTGTTTGTCGCGGAGGAGCAGTCGGGGTTTTCGCTAACGCCTAAAGACGAGGCGACCGGCCCGATTAGCGAAGACGAGTCTATCGGCTTTAATGTGCTCGAAACCCGCACCGGCAAAATCAAGCTCGAAACCTTCGACCACCTCGTCACCTATCTCGAATACAAACTGCTGCTTGAAGGTGCTGACGACGACGACGGTAAAGGGGGCGGCGACCGGGCCTGGACGGCGAACCAGGCCAAAGCGACCCGCGAAGCGTTTATCCGCCGGATGCGCGGCGCGGCCAAACACGTCCGCCGCCTGATTCGGGGCGACCTCCCCAAAGAAGCCTTCGGGCGCGCCAAACTCGACATCCTCGACGCGGCTAAGCAGGTCCACGTGGTCGACATCCACCAGCTGCCGCCGCTCGCGCAGATGTTTACGGTCGGCGTGCTGCTCAAGCAGGTCTTTAACGAACAGGAGACGCGCCAACGCGGACAAGTTTTTATCGTCCTAGACGAGCTAAACAAATACGCGCCCGCCGAAGGCGACAGCCCCATCAAAGAGGTGCTACTCGACATCGCCGAGCGGGGGCGGAGTATGGGCATCATTCTTATCGGGGCGCAGCAGACCGCGTCGGAGGTCGAACGGCGAATCGTGTCGAACGCGGCGGTGCGGATTGTCGGGCGGCTCGACGCGGCGGAGGCGGAGCGGAGCGAGTACCGCTTTATGCCCGGCTCGTTTCGGATGCGCGCGACGATTCTGGCGCCGGGGACGATGATTGTCCACCAGCCCGACGTGCCTTCGCCGCTGATGCTAAACTTTCCGTTTCCGTCGTGGGCGACGCGCAAAAAGGAGTGGCACGAGGACGTGAGCGACCAAGAAGCGGCGGACGTGCTGGGTTAAACGGACGGGTCGGGTTAAAAGACCGTTGCGGTACCGTCGGTGCGGGTGGTAAGTTTTTAGGTCTAGATGAACATAGAGACTCTGTGGGAGGGCTCGAGCCCCCCATCCCCCACCCCTGACACCCGTCCGCACCACACGCCACCCCGGCACGGAGGTGCGCGATGCCGAACGACACCGTAAAGAAGCACTCGCCGCTCGGAGCGTTCGTCCGCAGACTTTTAGGCACGCCGACGCCCGAAACGGCCCGTCCCGCACTCCCCACAGACACGCCCACAACGCCCGTAGACCCGCACGACACGCCGCTACCCGCACGCTGGCTCGCCCTCGACATCGAACACAACCCCGCCACCGACGTTCTGTACGAATTGGCCTACATCGACGCGAGTGGGGAGTACCGGCTCGAGCACCCGACACCGGCGCAGCTTTCGGGCGTGGTGGAACGTTTGGCAGACGCCGACCTCGTCATCGGTCACAACCTCCGCCGACACGACGTTCCGGTATTGCTGCGGCTGACTGGAAACGAAGACCGTGAACACAGTCTCCAAAAGAGAATTTGCGACACGCTCGAACTGTCTAGCGTGGCCTTTCCGTGGCGCGACTACCACAGCCTCGCCAAGCTCTACCGCGACGACAACAACCTTAAAAACGACCCGGTCGAAGACTGTAAAGAGAGTTTCGAGGTGTTGACCGAAGCGGCGGCGGCGCTCGTGGAGTTGCCGGAGTTCGTCCGCTACTGGGCGGGGCGGCTGTTGCCGGGCGGGGTGCTGCGGCAGTGGGTGGTGCGTGGGGGAGAGGGGCTCGAGCCCGACTGGCGGGTGTTCGAGAAGCGGTTTCCCGAAGTCGATGTGGCGCGGTTCGAGGTGTATCTGGAGGGGCTCGAGCCCTCCCCCTCCCACCTCGGCACCGTCGCGTTTCTGCATTGGCTCTACGGCAAAGACCGGCCCGAAGCGGGGCGCCCCTGGTGGCTAGAGTACGCGTACCCGACCTTTGCCGACACCGAACGCGCCGCCATCTCCCTACCGATTGCCGGAGACGCGTTAGACGCCGAAGTCCAGCACTTCTTCGGCCAAAACGGTAAACCGTACACGTTTCGCAACGGCCAGCGCGACATCATCGAGGCGTTTCTAGGGGGCGAAGTGGCCCCGCTCGGGGCGCTGCCGACCGGCGGCGGCAAAAGCCTCACCTTTCAGCTTCCGGCGCTGATTCTGTCGCGCTACCAGCGGGCGCTGACCGTGGTGATTTCGCCGTTGCAGGCGCTCATGGCCGACCAGGTCACGAGCTTACGGCTGCGCGTGCCCGACTACGCCGACCGGGTGGCGCTGCTGTCGGGTACGCAGAACTACGGCGAACAGCGCGAGGTCATCGACGGGGTGCGGGCGGGGCGCATCGACATCCTCTACGTGTCGCCCGAACGGCTGCGCTCGCCGACCTTTAAGCGGGTGCTCAAATACCGGCTGCCGCGACTGTGGGTACTCGACGAGGCGCACACGCTGTCGGAGTGGGGGCACGACTTTCGGCCCGACTTTCAGCGTATCGCCGGGGCGTTAAACGCGCTTTACGACGACAGTCACCGCGCTGGAGAGCGTCCGCTTATCGGGTTTGTGACCGCGACGGTCACGCGAAAGGTGCTCGCGGATTTAGCAGCGATGCTAGGCGGGCTTAGCGAGAAGTTCGCTAGGGAGCTTAAACCTCTCCCTCAAGATGCTCCCTTTCGCTGGCGCGACGAAATCCGCAGCGATATCGAGATTATCCCGTTCGACCAACGCTTCTCCGCACTCGTCGAGCATATCCGACAGCACCGGGGCGCGGGCGACAGCATCGTTTACATCGGCTCGCGTGACAAGACCGAGGAGTACGCCGCGAACTTACGGACCTTAGGCATCGAGGCTGCCGCGTATCATGCGCGCATCGGTTCGGGTAGCAAAGAGGAGACGCTTAAAGCGTTTACCGAGGGTGAGCTAGACGTCGTCGTCGCGACCAACGCGTTCGGGATGGGCATCGACCGGAAAGGGATTCACAGCGTCGTCCACCTGCAACCGCCGCGCTCGCCCGAAGCGTATCTGCAAGAGATTGGCCGGGTGGCGCGGGTGCCGGGCGAACAGGGGCTCGCGAAGCTGTTTTACGAGCCGAGCGACATCGAGTTTCTGTTCGTACAGGAAAACGACAGCCGCATCAGCCCCAAAGCGCTTCGCGAGTGCTGGGACGTCATCAAGGCGACGTTTGGCAGAGCGCCCGACGCGTGGGTGAGCGACCACGACTTTGCGGCTGTGCTCGGCGAAGACGACAAAGACTCGCTGACCACGAAGGTGCGCACAGCGCTCTTTTATCTAGAGAAGGCGGGCTTTTTGAGCGAGCAGAAGCAGGCTCCGCAGACGTTACGCCTCGAACTCTACGCGCGGACGGCTCATCCTAAACACTTCGCGCTGCTGCCCGACAACGCCCGGCATCTCTACCATCTGCTCCACAAGTTAGGCGCCAGACCGGGCGACGTGTACGAGTTAGACGTGCTAGACGTCGCGACGATGCTCGGCATATATCCGTCCGAAGTGGTCGATGCGGTGCGGACGCTGATTCGGGGCGAGATGGGGCGGTGGCACTACCAGGTCGCGCTTAAGCGGCTTGCGTCGGAAAACGACCAGAAACGGCGGCTCGCGGCACCGGACGCGCTTCTCGATCTGCTCGAAGAGGATTTTCCCGAACTGTACGACGCCGGCACGTGGCTGCATATCGACACTTTTAAGGGGCCGTTGCAGAAGCGGGCGGGGCTGAAGCGGGTGACGCTGTTAGACGCGTTGCGCGGGTTGCGAATTGTGGGGATGCTGAACTATCGGCGCGAACAGACGAGTTACCGGGTGACGTTTGAGGAGGTCGATGAGCGCGGGACGAAGGGGTGGGTGGAGAGGGCTCGAGCCCGCTGGCACACCCTCGCCGACCATATCGACCGCCTCGACAACGCTCTCGCCCAACTGCTAGCCGAACAGGACGCCGAACGCTACGACAGCATCGTCGTCGACCTCGCCGACCTCGAACGACGCGCTGGTTTCGGCCAACCTTCGGACGAAACGCCAGACGATTCACTCCACGCCGACCCTGTCCTCACTGACCCTGTCCTCACCGACATCCTTACCGACACGGAACGCCTCGGCCTGCTGAGTAGCAGCACTACCCCGACCGGCAACCTCTACTATCTAAACCGAGGCCAACGTCAGCGCTACACGCGCGTCGTCTACGAACCGCTCGAAAAACACTACCGACACCGCCGCATCTGCCTTAACATCACCGCCCACATCCTCGCCCAGCCGGACGAAGCGGCGCGTATCGACCTGTTTAAAGACTATTTCGAGCAGACCCCCGACGCGTTTTGCAAACGGCATCTTCCTAACCGCGACGCGACCGCGAGCCCTCTCCAAGACCGTCTGCTCGACGACCTAAGCGACACCCAGAAACGGATTGTCACCGACGACGAAAGCCGCGCCACGTTGGTGTTGGCCGGCCCCGGTAGCGGTAAGACGCGGGTCATCGTCCACCGGGTCGCCTATCTGGTGGGGGTGCGCGGCGTGCCGCCGAAAAAGGTGCTGGTGCTCGCCTACAACCGGAGCGCGGTGGCCGAGGTGCGGCAGCGGCTGTTTACGATGCTCGGCACAAAGAGTTACGACATCGACGTGTTGACCTTTCACGCCCTAGCGCGAGAAATTACCGGCCTGTCCGAACGGGACGCGCCGATGGGCGGAGAAGGCAAGTACGACTGGCTGCTCGAGCAGGCTATCGAGGCGCTTCGTGACGAGCATCCGGGCTATCAGTACATCCTGGTCGACGAGTACCAGGACGTCGACGAACGGCAGTATCGGCTGATTACGAGTCTGGCTCGGTTCGACGCGGCCAGCGACGACGAAGAGCAGCAGAGCTACCTGGTCGCGGTCGGCGACGACGACCAGAACCTGTACGCGTTTCGCGGCGCGGACACGACCTTTATCCGGCGTTTTCAGCAGGATTACCGGTTAGAGGCGGACAAGGTGGTGGCGCTGGTAGACAACTACCGCTCGAGCCCCGCTATCGTCGCCTGCGCCAACCGGTTTATCGAGACCGCACTCGACCTGCACAACCGTCTTAAAGGCCCCGACCAGCAAGTCCGTGCCGTCAAGACTGACTCCGCCCGTCCGGTGGTGGTGGCGTCTTATCGTCATCCTTTCGACGCCGGGTGTTGGCTAACCGCTCGCATCGCGGAGCTTTATGGCGAGGGCGTCGCGCTACACGACATCGCCGTGCTGGGTCCTCGGTGGGACGATTTGCGCTTCGTACAGCACGCCCTGCGCGATTGCGGTCTGGCGTATCAGCTGTTAGGCGAGGACAAACAGGGGCGGTTTCGGCCCGGCAACAGCTATCTGGGTGCGGCTCTTATCGAGCGGTTGCGGCAGACGCCCGACCTGGTCATCGAAGACCCGCAGCGGCACCTTAACGACCTGCGCTGCGAGCTCGGCCTTAGTGATTGTGATGCGGCGTGGCCGGCGATGTTAGACGCGGTGGCGGGGAAGGAGGGGGTGGGGGGGCTCGAGCTCTCCTACTGGCTCGAGCAGAGCCGCGCGGTTCAACCAGACGGCGTCGTCTTATCCTCGCTACACGGCGCCAAAGGTCACGAATTTCGTCACGTCTTCGTTCTCGACGCGGGCGATAACGGCAACGACGAACACGCCCGCAAGCTCTACGTCGGCATGACCCGCGCCGAAGAGGGGTTGTGGCTGCTCACAGGAGTGGGGGCGCATCCGGCCCTTGGCGCCTTGTCGTCCGAGCGCATAGAAATCCTGACCCAACCTAAACCCGAGGTTATCTGCTACCAGTGGCAGCCCGACCTCAGCGACCTGTTCGTGTCTGCGAACGACGTGGTCAGCGACCAGGGCCGAGAGGTGGTCGCCCGCTACGCCGCGCGGTGGGGGCCGCTCGCGCTACGCGGCGCCGGTGTCTACAGCCACGACGGGCTCGTCGCGTTTTTCGGCAGGCAGGGCAAGGGCGAACTGTCGAAGCGCAAACACACGGCTCTGGCGCCGCGCGCCCAGACGGTTGTGCGTATCGACCGAGAAGACTACTGGTACGACCGGGCGGGCTACCGGGGCGACGCGACGCACCACTACCTGGTAGTTCCGACCTTTCTGGTGACGGAGACGCTGTAGGAAAATGGGAGTGGTCGGTACGCCGCACCCTGACAATCCGCTGATACGGTGGTGGTGTTATGGGGTTTGCAACGTGACGACACTACGACATCCTGTTGACGCTACGTTGCGATGTGACGACGTATAGATATAGCCGTTGCTGTTAAGGTTATGCTGGCAACGTTACAAACCCCCTGTTTTAGGAGCCTGCTGTATCGCTTCAGCATCAGTGGCGTTCGAAAACGCCGGTCTCTCGCGCACCGGACGGAAGCTTTATGGAGTCTTAGGATGAGAAAAGATATGCGCATCCTTTTGCTGTCTCTACTGTCTCTTGTCGTACTCTTTGCCGCTTGTAACGGCGGCACCTCGTCGGACTTTACGTTAAGCCTGTCGGGCGATACGTTGGAGCTCGAGCCATTCGACATCGACAGCAGCACCGATGTGACCGTAACGCCGTTGGATGGTTTTAATGGCGACGTCACGCTTAGTGCGAGTGTCTCGCCCGACGAGTCGGGTATCATGGTCAGCTTCGAAACCAACCCGATTACTGCCGGAAGCGGTAGCTCGGCGCTTACGATTAATGTCGGCAGCGCTGTTGCCGATGGCGACTACACCATCACTGTCGAGGGTACGGACGGCACCCTAACCCGCTCGGATACGCTAACGCTCACGGTCGCAGCACCAGACAGCGGCGGCATTACGGCGACGTACGAGGTTCAGGGAAGCGGCTCGGCGAGCCCCCTCGAAACCCAAACCGTTACAGTTCAAGGCGTCGTGACCGGCGACTTTCAGGACGGCGACGCTGACGACACCCGTAACCTACGCGGTTTTTACATCCAAGACGAAACAGGCGATGCTGACCCCGCGACCTCCGACGGAGTGTTCGTGTTTGACGGAGAGACGCCTGCTGTCGATGTCAACGTAGGCGACCGGGTGCGGGTAACGGGCGAGGTTGCCGAGTTTTTCGGACTTACCGAAATTACCAGCCTTACCGACGTGACGGTGCTCGCGAGCGGCGTGACGCTACCGGCCTCCGTCACCGTCAGCTTGCCGAGTGCGGACGTGGTCGCTAACGACGACGGCGAGTTTATCCCCGACCTAGAGCGCTTCGAGGGGATGCTGGTAAGCTTTTCCGACACGCTGACCGTTACCGAGATGTTTAACCTCGACCGCTTCGGCGAGCTGCGCGTGTCGCAGGGCGGGCGGCTCACGCAGTTTACCCAGACCAACGCCCCCGACATCACCGGCTACCAAAGCCACCTCGAAAACATCGCGACCCGGACCATCACCATCGACGACGGTCAGTCGCTACAAAACCCCGACCCGATTCTCTACCCGGACGGTAGCCTAGACACCGCCGACGCGTTTCGGATGGGTGACACGGTCACTGACCTGACTGGTATCGTCCACTTTAGCCGTGGCAGCGGCGGCTCCGGCGACCAAGACTACCGCATCATGCCGACGGTCGCGCCGACCTTCGTCAGCGGCAACCCGCGCACGGCGACGCCCGACGACGTCGGCGGTAGCCTCAAGGTTGCGAGCTTTAACGTGCTGAACTACTTTACGACTCTCGACTCGCGCGGTGCGGACAGCACGACCGAATTCGAGCGTCAGGAAGCTAAGCTCGTCGAGGCGATTACCGCCATCGACGCCGACATCCTCGGCCTGATCGAACTCGAAAACAACTACACGAGCGGAAGCAGCAGCGCCATCGCGACGCTGGTCGCTGCACTTAACAACGATGTTGGTGCGGGCACCTACGCCTACGTCGACCCCGGTCAGAACGTTGGCGGCGACGCGATCGCGGTCGGTTTTATCTACAAACCGGCGACGGTGAGCATCGCTTCGGGAACTACGCCCGCGATCCTGACCGACAGCAACCTGCCGAACGGCTATAGCGGTCCGATCTTTACCGGCAACAGCACCAACCGCGCCCCTCTTGCGGTGACCTTTGTAGAGAACAGCAGCGGCGGTGTGCTGACCATCGCGGTCAACCACTTCAAGTCTAAGGGCGGTACCGGCACCGGCGGCGACGCCGACGCGGGGGACGGCCAGGGCAACTACAACGCGACGCGCACGACCGGCGCGGCGGCGCTCCGTGACTGGCTCGCGACCAACCCGACCGGTACGAGCGACGACGACATCCTGATTATCGGCGACCTTAACGCCTACGCTCAGGAAGACCCGATCACCGAACTGACCGGCAGCGGCTACACCGACCAGCTTACGGCGACCTTCGGTGCCGATGCCTACGGCTACGTGTTTGACGGACAGAAGGGGACGCTCGACTACGCCCTGACCAACGGGACGTTGACGAGCCAGGTGAGCGGCGTAACCGAGTGGAACATCAACGCGGACGAAGCGGATGCCATCGACTACAACCTCAACTTCGGGCGCAACGCGGCTATTTTCGACGGTACTGTGCCGTACCGCGCTTCGGATCACGACCCGGTCCTGATCGGCTTGAACCTCACCGGGGGCACCCCGCCGACGCCGGACTACACGCTAAGTCTGTCGAGTGATGTGCTGGGGCTCGAGCCCTCCAGCAGCGACAGCAGCATCGGCGCGACCGTGACACCGTCAGGCGGCTTTAACGACGACGTGACGCTTAGCGCGAGCGTATCGCCGACCGAGGCGGGCATCACCGTTAGCTTCGGAACCAACCCGATTACTGCCGGAAGTGGTAGCTCGGTGCTTACGATTAGTGTGGGCAGCGCTGTCGCCGACGGCGATTACGACATTACCATCGAAGGTACCGGCGGTGGCTTAACCCGCTCGGACACGCTAACCCTAACGGTCTCAACACCGGGTGGCGGCGGCGGTGCGGCGACGGGCGACCTAGTGATTACCGGCGTCATCGACGGCCCGCTGTCTGGCGGCGTACCGAAAGCAGTCGAGCTGTACGTCATCAACAACATCGCTGACCTATCTGTTTACGGACTTGGTTCGGCGAACAACGGCGGCGGCACTGACGGCGAAGAGTTCACCTTCCCCGGCGTGGCGGTGACCGCTGGCAGCTATATCTATGTCGCGAGCGAACAGCCTGGGTTTAATGAATTCTTCGGCTTCGACCCGGATTACACAAGCAGTGCTATGGGTATCAACGGTGACGACGCGATCGAACTGTTCCAAAACGGTTCGGTCGTCGATATCTTCGGCGATATCAACGTCGACGGCAACGGCCAGGATTGGGAGTACTTAGACGGCTGGGCCTACCGCGCCGACGGCACCGGGCAGGACGGTTCGACGTTCGTGTTAGGCAACTGGACTTTTAGCGGGCCTGATGCGCTCGACGGCGAGACGTCTAACGGCACGGCGACGACGCCCTTTCCGATCGGGACGTACCAGCCCTAAACTCTAAGTCAACACCTAAAACGATAACTCCTGATAGAACAATGACCCCTGGCAGCTTTGTCGGGGGTTCTTTGTGTTGGGTTTTTAGCCTGTCCAGCGTAGACCTTTGGGGTAGGCGTTTTTGAGCCTGTCTTTGCGCCGCCGCGCCCAGCCGAGCCCGAAACCGTCGGTGCAGACCATGACCCAGCCGTCGGAGCCGGGGTGCTCGAGCGGTTCGCCGCGCAGGTAGCGCACCAGGTCGGGGTGGTTGCGGGGGAGGTCGAGACGGTTCTGAAAGGTGTCGGCGGACAGAGCCGAAGCGAGGCTGTGGGAGGGTTCGAACGCTCCAGACTTGCCCCGCCCTGTATTGCCCAGCCACACCCCACTGCGTAGCGCCTTTACCCCCGCGAGCGTCGGCACCTCTTCGGGTACGGCGTGCAGCTTGTTGCCGAACATCGTTAGCTCCCCCTCTGCGAACGGGTCGTGCGTGAGCGCCTCGTCCGCAAACTCTCGCCATGCCTGTTCGACCGCCGGCGGCACCGGGCGCCATACGGTCAGACCAGCGCCTAGGTGGGCGTCGGTAGGTTCGGCCCGCTGACGATGACGTAGCTTCGCGACAAAATGTCCTTCACCCCGAACGCGGTGCGGCCAGAAGCGGGCGGTGTAGACGAGATCGCTGTGTCGCATGTGTTTGGGAAGCCAGTCGGGGCGTCCGGGCGCCGCGTGCGGGAGTGTGAGCGGATCGACCTCGAATTCGTCGTGCGTCTCTAAAAACCGCGCCACGACCGCCTCGTTCTCTTCGGGTGCGAACGTGCAGGTGCTGTACACGAGCGTCCCGCCCGGCCTGACGAGCAGCGCCGCCTCGGCCAACAGACCCTGCTGCCGCTTCGCCGACCCCGTCACCGTCTCTTCGCGCCACATGTTTCGGGCGTCGTCCGACTTGCGAAACATCCCCTCACCCGAACAGGGTGCGTCGAGCAGGACGCGGTCGAACGTCGCCCCCCAGCGCCGTGCTAACGTGCCGACCTCGTCGCTGGTCACCACCGCGTTGTGGGTTCCGATACGCTCGAGGTTGCTAAGCAGCGCCCGGCTCCGGCCCGGATGGACGTCGTTAGCGATGAGCAGACCGTCTCCGGCGAGGTTGGCCGCGAGGTGCGTCGCTTTGCCGCCCGGTGCCGCCGCTAGGTCGAGCGTCCAGTCGCCCGGCTGCACGCCTGCGGCCTCCGCGACCGCCATCGCTGACGGGTCTTGCAGATAGTAGAGGCCCGCGTCGTGGTCGGGGTGTCTGCCCGGCTGCTCGCCCCTGCTGTCTTCGACCACAAATCCTGCTGTACACCACGGGACAGGCCGCAACGTCCAGCGGCAGCGCGACGCGAACGCATCGGGCGAGAGCTTGAGGGTGTTGACCCGCAAGCCGACCACCGGCGGCTCGGCGAGTGCTGCGAGGAGGGTGTCGGCGTCGGCACCTAAAAGCTGCCTCATCCGGTGACGAAAAGAGTCGGGGAGAGCGGGGCGATCGTTCACGGCGTCTGTTATACCACAGGCTATATTTACGGGTTCTACGACGAGACCGGTGACGCTCTAACGCAGACGCTCTAACGCTTGGCAGCGCCGCCGTGATAGTGTCGGGTCGATGAGTACTACTGAGAACACCGAAGGTACGACGGCGCTTTCCGCCGACACGATCCCGTTTATTGACGGGCACAACGACACGCTGCTCAAGCTGTACCGCGCCGGACGCGAGAACGAAAACAGGTTTCTGACCGGTTCTGACAACCACATCGACCTGCCGCGCGCGCTAAACGCGCGGATGAGCGGCTTTTTTGCGATCTTCAGCCCGTCGCCGAGTCAGGGCACGGCCAACCTGCCGGATCGGGGGAGTTACGCGTTGCCGCGACCCGACCCGCTGCCGTTAGAAGACGCCCGGGCGATGACGCTCGCGATGATGGCGACGCTGTTTCGTTTAGAGAAGGGCTCGAGCCCTCAATTTCAGGTCGTCCGCGACACCACTCACCTCCGCCGCTGCGTCACAGGCGGGGCGGTCGGCGCTATCTTGCACATCGAAGGGGCCGACGCCATCGACACAGACCTCGACACCCTAGACGTGTTTTACCAGACCGGTCTCCGCTCGCTCGGCATCGTCTGGAGCCGCCCTAACGCCTTCGGTCACGGCGTCCCCTTCAAGTTTCCCAGCTCGCCCGACACCGGCCCCGGCCTGACCGACGCGGGCGTCGCACTTGTGCGGGCGTGCAACGAGCTAGGCATCCTCGTCGACCTGTCTCACCTTAACGAACAGGGTTTCTGGGACGTCGCCAAAACCAGCAACGCCCCGCTCGTCGCGACCCACTCTAACGTCCACGCGATCTGCCCCTCGGCCCGCAACCTGACCGACAAGCAGCTAGACGCCATCGCCGAGACCGGCGGTATGGTCGGCCTAAACTTCGCGCTTAGCTTTCTGCGCGAAGACGGCAACAAAGACCCCAACACCCCGCTAGACGTGATGGTGCGCCACCTCGACCACCTCGTCGACAAGCTCGGCGTCGACCACGTCGGCTTCGGCTCCGACTTTGACGGCACCGACGTTCCACAAGAGATCGGCGACGTGACCGGCGTCTCTAAACTGCTCGCCGCGCTGCGCGACCACGGCTACGACGACGTCACACTCCGCAAAATCGCTTACGAAAACTGGCTCGGCGTCCTCGACAAGACCTGGAAGTAGCTGGCCAGCAAAAAACGCGCCTAGCAGCTGAGTCTAGGCGCGTCGTCGTGTGGAGAGTTGTGCTTAGAAGCGGTTAGCGGCGGCTAATAGCGTCGACGATCCGGCGCTGATTGTTGTTGCCACCGCCAGCGTCTTGGTTGCTGATACCGACACCGGCGTCGATAGTGCCACTACCGTTTACATCGATTTCGCCCTTGGTATACACAGAGCCGTATAGCGTAGCGCTACCGTTAAATCTGAATTTGTCTTCGGAGAAGAAGACGGCGTAGGTTTTTGAAGAGCCGTTAAACCTGATTTCGCCTCCGGAGTACACCGCCATCGAGACGACAGGGTCACCATTGGCGGCGACGTTAGCTGTCGTGCTGCCGTTAAACGTTATCGAGTCTGGCGTCGCGATCGTCGTGCCGATACGCGTGTCGTCGTTGTCGGGGTCGGCATCGTTGATGGTCGCAGAGTTGCTGATATCGTTCATGGTGTTGCCGTACAGAAAGCTGTTAGCCACGTTCGCACTGCCGAGGTCTAGATTTCCGTCAGCAGTGATGGCTGCGTCTTCTATTGTCGCCGAGCCGCTAAAGGTGACGTTTCCGGCGCTGTAGATCTTGATGTCTTCGACAACGTCGTTAGCCCCTAAAGTGATGTCTTGCTGCGAGCAGAAAACGACTTTGCCGTCGCCGTTGCTGTCAGTAAGACCGCTCGTTACTCCCGACCAGCTACCCGAACTAATGTCGGTGTTTCTGACCGGGTTGTTGTCGCAGACGCTAAGGTCTTTGTTGCCGTTCTCGTCGTAGACCGAACTGTTGTTGTTGCGGACACCAAGAACATCTACGTCGATGTCGACCGGGTCGACTCGGTTCGCCATTGCCGGTGTTTTGCTGTTTCCTCTACCGGAGCACACCGATGAAATACCCGTGGCTTTACATGCGTAACTACTCTGTCCTGTCGCTGCCGTGACAAGGTTCGAGCTGTTGTTGACGGGTGCTCTTGTGACCCGGCTAATACACCGTCCCGGTTCACCTTGAGCGTTTGGCTCGCGCTCTAGGCAGTCGAAAAACGAGCCGCTATTGATCCCGGCAAGGCTAAAACCCGCGTTGCCGTGGATTCGTGCGTCGATAATACCCCCGGGGTTGCCAGCCAGATTGACGACGCCTTCGCTGATGAACCCTGCACCGTAGAGGTTACGCGGGTCGGGCGGATCTTGAGCAGCGGGGGCGCTGCCGAGCACTACCACCGACGCGTGTTCGCCGTCGTTGGGGCCGAAGCCGAGCACGTCAAGCACTGCTTCTGTGCCGCCGTTGCGGGTCGCGTAACCGTCCAGGGCGAAGCTGTAGTTTACGCCTGCAGCGCTCTGCACCGGTTGCAGGGTGAGGGTGGCGGGCAGGGTCGTGTTGCCGGCGTCGAGGTGGGCCTGAAGCTGGCCGCGAGCGACTTCGATGGCGGTTTCGGCGGCGTAGAAGGCGACAGTTTGGCTACGGCTGTTTTCGGCGATGCGGAGGTTGTTCTGGAGTAGAAAGACGCTGCCGATGCCGATGCCGAGCACCATCACCATCATGAACAGGGCGGAGATAATCGCGATACCTTGGGCTGGGTGTTGTCTCATGGCAAAACTCCTTTAGGGTCGTTAAGACTGCTGGGCGTTGACGAACGCGACCGAGACGCGCTCGGTGTCGCCGTTGGCGAAGGTGAGTTCGAGCGTTATCCGGACGATGTTTTCGAGGCCTGCCGCGCTGATAAGGCTGCTTGCGGTGCTGTAGTTGGGGCCGCGTTCGTAGGTGCTTGAAGTGCCCGCCGCCGCGTCGACCGCGACGACTTCGACGAGTTCTAGTTTGGTGACCCCTTCGACGACTGGCTGAAAGCCGCTGTCATTACCGGTCGCGAGGTTTGTAAGTTTGCGTTTGAGGTTGAGTTCGTTGCTTCCCTCCGAAGAGTCAACCTTGTACTCGACCGTAATGTTTGCGTCGGTGCCGCCCGGACGGTCGTCGTAGAACTGCACCGAGATAACGTCGCCCCGGATTGCGACGCTGTTGGCACTCGCGGCGAGGGTGGGGGTCGGGGCGCTGCCGGGGTTGCTGACGTCGGTGTAGCCAGCGAGTCGCAGGTCGCCGCGCAGCAGCAGCAGCGCGATCTCTTTGGTCTGCTGCTCTTCGGTAAGGTCGCGGATGACCTGCTGTTCGCGGACGGAGCTAGACAGAAACGCGATGAGCGGCACCAGAATAATCGCGAAGATCGCGAGCGATATCAGCATCTCGACGAGAGTAAAGCCGCTGCAAGTGTATTGGGGGGCCGGGCGTCGGTTGTTAAGACGGTGATTGTAGGGGGGGCTCGAGCACATCACAAAACTCCTCTAGGGTTAGGGTTGGGCCTGCGACACCGCGACCGACGCGACACTTACCGTCTGGCCTCGGTCGGTGTAGTTGACGACGATCTCGTGGCCGCGTAGTGCGCTTTGGGCGATGGCGCTACTGCAGACGAAAGTGTCAGTGCCGCCGATGTCGACCTCTTCGCACGGATAGAGTGTGACGGTGCAGGTGCCCTGATCGATGGTCAGGCAGCCGGAGCTCGTCTCGCTAACGGTCGTGCGCCAGACCGGGCTCAGGCGGCGTTGTGCTTCGAGTTCGCTACGGGCCTCTTCGCGCATCTCGCGGGTGATGCGGGTTTCGTTTGAAGCGCGCAGCGCGTTGACCTGCAAAAACGCCGCGCCGAGTGCGACAATCGCGAGGATGACGATGGCGACCATCAGTTCGACGAGAGTAAAGCCCTGTTGATGCGTCTTCATCGTCACTGCCTTTCGGTGCGGATACGGCTCGAGCCCGACACGAGAACCTTGTAGCTCGCGTTGCGTCCGGTAATGACGAGACTGCCGGTCGACATGCCGCCGTTACAGTTCTGCGACAAGCCGGTCGGTAGCCACACGATGCCGTCACTACCCCCGAAGCCGTCCGGAGCGACACTAAGCGCTCCGTATTCGTTGGTTCGGGTCGTCACAATGACTTCGTCGACACTGCCGGGGGCACAGTCGATGTCGTTGCTGTTCTGATTGGCGCGGGTGATGACGGCCTGCTGAGCGCTGTCCCAGACCACCGCGACCGGGCGGTTACGCTTGATCGCTTCGAAGCGGGCCTGCTGGAACTGGCTCGCGACACTGCTCGCGTAGAGGTTTGCGGCGGGCACCGACGACAGCCGTGGTGCAGCGATCGCGACCAGAATCCCGATGATTGTGATCACGCTTATGAGTTCTAGGATGGAAAAGCCGTGCTGCTTGGTCATATCTCCTCTTTACTTAGGTCGATCTACCGGTTACGAAGGAAGGGTTGCGCATTTTCGGTATAAAAGCTTTTCGGCTACAATAGCTCTCGAAACGTCACGCGGATACTCTATAGACTTTTCGTTTATGAACGTAATACTTAAGCTTGCCCAATACACGTACCGTTGGAGTTCATGTTAAGCCCACTAGCTTAATCCATAATGAATGAAACTAAAACGATGCCAAAGTGTTCTAAAGCTCTGCTACTTCACGACGTAGACTCTTACAAAATTCTTACAACGTCCTAGACGGAGTTTTACGGCATACTTTTTTACAAACCGCTAACATTTCGAGTTTTTGACAATACCTATCATAAAAAAGATGACCTCAAAACAATTGTAAAGAGATATCTAACATATTAATGTAAGATGAAAGTGTCTGGGCCGCTGTCGCGTGGCGTCGCCGTAACCAGGGCAACCGCAAAGTCAGTCAACGATGGCAGGACAGTTTCTCTGGTGTGTAATCTTCAATGATGGCAGACCTGAAAAAAGTAGCACCAGGCATGCTCGCACACTTCACCGACCTTCCCGATCCTCGTGCGACTCGTGGTATCCGCCACCGTCTCGACGACATCGTCTGCATCAGCATCATCGCGGTTATCTGCGGTGCTGATACCTACAGCGGAATCCACCAGTACGCGTTAGCAAACGAAACGTGGCTCAAGAGCTTTTTAGCCTTGCCTTCCGGTATCCCCTCACAAGATACCTTCGAGCGGATGTTCGCTCTGCTCGAACCAACCGTGTGGCAGCCAAGATTACTTGAGTGGACCAGAGACCTAGCGTTACCCGAACTCGCTGAAGGTGAGGATGAGGTGCTCGCCGTCGACGGTAAAACAGCCCGGCGCTCGCATCAGGGTGGTTTGGGTGCCTTGCACATGGTTAGTGTCTGGTCGAGTCAGTTCGAGATTGTCTTAGCACAAGAAGAGGTTGACAAGAAAACGAACGAGATGACAGTCATTCCCGACCTGCTTGAAATCGTCAATCCTGCCGCCGCTGTCGTAACCATCGACGCGATGGGAACCCAGAAGCAGATCGCCTGGACGATTCGGGAGTGTCACGCCCACTATCTTCTCGCGCTCAAAAACAACCATCCTACGCTCGCTGCCGATACCCGCTGGCTGTTTGACGACGCTGACCAAAGTGGCTGGGAGACATGTCCGCATAGCTACGCTAAGACCGTCGAGCGAGGCCACGGGCGCCGCGAGGTACGAGAGTGCTGGGTACTTGACGACCTCAGCATATTCGAGACAGAGACCTTAGACGCGTGGCGCGACTTACGCTGTGTGGTGCGTATCAGAAGTTCTAGACACTTTGACCATGACCCTGAAGTCCATGTGCAGGACCGCTATTTCATCACCAGCCTCCCCAACGACGCTGCGCGTATCTTGCGTGCTGCCCGTCTACACTGGGGTATCGAGAACGGTCTTCATTGGGTTCTGGACGTGGCTTTTGACGAAGACCGTTCGCGAGCTCGGCGCGAGAACGCGCAGGCAAACTGGGCGGCCATCCGTCGTTTAGCGGTGAATCTACTCAAGCGGGACAAGACGCTCAAGGTCGGTGTCAAGGCGAAGCGGTTGCGGGCGGGGTGGGACCGAAGCTATCTATGCAAAATCCTGGGGATGTGACTTTGCGGTTGCCCTGTTCCTGGAGCCTCTGCCCTAGCGGCAGCGCCTCGGCATCGGCTAGGCTACAACCATGACCCTATCGAACCCCCTCATCAAAGCTGTTATCTTTGTCGCCACGTTTCTAGGCGCGGCAGGCGCCATCAACCAGATCTGGGCCGGGCCCGACCGCAACGTCGCGCTCATGGTCGGCGGCATCATCGTGTTTCTCGTCTCTATCTTTCTGCTACTCCGCTCCGAAGAGGTGTTATAGCGAAGCATGTCGAAACGATGTGACACCACGTGTCGTTCTGATCGCCGGGATGTCTACATCGCCAGGGTGTCTAGCCAGGGTGTCTACAGGACTCTGGCGACGTTACTCCTGTACCCGCACCGCGACTCGCGACCTGACCGGATGTCACGATGAGCAAACAGCGCAACAAACGCGATCTACCCAGCAAGGTGTGCGCCTACTGCGGTCTACCTTTTACCTGGCGCAAAAAGTGGCAGCGCGACTGGGACAACGTCCGCTACTGTTCCGAACGGTGCCGCCGCGCCGCGAAGCAGACGCGCTAGCCCGGTTTGCACGTCAGCAGTCAGCCTGTACGTTAGCCGTCAGTCTGTACATCGGCGGTTGGTTGTACGAGAAACGCCGGACCGAACACGCATCGCGATGCGGTCGTCTGTGGCGATCTGTGGACGGGTTTGCAAAACGCCTCGCAACACGTCTCCAGCGGCACGTACGGTGTTGTTTGTTCGCGGTAGATGACGGTGCGGTTCGTCCCGTTAAGGCGGTGCGCATGGCGCACCCTACGAAAGCTTTATTGGCCTACGAAAATACCGATTTCTACTCGAGACCAAAAGGAGTTTATGGCCGAACACCCGCCGACCGCGCCCCATTCTAAATCATCTGCTGAATCATCAGCCGAGTCGCACCCCGGATCACGGCCCGACGAGCGACCTACGGATCGATCCGACGAACCGCAACACGCTGCCGAGACGGCGACGGGCGAGGACGATATCGACTTGGGCGAGCTTAGGGTGAGTCAGAACCGGCTGGTGCGGGCGCTCTGGTTCGGGCTCGGGCTGCTGATGACGGCGCTCGGGTTTATCGGGGCGTTTCTGCCGGTCATGCCGACAACGGTGTTTATGCTGTTGGCGGCGTTCTTTTTCGCGCGGAGCAGCCCCCGGTTCTACCGCTGGTTGCTCACCCACCCGCAGTTTGGGCAGCTTATCCGCGACTGGCGGGCGGGGCGCGGCCTGACGCTCCGGGCGAAGCTGACCGCTGTGTCGCTGATTGTGGTGACGACGGGCTCGAGCACCCTCTTCTTCGTCCCTAGCCTGTTCGGCAAACTCGCCCTCGTCGCTGTCGGCGTCGGTGTAAGCGTCTACCTGGTCACGAGGCCGACCAAACCGGCCTGATGGACTGCTGTAACGTCAACGGTCTCGACAGCCTGTTTCGCGGCCCCCTCGTCGACGGCGAACGGAGTCGTTTCGAAAAACGCCGGCCTTAACAAGCGGCAACGGCTCCTGCTCGCCAACCTAAACCCGGCTTCCGACCGCGACGTGCTCGACATAGGTTGCGGTATCGGAGCGCTAGGGCTGACGTTGCTCGGGCGCGGCGCCCGTCACGCGACCTTCGTCGACATCTCGGCGGCCTACCTGCGCACCGCGCGGCACCTCGCCGACGAGCGCGGTCTGCTCGAACAGAGCAGCTTTTTTCTCGGCGACGCCGCCACACTCGACCTTCCCGACGCCGATACCGTCACGCTCGACCGGGTCGTCTGCTGCTACCCGGACGCGGCGCGGCTGCTGCATACGGCGGGCGAACGGAGCCGCCGCTACCTCGTGTTTAGCTACCCCCGGGTCAACATGTTCGTCAAGCTCGGGCGGGCGCTGCTCAACGGCGCTATGCGGCTTGTCGGTCAGGACTATCGTTTCTTTTTGCATGACCCGGCCACCCTCTACGACGCGGCGCGGCAGCACGGGCATTGGTTGCAGTCCGAGCGGTCGGCGGGGGTGTGGCGGATCGCGGTGTTTGTGCGGTAGGGCCGGCGAGACGCTACTGGATTAGACGCTACTGGATAAGGACGAGCTCGAGCCCCACCGCCCCGCTCACCCGTACCGGCTCCGGCGCGACCACCCCAACCACCACCGGCCCCGCCACACGTCCGAGGCGCCGGGCGAAGGCGTCGATATCGGTCGTTAGCACCGCACGCGGGTCGCCGAGCACCCCGTAGTTCTGGAGCAGCGCGGTCGCGTCACTGCTTAGCCGCGCGAGCAGGGTGCGCAGATCGTCGCGGGGGAGCGGCGCTTCGGGGGTGCCGAGGTGCAGCGAGCGGCTTAGCACGAGTTGGCCCGCCGCGAGCAGCTGGCGGTTTTCGTGTGCTTCGAGCCGGACCGACACCCGCGCCGCGCCGAACTGGTCGGTCGTCGACACGAACGCCACCACGTCGTCGCCGGGCGAGGCGATCACCCGCGCGATCACCGCGCCTATCTCGCGCGAATCGATGGCGAGCGCCGTCGCGCCCCGCTCGAGCACCACCCGGTCGGCCCCGGCGACGAGTTCGGCGAGCGCGTCCCGCACCGCCTCCGGCGTGGTCGCGGCGATCCGGCCACTGTAGACCATCTCGCCCTCAGCAAAGCTCGCCGTACTCCGGCTCACGCGCTGCATCTGCTCGCGCGCGGCGCTAAGCTCTTGCGCCCGCGCCGCCAACTCCTGGCGCAGATCGAGGGTCTGGTTCTGGAGCCGTTCGATCTGGTTGTTAAGCTCGCCGAGGCTGGTCTGGAGCGTCCGGTTTTCGGCCTCTAGGGCGCTGTTGGCGATCTGCAGACTACGGCGCTCGTCGCGCAACTCCTGGTTGAGCGCTTCGAGGTCGCTAGACTGGCGCTGCAGACTGCTGATACTTAGCTGGAGGTTGCCGACCCGAGCCTGCAAACCGCCGATCTGACTCTGGAGTTCGAGCTGTACCTGCCGCAGCGCACTCGCGTCGCGCACCGCGTCGTCGCGGGCCTGTTCGGCCTGGGCGAGTTCGGCCTGGGCGAGTTCGCGTTCGACTTCGGCGTTACGAAGCTGGCTCTGTGTCCGCTCGAGCCGCGCCTCTAACGAGGTCTGCTGCTCTTTAAGCGAGGCGAGTTCGCGCGACGCCTGCTGGGCGTTTAGAAGCACCTGCGCCGCCTCGCGAAAGGCGAGCGAGAGCACCCCGAGCGTGCTGAGCATAATCAGGATGCCGACCGCGACCCCGACCACCTGGCCGGTACGCTTCGGGCGCCAGCCGAACAGGCTGAGGCGTTTGCGTCCTACCATCGTGCCGAGCCGGTCACCCGCATAAGCGATGACCCCCGCCAGAGCGGTCAGGGCGATAAGCAGCGCGACGGTGTAGAGCATAGCGGCGTTAGGCGGCGCGCTTAGAGCTGAAAATCGCTACCGAGATAGGTGCGGCGCACGTCTTCGTCGGCGGTAAACGCTTCGGGCGTCCCTTCGAACCGGACCTGGCCGTCGAACATCAGGTAGACCCGGTCGGCGATGGCGAGGGTTTCGCGAACGCTGTGGTCGGTCAGCAGCACGCCTAAGCCGCGCCGCTCGCGCAGGTCGGCGATCAGGGTCTGGATCTCGCGGATCGACTTGGGGTCGACGCCGGTAAAGGGCTCGTCGAGCAAGATATACGACGGGTCGATGGTGAGGCTCCGGGCGATTTCGAGCCGCCGCCGTTCGCCCCCGGACAGTGTGTCGGCTCGGCTGTCGGCGAGGTGGCTTAGCTTAAACTCTTCGAGCAGCGCGTCGGCCCGCTCGTGCTGCGCGGCGCGGCTCAGGTCTTGAAACTCTAAGATCGCGAGCAGGTTGTC
>JAXHMC010000020.1:0-7645 GCA_034521635.1 Trueperaceae bacterium | reverse complement strand
GCCGTCGAACGCGACTGAACAAACGAAACCTACTCTTTCGGCCCAGATTCATCGAGCGATCCCGGCGTCGACTTATCCGTATTTGCCGCCGTCAGACGCTCACGAACCGCTATACGCCAATATCCCGATTTGGGTTACGTCGTTACCACCGTCGCCCAGCTTTAGACGTATGCCGCTAAGGCGGCGACAGTAAAACGGCGGCTCACATACCGTTCGCCGCCTTACAGCACGCTTCGGCGGTCTCACAAACGCGGGCGCGCCGGCGGTAGACGGGTGGCACGCTAATCCCTTAGACAAACGCGAGGACATCGAGGAATACCAACTGGGCGACGTCGTCGATCGCGCCGGCGGCGATCACGTCGAAGCCCGTCCACGGCCCGACTTACCATATCCCCGAAACAAAATGGGCCGTATATCTCATATTGTGTACCCACAAATCAGGCCGATATTGGCGAACCACTCGCCTTCATGCGATTCGTAGAAATACGCCGTAGTCCCACAGAGTGAGATAAATAGGCCAATCCCCGTTTTTAGTCCCATACCGCCCGAACAATCATTCGGACCCCCCGCCTACAGAATTAACATAGTCTTCGACGTCGTCGACAGATTCCCATTCCCCGGTTTCGTCGTTATATTCAGCGTGAGCCGCGACACCCACGCCCCGATCGACGTCGACGGCGACATGATTAATCTGAACCTCGGTGACAGACGGTTTATCGAAACCAGAGCTTTCGCGCAACTCGTCTAATTCGGCCCGAACCGATCGACGTGTCGCCCGGCGCTTCTTATCGCTCATGAGCTTCCCCCGCCGTCGATCGTGTCGCGTAGCTCGTCGATTTCAGCCCTCATTTGTTCTAAGTCGTCGTCGCGTAGCACCTTCCGATATTGATCGGCCATGTACCCGACCGTCCGAATCCATTTGATACGGACCCGTTCGGCCTCGGCGTCGTACACCCGACCGCTTTCGACCTTCCGGTGAGCTTCCCGAAGCGCGTCTTCGACCAGCTCTAAAATTTCCTCGCGATCGGCGTTTTCGGGAAACGTCTCGACAGACGGCGAAGACGTGTCTTCGGTACTCATGTCGACCGCCCCAGTTTTCGAGACCCCAAACGCCGTTTTTCACCGATAAAGCCGGTGAGCGACCGTTTTCGCGTTCGGTTAGTTGCGACTAACAGACGGATTGAACCTCTGAAATTCCCGGTGGGGGGCCGGGAAATAGTTGTTCGCGCACTTAGCGAACCGGAAGCGACCAGAGCGACATGAAATGCCGCTATCAGCGTATCGACCGGCATGGTCTTAATTCCGATCATCCGAGAGACGGCGGCCCGTCCCGCCGTCTTCAGAATCGGTGAGCCGATCATCCCGATCCCCGCCACTATCACCGTCAAACACCCCAGAATACGATTCGACCGTCTTCGGTAGCCCCGACTTCGAGATTTCCGACAAAGAGACATCGACGTCGTCGCCGGGATCGCTCACGTCGTCGTCGACCATGCCGCTGTAAGATTCGGACTTGACGCTCGCGGTCGAACACGCCTTCTGGATTTTTCTCGCGGCTTCGGCGTCGCCGTCGATCGCGTCACCGATATGTTTCACCGATTCCATCAAAGCCGCTAACCCAGCTTCGACACCCGTAGTGTCGCCCTTCTCGATACGACCGCCTTCGTCGTCGACGTCGTCGAATATCTTTTCCGGCTTGTACGCGGTCTGTCCACGGTGGCGCTTCAACGGATTAGTACTATTCCGTCTCATTCCTACTCGTGAATAAGCGACTAACCGGCAAAAGTCCACGCCGTATAGCGAAAGTGACGGGCGATATAAGCCTATCTCTGGTAGACCGAAATCTTATGCCAAAGACACACAACCTACAGAGCAAGAGCTAAGGAATAATTGAAATTTCCGGGGTCTTGGACCACCCCGGAAAACGCCGCGTGCCTGATGTGTCGCCCAAGGAAGGGGGCCGACACGTACCGATTAGGGGATTGGTGGTATTTCTCTTTCGGTGGGTGTCGGCCCCCACGTGAACCGAACCCCCCCGAAACCAGAAAATTGCCAACACCCGCCGCCGAAAATCGAGACGAAAGCAGTACCGAGCCGATCGAATATCCCGAAGGCGAAGCCCACGGCGTCACGATATACGCCCAACTGAACGACGAAAACGGCCTATATGACGCGCTCACAAACGCCCAGCGACGCTTGAACAACGAACGCGGGGACGTCGCCGGAAGCGATAACCCGCACTATCTGGGTAGTATTGACGCCTCATGGACGGACGGACGGGATCAAATCGGCTTCTTTTCGAGTAAACAAGAATACGGCAAAGAGACCGAACACGGATTCACGAACTACTACGGCCAATATCTGAACCTATACGACGACGTCGACGACGCGAAGATAGCGAACAACGCGGCGAAGCGTCAGATTCGGATCCACAAGCGAAGTGACGATCTTGTCTACCCAGACGGGAAATCCCTACAGTTGGCCCGCCGGGTGGATCACGGGCGAACAACGCGAAGGGACGCTTATCGAGATTCAAGCGTCGTATGTCGATAGCCCCGGCGAAGCGATAGCCCACGCCTTCGAGCTTATCGAAGCGTCCGAACTTGTCGCGCCCGCCCAGCTGGGCAACTACAAGCAACTAATCGGTGAGACCGTTCGCTTCCAGGGACTTGAAGCGCACCACCGGATTCACGCGAACCACGAAACGGACGCTATCGAGACGCTTCGAGATTCGGCCCGCCTATCTGGGCGCGAAGGCGACGGACGGATCGAAGGCAATTGGCAGAAGGGACACCACCAAATCTACGGCTTCGAGACGGATTCAATCAGCCTACTGGGCTTCGATCCCGGCCTCAGTTGGGAATACGGCGGGGACTCATACTCAGACGTCGTCGAAGGACATTATCTCAAATGCTACCGACACAAGTCGGCTGAACACTTCGCTCAGACGGATCCACGCGCTCACCCGAAAGTCGAAGCGAAGGCGCGGGGCGCGTATCCCGGCCCAGCATGGACCGCCGTCAAAAACCAGTTAGACGCTATCTTGAACGCTCACGTAGCCGATTGGGCGGGCGTCCCTCAGTCGGGGCTTGTAGCCGACATCTACCATGACGGCCCGGCTCAAGACACGACGATCACCCAGCCGCCCACGAACTACCGAATCAACCTTCGAGATTACTTCAAATCTACCGGACTCAAGAAGGACATCATTAGCCTTCTTGTGAACAACCGGACGGATAGCGCGAAGGACATACTATACACGGTGATTCGGCTGGGCCGCCCGGCGACGTATGCCGAGTTGAAGGACGAAACCGGACTTACGAAACGGACGCTTCGGAAGTGGGTAAAGAAGCTCGAAGATCTGGGCGTCGTTCGTCGACGACAGTCGGGACAAATGTTCGTTCGGATGTCCGATTTCGTGAGAGACCACCTTCGCGGATTCATCGAGAAGGCGAAGCCAGCCGGGGACGTGAAACGGGCGATACAACGCCGGAAGCGCGAACGCGAAGCGAAGCGTAACGGTGAGACTGAGGCGACGACAGACGCGCCCACTACCGCCGTGACAGACGGCGGGACGAACGCCCGGCCCGCGCCCGCCGAAGCGACAGACACGAATCTGACGCCAACTGGGCCGCCTGAACAACGCCCAGATTCATCGAGGACGGATCCCCCGCCGGATTAGGCGACGATCCCCGGCGAGACCGCCTTCGCCGCGAGAGACATCCGTCGCGTTCTGGGCCGATATGGGCCGCCGATTTGGACCTTATGTAACAGACGTCGTACCCGGACGGCGGATTGTTACATAAGGTTCGATCACTTCGCCGCCGTCGAACGCGACTGAACAAACGAAACCTACTCTTTGGCCCAGATTCATCGAGCGATCCCGGCGTCGACTTATCCGTATTTGCCGCCGTCAGACGCTCACGAACCGCTATACGCCAATATCCCGATTTGGGTTACGTCGTTACCACCGTCGCCCAGCTTTAGACGTATGCCGCTAAGGCGGCGACAGTAAAACGGCGGCTCACATACCGTTCGCCGCCTTACAGCACGCTTCGGCGGTCTCACAAACGCGGGCGCGCCGGCGGTAGACGGGTGGCACGCTAATCCCTTAGACAAACGCGAGGACATCGAGGAATACCAACTGGGCGACGTCGTCGATCGCGCCGGCGGCGATCACGTCGAAGCCCGTCCACGGCCCGACTTACCATATCCCCGAAACAAAATGGGCCGTATATCTCATATTGTGTACCCACAAATCAGGCCGATATTGGCGAACCACTCGCCTTCATGCGATTCGTAGAAATACGCCGTAGTCCCACAGAGTGAGATAAATAGGCCAATCCCCGTTTTTAGTCCCATACCGCCCGAACAATCATTCGGACCCCCCGCCTACAGAATTAACATAGTCTTCGACGTCGTCGACAGATTCCCATTCCCCGGTTTCGTCGTTATATTCAGCGTGAGCCGCGACACCCACGCCCCGATCGACGTCGACGGCGACATGATTAATCCGAACCTCGGTGACAGACGGTTTATCGAAACCAGAGCTTTCGCGCAACTCGTCTAATTCGGCCCGAACCGATCGACGTGTCGCCCGGCGCTTCTTATCGCTCATGAGCTTCCCCCGCCGTCGATCGTGTCGCGTAGCTCGTCGATTTCAGCCCTCATTTGTTCTAAGTCGTCGTCGCGTAGCACTTTCCGATATTGATCGGCCATGTACCCGACCGTCCGAATCCATTTGATACGGACCCGTTCGGCCTCGGCGTCGTACACCCGACCGCTTTCGACCTTCCGGTGAGCTTCCCGAAGCGCGTCTTCGACCAGCTCTAAAATTTCCTCGCGATCGGCGTTTTCGGGAAACGTCTCGACAGACGGCGAAGACGTGTCTTCGGTACTCATGTCGACCGCCCCAGTTTTCGAGACCCCAAACGCCGTTTTTCACCGATAAAGCCGGTGAGCGACCGTTTTCGCGTTCGGTTAGTTGCGACTAACAGACGGATTGAACCTCTGAAATTCCCGGTGGGGGGCCGGGAAATAGTTGTTCGCGCACTTAGCGAACCGGAAGCGACCAGAGCGACATGAAATGCCGCTATCAGCGTATCGACCGGCATGGTCTTAATTCCGATCATCCGAGAGACGGCGGCCCGTCCCGCCGTCTTCAGAATCGGTGAGCCGATCATCCCGATCCCCGCCACTATCACCGTCAAACACCCCAGAATACGATTCGACCGTCTTCGGTAGCCCCGACTTCGAGATTTCCGACAAAGAGACATCGACGTCGTCGCCGGGATCGCTCACGTCGTCGTCGACCATGCCGCTGTAAGATTCGGACTTGACGCTCGCGGTCGAACACGCCTTCTGGATTTTTCTCGCGGCTTCGGCGTCGCCGTCGATCGCGTCACCGATATGTTTCACCGATTCCATCAAAGCCGCTAACCCAGCTTCGACACCCGTAGTGTCGCCCTTCTCGATACGACCGCCTTCGTCGTCGACGTCGTCGAATATCTTTTCCGGCTTGTACGCGGTCTGTCCACGGTGGCGCTTCAACGGATTAGTACTATTCCGTCTCATTCCTACTCGTGAATAAGCGACTAACCGGCAAAAGTCCACGCCGTATAGCGAAAGTGACGGGCGATATAAGCCTATCTCTGGTAGACCGAAATCTTATGCCAAAGACACACAACCTACAGAGCAAGAGCTAAGGAATAATTGAAATTTCCGGGGTCTTGGACCACCCCGGAAAACGCCGCGTGCCTGATGTGTCGCCCAAGGAAGGGGGCCGACACGTACCGATTAGGGGATTGGTGGTATTTCTCTTTCGGTGGGTGTCGGCCCCCACGTGAACCGAACCCCCCCGAAACCAGAAAATTGCCAACACCCGCCGCCGAAAATCGAGACGAAAGCAGTACCGAGCCGATCGAATATCCCGAAGGCGAAGCCCACGGCGTCACGATATACGCCCAACTGAACGACGAAAACGGCCTATATGACGCGCTCACAAACGCCCAGCGACGCTTGAACAACGAACGCGGGGACGTCGCCGGAAGCGATAACCCGCACTATCTGGGTAGTATTGACGCCTCATGGACGGACGGACGGGATCAAATCGGCTTCTTTTCGAGTAAACAAGAATACGGCAAAGAGACCGAACACGGATTCACGAACTACTACGGCCAATATCTGAACCTATACGACGACGTCGACGACGCGAAGATAGCGAACAACGCGGCGAAGCGTCAGATTCGGATCCACAAGCGAAGTGACGATCTTGTCTACCCAGACGGGAATCCCTACAGTTGGCCCGCCGGGTGGATCACGGGCGAACAACGCGAAGGGACGCTTATCGAGATTCAAGCGTCGTATGTCGATAGCCCCGGCGAAGCGATAGCCCACGCCTTCGAGCTTATCGAAGCGTCCGAACTTGTCGCGCCCGCCCAGCTGGGCAACTACAAGCAACTAATCGGTGAGACCGTTCGCTTCCAGGGACTTGAAGCGCACCACCGGATTCACGCGAACCACGAAACGGACGCTATCGAGACGCTTCGAGATTCGGCCCGCCTATCTGGGCGCGAAGGCGACGGACGGATCGAAGGCAATTGGCAGAAGGGACACCACCAAATCTACGGCTTCGAGACGGATTCAATCAGCCTACTGGGCTTCGATCCCGGCCTCAGTTGGGAATACGGCGGGGACTCATACTCAGACGTCGTCGAAGGACATTATCTCAAATGCTACCGACACAAGTCGGCTGAACACTTCGCTCAGACGGATCCACGCGCTCACCCGAAAGTCGAAGCGAAGGCGCGGGGCGCGTATCCCGGCCCAGCATGGACCGCCGTCAAAAACCAGTTAGACGCTATCTTGAACGCTCACGTAGCCGATTGGGCGGGCGTCCCTCAGTCGGGGCTTGTAGCCGACATCTACCATGACGGCCCGGCTCAAGACACGACGATCACCCAGCCGCCCACGAACTACCGAATCAACCTTCGAGATTACTTCAAATCTACCGGACTCAAGAAGGACATCATTAGCCTTCTTGTGAACAACCGGACGGATAGCGCGAAGGACATACTATACACGGTGATTCGGCTGGGCCGCCCGGCGACGTATGCCGAGTTGAAGGACGAAACCGGACTTACGAAACGGACGCTTCGGAAGTGGGTAAAGAAGCTCGAAGATCTGGGCGTCGTTCGTCGACGACAGTCGGGACAAATGTTCGTTCGGATGTCCGATTTCGTGAGAGACCACCTTCGCGGATTCATCGAGAAGGCGAAGCCAGCCGGGGACGTGAAACGGGCGATACAACGCCGGAAGCGCGAACGCGAAGCGAAGCGTAACGGTGAGACTGAGGCGACGACAGACGCGCCCACTACCGCCGTGACAGACGGCGGGACGAACGCCCGGCCCGCGCCCGCCGAAGCGACAGACACGAATCTGACGCCAACTGGGCCGCCTGAACAACGCCCAGATTCATCGAGGACGGATCCCCCGCCGGATTAGGCGACGATCCCCGGCGAGACCGCCTTCGCCGCGAGAGACATCCGTCGCGTTCTGGGCCGATATGGGCCGCCGATTTGGACCTTATGTAACAGACGTCGTACCCGGACGGCGGATTGTTGCATAAGGTTGATCAGCTTCGCCG
>JAXHMC010000019.1:0-6934 GCA_034521635.1 Trueperaceae bacterium | reverse complement strand
GACGACGCCGAAGGTATACCGTGGCGCGCGATCATCTTGGACCCGGCAAGCCGGTTCGTCGGCCCGTCGGCCGAGACGGACAACGCCGTTGCCACGCGCTTTGTCGAGATCCTCGAGCAGTGGGCGTTGAACAAATACGCCGGCGCCGACATTGGCCCCACGGTGCTGTTTGCTCACCACGTCAAGAAGTCGTCTGCTACCGAACCCAAAGAGCTACTGTTCAACCAGGGCGCCGCGCGGGGCTCGAGCGGACTCACGGACGGGGTGCGATGGCAGGCCAACATGGCCGGCGAGACCTTTAAGGAACACGGCGAGTACACCGACGTGGTGGGGCTGAACGTCGTGAAGGTCAACGACGCACCGGCCGGCGAGCCTGTGTTCTTGAAGCGCCAAAAGCACGGCGTGTTGGTGCATGACCCGAACGGCGCCGCGAAGTTCTACGACAACGGCGACGGGGACACCGAAGAGCGGTTCGCGAAGACTTCACCGACCACCGAGGACGATCATGGCTGGCCATAAAAGCGACGACGAAGAGAGCTTTTGGAGTAGCTGCAAAGGGAGGGACTACAGTCATATTGTGTTTGAGGACTCCGCCTGTACTGAGGCTGTCACGGACATGGGCGACCCGGTGGGCGGGATCAAGATCAACGGCGTGATCGTGGCGACATGGGCGACCGACGCGACTCGACCGATATGGGGCAGCATAGATATGCCCCCGGCACTGATAGACGCACTAATGTCCGAAGTGAGCGAAGTGAGCCGGGTTGGATTGGCGTTGGAGGGGCATGAAGCCCGACGCGTGATTGCTCGAGAAATGCTTCGCCAGTACAGCGTCGACGATCCTGCAAGATGGCACTACTACCTTGCAGCCGAGTACGCCGGAGAGGGCGACGACAACAGAAAAGCGCGGCGCCTTCTGGCCGGCCGGGTGCGTGACGAGATCGCCAAATTCACCGAGAAGGTGCAAGACTTCGCCGAAGAGCACGGCGTCGAACACGACGGTTCCCCCCTCGAGCTCGACGAGATGCTGTGGCTCGACGCGCTGTTCTTCGACCACCTGGCGACCGTAGGCGACCAGGCCGAACAGAGCGCGAAGGTCGGGCGAACGAAGGCGCGGGAGCGTTGGGCAAGCGGGGACGCCCCTAGCGTGTGGCGCCTATGGTTCGACGAAGAGAACCACGGTCCTTACTGCCATTTCGCGCCGAAGCTCGCTGAGTACCTGTGGTGCGACCAGGTAGAACCCGAGCTCAAGCGGATACGCGACAACCGGCCGGCGCTTGCGGTGCCAGTGTACGACGCCCTCGAGGCGACCGCCTGGCACAAGGGGCGCCACGTGGAGCGGGACGCCGACAGTTCCCAACTCAGCCTGCTATCTGAGGATAACGATCTGCTGGCGCAGACCCCATTTCTCCCCGACGAACGTTTACAGAGGATCCTCGAGGCCGGCGCCGACGATCTGCGAAGTATCACAGCCATCCGCCTATTCATCTACCTAGTCCGCGCGGTTCACCAACGAGCATTCGAGGACGTACCTGATTCAACCGTGCTCGAATTTGAGGGGGGCATTAAGGGACTGGCCGAAGAGATCGGGGAAACGTCCAACAAGGGACGTGCGAAGCTCAAAGGAATCCTCGAGGCCGGACAGCGATGGCACGTGACTTGGCCGGGCGGGGCAGCCGGTGGATTGTGGACGTACACGTATGACGACACATCGGGCTCACACAAAACGGCCAGACTCGAACTTCGCTTAGGCGCGCCGCTTGCCCCTATGTACAACCTGAAACGCCTTCGCAAAGGGCAACGTACATTGACGCCCATTGTTGATATGGCGCCGCTTGTCTCGCCTGGCAGATACTACGCGCCACAGGCAGCCTTCCAACAGTCTGTTGTGAGGGCAATCGCAGAGCGGAGCATGCAGATCGCTGACGACGGGGGCGTCCTTCTCACGCTCCCCAAACTTTGGCCGATAGCGGATGCGCTAGGACTCCCGAAGAGCACGATGCAACGCGCCCTGGACCGATGGCTACACGACGGCGACGACGGCCCCGCGTTTCTCGAGAAGGTCGACCGGGACCGCTACCACCTGGCAGACAATGAAAGGTATGGGCTGGCACGTCGGTTCATCGACGAAACGGCGAGAAGGAAGAAACGGGGGCAGATACGCGGAAAGGCGAGCCAACGAAAACGCAAGGGCGACGATTGAGCGTTGCCCCGATAGACGCACCCCGGCGCTATAGTACTGAGGCCCTATTTTCGGAGCGTTGCCCCGATAAACCCGGAGCGTTGCCCCGATAAACCCGGAGCGTTGCCCCGATGAAAATCTGAGGATCAAGCCGTGGTGGGCATGACACCCCGATTTTGGGCAAAACGCGATCAACGGAACGGAACGGTAGTGTAGTTATCGACCCTCAGCGGGGGTTTCGCTGGAGGCTACACCCCGCTTCGGTCTGGGGTGTTGTCGACGACTCACCCCGAGTCGAGAACCCCGACCCACAGTTCAGAAGAGGATCGAAAAACGGACACCCTCGAGCGCCGAACGGGGTAGAATGCCCCGACGCCCTCAGACGCCCCGAGACGTGTTTGACCTGGCCGGGCGCCCAAGGTGTTGTGCCAGAACGGCCGGCGCGAGGCTGTGGACGTTGGCCCGACCAGACGCCACATTCTTGGCCTGTTCTTGGCTCGCTTTTGCCCTTCCAGGATAGGCCGGCCTTGTACCGTCTTTGCTCCGTCTTTGCTCCGTCACGCGGCCCGCTTCCGCTCGAGCTCATCGAGGCGCCGTTGCTCCGCTCTTGCTCCGCCCCACGCGAGCGGGTGGAGGACAGATCTTTAGCGCGTTCTTGACCTGCCCTTGACTTGTCCCACGCGAGCGGGAGGGATTGACTGTCCCGGCCGACACCGACCGCGCGCCCATAACGGGATTTATGGGACATCCCCCGACGAGAACCGCGTGACTGCGTGAAGGACGTGCCGTGTCTGCACCGCGCCTTCACCGAGCCTCGCCCGCGCGTGAGTTGTGGGCTCCATAAACTCCATATTCGTAACGGGCGGCTGTGACGGTCGCGTCCCCTACCGTAACAAATCGGTTATTTAGCACCACAATAACCATTTACACTTGATTACATACTACTTCATGCTATAATTTTACGTGGAAGTTCAGTCACGCACACCACGTAGAGCGTACCCATGAAGATCATCGGATACACGAGAGTTAGCACGGTCAAGCAAGCCAACGACGGCGACTCCCTCGAGCTACAGCGTGGCAAGCTCGCCACGTACTGCGACCTTCACGACTACGAGCTCGTGGACGTCTACGAGGATGCGGGCGAGTCGGGGAAGGATATGAACCGCGACGGACTCCGCGCGGCCCTCGACGCCGTGGAGCGTGGCGAAGCTGACGGACTGGTCGTCTACAAGCTGGACCGACTCACGCGATCAACTGCCGACCTTGGCCGCCTTCTCGAGCGCTTCGAGAACAAGGGCGTGGCCCTCAAAGCCGTGGCCGAATCACTCGACACCGATACTGCCGCCGGTCGAATGGTTGTGCGGATGTTGGGCGTGGTCGCCGAGTGGGAACGCGAAACCATCGGAGAGCGCACAAGCGCAGCGCTCCAGGCGAAAGCCGCGAAGGGCGAGTATACGGGCGGAAAGATTCCGTTTGGCTACGCGCTGGCCGATGACGGGCGGATGCTCGTGGAGCGGGCCGACGAACAGGCGATACTTGAGGACATCCGAAAGTTGCAGTCTGGGGGGTTGAGCCTGCGAGCTATTGCCGACGAATTGAACGAACGAGGGTGCGCGCGCCGGAACGGCAACGACTGGCACCACGTCGCAGTAAGCCGCGTACTCAAGGGGGCAGCATGAACCATCAAGCCAACGAACCGAGCGAGTTACAGGCGAAGCGCCTGGACCGACTCGCCGAGCGCATCAAGCAACTTCCCGAGGACCGACAGGATCAACTTATGGGCGAACTCAACGAACATATCATCTACAGCGTGGCCAACGTGGCGGAGTTATTCGACGTCGACGTTGAAACCGTGCGCCGATGGATTCGCGCCGATGACCTCCAGGCGGCCAAGGTAGGGAAGGGCTACCGAATCAGCCGGCACGCGCTGGCGACCTTCTGGCGAGAACGTGGAGGGGGCGAACTCTTCGAAGAGTACGGGGGCGCCGATGTTGTCGAGCGCGCCAGATGGTCTGTCACGGATCGTCTGTCGGGCGAGGCGTTGCCGGCCGGCGAACTCACCTTTGCTGTCAGCGGACCGGGAGCGCTCGAGTCAGACAACTGGCATGAAGACGACGACCAGACGCGCAAGGCATTCCACCTGTACGACGTCACGCCACAACAGGCGCACGAGTGGGAACATGATACGTGGGCACTCTTCGACGACGGGGGAAGCCTTGGCGCGCGCTGGTTCCCGGTTCAGGTGGAGTCGGAAGGGGGGCGCGATGAATAACGACGACCTGCGCGACAAGCTCGAGCAGACCCGCAAGGCCATAGGCGAGTTACTGGCGACGTGGCCGGAGGACGGTAGCGCCCCCGACCTGGACGCAATCGACCGGCTTTCCAGCGCCGTACTGTCGGTGACAAGCGAACTGGACTCGCGCCGGCTGGACGCCCTGCTAGACGAGCTCGACGATGACGTGCGCAAGCCCGTGCATATCTACCGTATGGGCGACGATGGCCCCACCTACGTGAGCACTGACGCGGTCGCCGACGGGGACGCGCTGGCCGCGCTTGTGCGCCGGTTCGGATGGGGCGCGGATATCCAGATCGTCGAGAACCGCCCGCTCGAGGGCGACGTGTGGAGCGTGACGCCGGCCGACGGCAAGCCGGGCCGATACCTGACGCGAGCCACGTTGATTGAGGGGCGGCGATGACTGTTGCTGTCGACACCACCGAGGCGCGGGGGACCGATTGGTCACGTCTGTTCGACGACGTGAGGGCGCGCGTTAGTTGTCTCGACCTGTACCGCCACTTCGGCACAACCAACGTACCGGACGGCCGCACGCAAGCATCGGTGCGCTGTATTGCCCCCGAACACCCCGACCAGAACCCGTCTATGTCGCTCGGCGAGACGGGGTTTAAGTGTCATTCATGCGGCGCGTCTGGCGACGTGGTGGGCATGTGGGCGTTGGTGCATGGGCTGGACTCCGACGACCGCGAGGACCGCAAGCAATCGGTGCTCGAGTTGGCCGACTTCGGGCGCCTTTCCCTGGACGACTACCAGACGAACGGCCCGACCAGACGCGGACGGCGCCGCCCCCGAGCTCGGCGACAAACACCACCGGCGAAACAGCGGCAAAACAGCGGCAACGAAGGTGTACCGCGAGCACGGCGCGAGTTGTTTAAGCGCCTATGGCAGATCGTCGACCCGATTGGACTCACCGACCAGGCGCGCGATTGGCTCGACTCTCGAGGACTCGGCACCGGCACCGCACACATGCACGGCGTGAGGGACTGGACGCCGAAGGCCGCCGAGATCGGCGACGTGTTGCGAGACTCGACACCCGAGGCCCTTCAACAATCCGGATTCCTAAAGGACAATGGGGAATTGTGGCGCCCCCTCGAGGGAAACCTGACGGGCGAATCATGGGCACAGGGCGCGATGATTCCTGTATGGCACCCCGATCACCCCGAGGCCCCGGTAGCTGTGCGGTTGCGTCTGTATGACCCCTTCTCGAAGGGCGGGCGCCGCGTGAAGGCCCTCGCACAACCGAGGCGCGGGCTGAACATGCCACACCTTCCGCTTGGACTCCTACAACCGCCCCCGCATGTGGCCCGCCTACAGTATTGGTGGCCCCACCACGGCCCCGAAGCCGAGCGCGAGCGATGGCGGAAAGATACCCAATGGCGCCCCCTCGACGACTCCACCACACCCCCTTACAGCGTGGTGCTATGCGAGGGCGAACCCGATTGGTTGAGCGTGGCCGACGCCCTGGCCGACTACCGGACGGCGCACCGAGTCGCGCCGATAGGCATATGCACCATGTCGAGCGGTTGGCCAAAGGAACTCACACCGTTGCTGGCCGGCGCCGAGCGCGTGGTTTGCCTGTTCGACGTAGGACCGGACAAGGGCGACCAGACGCGGCGCACCGGCGAGAAGGTCGCCGACGACGTAGGCAAAGCACTGATTGAGATGGCCGGCCGTGAGCATACCAGGCGCATCTATCGGCGATGCCTGTTGAGCGACGACCGCGACGCTAACGATCTGCACCGAGACGGGGAGTTGATGCCCCTACTCGAACAACTCCTAGACGGGATGCTGTAATGAACGACTACGAACCGACGATTGAAGGGATTGACGCGATCCCCGAGGACGAACGCGACCAGGCCGAACGCACGCACACCGAGCGCGAGCGCAACAAGCGCCGCGACCTCGCGGGCGTGTTCCGGTCGGTGCGTTCATGGGAATGGCTCGACGGCGACCCTCCGCCCGCGCGTCCCCTGGTCGAGTTGGCGAACGGTCAACCGTGGATGCCCCGAGGGAAAACCGCGATGCTGGCCGCCCCCGGTGGCACCGGCAAATCACAGGCGCTTATCCAACTAGCGTTGTGTGTCGCCTGCGACGTCGACAGCGGGCGCGAATGGCTGGGCCAATTCAACGTTCCGCCCGAGGCTCGAGGCCCCGTCGTGTTGGCCCTTGGCGAAGAGGGCGCCGGCGATATGCACCGACGCATCATCAACGCGCTCAACGTGCTCGAGTACACCGAGGACGAACGCGAGGCGATAGGGCGCAACCTGTACGCGCTTCCGCTGGCCGGTCGCCCGTCGGCCCTTCTCGACGACCCTATGCGTGTGGAGCGGGCCGCCTACGAACGCGCGAAGCGACAAGGGGGAGAACTCACCGAGGCCGAAGCCGAGCGTGCATCATTGGGCTACACCGAACAGGTCGCCCGGTGGGACGAGATGTTGAGACGACCGCCCGAGCTCGGC
>JAXHMC010000018.1:0-67273 GCA_034521635.1 Trueperaceae bacterium | reverse complement strand
GATCGCTTCTGACAATGACTCGAACAACGATTCGGACGACCTAACGGCGACAAACGAGCTAAAGGTGTCGATTCTGATGCCCGCCCGCAACGAGGCGACCAACCTCCCGCAGACGTTGCCGCGTATCCTAGAGCAGCTTCGTGTCGATAACGTCAACGTAGAAGTCATCGTCCTAAACGACCATTCGACCGACGGCACGGCGGAGATTTTGGCGGACTTGCGCGAACGTCATCCGCAACTCCAGGTTCTCCAGGGAACGGCGTTACCGCCCGGCTGGAACGGGAAAAACTGGGCCTGTCAACAACTCGCCGAGGCGGCGACCGGACAGACGCTTGTCTTTACCGACGCGGACGTGCGCTGGCACCCGCAGACGCTCGCGGCGCTTGTCGCGTTTAGGCGGCAGCACCGCGCCGAGTTTGTCAGTGTGTGGCCTCGGCAGCGTACTGAGGGGTGGCTCGAGCACCTCACCGTCCCCATCGTCGACATGATTCTGCTCGGCTGGCTCCCCTACCTAGGCGTCCGCTACCTGCCGTTCGCGTCGTTGTCGGCGGGTAACGGCCAACTGATGATGTGGACTCGGGACGGCTACCGGCGTACCGGCGGCCACGCGGCGGTTAGGTCCGAGGTGCTCGAAGACGTCAAGATGGGCCAGCGGGCTAAGGGGGTGGGGTTACGCGTCGCGCTCGCGCTCGGCGGCCCGCTCCTCTCGACCCGGATGTACCACCACGACGCCGATATCCTCGAAGGGTTCGGCAAAAACATTCTGGCGGCTCACCTCCACAGCCGCCCCTTTCTGGTGCTGTCTATGCTGATGAATACGCTGACCTACACGCTGTCCTGCGCCGCGCTGCGCTCAGCCCAGCCGTGGCTCGTCCCCTGCCGTTTAGGGTCGCTCGGCAACCGTCTGCTGACCGCCGAATCCCGCCGTTCATGGCGAGAGTTTCCGCTCCAAGCGCTGATGGCCTATCCGCTGTGGCGCATCGGGGTGCGGGCGCTACGGCAAAAACAGGGCTACGTCTGGAAAGGACGGACCTACCCGTGAGCCGGGCGTTCGTGCTCGGCGGCGGCTTTGCGGGGCTGTCGGCGGCGATTCATCTGGCGGCCAAAGGGCGCGACGTGACGCTGGTAGAGCAGCAGGACGACCTCGGCGGGAAGGCGGGCGAGGTGACGGTGGACGGCTACCGCTTCGACACGGGGCCGAGCGTGTTTACGTTGCCGGAGGTGTTAGCAGAGCTGTTCGCGGTTGCGGGCAGGGAGGTGCCGGTGGGGCTCGAGCCCCTCACCCCCCTGTGCCGCTACGTCTACCCGTCGGGCCGCGTCTGGGACGTCTACAACGACGTCGACAAGACCACCGCCCCGCTTAGCGACACCGACGCTCGCGCCTACCGCGCCCTGCTCGCCGAAGCCAAAAAGCTCTACGAGGCTGCCGCGCCGACCTTCCTGTTCGGCCCCGCCCCCGGTCTGCTAGACCTCGCCCGTTACGGTCTTCGCTACGGCCTGCAAGCTCACCCGACCCGCACCCTGCCACAACTTATCGACCGTTTCAGCGCGTCCGAAGAGCTCAAACGCTTCTTTCTCCGTTTCGCGACCTACTTCGGTGCCGACCCCTACCGCGCTCCGGCGGTGCTGCACAACATCGCCTGGGTCGAACTCGGCAAGGGTGTCTACTACCCTAAAGGCGGCATCAAGGCCGTGGTGAACGCGCTTCACAGCCTTGCCTGCGAGCTCGGCGTCGAGGTGCGTACCGGCGTGCGGGTGACCGGTTTCGACCAACAGGGTAGGCGGGTGCGGACGGTTAAGACCGACCAGGACGATATCGACGTGGCGGCGGACGACGTGGTGGTGTCGTCGCTCGACGTGGTGCGGACGCACACGCTGTTAGGACGGCGGACGAAATTGGAGGGGCTCGAGCCCTCCCTGTCCGGTTTCGTCCTGCTGCTCGGCCTCGAAGGCACCACCGACAGCCTCGCCCACCACAACATCTTCTTCCCCGACGACTACCCCGCCGAATTCGCCGACGTCCGCGCCGGACGCCTCCCTCACGACCCGACCCTCTACCTCTCCATCAGCAGCCGCTCTAACCCCAGCGACGCCCCCCCCGGCCACGAAAACTGGTTCGTCCTCGCCAACGCCCCCGCCTTCCGCCCGAGCGAACAGCTTAGCCCCGACCAGGAAGCCGCCTACGCCGAGCACCTTATCGACCGCCTCGAAGCTCGCGGCCTTAACGTCCGCCCCCGCCTCCGCGTCCAGCGCGTCCTCCCGCCGCGCCACCTCGCCACCCTCGCCCACCGAGGCAGCATCTACGGCGTCGCGCCCCACTCGCTCACCCAAACCATCCGCCCGTCCCAGACCGTGCGCGGCCTAAACAACCTCGTCCTCGCCGGAGGCAGCGTCCACCCCGGCGGCGGCATCCCGCTCGCGCTGCTGTCGGGTCGTCACGCCGCCGACCTGGTGACGTAACCGCAGGATTGAAGCACCACTAACGCTCTCGGTCGCAGATTACAGCACCATTAAGTTTGTGAAGGTTGACTTTTAAAGAAAGAACCCGCTAGGCTATGTTCTCAGTTGTTGCATAACTTCTGCAAGATGGTTCTGTTGCAACGTCGTCCTGTCTTGGCCCCAACCTAACCCGGCGGTTTCCACCTCACCCTGCCGCCCGACAGGAGTCACAATGTTCTACCGAACGACCGTACGTTTAGGCGCAACGCAACCGTACCGCGATTCTCGCCGGAGTGCTCATGTTGACGGCTTACGCCGCAGCAACCGATATCATGCCAGACAGCGAGATTACAGGCGAGCTAAGCACCGAAGAAGAAGTCTACGACCTGACACTCGACGAAGCACAGTCCTTACAGATTGACCTCACCTCCGAAGCGTTCGACGCCTACCTGCGTCTCGAAACAGACGACGGCGAGATTATCGCCGAAGACGATGACGGCGGTAACGACCTCAACGCCCAGATTACAGTCTCGGAACTCGCACCAGGAGACTACCGGGTCGTTGTAACGAGCTTTTTTGGCGAAGGCAGCGGTGTCTACACGCTTAGCATCCAGACACAAAACAACCCAACACAAAACGCTAGCACTGAAGGATGCGCCGACCCCGACGCGGTCGTCGACTTCGCTGAAAGTGGTCTGGAAAGTGCCGTGCAAAGAGCGCTTGGCGTTAGCGTCGTCACCTGTGCAGAGATACAGAACCTAACCTCCTTTGTCTGCAAGGATCGCGAGACATTCGCAATCTCCAGGGCTTAGAACAGGCGACGAATTTGACTTCGCTTAATCTCACCTTCAATTCCATCAGCGACGTCACCGCGTTAGGCGATCTAAGCAATTTGACGACGCTTGATCTCAGCAGCAACTCGATTAGCGACATCACAGCGTTAGGCAGCCTAAGTAACTTGACGACGCTTCGTCTCACCTTCAATTCGATCAGCGACGTCACCGCGTTAAGCGATCTAAGCAATTTGACGACCCTTGATCTCGCCAGCAACTCGATCAGCGACATCACGGCGTTAGGCAGCCTAAGTAACTTGACGACGCTTCGTCTCACCTTCAATTCGATCAGCGACGTCACCGCGCTAGGCGGTCTAAGCAATTTGACGACCCTTGAGCTCGGCGCCAATGATATCAGCGACATCACAGCGTTGGGCAGTCTGAGTAATTTGGAGAGGCTTAATCTCGGCGGCAACAACGTCGGAGACGACCCCGACAGCCTCCAGGTCATCCAGACTCTGCAAGACCGTGGCGTTGATGTCGAGTACTAACAGAACACCACTTGCCTTCCCTAGTCTCTAAACCATCCGCAAGATCAAAACACCGCTCTCAGTCGCAGACCACCGCAGCAGTACCGTTCAGCTTGTGAAGGTTGACTTTTAAAGAGGGCGTTCGCTAGGCTATGGTCTCAGTTGTTGCATAATTTCTGCAAGATGGTTCTGTTGCAACGTTGTCCTGTCTTGGCCCCAACCTAACCCGGCGGTTTCTACCCCACCCTGCCGCCCGACAGGAGTTTACAGTGTTTTACCAAACGACCCTACGTTTAGGCGCAAAGACGCTTCTCGCCGGAGTACTCATGCTGACGGCTTACGCCGCAGCAATCGATATCATGCCAGACAGCGAGATGACAGGCGAGCTAAGCACCGAAGAAGAAGTCTACGACCTGACACTCGACGAAGCACAGTCCTTACAGATCGACCTCACCTCCGAAGCGTTCGACGCCTACCTGCGTCTCGAAACAGACGACGGCGAGATTATCGCCGAAGACGATGACGGCGGTAACGACCTCAACTCCCGGATGACAACCTCGGAACTCGCACCAGGAGACTACCGGGTCGTTGTGACGAGCTTTTTTGGCGAAGGCAGCGGTGTCTACACGCTTAGCATCCAGACGCTAGGCGGCCCAACACAAAACGTTAGCTCTGAAGGATGTGACGACCCCGATGCGGTTGTCGACTTTGCGGATGATACTTTGGAAAGCATTGTCCAAGGGGAACTCGGCGTTAGCGTCGTCACCTGTGCAGAGATACAGAACCTGACCTCCCTGTCCGCCACATTCCTAGACATTCGCAATCTCCAGGGCTTAGAACAGGCGACGAATTTGACGACGCTTGATCTCAGCATCAACTACATCAGCGACGTTACAGCGCTAGGCAGTCTAGATAATTTGACGAGGCTTGATCTCAGCGGCAACTCTATCAGCGACGTCACCGCGTTAGGCGGTCTGAGTAATTTGACGAGGCTTGGTCTAGGTGGCAATTCTATCAGCGACATCACCGCGTTAAGCGATCTCAGTAATTTGGAGGAGCTTTTTCTCGGCGGCAATCCCATTGGTGATATCACAGTGTTGGGTGGTCTAAGCAATTTGACTTCGCTTGGCCTCGGTGGCAATTCCATCAGCGACGTCAGAGCGTTGGTCACAGAGTTGAGCAGTCTGACGAATTTGACTTCGCTTAACCTCGGTGGCAATTCCATCAGTGACGTCACCGCGTTAAGCGATTTAAGCAATTTGACTTCGCTTGGCCTCGGTGACAATTCCATCAGCGACATCACGGCGTTAAGCGATCTAAGTAATTTGGAGGAGCTTTTTCTCAGCGACAATTCCATCAGCGACGTGACAGCGTTAGGCAGTTTAAGTAATTTAAAGGAGCTTAATCTCGGCGACAATTCCATCAGCGACGTCACGGCGTTGGGCGGTCTGAGTAATTTAGAGGATCTTAATCTCAACGACAATTCCATCAGCGACGTCACCGCGTTAGGTAGTCTGAGTAGTTTGACGGTGCTTTTTCTCGACGACAATTCCATCAGCGACGTCACAGGCTTGGGTGGTCTAGGTAATTTGGAGTTTCTTAGTCTCAGCGGAAATTCCATCAGCGACGTGACAGGCTGGGGCGGTCTAAGTAATTTGACGATGCTTCAGCTTAGCAGCAATTCCATCAGCGACGTCACTGGCTTGGGCAGTCTAAGCAACCTGGAGCAACTTTTCCTCGCCTACAATTCCATCAGCGACGTCACCGCGCTGGGCAATCTAAGTAATTTGACGGTGCTTAATCTCATCAGTAATTCCATCAGCGACGTCACCGCGTTGGGCGATCTAAGTAACTTGGAAAGGCTTGTTCTCGACGACAATTCCATCAGCGACACTAACAGCCTCGAGGTCATCCAGACTCTGCAAGATCGTGGTGTTGATGTCAGTTACTAACAGAAGATCACTTTCTTCCCCTAGTCTCCAAACCATCCGCAAGATTAAAGCACCGCTCTCGGTCGCAGACCACCGCAGCACCGTTCAGTTCGTGAAGGTTGACTTTTAAAGAGAGAGCCCGCTAGGCTACGTTCTTAGTTGTTGCACAACTTCTGCAAGATGGTTCTGTTGCAACGTCGTCCTGTCCTGGCCCCAACCTAACCCGGCGGTTTCCACCCCACCCTGCCGCCCGACAGGAGTTTACAGTGTTCTACCGAACGACCGTACGTTTAGGCGCAAAGACGCTCATCGCACTTCTCGCCGGAGTACTCATGCTGACGGCTTACGCCGCGGCAATCGACATCATGCCCGACAGCGAGATGACAGGCGAGCTAAGCACCGAAGAAGAAGTCTACGACCTGACACTCGACGAAGCACAGTCCTTACAGATCGACCTCACCTCCGAAGCGTTCGACGCCTACCTGCGTCTCGAAACAGACGACGGCGAGATTATCGCCGAAGACGATGACGGCGGCAACGACCTCAACTCCCAGATTACAGTCTCGGAACTCGCACCAGGAGACTACCGGGTCGTTGTAACGAGCTTTTTTGGCGAAGGCAGCGGTGTCTACACGCTTAGCATCCAGACGCTAGGCGGCCAAACGGTAGGCAACCAAACGCAAGACGCGAATTTTAGTAACGAAGAGATCCTTGCGGCGGTCTGCCGCGAAGGCGACGTGCTCGCGAATGGCGAGGGCTGTGCGACCTGCCCGGCGATGACGAGCTTCGCCGGTGAAGAGGGACCGTTTATCCTCAGAAGCGTTTACGCCGGGCCAACAGGCTTTACCTCGATAGGAATCGACGATACGCTCGTAGCATTTTCCGGCTGCGAGCCGAGGTTGTTTGGTGGCCTTGGTAATGTGGGGACGGTGCTGGTCGGCGTCGACCCGATGCCTGACGGTAGCTTTCCGCTCACCCAGTTCGACTATTTCCCCGGTGTAAACACCACCAACTGTACCGTTGTTGATCGAGAGCGCCTCGGCTCCGGTCTCGTCACAGACCAGCTTTTCTGCGAGGTTTCTCTCGTTGCGAGCGGCATAGTCGAGACATCGCTTGTCAATTATGCTTTTACGAGCGATGAACCATTTTCGCATACGATCGCTCACACTACTGACCTAAGCAGTGCCGGATGCTTTTCATTAAGTACAGAGGAGTCGAGCTACGACGTTAGCTACCCAGCGCCCGGTACCATCGGCGTCGAACTTACCCGCCAAGACGTCGCCTACCCTAGCCCGAGTTGTGAGCGCGTCGCGCTTAGCGAAGCCGAAACTCTGTCGTATACGTGGCGCTACATAGATGTGGAGCGGGCTGCAGATGATCCACTCTATCAAACCCTCAACAACGGCGTGTGGATTGTAGATCCGCTCTATACAGCGCTCGATAACGGCGTGCTAACCGACGAGCAGTACCAAGAGGCCGAGCAGCAGATTCAAGCAGGGGACATCGACGATACGCTCGTGGCGTACTTGGCGGGGCGGATTAACGCCGAGCAGTTTGCAGCGCTGTTCTAAGCGGCTGTCTGTCCGGGTGAGGTTTGGAGAGGGGGGCTCGAGCCTCTCCTTACCTTGACGTTTTTGTCTTAAGAGCCAAGGTTTAAGAGCTCATTTTTAGGAGGTTACATGATGATCGAATTGCTATCGACCGTGTTGCTGCTTTGGAGTGCATGGGGACAGTCCGAGTCCACTTCGAATTCTAGTAATGGAGAGATCCTTGCGGCGGTTTGCCGCGAAGGCGACGTGCTCGCGAATGGCGAGGGCTGTGCGACCTGCCCGGCGATGACGAGCTTCGCTGGTGAAGAGGGACCGTTTACCCTCGAACGCGTTTACGAGGGGTCGTTTAGCGGGGCAGGACTCGACGAATTCCTGGCGGCGTTTTCTGGCTGCGAGCCGAGATTTCTTAATAGCGGCGGGACGGTGCTGCTCGGCCCCGAACCGATGTCTGACGGTAGCTCTGTCATCACGCAGTCAGCCTATTTCCCTGGTTCAACACTCGTCGACTGCACTATCGCTCGCCTTGCCGACCTCGGAGAAGCAGACCAACTTTTCTGTGAGCTTGGTTTCCTCGGTCAGGGCATTTTCCAGACGCAGGTTGTTAACCACAACTTCACAAACGGTGAACTGTCTCAGTACACGATGGCTCGAGCCGTCGACCACAGCGGCGTCGGATGCCGCGACTCGGGCGTCATAGAGTCGAGCTACGAGGTTAGCTACCCCGACCCCCTTACCGTCGACGTCGAGCTTACCCGTCAAGAAGTCGCCTACCCTAACCCGAGTTGCGAACGCGTCGCGCTTAGCGAAGCCGAAACTCTGTCGTACAGTTGGCTCTACGATGGTCTGTCGTGGGTTGTAACGCCACTCTATCTAGATCTAGAGCTAAGTGTTGATGGCGCGCTGACCTTGGAGCAGTACCAAGAGGCCGAGCGGCAGATTCAAGCAGGGGAGATCGACGATACGCTCGCGGCGTACTTAGCAGGGCGGATTAACGCCGAGCAGTTTGCAGCGCTGTTCTAAGCGGCTGTCTGTTCTGGTGAGGTTTGGAGAGAGGGCTCGAGCCGTCACGCGGCGGAGCTGGTGAGCTAAGCGCTATACTCTGCTTATGCCGACCCTTCGCCGTGACGAGGTACTCGCCTGCCTCGCCCAACACCGCGACGCGCTGCGTGCCTATTCGGTGCGCTCGCTCTCTCTGTTTGGCTCTGTCGCGCGTGACGAAGCGACCGCCGAGAGCGACGTCGACATCCTCGTCGAGTTCGAGACGCCGGTGGGGATGTTTAAGTTTCTCGACCTTAAAGACTATCTCGAGGAGCTGCTCGGTGCCGAAGTCGATTTGGTGACGCCTCGGGCACTAAAACCGCAGCTTAGAGAGCAAATTTTTCGCGAGATGACGCGTGCCACCTAGAGATTGGCGGTTGAGAATAGAGGATATTCTCGAAGCGATACATCGTATCGAGCAGTACACACACGCGATGGATGCGGACGCCTTCTTTGTAGACTCTAAAACTTTAGATGCCGTCGTTCGCAACCTCATCATCATTGGCGAAGCCGTACGAATGCTTCCTCTAGAGGTCCAGCAAAAGTATCGCAAAGTGCCTTGGGTGCAAATGCGAGCGATGCGTAACATTGTCGTGCATGAATACTTCGGAGTTGACGAAACGATTATCTGGACGACAGTGAAAAATGATCTGCCGCCATTGGTGCCGCTACTCGAGCAAATTTTAGACGCATCAGAGGAACGCTAACCGTGGAGTAAGTTGTTGTGGAGGATAGAGTTGTCGCAGAGGACAAAGGACAGCTCAGTCCTTTTGGTTTCGTTGTAGGGAGAGGTTTCGACCCTAGCCGCCTTTTATGCGACACGGTAGGCTGTCAGCATGGAAACCGACACGAACACACCGCCGGTGCTGGTGGTGAATGCGGGGAGCTCGAGCCTTAAAGTCAAGCTCCTCCCCCAAAACCTGTCCCTGCTCGTCGAACGAATCGGCGACACCCCCAACGTCCGCGCTAGCTTTACCGACGTCCCCGCCGAGATCGCGGCAGACAGAGTAACCAACCACGAAACCGCCTTGCAGGTCTGCCTCGACGCGATCGCTGAAAAGCACGACCTGTCCGACATTCGCGCTGTCGGCCACCGCGTCGTCCACGGCGGTGAACGTTATGCCGAGCCGGTCGTTATCGACGACGACGTTATCGCGGCTATCGACGAGCTGTCGGTGCTCGCACCGCTCCACAACCCGCCTAACCTCGAAGGGATCCGCGCCGCCCAGCGCCTCCTGCCCGGCATCCGCCACGTGGCGGTGTTTGACACCGGCTTTCACGCCGCGCTGCCGCCTAAAGCGTACCTCTACGCCATCCCGCGCCGGTTTTACGAAGAGCAGGGGATCCGCCGCTACGGCTTTCACGGGCCGAGCCACGACTACGTCACCCGCCAAGCCGCGAAGACGTTAGGACGACCTCGCGAAGAGCTGCGCCTTATCTCGCTACACCTCGGCAACGGGGCGAGCGCCGCCGCTGTTTCGCGGGGGCGTTCGGTCTACACCAGCATGGGCTTTACCCCGCTCGCCGGTCTGGTGATGGGCACCCGCTGCGGCGACATCGGCCCCGGCGTGCTGCTCCACCTGCTCCGCCAGGGGATGTCGGTCGACGACCTCGACCAGATGCTTAACAAAGAGTCGGGTCTGCTCGGTCTGTCTGGCGTCTCGAACGATATGCGCGACCTAGAGAAGGCGATTGCGGAGGGCAACGAACAGGCCGCCGAAGCGCTCGACGTGTTCTGTTTTCGCATCACCCAGACGGTCGGTTCGATGGCGGCGGTGATGGGCGGGCTAGACGCGGTGGTCTTTACCGGCGGCATCGGCGAACACCAGGCTCAGGTCCGTGCCGACTCGCTCGCGAGCCTAGACTTTTTAGGGATTCGTATCGACGCGGCGAAAAACGAGGCTGACGAACGCGACATCAGCACCGCCGACGCCACGGTTAAAACGCTCGTTATTCCGACCGACGAAGAGCAGATGATCGCCGACGCGACGCGGGCGTGTTTGGACGAGGTGTAGGGGAGACGCCTCTCGTACGACCTAGACCTTGAGACGACCTAGACCTTGAGACGATCTAGACGACATCAATGTAAACAGACACAAACAAAAGCACCCTCGGCTACCTGACATGGGCCGAGGGTTGACTTCTAAGAATTGTTGTGGAGCCAATGGTCGGATTTGAACCGACGACCTATCGATTACGAATCGATTGCTCTACCTCTGAGCTACATTGGCGTGCGATAAACATACGCGGCGCTAACGTCTAATCTAGCACAAACTCGGAGGCGCCCCTCGTCCATCTGCTCGATAAGCTCGATGGTGTGGCGACGCCTCGTCGCGTTGTTTGTGTGCCAAGTTTGGTGGCCAGAGGCGGGTTTGAACCGCCGACACTACGATTTTCAGTCGTATGCTCTACCAACTGAGCTATCTGGCCAAGTGGCGGAGCCGACGGGATTTGAACCCGCGACCTTCTGCGTGACAGGCAGATATGCTAACCCCTACACTACGGCTCCGCGCTAGCTGCTTACGGTCTTGTACTCACCTCTACTGACTTTTCTGTGAGGTACGCCTTCTCGCAAGCGAAAACTATAGTAACCGAGTGGCTCGGGTGCTGTCAACGGTCTGTAAACACAGACCGAAAAACATCGGCTGAACGCGCTAGTCTCGGACTAGCGAGGCGATGTCGGACTGGGTCGCGATGCCTAACAGGGTTTCGCTCTGCCGTCCGTTTTCGGTGACGAGGGCGGCTTCTAAGCGGGGGTTTTTCTGGAAGGCGTAGGCGACATCGTCGACGTGGTCGTTTCTAGCGACGAACGTGCAGTCGGGGCGCTTTTCCTCGCGAGCGAGTAGGTCGCCGACGGTGTGGTCGTCGATGTCGATTAACGACAAGTTCGCGGAGCGTTCGGCGAGCCAGCGGGTGATGCCGTTGCTGGTCACAAGGCCGTCGAACCGGCCCTGGTGATAGACCGGAAACTGGGTGAAGTCGGTGGTACGGATGAGCTCGAGCACTCCCCTCAGCGCCGCCCCCCGCTCGACCGTCGTCACCTTCCCTCCAAACTCGGAGTGCGCCGTCCGGGGTCGCATCAGCCGCTTCTCTATCGCCCGAATCTCCGTCACGACCTCGACACTAGGAATCGACAAAAACCGAAACCGCTCGAAGCGTTCGTGAACGATGATGTTACGCAGGTCGGCAAACGCCATAAGCGCCTCGTAGTCGCGGTGCCACCAGCGGTGTTGCTGATAGTAGTCTCGTACCACCTTCCGAAACCCGACCCCTTCGTCGTTGCGCGTGAGCTGTTTGAGTTCGGCCTCGATGGTGTTAAACGCGTTGAGAAAGTCCTCGGCACGGTTGCGCTCTTCGTCGTGACGCGTCATGTTAGAAGGTCCGCGTCCATCCGCGTCTTCTCGGTAGCTCGGCGTACCGACGTGTCGATACGGTAGGTGCCAGATCCACTACACGAGGGCGACGTCGACAATAATCGCTATCAGCATAATCGCCCCGACGTAGAGGTTGGCGTTAAACGACCGCAGCACGTCCGCGACGCTACGCGAGGCGATCATCCGGTGTTCGGCGTACAGAATCGCGGCCACCGCAGCGAGACCTAGCGCGAACGGCCAACCGGCTTGGGCGAACGGTAGGGTCAGCGCTAAAAAACCCCAGGCGAGAAGGTGCGTCGCCGCCGACATGCTAAGCGCGGTGTCGATGCCGAAACTCGCCGGAACGCTGTACACACCGTGACGCTTGTCGAAGTCGTAGTCGAGAACGCCGTAGAGGATGTCGAACCCGGCGATCCACAGGCCGACCCCCGCCCAGAGCGTCACCGCTGCCGGAGCGAAGCTACCGGTCACGGCGATCCAGCCGCCCGCCGCCGCCGCGCCGATGGTAAGGCCGAGCCAGTAGTGACAGAGCCAGGTGTAACGTTTGGTATACGGATAGAGCGCTAGAAAGAAGACGGCGACAGGGAGCAGCGCGAAGGTGAGCGGGTTAAGCGCCCAGCCCGACACGCCTAACACGGCGAAGCCGAGCACCGCCAGGACGACTCCGTCGCGTCTGCTAAGACGCCCCTTAGGAATCTCCCGCGTCTCGGTACGAGGGTTTTTCGCGTCGATGTCGGCGTCGATGACGCGGTTTAGCGCCATACTCGCGGTGCGGGCGCCGACCATCGCGAGGGTAATCCAGAAAAAGGTCACGAAGCCCGGCCAACCTCGCTCGGCGAGCAGCATCCCGCCGTACGCGAAGGGGAGGGCGAACAGGGTGTGCTCGAACCTGACGAAGTCGAGGTAGGTTTTTAGCGATTTACGTGAGTCCGACGATTGTACAAAGCTCATGGAGTAAGCCTACACCCTGCCAGGACAGGGTTTTTTACCGACAGGGTACAAACATGGCGGCGTTTAGACCTACTCGCCGCGCTGCCGCCTGAGCGTGACGCTCTCGCCCGCGACGCCCCAGTTGTCGGTCGGCACTTCGTCGATAACCACGACGGTTGTGTTCGGGTTTTTGCCGAGCACGTCGACCAAAAGCTGTGTCGCTCCGGCGATAAGCCGCGCCTTCTGTTCGGGCGTGACGCCTTCGTCGGTGATTTTGATGTTGACGTAGGGCATGGTGCTCTCCTGGAAAAATTGGTGCAGGGTAGAGGTGACTAGGACGGCGTAAATCAGTCTGATGAGAGTGGCGACGTCCTTAGAGTATCCAGAAAAGGCGGCTCGAGCCACCCCATGTCTACGACTCGCGTTTAAGAGTTTGTGCCGCGCTAGACTAGATATTCTCTTTGACCGCGTGGGTCGAGTAGCCGAACTGCGGCAGGTGTTGCTGAAAGATGCCCTCGACGATGGTGCGGGCGAGCTCGCCCAAGGTGGTGCCGCCGATTTCGACCGACATCTGTAGCTCGCTGCGCAGGTCGTCCATGGTGCGCCCGTCGAGCAGCTCGTCGGTGCCGAACTTGAGGACGTTAGGGGAGAGGAGCAGCAGGTCGGCTTCGCCGGGTTTAATCTGGGTCAGAAAGTCACGTCCGGCGAGCAAGCCGGCGACGGTGGTGACTTCGCCGAAGGTGCGGTTTTTGATGGTGCGGACTTCGAGCTCGAGCCCCCCTATTTCCCGCAACGGCTCGACGGCGAGCTCTAACACCGGCGCGAACAGCTTGCCCGTCGCTAGAATGACCTTCTGCGGTGTGGGCAGCTGTTTGGGCAGCCGGGGCAGCGGGTCGGACAGGAAGTCGCGGACCATCCCGACGCCGTTTTCGAGCATCTGGTAGCCTTCGTAGTACTCCTCGTGCGGAATCGGCTCTTCGGCGAGCAGGTAAAACTCGTCGCTCGCGAACACGAACCGGGTGCCGCGCTCTTCTAACATCTTCTGCTGGAACGTGTGGACGCGGCGCAGCACATCTCTTGCCTGGTCGCGGGTGTAGGGCTTGAGGTCGGGCAGGTTGACGCGGTGGTCGGTTAGGCCGACGGGGACGCACGACAGCGCGAGGACGTTCGGTTTGCTCGCGAGGTACGCCATCGTTTCGTCTAGGTAGTCACCGTCGTTACGGTTTGGCAGCAGCACGAGCTGGGTGTAGAGGTCGATGGGCTCGAGCCGCTCGATCATGTTGCGAATCCTGGTCGCTTTCTCGTCTTTAACCTTGAGCCGCCACCACTTCATCATGTCTTTGCGGAGGTCTTCGTTGGCGGTGTGTACCGACAGATAGAGCGGGCTGAGCTGTTCGTCGAGGATGCGCTGCACGTCGTCGTCGGTGAGGTTGGTCATGGTCACAAACGAGCCGTACAGAAAGCTGGTCCGAAAGTCGTCGTCCATCACGTACAGACTCTTGCGAAACCCTTTGGGCATCTGGTGGACGTAGCAAAACTCGCACTTGTTGGCGCACAGCTTGAGCCCGTCGAAGATAACCTCGCTAAACTCGATGCCTGGCTCTTCCCACTCGACACCAAACTCGTACTCGTCGTCTAACAGCGGGTCGCGGACACGCAAGGTCGCGACGCCGCGCATCAGTTCGCGGCGGTAGGCGAGGATGTCGGGAATCCACTCACCGTTGACCTGGAGCAGCTCCCAGCCCGGCTTGACTCCGGCCTGGTCGGCGGGTGAGCCGGGCAGAACCTGCGAGATGGGGGCGGTGTAGGGCGCGTCGGTCGTGTGCTGGATGGTGGGGGAGATGGCTCGAGGCATATCCGTAAACTCTAGCAAACCTCTCAGGTTTCGATGTTGCGTAGCTACCCAATGATAGCGCTGATGCTTAGCTGATGATTCACTTCAACCGTCTCTGTCGACGGTTTATCTCGATATTTTATGTCGATATGTCGATGCTGACTGTCTACGGTGACATAGGTCAATCGGTCAATCAGGTCGATGGGGTCGCCGTGTGTGAACGGGCCGACACTTTGCGCTGCAACGTCTGAAGGCTCTGGACGTGCGTCTCTACGGTGTTTTCTATCGCTTTCTGATAGCCGCCACCCATGGTGTAGACGAGCGGCACGCCTGCCGAGAGACAGTGGTCGTAGACGAGGCTGTCGCGGGCGACAACGCCGGCAGTGGTGAGCTCGAGCCGTCCGAAACGGTCGCCGGCGAGGACGTCGACCCCGGCCTGAAACAGAACGAGGTCGGGGTCGACACGGGCGAAGATGTCGTTTAGCTCTGTGCCGAGGATGCTCAGATAGTCGTCGTCGCCGAGGCCGTCGGGGAGGCCGACATCTCGGTCGCTCTGCTCTTTGTGAAACGGATAGTTGCGGGCGCCGTGCAGGCTAAGCGTAAACACGCGCGGCTCGGTCTGAAAGATAGCCGCCGTGCCGTTGCCCTGGTGGACGTCTAAATCGATGACGAGCACGCGGCGGGCGAGCTGGTGGGCGAGCGCGTGATAAGCGATGGTCGCGTGGTCGTTAAACACGCAGAAGCCCTCGCCGTGGCCGGGATAGGCGTGGTGGGTGCCGCCCGCGAGGCTGACGCCGACACCACTGTTTAGAGCGTCGTAGAAAGCCGACAGGGTGCTGCCGACGCTGCACAGCGAGCGTTCGAACAGGTCGGGGGTCATCGGAAAGCCGAGTTTGCGAAGCTCTCGGGGCTCGAGCCCTCCCGTTTCGACCTTGTCTACATAGTCGCTGTGGTGGACGCGGCGAATCTCATCGACACTTACAAGCGGCGCGGCGTCTACCTGCCACCCGAGCGCCGCCATGCGCGCGGCGAGTCGGCGGTACTTGTCGAGTGGAAAACGGTGGTCTTCGGGTAGCGGTATGTGCGTGTGGCTCGGGCTAAACGCCCGCATCACGCCGGGCGAACGGGCGGGTCGGTCCATGCCCTCACGCTACCGCACCGGGCGCCGCCACGACTGCGAAACGAAACACCCTGCCGCACACCGGGGCGCGAGCGCCGAACCGAAAACGACCTCGGCCACAGCTAAACCCCGTTAAATCCCGTCCCGCTCGTCGAGTGCGTTGGCGCTAAGAGGCACGCTCGTCGGAACGACAAAGCCGTGAATCGGCGCGAGCGACTGAAAACTGAGCCAGTCACCCGCCGCGACGTCGTCCGGCAGACCCTCGTGAACCCCGACCACGAGCGGGATGCCCGCGTCGACCACGACCATCTTGCCCCAGCGCTGCAACACGATGCCCGTCGCGCAGATCTGGCTAAGACCGGTCACGCTTACGGCCTTCTCGGTCTGGTCGCTCTTCACGACGCGTTCGGCGACCGGGTTGATAATGAGCCGCGTCTGGCCGGTGCCGGAGATGTAGGGGTTGGTGCGCTCGAACACGTGCAGTACCCGCTCGCCCGCGAGGCACTCGATCAGCGGACTCCCTTCGGGCCGGGCGAACAGCTCGACGCTCGCCGCGTAGGTTTTCCACTGGATGATGAAGCCTTCGACCGACTCTTCTAACATGTCGCCCATTGTACAGCCTAGGGCCCACGAACTGTTTTGTGACAAACGCTACCCCGTCGTGATGTCGATGTTGGAGTCTCGATGTTGGAGTCTCGATGTTGGAGTCCCGGTGTCGTCTCAGTGTCGCCTGATGGCATCTCTGCGGCGACACATCTGCACCATCACTCCTCGTGATGCTGAGTTGTAAACGGTTACAGTGCGCAATGTCACTTCACCCGAAAAGGAAACGCTCGTGCTATTATGAACAAGGTCTGGCGGGCCGTAGCGACTGCTCGACGAGGGGATTGGTTGCCGACGTATGCGGTAGGCGCAGAGCGATGTATGACGAGTGACCAGCCTGTCAGAAAAGTGTCGACAGAAGTCGATAGAAGACGTATTTGAGATGCACAACTTTGAGATGCACAACTCGGTGACATATTTGGTGAGCGACACACTTGTTTGGTGAGCGACATACTTGGTGATATGTGACGAATTTTAAGAAACATCCCCCTTTTTAGATCGAGCGACCCGTTTAGATCGAGCGACCAGTTTTACAACCCCGAACTATTCCTGGGCGAGTGTGCTGGGCTCGAGCCCCTACCTCACAAACATAAGCCGACACCGGAGCAGACACTCCCCATATAAAACTGCCGTATACTCCGTATCCGAGAGAGGAGGCGACGTATGAGCCACATCACCCAACAACGTGCTAGACACGAGGCCGAGCGGGCTCGGAGCCGCGCCTTCTGGAACAGCGTGCTCTACAATTTGCGCGGGATTCCGAACGAGCTTATCCCGTTTAGCACCGTACGTGGCCTCTATCCGTCTTCGGAAAACTACGGCGGCGTCCGCTCTATCGAGATCGAAAACATCGTCGGTTCGGTCGACCGCTACCGCGATTTCGACCACTACTTCCTCCCGAAGGTGACCGAGAATCTGGGCCGCTGGGTCGGGGTGCGGCAGGCGAGCCTAGAGGGCAAAGAGCTGCCGCCTATCGAGGTCTACAAGGTCGGCGATATCTACTTCGTCAAAGACGGCCATCACCGCGTGTCGGTCGCGCGTAACGCCGGTCAGAAGTATATCGACGCCGAAATTATCGAGCTTAACGTACCGGTCAAACCGACCTCGAAAGACTCGATCAAAAACATCATCATCAAGGGCGAGTACGCCCGGTTTCTCGAGGCGAGCAAGCTAAACGCGCTCCGGCCCGACCACTACGAGATTCTGTTTACGGTGACGGGGCGCTACGACGTGCTGCTCGAGCACATCCACACCCACCAGTACTACCTCGGCACCGAATACCAGCGCGAGGTCTGTTGGGAGGAGGCGGTGATGTCGTGGTACGACCGGCTCTACCGCCCACTCGTCGACGAAATTCGCGAACACCGGGTGCTCGAGCGCTTTCCGGGCCGCCGCGAAGCCGACCTCTACCTCTGGGTTATGGATCACCGCTACTACCTCAAACAGCGTTTCGGTAAAGAAGTCGACACCGAAGAAGCCACCGTCGACTTCGCCGACCACTTCTCGCCGGACCTGCTGCGGCGCACCTGGCAACGGATCAAACAGCACTGGCGCGGCGACGTCTAAACGACGTCTATATTCATTCGAGTGACGTTTGGATCATCCTCTAAAACGTCGACGCAGATACCGACACGGACACCAGACGTGTTCGCGGCGACGCCGACCTCTGTTCGACCGCCATTCGGTGTTACGACCGAGACAGATACCAGACATTTAAACCTTCAGGTGCGCGGTGCGTACTGACTGCCTTGCAAAATCACTCCGGGGTCACCTAACCGAATCATCGAGCCGAGAATCTTACGGCGGCGACACGATCGGTAGGAGCGCTTGCGAAACGTTTCGGGCGGACGTGCTAGAAAAGGTACATGAGCAGTTTTCGCGAGTTTTTACAGACGCAGAGCGCGACGTTCGACGAGGAGCGGGGGCGCGTAGCGAGTTTTGGCAGCCCCCACGACGAATACCGGGCGGTGGCCGCGCACGACAAAGCTGGGGTGGTGCCGCTGCTAGACACGACGCCGCTCCGGCTAAGTGGGGCTGACCGCGCCGATTTTTTGCACGGTCAGATCAGCAACGAGGTGCGGCGGCTCGCGGTGCACGCGGGCGTGACGGCGCTGATGCTCAACCACAAGGGGCACGCGCTCGCGCTGTTACGGGTCTACCGGCGCGACGAGGATCTTTTTGTGGCGGTCGAGGCGGGTGCGGGCGAGACGGTCGAAGCGCAGCTGACCCGGCACATTATCTTCGATCAGGTTACGGTTACGAATCTAGACGACACCATCGTCTCGCTAAGCGTGCAGGGTGGCGCGGCGGCGGACGTGGTCGGTGCGGTGTTCGGGGTGCCCCACAGCGATCTGCCGCGCGGTGAGGTGTTTACGCACTACCCGTTCGCTGACGCGAAGGTGCTTGTCGCGCCGGTCGCGCGGAGTGTGGCGGGCGGTTTTGACCTGCACGTGTTGGCCCGAGACGCGGCGGCGCTGTGTACCAAGCTGAGCGAGGCGGGCGCGGTGCTTGTGGGGCAGGAGGGGCTCGAGCTCGCCCGGGTCGAAGCGGGGCTTCCGAGTGCGGCGACCGAGGCGGGGCCGGGGGTGCTGCCGCAGGAGGTGGGGCTCGAGCCCGCCATCTCCTACCGCAAAGGCTGTTATCTCGGCCAGGAAATCATGGCCCGTATCGAAGCGCGCGGTAACGTCCGCAACCAGCTCGCGGGTGTGTCCCTCGAAAAGATGCCGACCGAGACAACCCTCACCCAGAACGGCAAAAAGGTCGGTGAGCTAAAGACCGTTGTCGAACATCCCGACCTAGGCGTGATCGCGCTGGCGAAGCTTAAAACCGACGTCGTGGCGGGCAGCGAACTGTTCGCGGGCGAGGTCAGAGCAAAGAGCCGGGCGCTACCCTTTCGGGGCTCGCCCCAACCGGCCTAGATCTGCGTTCGCTGCGTCTGCTGCGCGCAAACAGACAGTACACAGCCCGTCACCCTACCCAAACCCCCGAACTGTGGGGTAGACTAGCGTCATTGTGGACAGACCGATACGTGTGCTTATAGCCAAGCCGGGCCTCGACGGACATGACCGGGGCGCGAAGGTGATCGCCCGGGCGCTGCGCGATGCGGGCATCGAAGTAATCTACACAGGCCTGCGGCAGACGAGCGCGATGATCGTCAACGCCGCCGTGCAGGAAGACGTCGACGCGGTCGGCCTGTCGATCCTGTCGGGCGCGCACCTGCACTACTTTGGTGAGGTTCTAGACGGGCTGCGCGAGCGCGGCGCCGACGACATTATCCTGTTCGGTGGCGGCATCATCCCCGACCCGGACATCCCTAAACTGCACGACATCGGTGTCGGCGCGGTGTTTACGCCCGGTACGAGTACCGAAGACGTGGTCGCGTACCTGCGCCGCGAAGTCTCGGACCGCCGTACCGAACAGGTCTAGCCGATAGACGTTTCTCCGTTCAAGACGATCTAGACGTGTGCGATATGCCGACACTCTCTCGCTAACGTGCCCGAAGACATAACGTGCCTGAAGACATAACGGCGACACAAAGTGCCTTGCCGCTCGCGGGCGTCCGTGTCGCCGACTTTTCGCGGGTGGTGGCGGGGCCGTACTGCACCATGCTGCTCGGCGATCTCGGCGCCGACGTCATCAAGGTAGAGCAGCCGGAGCGCGGCGACGACACGCGGCAGTGGGGGCCGCCGTACCGGGCGGGCGAGAGCGCCTACTACCTTAGCCTTAACCGCAACAAGCGCTCGCTGACCCTCGACCTAAAACACGCCGACGATTTCGAACTCGCGACGCAGCTTATCCGGCGTTCGGACGTCATGATTCACAACTTTCGGTCTGGCGGGGCGGAGGCGTTAGGCCTAGGCTACCCGGACGTCAAGACCCTCAACCCGCGGCTGGTTTACGCTCAGATTAGCGGTTATGGCGCGCGCGGCCCCGAAGCGCACAAGCCGGGCTACGACCTGCTCGCTCAGGCGCTGACCGGCCTGATGAGCATTACCGGCCCCGCCGACGGCGAACCGAGCAAGGTCGGGGTGGCGATGGTCGACGTGCTCGCCGGGCTTAACGCCGCGCTAGGCATCCTCGTGGCGCTCTACGAACGGCAGCAGACCGGTACCGGACGGCTCGTCGAAACGTCGCTGTTTGAAGCGGGGCTGTCGAGCCTGATCAACGTTGCGAGCAACTATCTGGTCGGCGGCGTGATGCCGAAGCGCTACGGCAACGCCCACCCCAACATCGTGCCGTACCAGCAGTTCTGGGCCGCTGACGCGCCGCTCGTGATTGCGGTCGGCAACGACGGACAGTTCGCCCGCTTGGTGCGGGTGCTCGGTCGCCCCGAGTGGGCTAGCGACGAACGGTTCGCACACAACGCCGACCGGGTCAAACACCGCGATGGGCTTGTCGGCGCGATCGCGGCGATACTCGTCACGCGGTCGCGAGAGGAGTGGCTCGAGCACCTCACCACTGCCGCCGTCCCCTGCGCCCCAGTCCTCAATGTCGCCGACGTACTCTCGCACGACCAGACCGCCGCCAACACGATGATCCGCCGCGTACCCCACCCCGCACTCGGCGAGGTTCCGCTCGTCGCGAACGGCCTCAAGCTAGACGGCGCGGCCACCCCGGTCTACCGTCACCCGCCGCTGCTCGGCGAACACGACGCCGCGTTGCGCGCCTGGCTAAACGCCGACGAAGACGCCGCTCACGACCTTACCGACGACACCTAAGCCGGGTCGTCACGCTGTGCTAGGCGCCCTTTTTGTACCAGAGGATCCGACCGCAGCTCGGGCAGCGCGTGACCTGTGTTCCTTTGCTCCGCTGGGCTTTTTGCAGGACGTGAATCGGCAACTTCATGTTGCAGCCGCCGCAGCGTTCGTCGCCGACCACCTCGACGAGGGCGAGACCCCGTTTGGCGCGGCGGATCTGTTCGTACTGCTGCAACAGCGGTTTGGCGACGTTGCCGGTTAGCGTTTCGCGTTCGGCTTTTAGGGCGGCGATCTTCTTGTCGATAGCCTCTACGCGCTGCTGTTCGGCGTCTACGAGGGCCTGGAGGTTGGGCTCGAGCCCTGCGAGCTCCTGTTTGAGTTCGTCGACCCGTTGCTCGAGCCGGTCGAGGCGCTCGATCATCGGCATGGTGTCCTCTTCTAGCTCCTGGAGGCGCGTTGCGAACTGCAACTCCTGATTCTGATACTGCATCGCCTCCTTGCCCGACTGCGCGGCGGTTGCAGCGTCGGCGGCGGCCTTGCGGCGTTCGTCGAGGGTTTTTATTTCGAGTTCGTTGGCGTCGACCTCTTTGCGTACCTCGTTGTAGTCGGCCTCGACGCCTTCTAGCGTGTCGCGTAGCGACTCTTGGTGGCGGCGCATGTCGATCAGTTCGGGCGGGGTGTGTTGCCGGTCTTTTTCGAGGGCGTCGATGTCGAGATCGTAACGTTGGATCTGGCTAAGGTCTTTAAGCATGGGGCCTCCTGCGCGTCACGCTCTGGTGTGGGGTCGCTACGGGTCGGTGGTGTCGGCACAACAACTGTCGGCACAACCGCGGTCGGCAAGGACGAAAAAATCCGCCTCGCGGCGGGCGCGGGGCGGTAAATAGGTCTGATAACGACCAGGCGTCTCGTCCTGGTGTCGGCAAGCAGTCTAAGCGTCGTAGGGCTCGCAAGTGCGGTCTGCGCAGCTGCGGGTATCGTCTCACAGAGCCGAGTCTAACACGAAGCCCGACCCGTTTCAGACCTGTTCCGGTCCGAAATACGCCCGAAGGTCGGCGGCGGACGGGGCGGCGCCGGTCTGCTTAAACGTATTTGTTACCGCGCACCACGCCGACGTCGCTCTGGTAGGCGATAATCGCGTAGTTTTCGAAGTAGCGGCTGGCGAGCCGGGTCATGATCTTGTCGGCGACCTCGCCCGAAACGATCGTTTCGAGACGGATGTTACCCCCCTCGAGACCGCCGACCCGCATACCCCGCTGGCCTTCTCCTTCGGCGCGAACAAGGGTGTGGCCGCGTGCGCCCAAACGGTTTAGGTCGCTAACGAGCTGGTGCTCGAGCACCGCCTCCGCGACGATCACCACGAGTTTTAACGATACGATTTCCACAGTCTAACCTCCAAAAATCCGCTGCGCGACAGCGTAGTAGAGTGGGATCCCGACGATGAGGTTAAACGGAAAGGTGATCGCGAGCGACGCCGTTAAATAGAGGCTCGGGCTCGCCTGCGGCAACGCGAGCCGCACCGCCGCCGGCGCCGCAATATACGACGCACTCGCCGCGAGCACCCCCAAAATCGTACTGCCGCCCGCACTCATCCCCGTAACATACCCCAAAAACACCCCGATCACCCCGTGCAGTACCGGCATCACGATGCCGAAGCCGAGCAGAAAAAAGCCCGCCTTTCGAACGTCGCCGAAGCGCCGCGACGCCACCATGCCGAGTTCGAGCAGAAACAGTGTCAGCGCGCCCTCGAACGGCTCGACGAAGAGCGGCGCGACCAGTTCTAGGCCGGCGGGCCCCGACAACAGCCCGATCACGACGCCGCCCAAAAGCAGCAGGATGCTCTTGCCCGACAAGATCTCGTGCAGCGCCCGGCGCAGACTGTTTTCTTCTGGCTCCTGTTCGTTCGGCAGGTTAAGGTGCGCGATCAGCAGGGCGATGATAATGGCCGGAACTTCGAGCAGCGCGACGAGCGTCGGGGTGTAGCCCTCGAACGTGACCCCCGCACCGTTTAGAAAGGCCTGTGTCGCGATAAAGGTCACCGCCGACACCGACCCGTAGTGCGCCGCGAGCGCCGCCGCGTTCGCGATGTCGATCTTGCCGATACGCCGCAGTACCACGTACGACCAGAGCGGGATGGCGCTCCCTAACAGCAGCGTGGCGAGGGCCGGTCGCCAAAACTCGGTGAGCGGGGTCTGCGCGAGGGCGGCGCCGCCTTTAAGGCCGATCGCGAGCAGCAGATAGATCGACAGCGCCGTATACATTGCGGGCGGGATGGTGAGGTCACTTCTGACCAGCGTCGCCAGGATACCGAGCACGAAGGCGAGGACCATCGGTGAAAGCAGGTTGAGGCGGATGAGCTCGAGCGTTTCCATCGTTCTATCCTAACCAGACAGAACGTCTTAATGATACCTGTCGCCCAGACGCTGACAGCAACGTACTTCGTAAGCTGTCTGTCCGGGCGCACCCCGACTTTCATCTGCGTTTGCGATAATGCCGTCATGAACTTTTCGCACACCCATACACTACTGCTACTCGTCGTCGTCAGCCTCGTCCTTGTCGCGTGTGGTACCGACAACACCCCACCCGAAGGCGGCCCCGACCGGAGCAGTACGACCCAGATCGCAGGTACCCTTCCGCCGGACGTCGACCCCGAGGTTGTCCCCGGAGACGATTTCGTCGTCGCTACCGTCGGCGATCTCTCCGGGCTGCTAGACGACGGCGATCCTTCAGCCGAGCCTGGCTTCGCCCGGTTTAGCAGCGCTCTCGCCGCTGACGGCAGCTTTAGCATCGACCTCGCCGACCCCGACCCTAGCGTGCTCGTCACCGAAGAAGACTTTTGCGGCACCGGTGAGACGCTCGTCTTCGGCGCGACCGGCGCCCTGTTTATCAGTGCGAGTGCCGACTTGGCGAGCGCCGACGACATCCGCGACGTGCTGCGGCTAGGCTCTGCGCCCGGCGACGACACAAACTACAACATCATCTGGTTCTACAGCGACCGCAACGTTGACTACGAAGGCGACTGCGGCACTGCCGGCGTGACACGAGTCGAACTACAGCTAACCCAGGGGTGGAACACGCTCGCGCTCTCGGTCGCCAACCCACTAAGCGGCCAGCCGGGCGTGCTCGTCGCGAACGCGTCTGTCCCGGACAGTGCCCGCTGGTACGCGGTAATCGGTGACTAACGAGCGATTTTAGACGACGCTGATTTTAGGTGACGCTGTAATACCAGGCTGACTTTTGAACGTTATTACAACGGTGTAAGCACTCGAAAGTACCATTTCGAAAGCGCTATGCGGTGTGGGTCTATTCGCATGTCGTTTCGTGTCGGTGCGCATGGCGCACCCTACTTCTACTTAGTATTTAAGGTGTAAGTGTGTTTTGCTCGTATGGTGATGTAGGGAAACTAGGCTGGTATAACAATCATGTTTCATAGATGTTGACAGCACCGCCCCGGCAGTAGCACCTGTATTCGTCAAAAAAGCTTACCGCATCGTGGTTGCTGTATTTAGCGGCATCATACCGGTTTCGAAACTGTGCTGGTAAGTGGCTACGAAAAAGCCCCCATCTACACGAGACGGGGACGGTGTGGCGTGAGCCGGGGTAGAGGCGTTCGCTTTAGAAGCGTTCGGTAACGGTTTTCATCTCCATAAACAGACGGAGGTAGTCGGGGCCGCCCGCTTTGGCGTTGGTGCCGGACAGAAAGAAGCCGCCGAACGGTTGGACGCCGACGAGGGCGCCGGTAATCTTGCGGTTGAGGTAGAGGTTGCCGACGTCGAACTCTTCCCGGGCCCGCTCGAGCCGCGAGCGGTCTTTACTGATCACGCCGCCGGTCAGCCCGAACATGGTGCTGTTAGCGATCTGCAAAGCGTGGTCGAAGTCTTTGGCCTTCATGACCGCGACGACCGGGCCGAAGATCTCCTCGCAGGCGATGGTCGCACTCTGTGGTACGTCGGCGAAGATGGTCGGCTGGATAAAGTAGCCCGAGGGGTCGCCCCGTTCGCCGCCCGCGACGAGCCTCGCTTCGACCTTGCCCTGATCGATGTAGCGCATGATTTTGTCGACGGCCCGCTGGTTGATGACGGCGGCGAGGTCGGGGTTCTGGTCGGCGGGGCCCATTTCGAGCTTGTTGGTGCCCGCTACGAAGCGCTCGAGCAGCTCGTCGTACACCTCTTCGACCACGATCAGCCGGCTCATCGCCGAGCACTTCTGGCCCTGAAACCCGAAGCCGCTCGCGACTGCGGCCTGTGCGGCGAGGTCTAGGTCGGCGGTTTCGTCGACGATCAGCGCGTCTTTACCACCCATCTCTAGGAAGGTCTTTTTAAGCCACTTCTGGCCCGGTTGCACCTTAGCGGCGCGTTCGTGAATCCGCATCCCGGTCTGCATCGAGCCGGTAAAGTTGATAAAGCGGGTGCGGGCGTGGTCGACGAGGTAGTCGCCGATGTCGGCGTCGGCACCGGTCACGAGGTTGATCACGCCGGGCGGAAAGCCCGCTTCCTGGACGCACTCCATAAACTTCTGGGCGATAATGACGGTGTCGGGCGACGGTTTGACGATCACGGTGTTGCCGACCACGACCGGGCCGACCGCTGTGCCGACCATAATCGCGAGCAGAAAGTTCCAGGGCGGAATCACGACGCCGACGCCGATCGGCTGCAAGAACGAAGTGTTCTCTTCGCCGGGGTAGTCGTAGGTCTTGAGCGGGTCGGCGAGGCCGAGCGACTGCCGGGCGTAGTACTCGACAAAGTCGATCGCTTCGGAGACGTCGGCGTCGGCTTCAAGGTAGTTTTTGCCGGCTTCGAAGGTCTCCCAGGCGCAGAGCTCGAGCTTTCTCCGTTTCATCACCACTGCAAGCTTCATCAGCGTCCGGGCCCGCTGCGCCATCGGCACACGTGACCAGCTCCGGTAGGCGTCCCAGGCGGCGTCCATCGCTCTGTCGATCTCTTTGGGCTGCGCTTTGGCGCTCCGCCCGACCACTTCGTCGGACTTAGACGGGTTGAGCGAGGTGAGGTAGTCGCCGGTGTCGATCGTCTCGCCGCCGATCACGAGCGGATAGTCGTGTCCGAGTTCGCTCTTAACCTGGTGCAGGGCGGCCTGGTACAGCGCGAGTGCTTCGGGCTGGCTGTAGTCGAGGTAGGGTTCGTTGCGGTAGGGTTCGAAAAGAGGCTGTTCGATACTCATGGGTGACTCCTTAAAAGCTAGACAACGTCTGAGGGAAAACTTTGGACGGCTCGTGCGATGATCTTACCGACCTTACGGGTTTTGTCGTCGGCACCGACACGGCTATCTCTGCCGGGCCGCCGCTGAGGCAGCGCTGTGTAGTGCCGCACTGTCCGCCCGCGTCTCGGTAGGGTCGGTTTGTATCGTGACATAAAATGTGGTGCGGCGCCACACCCGCCTGTCAGTACCGTAACAGGGACTGTTGTATCGGCACCGTATCGGCGGGCGAGCGGCGTGGTTGTTAGAGATGTCCGGGACAAGCGTCGTGGTGTTGGACCTTGCTCGTCGGCGTTTCGGATCGGCCTCGCTGCGGGGTGCGTTGGGGGGGCTCGAGCCCCCCCCTATACTGCCTGAACCCAGCGTCCGAACCCAGCGTCCGGTCACTGCCCGTAAACACACGGCAGGTCAGCGAGACGGTTACGCGCTCGCTTAGTAAGGTGCGGACGTCTACGCCGGCACGTGTCTACCGAGCGAGAGTGTCCGGGCCCTACCGCCCGACACGCCACGACTTACGACCCCGGGTACGAGTTCGCGCCAGACCTGTCGCGCACGTCCTAGCCGAACAGCCCCCGCAACACAAACAGCGCGTTGGCCGGACGTTCGGCGAGGCGGCGGCTAAAGTAACCGTACCAGTCTTCGCCGTAGGGCAGGTAGATGTTGAGGCGGTAACCCTCGGCGACGAGTGCCTTTTGCAGGGCGGGCTTGACGCCGTACAGAAACTGAAACTCGCACTGTTCGGCACCGATGTCGGCGCCGCGCAGGTAGGCTTTGGTCTCGGCGATAATCGCCTCGTCGTGCGTCGCGACGCCGACGGTCGCGCCCGCTTCGAGCGCCCGATAGACCATTTCGCGGTACTTTGCGTCGACTTCGGCTTTGTCCTGAAAGGCGACGTCGGGGCCTTCGAGATAGGCGCCCTTGACGATCCGGAGGCGCGGGGCGGGCGACAGAGCGAGAACCCGGTCGAGGTCGTCGAGACTCCGCTTGAGGTAGCTCTGCAGCACCGTCGAGACGTGATGATGACCCTCGTTGTAGAGCTGTTCTAACAGCCACACCGTGTCTTCGACGTACGGATAGTTTTCCATGTCGAGACAGACGAGGGTGTCGGCCTCCTTGGCGCGCGTCGCGACTTTGCGAGCGTTTTCGAGGCCGAGTTCGCGCCCGACCGCGAGGCCGAGCTGGGTCGGCTTGACGCTCATGTGGCGCGTGACCGGTTCGCGGCTCAGCCGGTCGATCGTCGCCAAGATCTCTTCGGTAATGGCGTTGGCGCCCTCGGCGCTGCCGACAAATTCGCCGAGAAGGTCGAGGATGCCGTGCATGCCTTCGTTTTCGAGTTCGTGCAGCACGGCGATCGCTTGTTCGAGCGTTTCGCCGGCGACAAAGCGCCCGACCCCGAGCTTCCAGCCCTGCCGTTTGACAAAGCTAGAGACGGGCGACGCGTCGGCGACGCCTAGGACGCCCCGGCGGTAAATCGTGTTAAGTGTCATCGATACTCCTTCATAATAAAGTTACAAGACCTCTGTGACGAGAATACATTACTTACGTTAATGTACTTACTTTAATGAGGTGCGGTAACCGCTAACGGTGTCGATCTGTTATCTGTTAACGGTGTGACCGGTAGCTAGCTGTCGCGCTGTAAGCACCATAGTAACAAGTAGTGAGTAGCAAGCGGTGACAACGTAGTAGCAACGCGGTAACTGTGAGGCTACGAAGATGTCATGATCCACTCTAGCGGATTGTGCGAGTCTTTCACAAGCGCATACAGCAGTGTTCATGCAGCAGGTTCATACAGCAGTGTTGCTGCTTCGGTCGTGCTATCAATGTGCGAAACTCTACCAGGGTTATATCTTTGTGTGGCCGATGTAAAAACATGCTTTCGGTGCATTTCGCCCAGAATCCGGCGGGTCAGTGTACTCTACTCGGCGTACGCTACAATGAGCCATAAAACTAATGAGCCACAAGGGGGTGCCGCCCCGAAACAAAGTAAAACATCGTATATTGACCCTGACAAGACGCTGCTAGGCTAAATATCATGTAGGAACGGTAGGGACGCGCCTATCTAGACGGCGCTGCGGGCACCCCGTTAGCCACGCCCTTTCTAGACGCTTGCTAGGCGAGGCGCGACAACGAGCGCCACACGCTAACCGGCGCGCAGCAGCGACCGGTATCACAGCGCGGACCGACGACGCACGAGGAGAAAAGATGCAAATCTTTTTCGTAAGGCATGGTGAAACCGACTGGAAATCGTTAGAGGCTAGAGGGATACGTGGCTGGGCCCGTTCATTTGCACCCTTAACGCCGATCGGTCGGGTTCAGATCGACACCATCGCGAGTGACTACCGGCTCCAGGAGGCCGACGCAATCTTATGTAGCAGCTACGCTCGGGCGTTAGAATCCGCCGCACGGCTAAGCCGGGTGCTTAACAAACCGCTCTACGTCGAGTACGATCTGCACGAGTGGTTGCCGCACGTCGACCCGCTCGCCGACGACGCAGAAGCGATCGCCAAGGCGCAACAAGAATTTATGTACTACGCGGGCTTTACGCCCGAACTAGGCCAAGAGCCGCGCGGTGCTGCGCGGCCTACACCGACGCCCAACCGACCGAGCGGCGAACGGACACCGCCGCCGCCGAGCGAACGGACCTGGGAGAGCCTCGACGAGGTACGCGACCGGGTGATCGGCGCCCTGCGGCGCTACGCCAACCTTTCGAGCGTTGTCGTGGTTTCTCACGCGGTCGTTATCGCGAGTATTGTCGGCGCGCAGCGGATGATCGAACACGCCGAAATCGTGCCGTTCGAGCTAGACCTCGACAACCCCGAGAAGAGCTTTGCCACAGAGCGGCAGCGCTACTCTTAGCCTGCCGCCCGACCGATACCGATGACGCTCCGGGCGAAGTGAGCGACCGACACCGAGTGTTACAAGTCTGGTCGCTAGACAGCGCCCGGACGTCTGCGTTTAGATAGCACGATGTCAGAGACTATGATGATCGACCACCTGCTGGTTTTAGAGGGCGAGGTCGTAAGGCTCGAGCCCCTCCACCCCACCCACATCCCCGCCCTAATGGCCATCGCGACCGCCACACCAGACGCCTTCCGCTACACCTCGACGCCCGTCACCGACGCCCAACGCGACGCTTATTTCGAACGGGCCTTTCGCGAACGCGACCAGAACGTCGCGTATCCGTTTGCGGTGTTCTACAAACCGACCGGCGCGCTTATCGGCAGCACTCGCTTCGCCGATCTGAACTGGAAGTACCGCAACTGCGAACTCGGCTTTACCTGGTTTGCACCCGGCTATCAGGGCACCGCCGTCAACCCCGAAAGCAAGTACCTGCTGCTACGCTACGCCTTCGAGACGCTGCGGTTCGTCCGGGTGCAGATCCACACCCACGTCGCCAACGTGCAGTCGCAGCGGGCGATCCGCAAGCTCGGCGCGGTCTACGAGGGCGTGCTGCGCAACCACATGTTCACCAAAGACGGCGAGGTTCGCGACACGATGGTGTTTTCGGTCATCGATAGCGACTGGCCCGAGGTGAAGGCGCTGCTCGAAAGTCGCTTAGAAGGGTTGCGTAGCGGCGAGACTTCTTAACGTGGCGTCTCCTGAACAGCATCAGCATCTCGCTAAGGACGCGAACGCGGCGTGACCCGTACCGGCAGACCGCCTTTAGGCTGCACCGTGTTGCCCGTCTCCTGTACCGGAGCGCTCCACGCAGGGGCGACGTCGAAGCGGCGCAAAAGCTGGATCAGGCTTAGTTTGATGATGGTGGTGGCGAGGCTCGAGCCGATACAGTACCTCGTCAGCGCCCCGAACGGCAGGTAGCTAAACGGTTCCGGCGCGTCCCGACCCTCGGCCCAGCGCTCCGGCCTAAACGCGAGCGGCGCGTCGTAGTACGCAGCAGAGCGGTGCGTCGCGTAGATCGAAAACGCGACCTGGCTGCCTGCGGGTAAGAGAATCCCCTTGTAGTCGAGGTCGCGCTCTAGGTAGCGCAAGCCCGCGGGCGCGGCGGGGTAGAGGCGGAGCGTCTCCTTGACCACCTGGTCGAGCAGCGGCAGCGTCCCCAACATCTCTAAACTGACCGTCCCCGTTACCCCGTCGATCTCTTCGCGGAGTCGTTCCAAAACGTCGGGGTGCTCTAACAGTAGATAGACCGCCCACGCGAGCGCCGCACTGGTCGTGTCGAATCCTGCCGACACCAGGCTTAGCGCCTGGTCGCGTACCTCGACGTCGGACAAGCCTTCGCCCGCCTCGTCCTTCGCGTCTAGGAGCATCGCCAACACGTCGTCGCCCGTCTCTGCGTGCCGCCTACGGCGGCGGATGTCTTCGTAGAGCGCCGCGTCGGTCTGTCGCCGCGCCCGCACGAAGCGTCGCCACGGGACGCCGGGGAGGTCGAGCTTAAACTGCTGGGCTAGAAAGGGGAGGTTGGCGAAGTTCATCATGGTGCTCACCCCACTCACGAGGCCGGGGTAGCGCCGCAGCGTGTCGGCGCCGAGCAGCGTCTCGCAGATAATGGCGAGCACGGTCGGGCGGGTCTGCTGGTAGAGGTCGACGGTCGCGGGCCGTTCGTCCGTGACCCACGTGTCGAACAGCGCCTCGTTGTAGCTTGCGATGATGCTGAGAATGCGCTCTAAGCGCCGTTTGTGAAACGCCGGCTGGACGAGCCGCCGCCGCCGCAGATGGTCGGGTTCGTCGCTCGCAATCAGCGCGTTGGCGCCGCCGATAGGCCGCAAAAAGCTGTACGCCTTCGACAGGGTAAAGCTTTCGGGGTGTTCTTGGAGGGCGAAGCGGTTCGCGTCCGCGCCGACGAGCCACACAAAGCGGATCGGCCCGAAGCCGAAGGTGAAGACCTCGCCGTAGCGCTCGTACAGGTCGACGACGGCCAGGTTGATGTAGGTCGCGGCTCGCTCCATGATGCGGAGGTGCTCGAGCCCCCGCGGCCCCGGCACCTGCCGAAGCGTCGTCGGCTCCGTCCGAGTTTTTAGTGCTGATTTTTTAGAAGCTGACGATTCTGGCAAAGAAGATTCTGTCGGCGTGCTCGTCGCGTGGTGCCGGTTCGCGTCTCTCATCAACCGTCAGCCTAGCACGCGTTCGGTTCGGTATAGTGGCGTTGTGACGCATCTTGTTTTTTGTAGATATACACACCACGACAAGTTACGATATAGGCCGCGATGACGCATAAGATGACGGCGACGGCGACGGCGCTGCGCTGCGAGAACGTGCAGCGACGCTTTGCGGTGGCGAACGGGGAAATCGAGGTGTTGCGGGGGGTGACGGTGGGGCTCGAGCCCGGCCAGGTCGTCGCTATCTTAGGCCCGTCCGGTTCGGGCAAATCGACGCTGCTCCACCTGCTCGGCGGCCTCGACCGACCGACCGGCGGCGAAATCTACTGGGGCGAGCAGCCCGTCCACAACCTCGCACAGCGCGACCTCGTCCGGCTCCGCGCCACGACCCTCGGCCTCGTGTTTCAGCAGCACTATCTGCTCGACGAGCTCGACGTCCTCGACAACGTCACCCTGCCCGGACGCATTACCGGCAGTATCGACCGCGCTCGGGGCGAAGCGATTCTAGACAAGGTCGGCCTAAGCGACCGGATAGACTTTCTGCCCGCCAAGCTTTCGGGTGGCGAACGCCAGCGCGTCGCCGTCGCGAGAGCGCTCTACTCGCGCCCCAAAGTCATCCTCGCCGACGAACCGACCGGCAGCCTCGACCGCCACAGCGCCGCGAACGTTTATGCGCTCCTCGTCGATTTAGCGCGGCAGGAAGGGAGCGCCGTGCTGATGGTCACCCACGACGAAGGCTTGGTCAGAGACGTCGACGCGCGCTACCGGCTGATCGACGGCGTGCTCGTCGACGAGGCGAACGCGTCGGTCACGGCCTCGTAAGGGTCGCTTTGCCGAGACTACATCTGAGTGGCGCTCGAGACAGTGGCGTCCGAGGCGTACGAGATGTTCGTCAGCAACACACTAACCTACGCGTTTCTTTACGTTCGACCCCGTTAGGTGTTAGGATTTGTAGCAGCATCAGGTGGCATAAGTCTTCACGCGGTTCTGGGCCAGAAATACGGCTCCGAACGAGCTAAGAACGACATGTCCGCCTAACTGCAACTTTATAAGGAGGAACACATGATTAAACGACTATTTACGGTCGTCGCGACGTTCGCACTGCTGTTCGGCATGGCGAACGCCCAGACGACGCTCGTGTTCGGCCAGAGCGGCCTACCGGTCACGCTCGACACCGGCCAGGACGGCAACTCGCTTACGCCGTCGTACCAGATTCTCGAAAACTTAGTCTTTTTCGAGCCGGGTACCGGCATCGTCACCGAAGGTCTCGCGACCGACTGGTCGGCGAACGAAGACGCGACCGCCTGGACCTTTACGCTCCGCGAAGGGGTCATGTTTCAGGACGGCACCCCCTTTAACGCCGAGGCGGTCAAGTTTAACTTCGACCGTTGGAACGACCCGGCCAACGAGTACCGCTTCGACAAGACCTTCGTCCCTTGGACCTGGATTTTCGGCGGCTTTTTAGGCGAGGGTAGTGTTCTCGAAAGCGTCGACGTCAACGGCGAATACGAGCTCACCCTCAACCTTAACGAGCCGGTGTCGTTTATTCCGGCCATGGTCGCGTCGAGCTACTTCGGTCTGCACAGCCCCGCCGCCATCGAAGAAGCGGGCGCGGAGTACGGCACCCCGAACTTCGGCAGTGTCGGGACGGGCCCGTTTAGCTTCGTCGAATGGCAGGACGGCAGCCAGCTCGCGCTCGAGCGCAACGACAACTACTGGGGCGAGCCTGCGGGTGTCGAGCGCCTCGTGTTTTTAGGCATCGAAGACCCGACCGCGCGTCTCGCGCAGCTCAAGTCGGGCGCTATCGATATCGCCGTCAACCTCTCCTCGGACGACTACCAGAGCGTTCTAAGCGACGACAACCTCGAAACCGCGATGGTCGAAGCGAACCTAAACGTCGGCTACCTCGCCTTCCACCAGGACAACGAGCCGTTCGGCGACGTCCGTATCCGCCAGGCGGTGGCGCACGCTATCGACCAGGAAGCGATCGTCGAAGCGTTCTATGCTGGTCTCGGTCAGGTCGCGTCGCAGCACGTTCCGCCCGCCCTATGGGGCCGCGCGGAGCTCGAGCCCACCGCCTACGACCCCGAACGGGCGATGGAGCTACTCGCCGAAGCCGGTTTCGAAGACGGCTTTAGCACCGAACTCTGGTACATGCCCGTGTCGCGCCCCTACTACCCGGCCCCCGAAGACATCGCGACCGCGATGGCGACCTACCTCGCCGACGTCGGTATCGACGTAGAGCTGCGGACCCAGGACTGGGGTACCTACCTCGACAGCTACGACCAGGGCGAGTTTCCGATGTACATGCTCGGCTGGAGCGCAGACTTTGCCGACCCCGACAACTTCCTCTACACCTTCTTCGGCCCGAGCGTCGTCGGCGCGAACGGCTGGACTGGCGAACGCCAGGAAGAGACGCTAGACCTTCTTAACGCGGCCCGCCGCGCGAGCACCCAGGCCGAGCGCCAAGAGCTTTACGAGCAGGTCAACACCATCATCCAAGAAGAGATGATCCAGCTTCCGGTCGCGCACAACCGCGTGCTTAACGCCGTGCAGACCAACGTCGAAGGCTTCATCCCGAGCCCCATAGGCAGCACCATTCCGCTTAAAACGGTGACGGTCGGAGAGTAAACAGGGTCTAACCGACAACAACGCATTAGGTCGTAGCGGCTTCGGTCGCTACGATTCTCCTATGTCTGATATGTCTGACCTATGTCTAACCACCAATGTTCGGTGTCTGACCTACTGATGACCGACCTCCGTCCGTGACGCTTCTCATCTTTGAATCTAGCGCGAGATCTTCACGGCACGTCGCACGACGACCGGGTCGTCCGTGACCGGATGCGGCACCAAGACCGGACGCCCGGTCATTTTAGCCGGTACCGTAACGAATACATCCACCAGACACCGGCAGCGAACGTCTCGCACGGAGCTGTTTCGGAACCTTGGATTCGAAACTTCGGATTCGGAACCCCGTAAAAGCTCGGCGAAGTATCGCCAGAGACCGTTTTCTGTACCGTTCGGCGAAAGCTGACTCGGCCCGCTGCGAATCTAATACGGCGCCGCTCTAGCGCCACACCGCTCTAACACAACACCAAACACTGTGCTACCAGAGATTTTTATCGCTTATCGCTCTATCTGAGGAGTTCGGTTGACACGTTATATTTTAAAACGCCTTATCGGCCTGATTCCGGTGCTGTTCGGGATTAGTCTGCTGGTTTTTACGCTGACCCGGGTCATCCCCGCCGACCCGGCACTGCTGCTGCTCGGCGAGCGGGCCACGCCCGAAGCGCGTGACCTGTTGCGCGAAAAGCTCGGGCTAAACGAGCCACTCTTTCTAAACCCCGGCGCGGTACTCGAAACCGGCAATCCGTTTAGGCTCCTAGACGCTCAGTATTTCCAGTTTATCGGCAACGCGCTGCGGGGCGACTTAGGCCAGTCGTTTTTTACCCAAATCGATGTCGTCGATGGCCTCGCCCGGCGCTTTCCGGCGACCTTCGAACTCACGATTACAGCGATTCTGTTCGCGCTTATCGTCGGGATTCCGGCGGGGGTGATCGCGGCGCTTAACCGGGGGCGGGCGCTCGACACGGTGCTGATGTTCGGGGCGCTGTCGGGAGTGTCGTTTCCGGTGTTCTGGCTCGCGATTATCCTGATCTATATCTTTACGGTCAACCTCGGCTGGCTTCCGTCTATCGGGCGGCTCGACGTGTCGATTCGGGGCTTCGAGCCGCTGACCGGGATGTACGTGCTCGACGGGCTGCTGCGCGGACGCCCCGACGTGTCCTGGAACGCGTTTAAGCACCTGATCCTGCCGGGGATAGCGCTCGGCACCATCCCGCTTGCGATTGTGGTGCGGATGACGCGGTCGTCGATGCTCGACGTGCTCGGCCAGGACTATGTTCGGACGGCTCGAGCCAAAGGTCTTATGCGGCGGGTAGTCGTCAACAAGCACGCCCTCCGCAACGCGCTGTTGCCGGTGGTCACGGTGGTCGGGCTGTCGTTCGGGTCGCTGCTGTCCGGCGCTATCCTTACCGAAACCGTCTTTACCTGGCCCGGTATCGGTAAGTGGGTCTACGACGCGATTCAGGCGCGCGACTATCCGATCATCCAGGGCGGCGTGATGTTTGTGGCGGTGATCTTCGTGCTCGTCAACCTGCTCGTCGACCTCTCCTACGCGCTTATCGACCCCCGGATCCAGTACGGCTAGAGGAGCTGTGATGCTAACCAACACCACCCGAACCGACATCACCCGACCGGGCCCTATCCGACCGGACCCTATCCGCACGAGCGGGGCGCTCCGATGACGACCACGACGCCCGATCTTAACAAGAAGACCAAAAGCGAGGGGCGTTCGCTCGCCCAGGACGCCACCCGGCGTTTCTTTCGTCACCCGACCGGTCTGCTCGGACTTGGCATCGTCGGCTTTTTTATTATCGCTTCGCTGCTCGCGCCGGTGCTCGCCCCCTACGACGCGTCGCGCGACCGTAACCTCCGGCTGCGCCTGACACCGCCGTCCTGGTCGCTGCCGCAGGCGGAGCGCGACCGGCTCGGGCTGACCATGTGGTCGCTACCGTTCGGTGCCGACCAGCAGGGCCGCGACCTGTTTGTGCGGGTCTGGCACGGCGGACGGATTTCGCTCCGGGTCGGGCTGATCGCGGTCGCTTTTGCGTCGGTGACGGGCGTGCTACTCGGTCTGCTCGCAGGGTACTCGGGGGGGTGGATCGATACGCTCGTCGTGTGGCTCGTCGATATTCTGCTCGCCTTTCCGGGCATTCTGCTCGCGATCGCGATCGTAGCGATTTTGGGGCCGAACCTGACCAACGCGCTGATCGCTATCGCCATCACCCAGATACCGATCTACGTGCGGATCACGCGCTCGGTGGTGCTGTCACTACGCGAATCGGAGTACGTACAGGCGGCGCAGGCGCTCGGCTCTAGGGGGCCGCGGGTGGTGTTTAGCCACATCTTTCCGAACAGTCTGTCGCCGATTATCGTGCAGCTGACCCTGTCGGTCGGCGTCGCGATTCTAGACGTGGCCGCGCTCGGCTTTTTAGGCCTCGGCGCGCAACCGCCGGCCCCGGAGTGGGGCGCGATGATCAAGGCGGGTTACGACAAGTTTTTGCAGGCGCCCTACATGTCGATCTTTCCCGGCATCGCCATCTTCTTGTCGGTGGTCGGGTTTAACCTGCTCGGCGACGCGGTTCGTGACGTGCTCGACCCGCGCCTCAAGTCGTAAGTCGCGAATCGCAAATGTCGGGTCTGTCCGGACAACCCGAGACAGTAAACGTCGGATGTTTAGACAGCGGACGTCGCTAACAAGCGGCGTCCTTGTGCGTTAGGGGCTGTTCCCGCTAAGCTAGAGCCATGCTAGAACAACTAAGAGGAATGCTAGCCGCCGACCAGGTAAGTACGGCGCAGGTGGTGCTCGAGCAACACGCCAAAGGCGAATCGTACGACCGGGCGGTACTGCCCGACGCGGTGGTCTATCCACAATCGACCGAAGACGTGGTCCGCGTGATGACGTTCGCCTACGAACAGGGCGTTCCGGTCACGCCGGTCGCGACCAACTCGTCGCTCGAAGGTCACACCGTGCCGCTGCGCGGCGGGATCTCGCTCGACATGACCCGGCTAAACCGGATCCTCGAATTTAGCCCCGAAGACCTGCTGATCGTCACCCAGCCGGCGGTCACCTACCCGCAGATTAACGACTACACGCGCCGCAGCGGCCTGTTCTTTCCGATCGACCCGGGCGCGCACGCCTCGATCGGTGGGATGATCGCGACCAACGCGTCGGGCACGGCGGCGGTGCGGTACGGGGTGACGGGCGACTACGTGATGGGGTTAGAAGTTGTCACCCCGACCGGCCAGCGTATCCGGACCGGGTCGCGCGCCCGCAAGTCGAGCAGCGGCTACAACCTGACCCGGCTCTACTGCGGCGCGGAGGGGACGCTCGGCGTCGTGACCGAAGTGACGTTGCGGCTCGTCGGTCTACCCGAAGCGGCGAGCGCGGCGCGGGTACCGTTCGCGGACGCGGCGGCGGCGACCACCTTCGTAACCAGCCTGATCCAGTCGGGGATTCCGGTCGCGCGCTGCGAGCTGATCGACCCGCAGAGTATCGGCGCGGTCAACGCCCACCAGGGCACCGACTATCCCGAACAGATGACGGTGTTTTTAGAGTTTCACGGCAACCCCGCTGGGGTAAACGCCGACGCCGACCTCGCGCGCGACTTGGCCGAGGACGCTGGGGCGCTCGCCTTCGAGTCGAGCAGCGACCCCGACGCCCGCAAAAAGCTCTGGGACGCTCGCCACAACATGTTCTACGCGGTCGTCGCGCAAAACCCCGGCAAACGGAGCATGGTCACAGACCTCGCGGTACCGATCTCGAAGCTGCCGGACGCGGTCACAGAGTCGCTCGAGCGCTGCCGCCAACAAGACGTCAACGCCTACCTCGTCGGTCACGTCGGTGACGGTAACTTTCACCTCGCCATCTTCTTCGACCCAGATGACCACGAGCGAGCGGGCTAAGGTCGACGCGCTTAGCCACGACCTCGTCGAGATCGCGCTTGACATGGGCGGGACGTCGACCGGCGAGCACGGGGTGGGGGTGCGCAAGCTACGCTATATGGCGCGGGAACATGGGGAGGGGCTCGAGCTCATGCGCACCATCAAACGCGCTCTCGACCCCCGCACCATCATGAACCCCGGCAAAAAGCTACCGGACGTAGATTAAGGGTCGACATTTCGAAATGTTCGCCCGAGCGACGAGCCGCTACCGTTTTCGCTCGACCTCGTCGCTCGGGCGGGCGTCCGCCGTCTGTTCGGGTTCCTCGCACTGGGTCGCATCGTCGCTCGGTTCGCTCGCCGAGCCCAGAATGTTGGCCTCGCGTGCGTCGCGGTGTTGCAGATAGCGCTTGAGGTTGACGCGGATAATCTGCACCGCGAGTACGAGCACCACCAGAATCAGCAGCATCTGCGGTAGCAGGTCTTGCGACTCGAAGATGCTTCGCCCGAACCAGGCGCTAAGCACCAGCCAGGGGAGCCGCGCCAGCACCGCCGCGAGCCAGAGCCGCCACAGCGGCAACCCGGAGAGCCCCGCGACCAGCACCGCAAAATCGATGTTGAGGACGAAAAAGATGACGCCCCACGTGACCGCCGAACGGATGCCGAGCAGGTACTCCCAGTCGGTCCAGGTGCGCTCGCCGACCAGCCGCACCACGAGCGGGCGTCCGAGCCGCCGCGACAGGGTCAGGGCGAAGAGAGCGCCGAGGCCGAGGCCGATCACACCGTAGCCGATCGCCGGCGCCGTCCCTAGAAAGCTGCCGCCTAGAGCGCTGACGAGCGGGGTCGGGATGACCGGGAGGAGCGCCGTCGCCAAATAGAGCGAGACATAGACGAGTGGCGCGAGCGGGCCGGCTTGGCGGAGGAATTCGGATAGCGTCTCGAACATAGAGGGTGCCTGAGGTGGCGTCTCTATGGTAACGCTTTTGGCTCCGGGGTGGTAAGGTTTAGGCATGACGATGCACGCCGCGCGAGGTAAGCGATGACGATTCCGTTAAGGCTCGAGCCCTACCTAAGCCCCCGTTTGTGGGGAGGGGACCGGCTCGAGCCGTTTCTCGGTCTGCCGCTGCTAGCACGCGACGAACCGCTCGGAGAATCGTGGCAGGTCTACGCCGAAAACCGCGTTGTCAACGGCCCCGACGCCGGCAAGACGCTCGCCGAACTCGCCGCCCGCGACGGCGCGGCGCTGCTCGGTACCGTGCCAACCGCGCGCTACGGGCCGCGGGTGCCGCTGCTCGCCAAGTTTATCGACGCGGGCCGAAAGCTCTCGATCCAGGTCCATCCGGACGACGCCTACGCCCGTCAGCACGAGGCGGCGAGCGGTCACCTCGGCAAGGCCGAAGCGTGGTACGTCTTAGAGGCGACGCCGGGGGCGGAGATTATCTGGGGCTTTAAAGACGACATGAGCCGCGACGAGGTGCGCGCGGCGGTCGAAGGGGAGAGGCTCGAGCCCCACCTCAACCACGTCGCGGTCAGACCGGGCGACGTCATCTACAACCCTCCCGGCACCGTCCACGCCATCGGTGCGGGCATCCTGCTGTTCGAAATCCAGCAGTCGAGCGACCTTACCTACCGGCTCTACGACTACGGACGCCGCGACGCGTCGGGCAACCTGCGCGACCTGCATATCGCCAAAGCGTTAGACGTCGCCGACCTCGCGCCGGGCGAACGGGCCAAAGTCACCCCGCGTCCACTCTCCGAACACCGCACCGAACTCGTCCATACTCGGCACTTTGCGGCGGAGCGCTGGCGCCTCGTCGGCACCGAACGGGCCCAGGTCGACCCCACGAGCCTCGAAATTCTCAGCCTGACCGAAGGCGAGCTGACGATGAGCGCCGGCGGCGTGTCGCTTACACTCGCTCGCGGCGAGTCGGTCGTGCTGCCCGCGAGTTTAGGCGACTACCAGATCAGCGGCGAAGCGACGCTGCTCCGCTCCTACGTCCCCACATCTCCGTAAAAATGATCCGGATGAGGTCGTGACGTTCACACCGATATCTGTACCGACACCGATGTTGATACCACCGTAGACGTCGCTACTGCCGTAGCATTCGGGCATTCGGGCATTCGGGTGTGGTCTTACGAACGTCTCAGTCGACACTTTTGGTAAAGTAGCTTCCAACATCGGCTCGTGGTGCGGGCGTAGGGTAGACGCTATGCAACCGTCCTCTAGCGCCGTCCGTCGTCTCTGGAAGCTGCTCGCCCCGCGCAAGTGGGAGGTCGTCGGGCTGTCGCTGCTCCTTACGCTCACCTCGGTGCTCAACCAGGTCAGCCCGCAGTTCGTCCGTATCGTTATCGACGACCTGATTCCGAGCGGCGAGGTGCGGCTGTTTTTGTGGATGGGGCTCGCGATGCTCGTCTTCTACCTTACAAGCGCCGCCATCGGCTACGCGGCGATGTACTTTAGCTTCGCGTTTACCCAGCGCGTTATTAGCGATGTGCGGATGGACGCCTACAGCAAACTGCTCAAGCTACCGCTCGCCCGCTTTACCAAGGAGCGCTCCGGGTCGTTGGTGTCGCGGGTCGTGTCGGACGTGAACGCGCTCGAAAACATGATCCAGGCAGGTGCGTCGCGGCTATTCGGGCAGCTGTTTAGCATCGTGGTGGTGCTCGTCATCCTGTTCGTGATGGACTGGTTTTTGGCGCTGCTCAGTTTGGTGGTCGTCGATGTTTATGGCCGGGTCGACGGCGATGTATCAGGGGCCGCTCCGCCGCGCCGCCCGTAAGATCCGGTCGCGGGTCGGCGACATGACCGCGACGGCGAGCGAGGCGATCGGGAACATCGGCGTGGTCAAGACGTTTGCGAACGAGAGGCTCGAGCTCGCTACCTTTCAGGACGAAAACGACGATTACGTCGACCTCAACCTCTCGCGCCGCAAACAGGTCGGGCTGATGGAGGGTTTTGTCGGCCTCTCCGCCGAACTCGGCCTCGCCGCGCTGCTCCTGATCGGCGGCTGGCGTATCGTCCAGGGCGGGCTCAGTATCGGCGAGCTAAGCGCCTTTCTGCTCTACCTCAACAACCTGATCGGCCCGGTCCGTTCGGTGATGTTCTTTAACAACTCGTTGCAGGCGGGCATGGCCGCGCTAGAGCGGGTCGACTCGCTGCTCGAAGACAACCCCGAAACCGAAGGCGACGTCGACACGGTCCCCGACAGCCGCGTAGTCTTCGACGACGTCTACTTTAGCTACCCGGAGAGCGAGCAGAAGGCGCTACGCGGGCTTGGCTTCGAGGTGTCGCCCGGCTCGACGGTCGCGCTCGTCGGGCCTTCTGGGGCGGGCAAAAGCACCGTCATCCGGCTGCTTAGTCGGCTCTACGACCCGGACGAGGGTGCGGTAAAGCTCGGCGGTATCGACCTGCGCGACTACCAGCTCGACGCCCTGCGCAACGCGGTCGCGGTTGTGCCGCAAGACCCGACCCTCTTTTCGGGGACGGTAAGCGACAACATCCGCTACGCCAAACCGGGCTCGAGCCAGGACGAGATCGAAGAGGCGGCCCGGCTCGCTAACGCCCACGGCTTTATCAGCGACCTGCCCCAAGGTTACGACACCGAAATCGGCGAGCGGGGCGTAAAGCTCTCCGGCGGCCAGAAGCAGCGCGTCGCGATCGCCCGGGCGATCCTTAAAGAAGCCTCGGTGCTGATCTTAGACGAAGCGACCTCGAGCCTCGACACCGAGTCCGAAGCGCTCATCCAGGACGCGCTCGACAAGCTCTTCGCCCGCCGTCACGGTGTGACCACGCTGATTATCGCGCACCGGCTGTCGACGGTGCAGGGCGCGGACAAGATTTGGGTGCTCGAGCAGGGCCGGGTGCGCGAATCTGGTACCCACCGACAGCTGCTCGCTCAGGGCGGTCTCTACCGCAATCTCTACGACCTGCAGTTTAGCGACGAAGACGCCGAAGCCGTCACCTAACCTACGACTATCTTGCGACGTCCAGAGACGATCTCGCGACATATCGTGGCAACAGGTTGTAACAGACCGCCTGTAACTCGTAACGGTGTGTAGAAACGGTGTAGAGACGTGATTCGTGGGAGCGCTGTTTACCGTGGACCTACGTCGCTGTGTCCGTAGCGTAGACCGGATTTAGGGTTTAAGATAGGGCCACCAAAATGCTCAGTCAGCAATATGCAGACCCATCATCTCTGCTCTACCGCGAGAGGACTTACCCATGGACGTACTCGATAAGCGCCCGGACGAAGCCACGTCGTCGTTTCGTGCGCCGGTGGTCAACGACTTTTCGCTCGTCGCCGCCACCGCCAACGGCACCGGTAGCCAGACCGCGAACCTCACCATCTTGCGTACACTCTTTAAGATGGGGATTCCGGTCCACGGCAAAAACATCTTTCCGTCAAACATTCAGGGGTTGCCGACCTGGTACCACATCCGCGTAAGCCACCAGGGCTACGTGGCCCGTCCGCATCAGGCCGAAATCCTGGTCGCGTTTAACCCGGCGACGCTGCACGACGACATCGCGGCGCTGCCGACCGGCGGGGTGTGCCTCTACAACGCGGCGTTTCGGGGGCTGCCCGATCGTGACGACATTACCTACTACGCGCTGCCGGCCAAAGATTTCGTCAAGGATTCGGGCGCTAGCAACCCCAAGATGAAGACCTACCTCGCCAACATGGCCTACGTCGGGGCGCTCGCGCAGCTCCTCGGCATTCCGCTCGGCGCGATCGAAGAGGCGCTAAACTTTCACTTTAGCGGCAAGGCCAAGGCGGTCGCCGTCAACATGGAGGTGTTGCGTAGCGCCTACGTCTGGTGCGAAGAAAACCTCACCAAGACCGACCCTTACCGCGTCGAACCGCTTAACAAGACCGACAACCTGGTGCTGATGACCGGCAACGAAGCGGCGGCGCTCGGCGCGGTCTTCGGCGGCGTAACGGTCGCGGCGTGGTATCCGATCACGCCGTCCACGAGCGTTATCGACGCACTGTCGAGCTACTTGCCGAAGCTGCGGCGCGACCCTGAAACCGGCAAACAGACCTACGCGGTGGTGCAGGCCGAAGACGAACTCGCCGCGATCGGGATGGTGCTCGGCGCGGGCTGGGCGGGGGCTCGAGCCATGACCGCGACCTCCGGGTCCGGGCTTGTCGCTGATGGCCGAGTTTGCCGGGATGGGCTACTTCGCCGAGATTCCGGCGGTGATCTGGGACATCCAGCGGGTCGGCCCCTCGACCGGCCTACCGACTCGGACCGGCCAGGGCGACGTTACTTTTGCGTACTACTTGGGTCACGGCGACAGCAAAAACGTGCTGCTCTTTCCAGGCACCGTCGAAGAGTGTTTCGAGTTCGGGGCGAGTGCGTTCGACCTCGCTGACCAGTTACAGACGCCGATCTTCGTCCTATCCGATCTCGACCTGGGCATGAACAACTGGATGGCGAAACCGTTCGAGTATCCGAGCGAACCGCTCCGGCGCGGCAAGGTGCTTTCTGCTGAAGATATCGACGCGCGGGGTAGCTTTTCGCGCTATCTAGACGTCGACGGCGACGGCGTCGCCACTCCGGACGCTGCCGGGCAACCCGCACCCGCAAGCCGCCTACTTCGCGCGCGGTACCGGCCACAACGAACACGCTATCTACAGCGAAAAACCCGAAGACTGGCAGGCGAATATGAAGCGGCTCGAGCACAAGTTTAACACCGCCCGCAGCTTCGTCCCGAAACCGGTCGTCAGCGAACAGGACAACGCCACGGTCGGCATCCTCGCCTTCGGTTCGACCCACTTCGCTATCGAAGAAGCTCGCGACCGGATGCTCAAACAGGGCCTCGCCAGCGATTTTATGCGGCTCCGGGCGCTCCCGCTCACCGCCGACGTCAAAGCGTTCGTCGCGGCGCACGACCGGGTCTACGTGATCGAACTCAACCGTGACGCCCAGATCCACACCATCTTGCAGAGCGAAATGCCCGAACTCGCCACCAAGCTCGTCTCGCTCGCCCACCTCGACGGGATGCCGCTCAGCGCCAAGTGGGTCGTCGACGCGATCAACACCCGCGAAGCCTCGGCGCGAAAGGAACAGTAATGGCTGCGTTACAAGAAAACCTGGTCGGCCTGACCAAAAAAGACTACGACGGCGCCAAAAGCACGCTCTGCGTCGGGTGCGGACACAACTCGATCGCCAACCAGGTGATTCAGGTCGCCTACGAGCTAAGTGTGCAGCCGCACGAGATCATCAAGCTGAGCGGGATCGGGTGCTCGAGCAAGTCGCCGACCTACTTCCTCGGTCGTTCGCACGGCTTTAACTCGCTGCACGGACGGATGCCCTCGGTCGGCACCGGCGCGCTCATGGCCAACCACAGCCTCAAGGCGCTCGGCGTGTCCGGCGACGGCGACACCGGCTCGATCGGGATGGGCCAATTCAAGCACATCATGCGCCGCAACGTGCGGATGGTCTACGTCGTCGAAAACAACGGCGTGTACGGCCTGACCAAGGGCCAGTTTTCGGCGACCGCCGAAGAGGGCCACGAACTCAAGTACGCCGGACGTAACGACCTACCGCCGATCAACCTCTGCTTAGAAGCGGTTATTTCCGGGTGTGGCTTCGTCGCCCGCTCGTTCGCCGGCGACGCCAAACAGGTGCGCGAACTGCTCAAGGCCGCGCTCGCCCACCGGGGCACGGCGGTGCTCGACATCATCAGCCCGTGCGTGGCGTTTAACAACGACGACCGTTCGCCCAAGAGCTACGCCTACGGCAAGGCAAACGAGCAGCCGCTGCACGACATCGGCTTTATCCCCGGCTTTGTGCCGCAACAAGAAGAGATTGTCGTCACCGACCACGAACCGGGCGAAATGCGCGTCATCGAGATGCACGACGGCTCGGCGGTGCAGCTGCGCAAGCTCGAGCACGACTACGACCCCCGCGACCGCGCCCAGGCGATTATGCGCCTAGAGGAAGCCGAAGCCAAGCAGGAGTTCATCACCGGCCTGATCTACTACAACGCCGAACGCGAAAACTTCGCCGAAGCGAACGACCTCGTCGACGCGCCACTCGCGCGGCTCTCCGACGCGCAGCTGCGTCCCTCAAAGGCGTCTCTCGATAAGGTGATGCAGGAGCTGATGTAAGCGTATGTGCAGACGTACGTAGAGCTAGACGAATGCTCAGGGGCAGATGTGTGAGGTGTCTCGCTCTTTATTAAATATCCGGTACGGGCACGGCGCTAGCAGCGTCGTTCTGACCGGAGGCGTCTGCGCTGTGCGACGATTATGTGTGACGACACGCCTAACCGGTGTCCGCCATAAAAGATGCTTCGCGACCGCCTTACAACACAGCCGTCCGCACCCTGATCTCCAATCTGTCCTCCGAACATGGTGGCCAAACAGGTCGATAATCTGCCAGCGGACATCGGTCATGTTCGACAGCCATCGTCGTCGCAACCCGCCTGCTCGGTGATCAGGAGGTCGACCCCTCCATCATCTGGAAGGATGCCGGCGCATGGTGGGGCGTAGCGTTGCCGGTCTGGTCAGGAACGCTCTCGCTCGCGCGCGGCGAGCTGGGTGCGGACACGGTGCTCGGCGAGCGCGTACACCAACAGACTTAGCCCCATGACCATCAGCAGCGCCATGATGCGGGCGGGTTTCTTGAGAAGAGGCTGTCGGCGAAGAACAGCGGGTCTTTGAGGAAACGGAAGCCGCGTTCGACACTGTCGTTTGTGATATCCTCAAGGGCGAGCATCGCTCACCGGACTACCGAGCTTGCTCTCGTCTAGCTCGTTGCTGGCGATGATGTCTCCATCGCTACGTCGTAGCTCTTGGATAACGGTCTCGTCCTCGTGTACGGTGCCGAAAGCGCCACGCCAACTTCGAAAGGGGCGTCCGCGGCAGGGCGTGCCGGGGTGCTGGTAGCGCTTCTGGTGTAAAGCGCCGCTGGAGAACGCGGTGATAGCGCCGCGTTTCGTCCGGGCGGCCACCGCCTTGTGAACAGCGTCGGCACAACCAAACTCCCTGTTTTGCAGCGTGTAGAGGGTCTTCTCGGCGCTTAGGCGCTCCTTGTCGACGCGTCGTTGCAGTTCTGGTCCTGCTTCAAGGGCGTGACGGGTCGTGCAACACCAGCAGCCAGCGCTGCTTGACACCCGCGTAGTACGCTCCGAACTCCAGGTAGCGCGTCTGTTCGTCGGCGACCCACAACGCTTCATCGTCGACCTGCATAGAGCTCCTTGACCGCCCTGAGGGTCGCGGGCACCCGGGTCACAAAGCGACACGTAGCCGCTAACTGCTGGAGGGTCTTCTCGTTGTAGAGCGCCGCGTCGGCGACGAACATGGCGGCGTCTCCTCGGCGCCGAACTGGGTCGGCTAAGCCCGAACCGTGTCGGCAAAGCTCGTACTGTATCTCCGAAGCATTGCCGTCTAGAACCCGCAGCCACACGGGTAGACTGGCCTGGTTCGCGCGGATCAGCTTGACGTCGGCCTGTTTGAGGTCGGGACACTTGTAGCGGCGACCCGTACGTGATGTGAACCGCGACGGGCTCGCCATCTGGGGCCGACATATCCGACACATCCAACACATCCAATACACCGCATTCGTACGCTCCGTGCACGCTAATACTCGTCGAGTCGAGGTGGGCGAACTTTCCTGAGATGCCGAACGTCCATAAAGCCCTAGCACTAACGGCAGCGAACACTTCGGTGACCCCTGCTTAAACAGCTGTTCTAGGGCTCGTCCCAACGGTGCGTCGTCTTGCGGCGTCGAGTCCGGCACCGACCAGGAGTTCTGTCGGCTTGTTGTGGAAAAACTCTGGCGAGAGGATACCGGCGTCGGCTGCGCAAACCTCGCTAACAACGCCATCGCCTGAACCGCTTGACCGACGCTTACCTTGCGACCGGTGTGCCGGTAGCTGAGCGTCTATCGTCTCGATGAGGCCGATTTCGTTGCAGATGCCCGCCACGATGCCCTGAGTGATCAGCCGTTGGCTATCTGGGCCGTGGTTATCCGTGATGCTGCTCCCGTTGCATCAGTTTTCCAAGAGCTTACCTGATTAATTCTGTGTTCGCTTAGGTGGGGGTGCGGAATGTGCGTTACAAGACGATGCAAAAGCGGTCGGCTCCGACATTCTCGTGACGCGAACGCGGTACCCTAGCGGCAAACGTGCCCACCGATACGCTTACCTACGCTCATCTCTGAAAGGACGTAGACGATGCCTCAAGCCAACACCCTGCCAGCCTGGCAAGCACTCCAGGACCACTACCAGGACGTCGCCGACTTACATATGCGCACCCTGTTCGCCGACGACCCGCATCGTTTCGAAACGTATTCGCTCTCGCTCGGCGATATCCTGTTCGACTACTCGAAAAACCGCGTCACCCATCAGACCATGACGCTGCTCCGCCAGCTCGCCTCCGAGGCAGGCGTTACAAGAGATGACCGAGGCGATGTTTAACGGCGAGCCGATCAACACCACTGAGCAGCGGGCGGTGCTGCACGTACAGCCGCTGCGCAACCGGAGCAACACGCCGATTACGGTCGACGGCGACGACGTGATGCCCGAAGTGAACGAGGTGCTAGACAAGATTCGCCGCTTCGTAACGTCGGTGCGTTCGGGCGAGTGGAAAGGTTACAGCGGCAAGACGATCACCGACGTGGTCAACATTGGCATCGGCGGTTCGGACTTGGGGCCGCGGATGGTGACGCAGGCGCTTAAGCCGTACGCCGATCATATCGACGTCCACTTCGTGGCCAACATCGACGGCACCGACATCGCTGAAACGCTTAAAAAACTCGACCCGGAGACGACGCTGTTTCTGGTCGCGTCTAAGACGTTTACCACCATCGAGACGATGACGAACGCAGACACGGCTCGAGCCTGGCTTCTAGACCACGCCCCGGACAAGTCGGCGACCGCCAAACACTTCGCCGCCCTCTCCACGAGCCGCGACAAGGTCGTCGCGTTCGGCATCGACCCCGACAACATGCTGCCCTTCTGGGACTGGGTCGGCGGGCGCTACTCGCTCTGGTCGTCGATCGGCACCTCGATCGCGCTCTACATCGGGATGGACAACTTTGAAGCGCTGCTCGCCGGAGCACACGAGGCCGACAAGCACTTTCGGGACACGCCGTTCGAAGACAACATTCCGGTCACGATGGCGCTGTTAGGGGTCTGGTACAACAACTTTTTCGGCGCCGACAGCCACGCGATCTTGCCTTACGACCAATATCTAGAGCAGTTCGCGAACTACTTTCAGCAGGGCGACATGGAGAGTAACGGCAAGCACGTGACCCGTGACGGCAAGCCGGTCACGGTCGACACCGGGCCGATCATTTGGGGACAGCCGGGCACTAACGGCCAGCACGCCTTCTACCAGCTTATCCACCAGGGCACTAAGCTGATTCCGTGCGACTTTTTGGCCGCCGCCCAGAGCCACAACCCGGTCGGCGAGCACCACACCATCCTGTTGTCGAACTTTTTCGCGCAGACCGAAGCGCTGATGACGGGCAAAACGCCGGACGAGGTGCGCGAAGAATTGGCAGGCAAGGAGGAGGGGGAGAGGCTCGAGCACCTCGTCGCCGCCAAAAGCTTTGCGGGCAACCGCCCCACCAACTCGTTCTTGTACCCCAAACTGACCCCTAAGATGTTAGGCACCCTCATCGCGCTTTACGAACACAAAATCTTCGTCCAGGGCGTGATCTGGAACATCAATTCGTTCGACCAGATGGGTGTCGAACTCGGCAAGGTGCTCGCCAAAGCGGTCTTGCCCGAACTCGGCGACGACACGCCGGTAAGCAGCCACGACAGCTCGACGAACGGGCTGATCAACGCGTATAAGACGATGCGCAAGGGTTAGACAAAACAGCTTTCGCGCGCGGCATTGTGGGTCGTCACGAATCTTGTCCTAGTCGACTTGCGTAGAATAGAAGTATGAATACTGATAACCTGCATACCCAAGCTCAAGAATATAGTGATTTTCTCGTCGACTGGTACAACAATCTAGAGACGTTAACCCTCGCCGACCTCGACCCGCACAAGACGGCGTTTGTAAGCGTAGACGTCATCGAAGGATTTCACCGGATCGGGCCGCTCGCGAGCCCCCGGGTCGAGGCGATCATTCCGGCGGTGGTCGACATCGTACGAAAGGTCGACCACTACGGCGTCCCGCACGAGCAGATCGCTTTCGTCCAGGACGCGCATCCGGAAAACGCCCAAGAGTTCGACGCCTATCCGGAACACTGCGTCGAGGGTACCGAACAAGCAGAGGCGGTCGGCGAGCTCAAACAGCTGCCGAACTGGCTGTCGTACCAGCACTTTCAGAAAAACAGCATCGCGAGCCACACCAGCGAAGGGTTTCGGCGCTGGCTCGAAGCGCGAGACGCCACCACCATCATCGCCGTCGGCGACGTGACCGACCTCTGCCTCTACACGCTCGCGCTGCACCTGCAGGTGCGAAACCTCGCCCAGCACCTAGGCCAGCGCATCATCGTCCCCGAAAACTGTGTGCAGACCTGGGACGCGCCCGACCACCCCGGCGACCTCTATCACGTGCTGTTTTTGCACCAGCTCGCCCGCAACGGCGTCGAGGTCGTGAAGTCCGTTGGCTAGCGACCTGCTGACGGTAGTCGTGGCGTCGACCAACCCGGTCAAACACGCCGCGACCGAACAGGCGTTTACAGCCTGCTTTCCCGGCCAGACCTGGACAGTAACGGGCGTCGAGGCTGCGTCGGGCGTCCGTGACCAGCCGCTAAGCGACGTCGAGACGATGCAGGGTGCGATGAACCGCGTCGAGGCTGCTGCTGCCGCCAAACCCGCTGCGGACTACTGGGTCGGGCTAGAGGGCGGCATCGAGATTTTAGAGCGAGAGATGTGCTCGTTCGCGTGGGCGGTGGTGCGCTCCCGACACGGTTTGGTCGGCAAGGCGCGCACCGCGACCTTCTTTCTGCCGGCCCGGCTCATGGAGATGGTCACCCAGGGCGACGAACTCGGCGTCGCGAGCGACAAACTGTTCGGTCACGAAGACACCAAACGTGGCCTCGGCACGAGCGGCCTGTTGACGAAAGGGGTGGTCAGCCGCACCGACCTCTACGCCCAGGGGATGATGCTCGCCCTCGCCATTCACCAGCAGCCGGACCTCTACAAAAACGTCTAGAGTCTCGTCGTTCTCGGCCTTCGTCGCCCCGGGCGGACGGATCCGGATGTCGAGGTCGGCCTAGATTGTGACGGGCCGCTCGCCAACACTCGTAAACATATCATTTTGAGATTGGTTTTGTAGGGTGCGCCATGCGCACCGTCTCTCGACACCACGTTTATCCGCCGACAGAAACGTGCCGTTCCCTTATCGACACATCGCCGTCACGCGAAAAACCCCCGGACGTGTTGCCGGGGGTCTCGTCGTACAGGTTTGCGTGTGGGTTTGCTGTGGGGGAGGGCTCGAGCCCCCCCTTTAGATCTGAGCCGAAGGCGAGGTGGTCGTCGCGTCTTCGGAGCTAGGCGGCGTAAACTCGGCCTGCTCTTTGGGCAGCATCATCACCTCGAGCACCTGGTCGAAGCCTTTGACCGTGGTGACGGTCAGCTCGTCGAGGATCGCGCTCGGCACGTCTTCGAGGTTGGCCTCGTTCGCCTCAGGGATGATGACGTGCTTGATCCCGGCCTGGTGCGCCGCGAGCAGCTTCTCCTTCACGCCGCCGATCGGCAGCACCCGTCCGCGCAGCGTGATCTCACCGGTCATCGCGACGTCGCCGCGTACCGGGCGTCCGGTCAGGGCGCTGACCACCGCGAGGGCCATCGCGACGCCGGCACTCGGGCCGTCTTTGGGGGTCGCGCCTTCGAGGACGTGGATGTGCAGGTCGCGGTTTTCGTAGAAGTCGCCGGGCAGGTCGTAGTCGGCGGCGCGGTTACGGAGGTAGGCGATACCGGCCTGCGCCGACTCTTTCATCACGTCGCCGAGCTGTCCGGTCAGGTTGATGCTGCCCTTGCCGGGGATGCTGATCGCCTCGATGTCGAGGGTGACGCCGCCGTAGGGGGTGTAGGCGAGGCCGTGGGTGAGGCCGATCTGGGGTTCGCGCTCGAGCTTTTCGTCGCGAAAGGGCGGAACGCCGAGCAGTTCGCGAACGGCCTTCTCGTCGACGGTGCGCACATCTTTCCAGGGCTCGTCGAGGTACTCTTTGGCCGACTTGCGGGCGACCTTGGCGATGGTCCGGTCGAGGTTGCGGACGCCGGCTTCGCGGGTGTACTCGGTGATAACCTTGCGGAGCGCCTCGTCGGTGATAGCGATCTTGCCGTCTAGCCCGTGCTCCTTGACCTGACGCGGGATCCGGTAGCGCTTGGCGATCTCCATCTTTTCGTCGAGCGTGTAGCCCGGAATCTGGATGACTTCCATCCGGTCTAGCAGGGGCCGGGGGATGGTCGAGAGCGTGTTCGCCGTGGTGATAAACATGACCTTCGACAGATCGTAGGGGATTTCGAGGTAGTGGTCGGCGAAGGTGTCATTCTGTTCCGGGTCGAGCACTTCGAGCAGCGCCGAGGAGGGGTCGCCGCGAAAGTCGGCGGTCATCTTGTCGACCTCGTCGAGCAGAAAGACCGGGTTGATCTTGCCGGCGGTCTTCATGCCCTGGATGATGCGACCGGGCAGCGAGCCGATGTAGGTGCGGCGGTGGCCCCGGATTTCGGCTTCGTCGCGGACGCCGCCCAAGCTCATCCGGACAAATTCGCGGTTGAGGCTGCGGGCGATCGACTTGCCGAGCGAGGTCTTACCGACACCGGGCGGGCCTACGAGGCAGAGGATCGGTGCCTTGTAGTCCGCTTCGGCGTTGTCTTTGGTTAGCTGCCGAACCGCTAAGAACTCGAGGATCCGGTTTTTAGGCTCTTCGAGCGCGTAGTGGTCTTCGTCGAGGATGTCTTCGGTGTGGCCGATCTCTAAGCGCTCTTCGTCCATCTCCGACCAGGGCAGGTCGAGGATAACGTCGAGGTAGGTGCGTACCACGGTCGCTTCGGGCGAGCCGCCGGGCATCTTCTCGAGGCGGTCGAGCTCTTTGAGGGCGCGCGCCTCGGCCTCTTCGGGCATGTCTTTGTCTTTGACGCGGGTGCGGAGCTGTTCGATCTCGCTCGCACTGTCTTCGCCGCCGCCGAGCTCTTTCTGGATCGCCTTCATCTGTTCGCGCAGGTAGTACTCGCGCTGATTAGAGTCCATCTGCTGCTTGACGCGGGCACCGACCTGCTTTTCGGTGTCGAAACGCTCTAGGTCGCGGGAGAGGAGCTGGTAGGTGAGCTCGAGCCTTTTCTGCACGTCCGGCTCTTCGAGCACCGCCTGCTTGTCGCCAACCTCCCAGGTGCTGTACTTGGCGATCACGTCGGCGAGCGGCCCGCCCTCTTTAAGGCTGCGCAGGTTTTCGAGGTGAAACGAATCGAGACGGAGGTTTTTGTTCTGCTGCGCGTACTGCTCGAAGGCGGCTTTGGTCTGGTCGATAAGCGCTTTGATCTGCGCGTCGGCCTGGGTGCTGGTCTCGCTAATCGTTTCGACCCGGGCGCGCAGCGAGCCGCCGGCGTAGTATTCTTCGACCCGGGCGCGTTCGCGGCCCTCGACCAGGACCTGCAGGGTGTCGTCGGGGAGGCGGATGACCTGCTTGATCACGCCGAGGGTACCGACATCGTAGAGATCGTCGCCGCTTGGGTCGTCGACGCGGGGTTCGCGCTGGGCGAGGAGTAAAACGCGGTTATCGGAGGCTTGCGCCTCTTCGAGCGCCCGTTTTGACTTCGGGCGACCCACGTCCACGTTTTCGAGGGTGCGGGGTAGCACCACCATGGTTCTTAGTGCGATTACTGGTAATTCCCATTCCATATAGTCAGTAGACAGCAAAGCCTGTTGGTTTACCGTAAGGTGGCTGACGCCGCGCCGGATGGGGTTTTTTGCGTGCTGGGCTACGCTCGGCGTTTTGGGGGCGCTAGGGGCGGTGGTGGCGGTGCTGTTGGTGGTGATGGTAGCGGAGGTGCTCGAGCACCCCTTCGACCGTGTCCGTCATCTGAATCGGCGCCTCCGCGCCTAGGCGCTCGGAGAGTTGGGGGATGAGCTCGAGCCACACCTCTCCAAGCGCGATAATCGGCTTGACCGGCCTCCCCGCCATCGGCGCGACCGAGGCGAGGTTCCAGACGATCATCAGCTCGGTGAGGGTGCCGATAGAGCCGGGCAGGGCGACGCTCGCCGCGCTCCGTTCGGTCAGGAGGTGGATCCGCTCTAGCAGGTGCGGCGCTCCGACCTCCCGGGTCAGAAACGGGTTGCCGCCGCTCCGCTGCTTAAACACGTCGGGCGCGGTAATCCCGACAACGGGGGCGCCCGCGACGCTGCGCGCCCCTTTGCTGACCGCTTCCATCAGGCCGCTGTAGCCGCCGGTTAGCACCCCGTAACCCGCCTCGGCGAGCCGTTGACCAAGCCGTTCGGCGTCGTGCCAGGCGTCGTCGGCGGGGGTCAGGCTCGACGATCCGAACACGCTGACGAGCGGCCTGTCCGGGTTTGCGATCTCGTTCGGAAGAGCGTTGTCCGGGAGCGCGTCGTTGCGGGTTTCGTCGTTGCGGTCCATCAGCGAGCATCTTTCGCTAACGCCGCGAGGCGGCGCTGTTCGGGCCGCATGCCGAGGTCGGTAGCGAGGGCGGAGACGTCGTCGAAGTAGGTCGGGTGACCCTGCGCGGCGGGCGAGCGTTCTAGGTAGGCGACGAACGCTTTAAGGCGGAGCGGTTCGTGTGGCGCGTCCTGGGCGGCGCCGATCGCCTGTTCGCAGCGGGTGGCGGCGCCTGTCGCGATGCCGAGCGAGAGCAGCGCCCGCGCCGTTCCGACCGCGTCGTCGTTGTCCTGTGCCCGCTGCAAGGCCTTCTCACCGATTTCGAGCGCCTTGTGCGGATAGCCCCAGACCATATGGGCGTGGCTAAGTCCGGCAAGCGGCGCGACGCTAAGCACCTCGTCGCGCGCATACTCGCTAATCCCTAGCCCCTGCCCGAACCGTTCGACCGCCGTCTGACCCTCGCCCGCGTCGATCGCGACTTCGCCCTGCGCGCAGAGTGCGGCGATGGCCAGGGTGCCGTCCCGTTCGGCCTTGGCCCTGTTAAAGGCGCGGCTTAGGTGTCCGCTCGCCTCTTCGGTGTCGCCTAAGTAGCGGAGCGCGTTGCCGAGTTGGAGGGCGGCGTAACCGCTGTCGCTCATCTCGAGCGCGTCGTAGAGGACGCCGAGCGCGTCCGAGAGGTTACCGAGCCGGATCTGGGCCGCGCCGAGCCTGATAAGGGCGGCGGTGTGCTGGGCGCCGTCGAGCAGGTAGGGTGACGCTTCGAGGCTGTCTAGCAGGCTGCGCAGCACGTCACGAGCCCGTACGAGCTGCCCGTGGCGCCACAGTTCGCTAACGACTTCGAGCAGCAGTGCGGGGCTGTCTTGGGCGAGTGTGAGGGCGTCGTCGAGGCTGCGTTCGGCGTCCTGGCGGCGGTGCTGGTGGTGGGCGGCTCGAGCCTCACGCAACAGCGTCTGTAACTGTTCGGGTAGGGGGGGTGTGGCGTAGTGGCTCATTCGTCTAGCATAAACGTCTCTACCCGAAACGTCTGGTGGCCCGGCGTGCGAACGCTTCTGACGGTGGCGGTTTGACAGTGGCGGTTTGAGGTGCTGGTAAGCTCCTGACAGAAACCTTTCGGTTATCGCGATGGTAAAGGTTCGTCCGACATCCGAGAGACCCGGAGGGTAGGCCGTCTACCCGCGACCTTTTGGTGTTTGGGCGCCGTCTAGCTTCCTTATTCCTTTCGCGCACAACTTCGGGCTCGAGCCACAACCGAGCCACTTCGTACGATTTTGTACGACGGGTTACTTTTAGCAGGCGAGCGTCCGCCTCGCGAACATCACGCGAACATTAGAAGCCACGTTACGGCGACCGTCGGCGCGGCGCGATAGCCTCCGTCATGGCCAATGCACTTATTATCGGCGCAACCGGCGGTATCGGGTCGGCGCTTAGCAAACGACTGCAACAAGACTACGACCTCACCCTCGTCGGGCGTGACGAAGCGAAACTCCGCGACCTCAAGGCAAGTACCGGCGCGAACGTGGTGCCGACCAACGTCGAAAGCGAACTCGAAGTCCAGGCGCTGTTCGACGAACTCGGCGACCTCGACCTGATCGTCTACGCCGCGGGCGACATCAAGCCGATGCCGCTCAAAGTGACCGCGGGCGACGACTGGCGCCGCGTGATGGACGCGAACCTGACCGGCGTGTTTCATACGCTTAAATACGCCGACGCCAAACTTAACAAGGGCGCACGTATCTTCGTGCTCGGGGCGCGGCCCGAACTCATCACCTACCGGGGCTTCGGTGCCTACGCGGCGGCGAAGGCGGGCGTCGCCCAACTCGTCAAGATCGCTGCGATCGAGATGAAGCGCAAAGCCTCGCTCACCCTCGTGTTACCGATCGCGGTCAAGTCGGACTTCTGGGACAACGTCGGTACGCCTCCGGACAATGCGCTCGAGCCCGACGTCGTCGCCAAGGCGATTGTCGACAGTCTGCAGGGCGAGCCCGAAGAAGAGCTTCGCGTCGGCTAAGCCCCGCTCGGTTCGCCTCCACCAGCGCTTCACGCATTCATCTTCAAACAACGGCGTGGTCTGCTTAGGCCGCGCTATTCGCGTGCCAGAGAAGTCGATTGTCCGCTAGGCGCACCTCGACCCGGCCCGATTCACGCAGATATTCGAGATAGCCGAGCACCACGCAGCGGTTGAGGTGGTAGCGCGGCAGGTCGGTTAGTTCAATGCCTAGTGTGTCGCAGCTGCGGCGCAGCACGTCGTCGGTGGTCGCGCCGTCGCACGCGTCCGCGACAGTGTCGGCGGCTCGTTTGAACGCCGCGACGTTGACGTCGATAAGGGCACCGAGGTCGTCGCTCGGGTCGCCGTGACCGGGCAGGGTGACGCGGACGTCGGTGCCCGCGAGCAGCGTCGCACTTTCGATCTGCCGTCCGATGTCTTGGCCGAACGGTAGCGGGTACTTTTCGAGTACGCTCGGCCCGAACAGCGCGTCGGCGGCGATCAGCACGTCGTCGACCACGACCGAGTAGTGGACGTGGGCGTGACCGGAGGTGTCGAGGATGTCTAGGGGGGTGTGGGCGAGCTCGAGCCCCCCCACCTTCAGCAAGTGATCGACCGGCGACGGCTTCGCGAGCAGCCACTTCGAGGTGAGTTCGCGAAGCGGCTTAGCCCCGCTATACAGGTACACCGGTTCGAAATACGGGTCGCGCATGATGCTCGCCTCGAACGGCGGCGCGTAGACCGGTAGGTTTAGGTTGCGCGTCAGATAGTTGTTACCGCCGTAGTGGTCGGCGTGAGCGTGCGTGTTGACAATCGCGACCGGCGCTAGGCCGAGTGTCTCGCAGGCTTTGCGCAGGGTGCGCCCGGCCTCCTTGTCCTGGCCGGTATCGACCAGAACCGCCTGGTCGTCCTCCCCTCGGACGATCGCCATGTTGACGCCGCCGGGAAGGTAGTAGACGCGGTCGCTAAGCTGTACGGGGTCGGGAGCGGCCATCTAGCGGTGCCTGCTGCTAAAAACAGGTCGGTAGAGAAGACGAATCATGTCGCTATCATACGCCGTGACTGGCGCTAGGCGAGCGACGGCGCTAGTCTAGCTCTCCCGCCGCAAACGTGCGATAAAGAACCCGTCGAGTCCGCCGAGCGGCAGGATATAGCTCCCCTGCGGTGCCGTGTGCGTCGGCAGGTCGAGGATAAACGGCTCGGCGTGAAATTCGGGGTGGGCGGCCAGAAACCACGACACCATCCCGATTCCTTCGGCTTCGGTAAGCGCGCAGACTGCGTAGACGAGCAGGCCGTCCGGCGCGGTGAGTTCGGCGGCGGTGGTAAGCAGCTGGCGTTGCAGCGCGACGAGTTCGTCGCGGCCTTCGGGCGTGACGCGGAGGCGGATTTCAGGGTTGCCGCGCAGCGTGCCGGTGCCGGTACAGGGGGCGTCTAACAAGATTTTGTCGGACGGAGGGACGTTCGGCGGCGTGCGCAGGTCGTGGGCGAGGCTGTCGGCCTCGAAGCCGAGACGGGCCAGGTTGCGGGCCGCGCGCCCCAGCTTGTTCTGGTCGATGTCGACGCTTAGTGGCCGGGCGCCGAGCGAGGCGAGTTGGGCGGCCTTGATGCCGTTACCGCTCGCGAGGTCTAAGACGCGGTCGTGGGGGAGGGGCTCGAGCAACCTCACCGGCAGCGTCGAAGTCGGGTTTTGCGGTTGCACCCACCCCTTCTGGTACGTGTCTAACTGCTGGAGCGGTTTAGGCGCCCGCACCGCGAGCGTGTGCTCGACCGGCCCGAGCCGCACCTCGCACCCCTCCTGAATGAGCGTGTGGCTCGCCTGTGGGTGGTAGCTCGTCAGCCAGAGCGGTTCGGGTTCGGCCATCCCGGCAGCGACGTCGGGGGCGCGCTCCTGTCCGAACAGTGCCTCCCACTCGGCGTAGAGCCAGGCGGGCACGCCGTAGCGGAGGTGCGGGGCGAGCGGTTCGGGCGTCTCGACCTTGCGCAAGACCGCGTTGACGAGCCCGGCGAGACCCTTCGTTTGCCGCTTGACGATCTCGACCCACTCGTTAACGGCGGCGCGGCGCGGGGTGTCGCGGTGCAGGATCTCGTAGCTACCGATCCGGAGCGCGTCGCGGACGTCCGGCGGCAGTTTGTCGGGGCGCCTAAGGTGCGGGGCGAGGCTCGCGTCTAGACCGAGTTGGTGGCGCAGCGTCCCGTAGACCAGATCGGTGACGAGGCTGCGGTCGGCGCCGACGAGGTCGCTCCGGTCGAGCGCTTCGGAGAGTACCGGCGCAGCAAAAGCGCCGCGATGGACGCGGCGCAGCACCGAAAGGGCGAGGATGCGGGCGGTGCTAGGAATTAGTCCTGACCCATAAAGATCATGGCGTAGTAGAGCAACCAGGCGACCGTCGTCGCGAGCGCCGCGACGTAGGTCAGGGCCGCCGCGTTGAGCACCTTGCGGGCCCCCCCGGCGTCGCCGGAGGTCGCGAGCCCCATCTGCTCGAGCTGGCTCATAGCGCGATTGCTCGCGTCGAACTCGACCGGCAGCGTCACGAGCTGAAACAGCGCCGCCGCGCCGAAGAGCAGAAAGCCGATCTGGAACAGGCCGCCGACGCTAAAGATGGCACCGACAAAGATGAGGATCGGGCCGAAGTTGGTGCCGATGCTCGCGACCGGGACGAGCGTAGCCCGCCACTGCAACGGGGCGTAGGCGTTGGCGTGCTGGATGGCGTGACCGACCTCGTGGGCGGCGACCGCCATACCGGCGACGCTGCTCTGGTCGTAGTTCATTGCCGAGAGCCGCACGGTCTTGCTGCGCGGGTCGTAGTGGTCGCTAAGCATCCCTTCGACGCGTTCGACCACGACGTCTTTGAGATTGTTGGCGTCGAGGATGGCCCGCGCCATCTCTGCTCCGGTTAGTCCCGAGGTGTTGCCCTGCTGGGCGTACTTCTTGTAGGTGCGCATCAGCCACTGCCGTACGAGCAGCGTGAGGCCGAGCGTAGCGATAATCAGAATAAGTCCCATGTTGTCTGTCGTCCTCCTTGCGTGCCTAGCTTGTGCGCTTAGGTGTGTTTGGAGCAGCGCTTTGTCGCTGCGGGGGTGGTTGTGCCTGAAGGTCTGCTGGGAGTTACGTCGCTCGTGGGGGCGTTTGAAGGGGCGGGGCTCGAGCCCGCTACGCCGACGCGTTCGGACGTACCGTGCGGATGTAGTAATGTTCACCCCCAATTCGCTGGTCTCGCACTACCGAGCCTGCTTCTGGTGGGCGCGTGTCACGACATCTGCTATTAAGATACTCAAATTTTATGGGATTTTGGTGAGCCTTAACGCATGGTGCGCGGGTGAGTCTCGCCGTGTTTTCGGCGGTTGTCGTCACCGCCTTTATCAGCTCGTAAGACCCTGCTACTCCCCGAGATGCCGTTGCTACGAACGCCGACCAAGAACGCCTAGCTGCGAGGCGACCGGCTAGATATCGTACCGTAAACGTCGCGCTTAGACAATACAATATCGTAGACCCTACACTATAAGCATACTGTAGACTCTATACAGTATCAGTATGCAGTATTAGCGTATAGAAGATCGACAGGGCGAGCGTGTGGGGCGATACGAGCGGGTTAAAAGAGCTCGGGTAGCGTGCGGCTAGGTCGGTAAGGGCTAGGTTGGTAGGGGCTACGTCGTTAAGAGCTAGAGATAAGCGAGCGTTAGGGCTCGAGCGGGTACGACTTGACGTTAAAACGGACCGCGGTGCGCTCTTCGTTCTGGAGCTCGAGCTTGACAAAGGAAGGCTGCGTGCTAAGGTCGAGCCCGTCGGGTTCGACGTAGCTCCTGGCGATCGCGATCGCCTTGACCGCCTGGTTGACCGCCTGAGGGCCGATAGCCTGGACTTCAACTTCGCTTTCGCTTCTGATAAGAGCGGCGATGGCGCCTGCGACAGAGTTGGGGCGGGAGTTTCCGGATACGCGTAACGTTTCGATAGCGACGCCTCCTTCGCGATTTGTAGCGCGATTGTAGGGGTTCGGAGCGCACCTGTCAACGCAATCATACTACATAGTTATGCTGTTCTGCTTGACACGCTTTTGTACACCCCGTTATACTCACAACCGATGACGGACGTCACCAAAAGCCTGGTATACGTTCTCTGCGTCCTAGAAGTGCTGGTCCTAGGTCTAACGCTACTAGGTCTAATTCTAGGTCGTAGGGGTGTCGTCGTCTAGGTCGAAATAGAGCCGAACGCACACCCCACCAAGTCCGGTGGGGATTTTTTTTGACGGAAAGCCCGAGTCATGAAGCGAGGGAGACTATGAAAGGCGCAGAAGTTGTTCTCAAGATGCTAGAGAAGCACGGGGTGAACACCGTATTCGGTCATCCGGGCGGTGCGATCATGCCTATCTACGACGCTCTCTACGATTCTCCGATCAAGCACGTGCTCGTACGTCACGAACAGGCCGGAGCGCACGCCGCCGACGCGTACTACCGTGCGAGCGGCAAGGTCGGAGTGGTGTGGGCCACGAGCGGCCCCGGAGCCACAAACCTCGTTACCGGTCTCGCGACCGCGATGATGGATTCCTCGGCGATCGTCGCGATTACCGGCAACGTCCCGAGCTCGCTTATCGGCACCGACGCCTTTCAGGAGGCCGACGTTTACGGTATCACCGCCCCGATCACCAAGCACAACTACCTGGTCAAAGACGTCAACGACATCCCTCGCATCATGAACGAAGCGTTTCATATCGCTTCGACCGGGCGGCCCGGGCCGGTGCTGGTCGACATCCCGAAAGACTTGCAGCAGCAGGAGTTTACCGGCAGCCTAGAGGCCGAGGTGGATCTACCCGGCTACAGGCCGACCGTGACCGGTCACGCCGGACAGATCAAACGGGCCGCCAAAGCGATCCGCGAGGCGAAGCGTCCGATCATGATGGTCGGCGGCGGCGGCCAGGTCGCTGCAGCAGAGGTGATGGCGTTCGCCCAGAAGACCAACATTCCGGTCATCACCACCCTTATGGGGATCGGTGCCTATCCGGCAGGGGCGGCGCAGGCACTCGGTATGCCGGGCATGCACGGCACCGTAACTTCGAACCGGGCCATTACCCACTGCGATCTGATCGTGGGTGCGGGGTTGCGCTTCGACGACCGGGTGACCGGCAAGATCAGCCGCTTCGCGCCGAACGCGACCATCGTCCACATCGATATCGACCCCGCCGAAATCTCGAAGCTCGTCAAGGCGCACATTCCGGTCGTCGGTGACCTGCGCGACGTGCTGCCGCGCCTCGCGGACGCGCTCGACACGCTAGACATCCCCGAGTGGTGGGATACGCTTAGCGAGTGGAAGGGCAAGTACACCGAGCGCTACAAGACCGACAAACCGCTCGTGTCGCAAGAGGTTATCAAGATGCTGCACGACGCGACCGATGGCGACTGCGTGGTCACAACCGAGGTCGGACAGCACCAGATGTTCGCCGCCCGGCTCTTTCCGACTAACCAGCCGCGTACCTGGATCTCGTCAGGGGGGCTCGGCACGATGGGCTTCGGGCTGCCTGCGGCGATCGGCGCGGCGTTCGCCCGGCCCGGCGAGACGGTGGTCTGCGTCGCGGGTGACGGCAGTATCCAGATGAATATCCAGGAACTCGCGACGATCTACCGTCACCAGCTACCGATCGTCATCGCGATCTGTAACAACGGGATGCTCGGCATGGTGCGGCAGTGGCAGGAGATGTTTCACGCCCAGCGCTACAGCGAGGTCTTTCTTGCCGACTCAAACCCCGACTTCGCCAAGCTCGCCGAAGCGTACGGTATCGAAGGCCATAACGTCTTCGACCGCGACGAGGCGGCCCGGATCATCCCCGAGGTGCTCGCCAAGGGCAAGCCGGTGCTCGTCAACTTTGTCGTCTACGAATCGGAAAAGGTCTTTCCGATGGTGCCTGCGGGTGCCGGGGTCGACGAGATGCTGATCGGCGACCAGGATCCGGAAGAATACGAAAAGGTCGAAACGGTATGAGTACAAGCAAACATGTGATGAGCGTTACGGTGATCGACAAGCCGGGGGTGCTCGTGCGGATCGCCGGGCTGTTCGCGCGGCGCGGCTACAACATCGAGTCGCTCTCGGTCGCCCAGTCTGAAACGCCGGGTATGTCGCGCACGACCTTTGTGGTTAGCGGCGAAGAACACACCATCGAACAGGTCCAGAAGCAGCTTCAGAAGCTTATCGACGTTATCAAGGTCGTCGACCACAGCGACGCTCCCTACGTCGACCGCGAACTGATGCTTATCAAAGTGTCGGTGAGTACGCCCGAAGACCGGGTCGAGATCCGTCAGATCGCTCAGGATTTTCGCGCCCGTATTATCGATGTCCACCGCGACGCGCTCACCTTCGAGATCACCGGCGACGCGGGTAAGATCAGCGCCTTTAACGAACAGATGCGCGCGTTTGGCGTGATCGAGTTAATGCGTACCGGACGGGTCGCGCTTAACCGTAGCGCGAACGACCCGAAAGTCGCACCCAAGGTCGCGTAAACGCGACATCCCGGAGACCGAACGCAGCCGCTTCGGTCTCTTTTTTAGGCTCTACAGGTTTAAGCTCTACAGGTATAGACTCTACAGGTCAGGTACAGGTTCCACAAACCGCACCACCTTCGTTCTACGATTCTTACAGGCAGTAAAGACGTTTTCAAGGAGACAGCATGGCTACCATCTACTACGACAACGACGCCAACCTCGAACATCTCGCCGACAAAACCATCGCCGTGCTCGGCTTCGGTTCTCAGGGTCACGCCCACGCTCTTAACGCCAAAGACTCCGGCCTCAAGGTCGTCGTCGGCCTTCGCCCCGACTCTTCGAGCCGCCAGGAGGCAGAAGCTGCCGGTTTAGAGGTGATGGACACCGCCGAGGCTGCCAAGGCGGGCGACCTCGTGATGGTGCTTCTGCCCGACGAGATTCAGGGCCGGGTCTACGCCGAAGCGATCGCCCCGAACCTTAAAGCGGGCGACGCGCTGCTGTTCGCGCACGGCTTTAACATCCACTTCGGGCAGATCGTACCGCCTAAAGATGTCGACGTGTTTATGGTCGCGCCTAAGGGGCCAGGCCACCTCGTGCGCCGCACCTACACCGAAGGCGGCGGTGTGCCGTGCCTCGTCGCGACGTACCAGGACGCGAGCGGCACCGCCCACGACCGCGCGCTCGCCTACGCAAAAGCGATCGGCGGCACCCGCGGCGGCGTGCTCGAAACGACCTTTAAAGAAGAGACCGAAACCGACCTGTTCGGCGAGCAGAGCGTGCTCTGCGGTGGCGTGACCGAGCTAATGCGTTCGGGCTTCGAAACGCTCGTCGAGGCGGGTTACCAGCCCGAGATCGCCTACTTCGAGTGCGTCCACGAAATGAAGCTGATTGTCGATCTTATCTACGAGGGCGGCTTCGAAAACATGCGCTACAGCATCTCTAACACCGCCGAGTTCGGCGACTACATGACCGGGCCGCGCATCATTACCGACGAAACGCGCGCCGAGATGAAGCAGGTGCTTAAAGACATTCAGGCCGGCAAGTTCGCGCGCGACTTCCTGCTCGAAAACCAGGTCGGTCAGCCGACCCTCAAGGCGGGCCGCAAGGCGACCGAGGCGATGGAGCTGTCGCAGGTCGGTCAGGGCTTGCGTAAGATGATGCCTTTTATCGGCGGCAAAAAGTAGGTATCCGCGTGTCCCAAACGTTTCGGGTTCGGGTGCGTAACGCGGTCTGTGTAGACTGCGACCCGCGTCGGCTCGGCGGCAACTGGCGACTATCCCGGTCGCCGTTCGCCGCCTTCTACCCGACGTTTCTCGTTTCTTAGCAAAGGACACCACCATGGCACGAATCAAGATTTTCGATACCACCCTGCGCGACGGCGAACAGTCGCCGGGGGTCGCGCTTAACACGTCGGAAAAGGTCGAAATCGCCCGGCAGCTCGCCCGCTTGGGGGTCGACATTATCGAGGCGGGCTTTCCGGTCGCGTCCGAAGGGGACTTTCAGGCGGTTCGCGAGATTGCCAAAGCGACCAGCCAGGAGTCGCAGCGGGTGGTCGTCGCCGGCCTCGCACGAGCGAACCGGACCGATATCGAACGGGCTGCTAAAGCGGTCGAGGTCGCCGCCGCGCCGCGTATCCATACCTTTATCGCGACGAGCTCTATCCACATGGAGAAAAAGCTCAAGCTGAGCCCCGACGAGGTGGTCGAGCGGGCTGTTGACGCGGTTACGCTCGCCAAAACTTTCGTCGACGACGTCGAGTTTAGTGCCGAAGACGCGGGCCGTAGCGACCGCGACTTTCTGGTGCGGATCTTTACGGCGGCGGTCGAGGCGGGCGCGACGACGCTGAACGTACCCGACACGGTCGGCTACATGATGCCCTGGGAGTACGGCGACCTGATCCGCTACCTGCGCGAGCGGATTCCGGGCGTGGACAACGTCGATATCAGTACCCACTGCCACGACGATCTCGGCTGTGCGGTGATTAACTCGCTTGCGGGCGTCAGAAACGGCGCGACGCAGGTCGAGTGTACGGTTAACGGTATCGGCGAACGGGCCGGTAATGCGAGCCTCGAAGAGCTGGTCATGGCGATCAACACGCGCCAGGACTTTTGGGGCCACGACACGGGCATCAACACCAAAGAGCTGTACCGCTCGAGCCGTATGGTGAGCAGCTACACCGGGATGACGGTACCGCCTAACAAGGCGATCGTCGGCGACAACGCCTTCGCGCACGAATCGGGCATCCACCAGGACGGCGTGATCAAGGCGGTCGAAACCTACGAGATTATGAGCGCCGAGACGGTCGGTCGCCACGCCGGCGTGCTCGTGATGGGTAAGCACTCGGGGCGGCGGGCGTTTCGGCAGACGCTCGGCGATTTAGGGTACGCGAATCTAGACGACGAGCAGGTCAACGCGCTGTTTCGGCAGTTTAAGGATCTGTGTGACGTCAAGCGGAGCGTAACGACCGAAGATATCCGGGCGCTAGTCGACGCCGAAACGACGCGGGTGCCGGAGACGTACGGGCTCGAGCACGTCCAGTTCCAGTCCGGTATCGGCATGATCCCCGCGGCGGTGGTGCGGTTGCGCACCCCCGAAGGCACCTTCGAAGCCGCCGCGACCGGCGACGGCCCGGTCGACGCCTCGTTTAAAGCGCTCAAGTCGCTGACGCCGGTACCGTTCGAGCTCGAATCGTACGACCTGCGCGCTATCGGTAGCGGCACCGACGCTCTCGGCGAGGTAAGTATCCGCACCAAAAGCGAAAACCAGATCGTCCACGGTCGGGGCATCTCGACCGACGTGGTACAGGCCTCGGCGCTCGCCTACGTCGACGTCCTTAACAAGCTCGCCGCCGGCGTCGGCAAGATCAAAACCCATCCGCAGACGGTCACACCGTAAGCGGTTGTCGGCGTCTTAAGCTACGCTGCTACGAGACGTAACATTGCGGGAGCCGTTACGAGAGATATTGCGAGAGCCGGTCTTCGCGGGCTGGCTCTACGTGCCAACACATTTCCTCGGCCAACACGTTTTTCTGGTACGTCCCCGAAATCTCTAGGTGCACGCTTCTAGCTGCATACATTTTAGTTTTACACGTCTGGGTGCGCGCTCGCAACAGCAGATCGGCACGTCTCGTATCGGCACAATGACCGGCGCGACCGCCGATCGGCGTATCGGCACAAAAAGCTATCGACACACGTCACGACACCACGACACACGTACCAACGAGCACCACGCGCACTACGGGGCGCACGACGGGAGAGTTCTCTGTGCAGAGAATCGAAATTTACGATACCACCCTACGCGACGGCACCCAGGGCGTCGACTTTAACCTGACCAGTGACGACAAGGTCGCGATCGCCCAGCGGCTCGACGCGTTCGGCGTTGACTATATCGAGGGGGGCTGGCCCGGCTCGAACCCTAAAGACATGGACTTTTTCGAGCGGATGAAGGGCGTCAAGCTGTCGCACGCCCAGCTAAGCGCGTTCGGCGCGACCCGCCACAAAAACAACGACCCCGCCGAAGACCCTAACCTGCAGGCGCTCCTCGCCGCCGAAACGCCGGTGGTGACGATTTTCGGAAAGTCGTGGACGCTGCACGTCGAGGTGTCGTTAGGGGCGACGCTCGAGCAGAACCTGGCGATGATCGAAAGCTCGGTCGCCTACCTCAAGGCGCACGACAAACTCGTGATCTACGACGCCGAGCACTTTTTCGACGGCTACCGCGCCGACCCCGACTACGCGCTCGCGACCCTAGACGCAGCGGTGCGGGGCGGCGCCGACCGGCTCGTGCTCTGTGACACCAACGGCGGCACCCTGCCCCACGACGTCGCCGACCTCGTCGCGGAGGTGTGTGGCCGCTACGACGTTCCGGTCGGTATCCACCCGCACAACGACGCCGAACTCGCCGTCGCTAACGCGCTCGCGAGTGTCCGGGCCGGCGCGGTGCACGTGCAGGGGACGATCAACGGGTACGGCGAACGTTGCGGCAACGCCAACCTGACCAGCATCATCCCGAACCTCTCTCTAAAGCTCGGCTGCGAACAGCCCCAAGACCTTAGCAAGCTGCGCGAACTGTCGCGCTACGTCGACGAGCGGGCCAACCTGCAACCGAACGAGCGCGCCGCGTACGTCAGCGACGCGGCCTTCGCGCACAAAGGGGGGGTGCACGTGTCGGCGGTCAACAAAGACCCGCGCACCTACGAACATATCGATCCCGAAACGGTCGGCAACCGGCGGCATATCCTCTTATCGGAGCTGTCGGGGCGGGCGAACGTGCTCGCTAAATCACTAGAGTACGGTGAAGAGACCGACAGCGCCGACCCGGCGGTGCAGCTCGTGGTGGCGCGACTAAAAGAGCTCGAGCACCGGGGCTACGCCTTCGAGGGGGCCGAGGGCTCGTTTCAACTGCTGTGCCGCAAGGTCCGTAACGAGTATCAGCCCTACTTCGTGCTGCACGGCTTTAACATCAACATCACCAAACGCGACAGCGACCCGGTACCGGTCGCCGAAGCGACCATCAAGGTCGAGGTCGCGGGCGAATTCGAACACACCGCCGCCAACGGCCACGGCCCGGTCAACGCGTTAGACGCGGCGCTCCGCAAGGCGCTGGTGCGCTTCTATCCGTCGATCGAAGAGCTAGAGCTGGTCGACTACAAGGTGCGGGTGCTGTCGGGCCCGGAAACTGGGACGGCGAGCGTGGTGCGGGTGCTGGTCGAAACGACCGACGGGCGCGACACCTGGGGGACGGTCGGGGCGAGTACCGACATCATTAACGCGTCTTACGAGGCGATTATCGACGCTATCGAGTACAAACTGTTAAAAGACAGGGTTGTGTCACGCGTGAGCGCAGCGCCGGACGTTGTGCGCTGATGGGCTCGAGCCCTCCGCATCTCTGAATCCTTATACAGATCGCCTTATTTTCGGTACTGTACGGCGAGAGGCGCTAACGAACAGAAAGTTTGTGGGAAAAGTTGTTAGCGCCACTTTCTGCCTCGTCCACGTAAAAACTGGGTGTAGAAAATTGACACTAGCACGGCGGACTCTGTATAATAGAAGAGTGACCCTTAGGACGACGTAGACACCTGCTACAACTCTTTGCAAGTGCGTGTGAATATGTGTAAGTCAGCGTATGAGTCAGCGTATACCACCGCCCGACATCACGGCCCGACACTACCATACCGATACCGTGTCCCTCGGTCGATACCGCGTCGCTCGCGCCGCACACAGCCCGCTCAAGATAACGCTAGCGCGGGCGTCATCAGGCAGCCGACACCGGGTTGCCAATACCCGATTGCCTACGCTAGGCCGAACGCGTAAACGCAGCGGACAACGGCTCGAGCCCCACCCGCAAGGTCGCCCGCACCCCGCAGATGTCCGCTTACCGGCAGCTACATCTTAATCAGTCGTAACCCTCCGATAGCTACCGTCTGACGACGCGGCTCCGTGTCTGCGGCACCACGTATTCGCGACGCTACCCGCAATGAGGCGAGGCGACCGTGCGAGCGCGTTGCTGGCTGTTCGTAAGACCCGCCCGGTGTGCCGAACCCACGTTTCGGTGGTATGAGGGCTCGAGCCCCCGACGCCACCCACCGTCGTCCGAAACCACCGCCCGAAACCACTGCACGAAACCACTGCACGACCACGACGCACCAGAGAGCGTTACAGCTCCGAACGTCGTCACGACCCAGACGCAACCCAGACACGACC
>JAXHMC010000017.1:0-59586 GCA_034521635.1 Trueperaceae bacterium | reverse complement strand
CACGGCGTCGACGACGAGCTTGCCGAAGCCGGGGATGGTAAACACCTGTTCGGTCAGCACCGCCCCGGACAGCAACGCGCCCATCTGCAAGCCGAGAATGGTGATGACCGGGATCAGCGCGTTACGAAACGCGTGACGAAGCACCACGAGGTGCCGCCTCAGACCCTTGGCCTGAGCGGTGCGGACGTAGTCCTGCTTGAGCACCTCGAGCATCGACGAGCGCATCTGCCGCATCAGCACCGCCGCCAAACCGGTACCGAGCACGATGGCGGGCATGATCATACGGCGCAGGTTGTCGACCGGGCTCTCCTGAAACGGTACGTACCCGCCCGCCGGCAGCAGATCCCACCGCACCGACACCACCAGAATCAGGATAATACCGAGCCAGAAGTTCGGGATCGACAGCCCCGACAGCGCGAACACGGTACTCGCGTGATCGACGAACGAGTTTTTGCGGACGGCGGCGATAATACCGGCAGGAATCGCGACGATAATCGCGACCAGGATGCTAAACACGGCGAGTTGGGCGGTGACCGGCAGCTTTTCGAGGATAAGCTCGGTGACGGGCTGATTGGTGCGGATAGACTGTCCGAGATCGCCCTGTACGATCTGCCCGAGCCAGGCGAAGTACTGCACCATAATAGGGTCGTCGAGGCGGTACTTGTCGCGGATAAAGGCGATCACTTCGGGGTTGCGGTCTTCACCGGCGAGGATCAGGGCCGGGTCGCCCGGTAGCATCCGCTGGATCGTAAAGACCATAACAGTGACGATAAGCAGGGTCGGAATAGCGGTCAGGAAACGCCTGAAAATAAACTGGAGCATTTTATATACCTTTAGTTCATATACCCTTGGTCGATATCGATACGAGAAGCTACTAGAACCGGGGCGCGGACGGCGCCGCACCCCGGATTGCGGCGGCGCCCCTAGTTTAGGGTGACGTCCTGAAAGCGGATCGGTGCCCGTTCGGGGTAGGCCTGAAAGCCCTCGAGCCTGTCGGTGTGCGGAAAGAACGAGCTGCTGGTGATAGAGGTAGATGATATGCCGGTTCGGCAGGTAGATCATCGCGGCGTCGCGGTAGAGCTCGTAGCGCTCTTCGAAGGTGCTCGCCGCCCGCGCCTGGTTGAGCAGGTTGTCGACCGTTTCGTCGCAGTAGCCCGTTTCGTTTAGGCTGCCGGTGCAGGTGTGGTACTGGTGGATGTTTCCGTCCGGGTCGAGCCGCCCCGACCAACCGACCTGGAAGGTGTCGTAGTTGCCCGCGTCCTGCTGGTCTAGAGCGGTCGCGAATTCGGTCGCGCGGATCGAGACGTCGAAACCGGCCTCGCCGACGAGTGCCTGGATGACTTCGCCGACGCGGACGGACTGCGGGTTGTTGGCGACCATCAGTTCGAACGCGACCCGGTCGTAGCCGGCCTCGTCGAGTAGGGCTCGAGCCCGCACCACGTCGCGCTCCGGAACCGGGTAGTCGTCGATGTACCACGGGCTCGACGGCGGCACGGCCTGGTTGCCGACGATAAATTCGCCGTCGAACACGACGTCGTTGATGATGTTGCGGTCGATAGAGAGTTCGAGCGCTTCGCGCACCCGGACGTCTGCGGAGAGCGGGTGGTCACGCGGTTCGGGGTTCGAAAGGTTGATGGTCAGACCCTGGTAGCCCGAGGCTGGGCGGCGCTCGGGAGCGGCCAGGTCCAGTCGTCGGAGCGGATGATGCCCAGGTCGGTCGGCGCCGCCCGCTCGATCATTTCGAGGTCGCCGGCCTGCAGGTTTGCGAGGCGGACGCTGCTGTCCGGAATCGGCAAAAACACGACGCGGTCGAGGTTGATCCGCTCGGCGTCCCAGTAGTCGGCGAAGCGCTCGAGCACGATCCGGTCCTGGGCGACCCGCTCGACAAAGCGGAACGGACCCGCACACACGGGCCGGGCGCCGAACTGGTCGCCGGCAGCTTCGGCGGCGGTCGGCGACACCATCATCCCCGCCCGGTCGGCGAGAATAGCGATAAGCGGCGAGAACGGCTGGCTGAGCTCGAGCCGCACCGTGTAGTCGTCGACGACCTCGACGGCTTCGAGCTGGGCGAGTTCGCTCGGCGCGGTTCGAGCCGGGCAGGGTCTTAGAGCGCTCGAGGTTGTACTTCAACGCCTCGGCGTCGAACGGTGTGCCGTCGTCGAACACCACGCCGGGACGAACGTCGATCGTCATCGACAGGCCATCGTCGGCCACCTCGTAGCCGGCGGCCAGCTGCGGGAAAGACCTCCAGGTCGGGCGTAATCTCGAACAGCTTGTCGCACATACTCGCAAACACGATCCGACCGACGTAGGTACGCGCCAGGTCGGGGTCGAGCACATCCGGATCCTCGGCGAGACCGACCCGGACGGTATCTTGCGCCGCAGCAGTGCTGGCGAGCAGACAGAACGTTAAAACAGATAGCAAAACTCTCTTCATCGACTTCCTCCTTGAAGCGATCTTCGAAACCACGCTCGAAACAGTCTCTAAAACACAGCGGTACCGGGGTGTTAAGTACCGCGTGTTCGGAAGTATATACTTTTTTTCGCGCTGTCTGCATATTTTTTAGCAATTCGCTCGAGTGGTCATGACAACTCAGATACAGGGCGTACACGTTCGCGGTATGGGCAGGGTAGAAATGAGCTGAAAATGGGGCTGGGGTGGATGTGGGGGCTCGAGCCCGACCCTACAGACGACCAAAAGTGTTTAACCTTCCTATCCGCTGCCGTAACAATCCCTACACTATGCAGAAGGTTTGGATGAAACATCTTACAGCTAGGGATAGACTCGTAACAGCTGAAAGGGCGCGAAATACGGGGACGAAGCTTTCAGCGCACATCCGGTCATGCTGTGTTTTTAATCGCTAATTATGTATAGAGTCACGGAGGTACAAACAGTGGCGCAGTCGGATTTTAGCCCGCAAGAACTCGAAGCGATCTGGTACGCGTATCAGGACAGCGGTAGCGCCGACTGCCCTCACTGCGAAGGACACCTGACTGTAGCGCTCAACGAACACCCTCTAGAAGGCCAGGGCGTCGCGCCGAGCATCATCGTCGCCTGCCGAGACTGTCACCACAGCAGCCACGACTTCCCCCGCAACCACGCGATCTGGGCGTAGCACGGCACCCCCCAACACGCTGCACATGATATATTGAGTCTCGGAGATGCAACTCTCCGCAAAAACCGCCGGCGGGGGCTAGCGCGCTTGGGGAACTTCCCTATCGGCTAGCTCTCCAAGCGGTACCGGCTTTGGCCGACGTTATCTCCGCACAGATGCTGTTTTTATAGCGCACAGATTCTACACAGACTTCACACGTTGCACAGGCTTCACACGAGGGTGATGTTTGTCTAATCTGTCGAAACGGCGAGACCGGTTGAAAACACTCGCCCGTCATCTTTGTTTGCTCAATCTCTGTTTGTGCTGTGACCTCAGCTCATAACAACAAGACACCTGTACCCCGCACATCGCTACGGGCATCGGGTAGGATAACGGTACTGTTACGTCACCGAATCGTTATGTCGCCGACCGACCCGTGCCGACGCACGAACGTGTGCCCCCCCGCCGCGGACGGTCTCGCTCGTCTCCGGAGGCCGTTATGCTAAGCACCCCCGAAAAGATCGTCTTTGTCCTGCTGAGCGCCGCGTCGCTCGGTCTCGCCTACGTCGGCTTTAAACGGATCGTCGACGTCGTCGCGCGCGGCGACCGGGGCTACTATCCGCGTTTCGACAACCTCACCGACCGGCTCGGTAGCGCTCTGGCCCGCACACTGGGGCAGTCGACGGTGTTTCGGGCGCGGTTCTGGGTGAGCTTTTTTCACGCGCTGGTCTTCTACGGCTTCGTGTTCTACCTGTTCGTCAACCTGTTAGACGTTTTGAAGGGATTCGTGCCGCCCGCGTGGACGGCGTCTCTAAACTTCGGCGTGGTAGGCGGCCTCTACCGGCTCGGCGCGGACCTGTTTAGCGTGCTGGTGCTCGTCGGCATCGTCTTCTTTCTGGTGCGGCGCTTCGCGACCGGCGACCGAAGGCTCGAGCTCAACAACACCGTCCCGCTACACGACAAGGTCAAGCAGGGCGGCATCCGGCGCGACAGCCTGATCGTGGGCGTGTTTATCCTGCTCCACGTCGGGTTTCGGCTGATGGGCGAGAGCTTTCTGCTCGCGTACGAGGGTCACCGCGACCTGTGGCAGCCGTTCGCGAGCGGATTGGCGGCGCTGATCGGGCCGGGCGAGAACCGGCTGATCGGTTGGCACGTCGGCTGGTGGGGGGCACTCGGGCTGATTTTAGCGTTTTTACCGTACTTTCCGCGCTCGAAGCACATCCACCTGTTCGCGGCGCCGGCGCGGTTCGCGCTAGAGCGACGCGACGACGAGGGAAACAAGCTCTCGACGGGGGTGCTAGAGCCGCTCGACTTCGAGGACGAGACGGCGGAGCAGTTTGGGGCGGGGCGGCTCGAGCACCTCCGCTTTCCGCAGATCCTAGACGCTTACGCCTGCATCCAGTGCAACCGCTGCACCAACGTCTGCCCCGCCCACGTGACCGGCAAGGCGCTCTCGCCCGCCGCGCTCGAAATCAACAAACGCTACGAACTCAACGCCACCCTGCCGCTGCTCGCCTCCGGCGGCGAGTCGCCGCGCGACCTGATGAGCTTCGCGCTAAACGACGAGGCGCTCTGGGCCTGCACCACCTGCGGAGCGTGTGTCGAGGTCTGCCCGGTCGGCTGCGAGCAGATGATCGACATCGTCGACATGCGGCGCGACCAGGTACTGATGAAGGGCGACCTTCCGCAGGAACTCGCCGGAACGTTTCGAAATTTAGAGCGGAGCGGTAATCCGTGGGGGCTAGCGGCGGACAAACGGACCGACTGGGCGGACGGGCTCGGTGTGCCGACGGTCGCGGACAACCCCGACTTCGAGGTGCTGTACTGGGTCGGCTGTGCGGGCTCGTACGACCCGCAGGCGCAGAAGACGGCTCGAGCCCTCGCCACCATCCTCGACCACGCGGGCGTCAACTACGCGATTTTAGGACGCGGCGAACGCTGCACCGGCGACCCCGCCCGCCGCGCCGGTAACGAGTACCTCTACTACCAGCTCGCGACCGACAACGTCGCCACCCTAAACAACGCGCTGATCGGCGACAAACTCGACCCGGCCAAACCGAAACGGGTCGTGACCGCCTGCCCGCACTGCTACAACGCGCTCCTTAACGACTACCCGCAGCTCGGCGGTGACTACACCGTGGTCCACCACAGCGAACTGATCGACGAACTGATGCGTAGCAAGCGGTTGCCGCCGCTAAGCTTAGGCGGGACGGTCACCTACCACGACCCCTGCTATTTGGGAAGGCACAACGACGTCTACGACGCGCCGCGCGACGTGTTGACGGGCGGCGGGCTAACGCTTCACGAAATGCCTCGCCACCGTAACAACAGTTTCTGCTGCGGTGCGGGCGGCGCCCAGTTCTGGAAAGAGGAGGAGCCGGGCGACATGCGCGTCTCCGAAAACCGCTACCAGGAGGCTCAGGCTACGGGCTCGAGCACCATCGCGACCGGCTGCCCCTTCTGCAAGGTCATGCTCTCTAGCAGCGACAGCGCCCAGGTAGACAACGCCCCCGAGGTCGTCGATATCGCCCAACTCGTCGCCGACGGTCTGCACGGCCTCTACCACAAGTTCGGCGACCCCCGAGCACGGCGTTAGAGGCTCGGCTGGATGAAACTCGGCCTGGACAAAACTCGGCCTAAGCACAGGCACCGCCGGCTAGTTCGGGCCGAATGTCCCTACATCACCCACCCCGATCCGTCTCTATACTGAGGTAATGAAACAGTTTCGGATCGCTATCGCCGTTGTCGCACTCGCGGCTCTCGGCGTCTACGTCGGTGTTAGCCAGTCAGGTCTCGGGGCGAGTACGGCGCCGGTAGACGGATTGCGCGGCACTGCGCTCGACACCCCGCGACTTATCGAAGGCGTCACCCTGACCGACGGGGCGGGCGAGCGGGTCACGCTCGCGGACTACCGAGGAGACGTGGTGGTGGTGTTTTTCGGCTTTACCAGCTGCCCCGATGTCTGCCCGCTCACCCTCGGGCGGCTCGCCAAAATCTATCAGGACTTGGGCGAACCGACCGACCTGCAGGTGCTGATGATTACCGTCGACCCCGAACACGACACCCCCGAAGTCACGCAGCGCTACGCGAGCGGCTTTCATCCGAGCTTCGTCGGGCTTAGCGGAGACTCGTCGGACATCGCTCAGGCCGCGCGGCAGTTTTTTGTCGGCTTTCAGGACATCGGCGCCGGACAGTTTAGCCATACCGACGCCCTGATCGTGCTAGACCGCGACGGACAGATGCGAATCGTCTACAGCCAGGACAATATGATGCACGTCAGCAGCGATTTAGAGACCATCCTAGCGCAACGTGATTGGTAGCGATAACGATGCGGGCCTGTGTGAGACGAGCCTGTGTGATGTGGGCCTGTGTGATGTGGGCGTGTGGGAGCCGCGCGAACTGCCAGCAGACGTCTCTTGATACGTGTTTCTGGTGACAGCTTAGCAACAGCTTTTAGTGACAGCTTCTAGTAATGAGTCGCTTACGGCCACAAAGCGTATCCGAAAGCGCCGTCGCTCTGACGTTTCTGCGCCGACCGAAAAAGTAGCCGTTCCACAAAACGTTGCTCCGTATGAAGCGTCACCGTCGAGGTCTGTCAAACGCGATTGTTGCAGCATCATCTGGAATTCCTAAAGGTATTGAAAAGGTACGTTCGCGTACACTCGAAGCTCTGCTGACATGCTAAAACTATTGCAGTGTTCAGTATAAATATGTTGTGACTTACCTCGTAGGTCACGCCTTTTAAAGGCACCACTTACAGGTCACGCTACTTACAGGTCACGCTATTTCCGTCCACTACCAATCCGGAGGGGGATTTTTGCAGTTATGGGTGCAACACGTATGGACGCAACAACATCGCTACGCCGCCTTGTCGATAGTCTTGCCGACACTGTGACACACGATGAGTAACGGCCCAGAACGGCTCGAGCAACTCCAGATGGGCCTCGTCCACTACCAGGAGATCGGCGACGAGCAGGGTCAGCACGACATCTACACCGAACTCGCCGCCCTCGCGCGGGGCAGTTCGGAGGCGAGCCAAAGGGCGGCCCGCCTGCTCGAAAGTTCGCGGGCGTTTAGCCGCGACGGCTAATCAGCAGCAGCGCCCCGGAGGTCTGTTGGGCGAGGTTTAGGGCGAAATTGCCGAGCATCTTCTGGTTTCGACCGAGCCGCTGCAAGCCGAGCACGGTAAGGTCGAACGTGTCACTGAGCGCGGCGATCTCGGCGAGCGCGTCGTCGTTACGGCGCACCTCGACGGTGACCTCGCCCGGCACTTCGTCTTCAGCCAGACGCCTGAGTTCGGCTTCGGTCGTCGCGATGTTCTCCTCCGAGGCGGCTTCGGGCAGAACCCGGGCGTAGGTGATGGTTGCCTGACCGGCTCGAGCCAGACTGCCTAGCAGCCGCGCCCGCAACACGTCCTGGTCACCGCGCCCCCCGACCGGCACCAACACCCGCGACGCCCCGTTGTCTCCTAACTGCCACCCTTCGGGCGCCCGCAGCACCACCACGTCGCTGTCGACCTCGCTAAGCACCCGGTCAACATAGTTCTGGGTTGACGACTCGCCGAGCGTGCTAAGCCCGATCAGCATACTCTCGCAACGGTGGTCTTTCGCGACCCGCACGATCTCCTCCCAGGGGTCGGGGGCGAGCGTGGTGAGCGCTTCGGGTGCGAGGCCGACCCGTAGCGACGTGGTTAGCGACTGCCGCAGCACCCGCTGACTAACGTCTAGGGCGTCGGGCAACCGGGCCGGGTCGGCTTCACCGCGCACCACCGACAACAGCAGCACCCGCCCGATCTCTTGCGGCGTAAGCGCGTTTGCAACCGTCACCATCGCCGCCGCGTTGGCCGGGTTGGCGATCGGAACGAGTACGAGCGGGCTCCGGCCCCGCAGCCGCATCAGGGTCGGGTCGCGGGCTTCGCTAAGCGCGTCAAACACCCGCGCACGGGGTGCGAGCAGCACCAGGTAGATGGTTACACCTATGACGATCCAGATCGCGGTCACGCCCCCGGCAGCGGGCACCACGATCCCCTGAAACAGTGCCAGCGCTGCGCAGGCGACCCCGCCTACGACCGGCACCAGCGGAAACCAGGGCGTCTGAAACGCGACCCGCGTCGAGCGCTGCCGCGCCAGCACGCTAATCCAGTGCACCAGCGTAAACGTAACCAGAAAGATAAGGCTCGCCGCCGCCCCCGCCGCCGCCACGTCGGGCAGCAGCAGCAGCAGCACCGCGAGCATCGCCGCACTCGTCCAGACCGCTATGACCGGCGTCCCCGAACGAGCGTTACGAGCCGACAAAAAGCGCGGCAGGGTGCGGTCACCGGCCATCGAAAAGGCGATCCGTGACGCCGCGAGCAGGTTGGCCTGCAGCGCCGACAGCATCGACAGCAGCGCCGCGACCACCACCAGCCAGAACCCGAACGTCCCTAAAAACGTTTCGGTCGCGACCGCGATAATCGTTTCGGGCTGCTGTTCGCTTAGTGCGGCGATGCTCTGGCCCGGCTCGGTACCGACCGTCATGACGATAAAGAGCAGCGGCAGATAGATCAGCAGGGTAATGACGAGCGACAGCAGCATCGCCCTCGGCAGAGTCCGTTCGGGCTGCTTGACCTCGCCCGCGACCGCCGCGATCAGATCGAAGCCCTGAAACGCGATAAAGGTGTAGCCCATCGCCGCGAACAGACCCGCCGCCCCGAACTCGAAAAAGGGGGTCAGGTTGCGGACAATCGCCGCTTGGGGCACACCGACGAGCTGCCACAGACCGGCAGCGATCAGCGCGCCGAACACCAGAACCTTGCCGATCGTCGCCCAGTTACCCCCGCCGCCGCTCGTCCGGGCGAGGCTGAAGCTGTAAAAGAGAGTCGCCGCGACCGCGAGCCCGATGTTGGAAAGCCGCCCGCCTAGCCACTCCGGGGCGCTACCCGCAACTGCGAACCAGACCTCGCGGATGACCACATTAGCGTAGAGCGCGAAGCCGAGCGCGTAGAGCACACCCGCCATAATCGAGGCGAACCAGACCACCCAGCCGACCACAAACGCAGCCCGCACCGACAGGATCCGTTTGGCGAAGGTGTAGGTACCGCCCGACTGCGGGAATAGGCTCGACAGCTCGGCGAAGCTAAGCGCGGTCAGCACCGCGATCACGCCGTTAAGCGCGAAGGCGAGCAGCGCTGCTGGGCCCGCTGCCGCGAAGGCGACGCCGGCGAGCGCCAGAATCCCGCCACCGACCATCGCGCCGACGCCGATCGCAGTCGCGCCGAAAAGTCCTATCGTTCGTGTGCTCTCTGTTGTCGTCACGGTAGCTTTTGTCGTCACGGTAGCCAGTGTACCTAAAATCGGTAGCGGTTGTCCCGAGTTTTGGTCTTTGCAGTCGGGCCGGGTTTATCTTTAGGGCGAATCTTTAGGGCGAATCTTTAGGGCGAATCTTTAGGGCGAATCTTTAGGGCGAACGTGAGGCTCGAGCCCCCCCTCCCCCACCCACCGATACACCAATCTCGCGCCCAAACGACCTATACTGTCAACAATGTTCGCGTCATCTCGGCTGTCCTGATGTTTTGTACATACGTCTGTACATATGTCCGAGCACGACAACACAGCTCTACAACAACGCAGCCCTACAATATTTGCAATCTGTAAGACCCGAACCCCGTAACACGCGAGACCCTCAAGGAGACCCCTATGCCCAAAAATACGCCCGAAAAACCTCGTGTCGTCGTCGTCGGTGCCGGCTTTGCCGGACTGTACGTCGCCAAAAGCCTTAAGCGCGCCCCGGTCGAGGTGCTGATGATCGACCAGCACAACTACCACACCTTTCAGCCGCTCTTGTACCAGGTCGCTACGGCAGGGCTCGAGCCCTCCGAAATCGCCCACACCGTCCGGGGCACCTTTCAGCGCCAGAAAAACTTTAACTTTCAGATGGGCACCGTCACCAACGTCGACCGCGACGCCCAGATCGTCGAACTCGCCGACGGTCGCCACGTCCCCTACGACTACCTCGTGATGTGTGCCGGTGCGGTCTACAACGACTTCGGCGTGCCCGGCGTCAAAAAGCACGGCCTCTTCCTCAAAAGTCTGAGCGAAGCGGTCAACCTGCGCAGCCACATCCTCCGGCAGTTCGAACGCGTAAGCGCCGACCCGTCACTCGTCGACCGGGGCGCGCTTAACTTCGTCATCGTCGGCGGCGGGCCGACCGGTGTCGAGATGGCCGGCACCATGGCCGAACTGTTCGACCGGGTACTACCCAAAGACTTTCCCGACCTCGACGTGTCCAAAGCCAACATCATCATGCTCGAAATGCTCGACAGCGTGCTGCCGCCCTTTCACAAGTCGTCGCGCGACTACACCGAAAAGGTGCTGCGCGAACGCGGCGTCGACGTCCGGCTCGGCACCACCGTCGCCGAGGTACACGCCGACAAAGTCGAGCTAAAAAACGGCGAGACGATCCCGACCGACACCCTGATCTGGGCCGCCGGCATCCGGGCGAGCCCGCTCGTCGAAGCGCTCGGCGTCGAACTGACCCGCGGCTACCGCGTCAAGGTCGAGCGCGACCTGTCGTTACCGAGCCACCGCAACATCTTTATCGTCGGCGATATGGCGGGCGCGACCGACGACGAGGGCAACCTCTACCCGCAACTCGCGCCGGTCGCTATCCAGCAGGGCAAGCACGCCGGCAAGCAGGTCACGCGGCTCGCCAAGGGGAAGGAGACGCAACCGTTTAGCTACTTCGACAAAGGCGTGATGGCGATTATCGGACGTAATGCGGGTGTCGCCGAACTGTCGAAAAACTTTTTGGGACTCCGCTTTCGCGGCTTTCCGGCCTGGGCGGCGTGGCTGTTCATCCACCTCGTCTACCTGATCGGCCACCAGAACCGCTTTAACGTGTTGGCGAACTGGGCCTACAGCTACCTGACCTACGACCTGCACGCCCGGCTGATTACCAACATGGAGCCCTCGCCAGCAGAGGTGGCCAACAGGCTCGAGCAACTCACCTCCGAAAAGCCCGTCGCCAAACAGCGAGCTTCAGAAGCCAAACTGACGAGCTAAACCACCTCACGCTATGTTACGTTATCCCGACTTGCCTATGCCACCATGCGCGCCAGTATCATTCACCCGAATCGTAGGGTGCGCCATGCGCACCGCCACCAGCACCCGTATTCGCCACCAGCACCCGTATTCACCACATAGAGTGCGCCGCAGACTGCTCTCTACCCAGCAAGATTGATGTGACACACAGAAGGGTTAGCTTAGTGTTAGTTGCGGTCGATGACGACGCCGTAGGCCGGTACCGTAACGCCTTCGACGGTCGCGTCGTGCGGATTGAAGTTGAGGTAGTAGCGCACCTCGCCTCGGCTGGCCGAACGGACGCCGTCGGGAAGGTCGGTAAGCGTGAGGGAGAGCGCTTCTAGCTCCGCTCTAAGCAGCGTCCCTAACGTGTCGCTGTCGGTCCACATCCCCACCGTCAGACAGGTGCCGTCGCCGACTTGGTTGCGCGTCACCGCCGCCGTGCCCCGGTAGGCCCGCGTCTCGTAGGTCGCGAGCGTCTCCGCCGTGGTCGGCGTCAGCAGGTCGGCCCAGGTGGTGTACGGATAGCGCGTCTGCGCGTAGCGGATCTGTTCGGTGATGCCGGGCCGCAGACCGTCGACGTGTTCGATGCTTACGCCCATCAGCTCGGTTAACGGTCCCGGAGCAGGCGCGTGTGCAACGTTCGACAGCGTCTTAAAGCCGCTACGCGGACCGACCACGAGTGTCCCGCCCTGTTCGACATAGTCCTGCAGATGCTTCGCGAGTGCGTCGTCGACGAGGTGCAGCGCCGGCGCCATGACCAGCTTGTAACCGCTCAGGTCGCGGCGCGGGTGGGTAATGGCGACGTTAAGGCCGAGTCGCCGCGCCGCCTGGTAGTAGCTCACCAGCAGCGACCAGTAGTTCCAGCCCTGCGCGTGCGGCTGGAGGCTCGTCGCCCAGAGGTTTTCGTAGTCGAGCAGCAGTGCGACGTCCGCTGAAGATGCGGGTAGCGCGTCCGGTTTTTCGCGGGCCACCTCTGCCGCCTCACGGGTCGCGTGGTCGGGGCTGCCGTCGTGTTTGTTTAGACCGGCGTGCATCAACTCTTGCGCTCCGACCGCCGCCCGCCACCGAAAGTAGCCCACCACGTCGGCGCCATGCGCGAACGCCTGATGGCTCCAGAGCCGCACCGCGCCCGGTTCGGGGAGCGGGTTGCTATCCGCCCAGTTCACCTGTCCCGGCTGTTGTTCCATCACCCAAAACGGCTTCTGTTTGAGGCCGTAGTAGACGTCGTGGTTAAAGCTGATCAGGTCGGGGTGGCCGACGCGGAGGTAGTGCGCCTTGACGTCGGCGGGTAGCGGCGACTGTTCGAGCATCCCGAGCGGATAGCTGTCCCAGGTGATGACGTCTAAGTCTTCGGTCAGCTTAAAGTGGTCGTAGTCGCCGAAAAAGAACATCGAGTTGTGGACGACAAGCCGTCCCGGCGAATATTCGCGCAAGATGCGGGTGTGCACGCGGTTGTAGTCGACGACCGAATCGGACGAAAAGCGGTAGAAGTCTAGCGAGTGGCTCGGGTTCGGTTCGGTCACGGTAAGGTTAGGCAGTTCGACCTCGTCAAAGTCCCGATACTCCATACTCCAAAACACGTTCCACCACGCCTCGTTAAGCGCGTCGACGCTGCCGTAGCGCTCTTGCAACCAGACCCGAAACGCGTTGCGGCAGTTGTCACAGTAGCAGCGCACCGTGTCGTGACAGCCGTACTCGTTGTCGGTCTGCCAGGCTCCGACCGCCTCGTGCTGGCCGTAGCGTTCGGCGAGGGCGGTGACGATCCGTTCGGTTTCGGTGCGGTAGCTCGGCGAGTTAAAGCAGTAGTGCCGCCGCGACCCGAAGCCGCGCACGTGGCCCTGTTTGTCGACCTGCAACACGTCGTCGTAGCGGTCGACGAGCCACTTGGGTGGGGTGGGGGTAGGGGTGCCGAGGACGACGTTTAGGCCCGCGTCGCCAAGGGTGTCGATAGCGCGATCGAGCCAGTCGAAGTCGAAGGTGTGGGGGGTGGGCTCGAGCCGCCCCCATGCAAACTCGCCGATCCGCACCCAGTGCAGCCCTAACTCCTTCATCCGCGCCGCGTCACGCTTCCACGTCTCTTCGGGCCAGTGTTCGGGATAGTAACAGACGCCTAGCTTCGTCATCGCGTACCTCTTTCGGTCGATGTTGTCGTTGTTAATGTCGATGTCGAATTAATGTCGATGTCGTCGTGTCGGGCGCAACCCTCTAGTCCTTGACCGCCCCCGCCGTAATGCCCGCGACGAAGTAGCGCTGCAAAAACAGAAACAGGATCAGGAAGGGCAGCGTCGCGACCGCCGTGCCGACCATAATCCCGCCCCAGCTCACCCGCGTGAGCCCGACCAGCGTACCGAGCGCGACCGGAATGGTGTAGGCCTCTTTCTGCGTGAGCACCAGCAGCGGCCAGAAGTAGTCGTTCCACTGAAACAGAAACAGCACGATCGCGACCGCAGCAAGCGCCGGACGCATAATCGGCAACACGATCTGAAAGAAGATCCGAAACTCGCTCGCACCATCGATCCGCGCCGCCTCCATAAGCGTCGTCGGCACCGACAGCATGTTCTGGCGCATAAAGAAGAGGCCGAGCGGGTAGGCGATCCAGGGCAGGATAATCGCCCACCAAGTGTTGGCGATCTGCAGGTCGCGCGCGACCAGGATAAACTGCGGGATCGCCCGCACCTCGAACGGAATGGTCAGCGCCGCGACCACGATCGCGAAGATAAGCGCCCGTCCGGCAAAACGAAACTTCGCGAGCGCGTAACCGCCCATCGCCGAGGCGAGCGTTGCGACCGTCGTAAAGATCAGCGCGATACCGACCGAGTTCAGCACGTTACGCACAAAGGGCAGGTCGCTGTTAAGGTCGCGCCAGTTTTCGAGCAGATTGTCGCCCGGTAACAGGCTTAGCGAGGTGCTAAGGATCTCGGCGTCGCTCTTGGTCGCCGCGAGCAGCATCCAGACGATCGGCATCAGAAAGATTAGGGCCAGCACCGTCATAATCACGTGCAGGATAACGCTCTGGATAAAACGTTGCCGCTTCACTGGTTCTCCTCTCGCCCGACCACCCGAAGCTGGACAAAGGCTAAGATCGCCGCGATAATCGCGATGGTGTAGGCGATCGCCGAGGCGTACCCGAAGTTAAACGAGCGAAAGCCCTGCTTGTAGAGGTAGGTGACGAGCGTTTCGGTCGCGCCGCCCGGCCCGGTTTCGGTGATCAGCCACGGCTCGGTAAAGAGCTGCAACGTCCCGATCGTCGACAGCACGAAGCAGAACAGCAGCACCGGACGCAGGAGCGGCAAGGTGATCCCCCAAAACTGTTGCCAGCCGTTCGCACCGTCGATCCGCGCCGCCTCGTAGAGGTTCTGCGGGATGCTCTGCAACCCCGACAGCAGGATAATCGCGTTGTAGCCCGTCCAGCGCCAAGTGAGCGCGATCATAATGGTGATGAGCGCCGGCGTGTCTTCGAGCAGCCAGTTGACGGTCGGCAGCCCCACCCCCGCGAGGAGCGTGTTGACGATGCCGAACTCGGCGTTAAAGATGAGCCGAAACACCGCCGAGTAGGGCACCGCGCCGAGCACCAGCGGCGCGAAAAACGCGAAGCGGTAGAAGCCTTTTAGCCGCAGCAGGTCGGAGTTAAACGCGATCGCGAGCGATACCGCCAAGGCGAGCATCAGCGGCACCTGCACCAGCAGGATGACGGCGGTGTTGCCGAGCGCCTCCCAGAACATGCTGTCCTGAATCAGTCGGCCCCAGTTAAAGCCCGGCGCGATACTCCAGGGGCGCTGCCGCGTGTTGACAAAGCTGAGCAGAAACGAATAGACGATCGGGTAGACCCAAAAAATAACGAAAAACAGCCCGAAGGGCATCAGAAAAAAATAGGGTGACCAGTCCAGGCGGCGCCACGCGCGCGGCTTCGGTTTGTCCCGGACGTCACGAGGAGTGCTCGAAACACTCACAGTGATCCTCCTAAAAGTCTAAAAGATAGTTCGCTGCTAACGGCACCAGACGTTAGCCAACAGGTAGTAGCCGTTAGCAGAACGGCGACCCGCACTACAAGAGGCGAGTCGCCGCACATCGGTTATCTATCGGTCACGTCGTCATCCACATCATCAGTGTCATCCACGTCATCAGTGTCGTGACCGGTCGGTACCGTACCCGGTCGGTACGGTACTTAGTCAGCGATCGGTAGGCCGGTCGCTTGGGCGATCTGATTCGCGGCCCGGTCGAGCGCGGCTTGGGCGCTGTCGTAGTTGCCGTTGAGGTAGTCGTTGACCACCGCGGTCATGACATTGCGCGCTTCCTGGAAGAACTGCGTGCCGTTCGCGGGCGGAACGTCGCCGAGGGTGCCGAGCAGCAGATCCCAGACCGGCTGACCGCCGAAGTAGTCCACGCCCTGCTCGAGTGCTGCGGCGTCTTGTACCGGCAGGTAGGACGGTACGAGGCCGTAGTTAAAGAGGATGTCGACCTGGTTGTCGGTGTCGGCGAGCGCGTTCACCACAAAGTCGTAGGCGAGTTCGGGGTTGTCCGACGCGGTCGTAATGGCGAGGGCGCTACCGCCTAGGTTGGCCGCGCGGACGCCGCCCTCTTCGAGTGCGGGGGTCGGGTAGACGCCCCACAGACCGGCCTGTTCGGGCGCGTTGCTAATAATCGTACCGGTGTACCAGGCGCCGAAAAACGCCGAGGCCTCGAGCCCGTTCTGGAAGTACTGGATCTGCTCGACCCAACCGCCCGGAAGGAGGATGTCGGCATTCCAGAGGTCGCCGATCTGCTCTAAGGCCTGGACACAGCCGGGCTGGTTGACGGTGATTTCGGTACCGGCGGGATCGAAGTAGAAGCAGCCGGCCTGGTTCGCAATCATCCGGAACCACTCGTCGTCGCCGCCCTTGCTGATGGTGCCCATCTTGACCTCGCCGTCGAACGCGGCGTTTAGCTGCACGCCGGCGGCGATAAAGTCGTCCCAGGTCGCGATCGCGTCGGGGTCGATGCCGGCCTGTTCGTAGAGGTCGCGGCGGTAGAAGATGGCGGTCGGGCCGGAGTCGTACGGGATGGCATAGATGGTGCCGTCCTGGGTGCGCAGCTCGGACCACTTAAAGTCGGGAAAGTCGGAGACGAGCTCTTCGGCGCCGAAGTCGCGCAGGTCGACGAAGCAGTCGGGGAACTGCGCCCAGAACACCGGTGCCTCGTTGTTTTCGACCAGGTAGACGTCGGGCAGGTCGAAACCGCCCGCCGCACAGCCGGCGAGGCCGCGGTCGTAGACGTTCTGGTTGCCGAGATCCTCGACCACGACTTCGACGCCGGGGTGCATCTCCTGAAAGCTCGCGATGGTGCTTTCGAGGGCGGGCTTGTTGATGTCCCAGACCCATACGGTCAGGGTTTGGGCTTGGGCGAAGCCGAACATGAGGGTGCAGAGTACGAACAGGGTGCGTTTCAAGACGCGACCTCCTTAGGTATCGTTACAAGCTCGGTAAGCGGTGCGGTGTGCACGCTTAGGTAGCCGACCTCGGCCATCCGAAGATGAGAGGGGGCTCGAGCCTTCTTCGTATTGCTAACGTAGATCGGATGCTACCCCCAAAATAGCCAGACTGTCAACGGAGCGTACACGTGCCTGGTTCATGAACTGCTGTATGAGGCTTGTGGTGAACCGACACAAAGAAAACCGGCGCGTCTAGCACCGGCCCCGTCTCGGATCATGTTTCGGATGATCTCTCGAATCGTGTCGTGTACCAACAGGTCTTAGGCGTCTTTCTTAAACCCGAACTCGAGCAGCGCCCCCATCGCGACGACCGCGACGATCAGGTGCGACACTTCGAGCGCTACGATCATAATCACCGGCGCGTCGGGGATGGTAAAGGGCGTAAACAAAAAGCCGATAAAGACGACCGCCGACACGATCCAGAAGTTGCGCCGCGTCTTGCCGGTAAAGCGTCCGAGCAGCGCGAACACCGCCGCCGCGCCGAGGGTGGACACCGCCGAGAAGATCATCATCGGCCCGATCGTCATCGGGCTACCCGCGTTCGGAATGATGACGCTGTCGGGAAAGGCGCCCAAAGCGTCACCGACGAGAAAGAAGATCCCGTTCGCTACAGCGGCGATCACGGCGGCGACGGGCGCGAGCCAGAGCAGACGACGGTAGGCGACCTGTTCGGGGGCGTTCGGCGTAGGCTTCTGCCCGGACGCGTCCTGCCGAGATTGCTGTGTAGATCGGTTGTCAGACATGGTTGACCTCCTCGTAACGTTGTCCGTATTATGCAGAGCTATCCGTGCCGAGAAACGTACGCCGACGAACGGTCTGCGCGCGCTGTTTTTTAGCACAGCGTCCTGATTTTTAGCATAGTGTCTTGACAATGGTGTCCTGACGATAGCGTCCTGACGGTCACAGGATGACGACGCTAGTCGCTCGTGGCCTCGCCGATCACCCCGGCCTCGCGGTAGGCCCGTTCGGCGCCCGGGTGTAGCGGTGCTCCGAGGCCCGACACAAAGTCTTGCGGGGTTAGGTCGCGCACCGCCGGGTGGGTGGCCCGAAACGCGCCGAGGTTGTCTAGCACCGTGTCGACGATGGTATAGACGGTCTGTTCGGAGAGGTCGGCGGTGGTTACAAAGAGCGCCTTGACGCCGAAGATCGTTACGTCTTCGCGGACGCCGCTGTAGGTGCCGCCGGGCACGGTCGCGAAGGCGTAGTACGGCGACGCTTCGATGAGGGGCTCGAGCACCTCATCGTCTAGCGGCACGAGCGTGATGTCGTTGGTGGTCGCGATGTCCTGGATCGCCGCCCCGCCGATACCGATCGTGTAAAAGAAGCAGTCGATACGACCGTCGCGAAGCAGATCGGGCGCTTCGGCGGCGCGCACCGACTCGGCCTGAAAGTCAGCGAGGTCGATACCGTAGGCGCCGAGCACGGTCAGTGCGGTGCTGCGGATGCCCGACCCCTGATTGCCGATGTTGATACGCAGCCCCCGGATGTCGGGAAGCGTCTCGACGCCCGCGTCCGCCGCACAGACGAGGTGGAGCGGTTCGGGGTGCAGCCCCATCACGGTGCGCAACGCTTCGATCGGGTTGCCGTCAAACACCTCCTCGCCGTTGTAGGCCTGATAGACCACGTCCGACTGGGCCAGAGCGAGGTCGAGCTGGTCGTTGCTCATCGCCATAACGTTAAAGATCGAGCCGCTGGTCGACTCTACGGTGAGCCGCAGCCCGACACTAGCGTCGTTGACGATCTTAGCGACGGTTCCGCCGACCGGATAATAGACGCCGGTCACGCCGCCGGTACCGATGATAAGCAGTTGGCGCTGCGCGAAACCGAGGCTCGCGAGCATCGCCATAATAAGCATCGCTGTAATAAAGAGTGATACGAACAGTTTTTTCATGACGCTTTCGTCCTTTCCAAACCATCTTTCGGGTGTTGAGGGCCGAGTTCCGGGTTTAGGCTACACGTCTTTAGGCTACATATCTGAGAAGTTACGGGTGACGCGGGCTACGAGCCGATACCGATACGGTTCGTCAGCGAGCCACGTAAGCAGCAAAATTACGAGTTAATCCTAACATTATGGATATTTACGCGAATCATCCGGTACATTATCCAGAAGGTCGCCGCCTCGACACCGGCGCCGAGGCGGCCCAGCGATGTCAGCCTCCATCCGAGCGAGCCGCACCCCCAAAAGGGTCGGGTGACGATCGGTTAACGCCGCTTCGTTAAAAAGAGCGCCGCCGCACGCGAAGTGACGTGGTACCCTGAAAACGCTCTTGACGGCCCTAGTGTGACGGCTCTACTGTTCAGCGGCCCCGACACCCAGCCCTGACGCTCACCCCCAACGCCAACGCCCAACGGTTACGGTCGGCAACAGCAGAACCTCGAGGGAGCACTCCGACATGACTTCGACATTTCGCCACAGCCTTCCGTTTCTGCTCGGCTTCGGGTTCGCCTTTCTGCCGAACTACGGCCCCTTTGTAGGCCTGCTCTTCTTTTTCGCGACCCGCTGGTCGGTGCAGCGGCGCGACCTGCTCTGGTTAGGCGCGGCGCTACTGCTCGCCCTACCGGACCTGCGTCAGAGCCCGAGCGCGGCCCTTCTTAGCGGTCTGCAGATTTTAGCGCCCTGGCTTATCTACCGCGCCTTCGCGCAGCTGCACACCGTCCGTAGCCAGAACGTCAACACCCAGGCCGTCGCGGCGGGGCTGCTCTGCGGTCTGTCGCTGGTGGTGATGCTCGGCTGGTTGCAGATCGACCAGCTCAACTTCTTTCAGGCCAAAACCATCGCGCAGGCGATCGTCTGGGAGTCGAACCCGAGCTTCTACGGACACACTGTGTTTCTGCTCGGCGCGCTTACCGCCATCTTGCTGCCGCAGACCCGGCTTAGGCTGATCGGGCTCGGCGTTTCGGCGCTCGGCATCCTGGTGTCGGGGAGCCGCGAGGCGGCGATCGCCTGGGTCATCGTAAGTGTCGCGCTGCTGTTCGTGCACTTTTCGCGGAGTTACCGGAGCTACCTCGCCGAAATCGGCCTGATCCTCGCCATGCTCGCGGTCGCGGCGGGTCTGGGGCCGACACTCGGCTGGGGCAACGTCGGCTTTCTGGTCGATCTGCTGCCCCCGTCCGAGCAGAGCCGTAACCTGGTGCAGGGCTCCGAGATCGCGAGCGGCGACTGGTGGGATCCGATGGGGGTAAGGTTCGAGACGGCGAGCGCGACTGTCGCCGGGCGCACCCTGACGAGCTACCGAGTCGAAAAAACCGCGCCCGAAACGTGGCGCCGGCTGCAACAAGTTGTCAGGCTCGAGCCCCAGTCTGCCTACACACTCAGCGTGTGGATAAAACACACCAACCTCCAACCCTCCGGCGCGCTGGCCGGGGTGCAGGGGTGGGGCGAGGTCGAACAGGGCGAGACGAGCTTTGTGGTGGTTGGGCGGCTCGAGCAGGGCACTTGGCACGCCTCACTTAGCGGCCCGGGCCGCTTGCTAGACGCCGGTATCGCCGAACGAGACGGCGACTGGACGCGGGTCCAGACGTCTTTTGTCTACGACGGCAGCAGAGCGCCGCTCTACTGGTGGGTCGGGATGGCACCCGACCAGCGCGAGGGGGCCGGGGCGGCGGCGACGTTTGCAGGCTTTCAGCTCGAGCCCGGCACCACCCTTAGCGACTACGTGCCCGGCCCCGCCAACCGGGGTCTAGGCCTGCGCGTCGCACGGGTACCGTTCTGGGAGGTCGCCTGGCAGGGCTTTCTAGAGCGTCCGCTGTTCGGCTGGGGTCCCGACAGCTTTCCCGACTACTACCGCGACCACCTCTCGGACAGCGCCAAGCTCCACGACATCCCCTCGCACGCCCACAATCTGCTGCTGCAAACCCTGTTCGAGCGCGGCCTCGTAGGCGCTTTCGGGCTCGGGCTCCTCGTAGCTGGCCTCGGTCTGGTCGCGCTGCAGAAGCGCGATCTCGCCTTTCTGGCGGTGTTTGCCGCGCTGCTCGTCGCTAACGTCTTCGACTACACCTTCTTCTACGGCGGCGTCTTGTACCCGCTCGCCGCCGTCGCGGGCTGGCGGGCGGTCCATTACGTACCGGCGGCGCGCGACCAGGAGAGCACCTCGAGACAGATTATCGTCCGGCTCGCACTCGCGAGCGTCGACTTCGTGATGGTCGGGTTGTCGTTTCTGCTCGTGCATGCGGCCCTGCACTACACCGGGTTGGTGAGTGACGCGCGGGTGCTTAGCGGCTCGACGGCCTATCTGTTTCTGCTGTGGCCGGCGATGTACTGGCGCGAAGGGCTCTACCCCGGCTACGGCCTTACCGCACCCCAAGAGTTGCAAAAACAGGTTTACGGCGCGGTCTACGCCGGGCTTCTGATCGCCGCGAGCGTGCTGATCGTGCCCGACATGCTGCTAGGGCCCGCCCTCTTGCTCCCCACTGTGCTGCTTAGCATGGTGCTTACCCCCCTCGGGCGGAGCCTGTGCAAACGCCTTCTCTACCAGCTCGGCTTTTGGGGACGGCAGGTCGTTATCTTGGGTGCGAACAGTGTGGGGCGGCGCGTCGCCAAGGCGCTCCTCAGAACGCCGCTCGACGGGCTGCACCCGGTCGCCTTTTTCGACGACGATCCCGAACGGATCGGCAGCCGCGTCGGCACCCTGCCGGTGCTCGGCACACTCGACCAGGCCGACGACTACGCGCGCGAACATCATATCCGCCACACCATCGTCGCGCTGCCGAACATGAGTAACGGCACACTCTCGAAGCTGATCGGCTACAAACGGCGCACCTTCGAACGTGTCCAGTTCGTACCCGAACTCGCCGGGCTCCCCGCCGAAGACGTCTACACCAGCAACCTCGACGGCCTGCTCGCCCTCGAAATCCGTAACGGCCTCTACGCCCACACCAACCGTCTGGTCAAGCGCGGTATCGATATCGTCGGCGGCAGCCTCGGTGCCCTGCTTATCTCGCCGCTGCTGATCGCGCTCTACCTCTGGATCCGCATCGACAGCCCCGGCGCGGCGTTCTACTGGAGTCAGCGGATCGGGCGACGGGGCGAAACCTTCTACTGTCTCAAGTTTCGCAGCATGTACACCGACGCCGACGACCGGCTCGAAGAGATGCTCGAGACCGACACGCGCGTACGCGAAGAGTACAACCGGTTTCACAAGCTCGAAAACGATCCTCGCGTGACGCGGGCGGGAGCGTTTATCCGCAAGTACAGCCTCGACGAGCTCGCCCAACTCTACAACGTGATCGTCGGCGACATGAGCCTGGTCGGGCCGCGCCCCTACATGACCCGCGAACGCAGCGACATGGGCAGCTACGCCCCGGCCATCTTGGAGGCCAAACCGGGCATGACCGGCTACTGGCAGGTTTCGGGTCGGAGCGAGGTCAGCTTCGACGACCGCCTGACGATGGAGTCTCACTACGTCCGCAACTGGTCGATCTGGTGGGACATCATCATCCTGATCCAGACCCTGCCCGCCGTGCTCTACCGGCGCGGTGCACACTAACGGTGCGAGCAGAGCCGTCCGGTCTATGTCGCTACGGCATCAGATCAGTCTACAGATACTGTCAATCAGACTGAGGCCACCATACCAACACGCCGGACCGGCCAAGCACGAGAATATCGGGCACGACAACGCTAGCGCAGTAATACTGAGCTGACTTCTGTATGTCACGTTAGTCTTGCTGGGCAGAAAGCACTCTACAGCGCACTTGTTGTGGCGAATAAGGGCGCTGGTGGCAGTGCGGTGCGCATGGCGCACCCTACGATTTAGATGAATGGTACCGGCACACATGGTGACGTAGGCAAGTCAGGATGGTATAAGCAGCGCGGAGCATCGGGCGGTTTCGGGTGACGCCGCGACGTCATCCTCGGTAAAGCTCGGCGGTCGCGGTTGTCCCCCGATAGGGTGGGCCAATGATGATGGTGCGGCACCGCGTTGTGCGTTACACTAGGGTTGTGAATCAAGCGCTTAACCGCAGAGCTTCGGGCGCTAGCCGAGCGCTTAACCTGTGGCACCTCATCAGCAAACCGCTCTACTGGCTCTACGAGCGACGACTTCTCCGCGCCGTGCAGAAAAACGGTAAGTTGCCCAAGCACTTGGGCCTCATCCTAGACGGCAACCGGCGCTATGCCCGCACCCTCGGTGTCGGTCTCGCCGAGGGCCACACGCTCGGCGCGAAAAAAGCGCGCGAGGTGATCGAGTGGTGTCTGGAACTCGGGGTCTATCACGTCACGCTGTGGGTGTTTAGCACCGAAAACCAGAGCCGCGACCCCCAAGAGGTCGCGCATCTGCTCCGGCTGTTCGCGCAGGAGGCCAACGCGATGGCCACCGACCAACGAGTACACAAGCACGGCGTGCGGGTCAAGCTGATCGGCAACATCGAAAACTTTCCGAGTGACGTCCAGGACGCGCTCTATCATCTCGAAGAGGTTACTAAACACTACGACAAAGCGCTCGTTAGCGTGGCGATCGGCTACGGCGGACGCGAGGAGATCACGCACGCGGTGCGCGAGCTCTTACGCCAAAAAGACACCGAGAACGAAAGTTTGGCGAGCGTCGCCCAGACGCTTAGCGCCGACGAGATCGGGCAGCACCTCTACACCGCCGGCACCCCCGACCCCGACTTCGTGATTCGGACGAGCGGCGAGGTGCGGCTGTCGGGGTTTCTGCTGTGGCAGACCGCGTACAGCGAATACTATTTTTGCGACGTGTTCTGGCCGAGCTTTCGGCGGGTCGACTTTTTGCGAGCACTCCGCGACTTTCAGGCCCGCAAGCGGCGCTTCGGTCGCTAGGGCTTGGTCGTTAGAGTCTGGTCGCTAGAGTCTGGTCGTTAAGAGACCGAAGCCGTTATGTCCGCGAAATTTTTAGGGGCTGACCGGCACCAGAAAGGAACAGATATGGACAACTTTGTCGCTGTTATTATGGCGGGAGGCAAGGGTCAGCGGTTCTGGCCGCTGTCGACCGAGGACAACCCGAAGCAGTTTCTCGACCTGGAACGGACCGGACGGAGTCTGCTGCAGGCCACGTACGACCGGCTGTTGCCGCTGTGCGGAAGTGTGGAGCGACTCTTTGTGATTACCGGCGACCACCTCGCCGACAAGGTGCGCGAACATCTGCCCGAACTGCCGGCAGAGAACTTGTTGCTCGAGCCCACCGGGCGCGACACCGCCCCTGCCGTCGCCCTCTCCGCCATCGCGCTCGAGGCCCGCTTCGGCAACCCGGTCATGGGTGTGTTTACCGCCGACCACCGCGTCGGCAACGTACCGGCGTTTCGGCAGTCGGTGCGCCGGGCGATCGACGTAACCCGTGAAACCGACGGCCTGACCACCCTCGGCATCACGCCGAGCTATCCGGCGACCGGCTTCGGCTACATCCAGGCGGGCGACGAGGTCGCGCCGGGCGCGCACAAGGTCGCGCGCTTCGTCGAAAAGCCCGACCTGGAGACCGCCGAACACTATTTGCAGAGCGGTCATTACTACTGGAACAACGGCATCTTTGTGTGGCACGTCGCGACGATTCTAGCCGAACTCGGCCAGCACGCGCCGGAGCTGCTAAACACCCTGCGCGACGCCTACGCTGCAGGCCGCGTAAACGAGGTGTTTCCGACGCTCGACAAGATCAGCATCGACTACGCGGTGCTCGAAAAGACGGCTCGAGCCTACGTCGTTCCGGCGAGCTACGACTGGGACGACATCGGCGACTGGCTCGCGTTAGAGCGGCTGATCCCGCCGCAGGAGGCGGGCAACACCGTGGTCGGGCGGCACATCGGCCTCGACACGGCGCGCAACATCGTCTACACCAGCAACAAAGAAGACATGGTCGTCACGCTAGGCGTCGAAGACCTCGTCATCGTCAAACGGGGCGACACCGTGCTGGTGCTACGCAAAGACCGCATCCAGGACATCAAGCAGCTCTTGCAAGACGAACGCCTCCACCACCTGCCGCTCGACGCGGTCGATATCTCGTAAGCCTGTCCTGTAAACCCGTCTTGTAAGCTCACTAGCTGCCGAAGATGTCGGGGAGGTCTTCGGCGGCGACGAGCACGTCGCGCGGCTTACTCCCCTGATAGCCGCCGACGATCGCCATCGCTTCGAGCGAGTCCATCAGCTTACCGGCCCGGGCGTGCCCGACACTTAGGCGCCGCTGCAACCGCGACACGCTCGCCTGTCCTTCGTTCACCACGAGTTCGGCGGCGTCGCGCAGCTTGTCGTCGTCCCAGTCGATAAGCCCGCTCGCGGCGCTGTCGTCGGTCGGGACCGGGTCGAAATCGCTCCCGTAGGCCTCGACGAAGTCGTCGTCGAAGTACTGTCGGCACAAGAACTCGGTGAGCTGCAAGATCTCCTCTTCGCTGATGTAGGGCCCCTGCAGACGTACCGGTTTGGACCGGCCCGGCTGGTAGAACAGCATATCGCCCATCCCGGTCAGGCTTTCAGCGCCGAGGCTGTTGAGGATGGTGCGCGAGTCGTGGCCGCTGCTGACTGCAAACGCCATCCGCGCCGGAATGTTGACCTTGATCGAGTTGGTCAGAATGTCGACACTCGGGCGCTGGGTCGCGAGGACGAGGTGCATGCCGGTCGCCCGGGCCATTTGCGCGAGCCGCATCACCGCCCCCTCGACCTCTTTAGGACTGGTCATCATCAGGTCGGCGAGTTCGTCGACGACGATGACGAGGAAGGGCAGCTCGGCCATGTCGAGAGTTTTGGCCTTGCGGTTGTACTGGTCGAGCGTCTTGACGCCGAGTTTGCGCATCATCTTGTAGCGCCGCTCCATGTGCGCGACCGCGCCGAGCAGCACCCCCGACGCCTCGTCGGGCGCGGTTACGACCGGGCGGAGCAGGTGCGGCACTCCGTCGAACGGCGTAAGCTCGACCATCTTCGGGTCGATCATCAGCAGCCGCAGTTCGGTCGGCAGAAACCGGAACAGCAGGCTGCCGATAAGGGTGTTGACCGCGACCGACTTGCCCGCACCGGTCGAACCGGCGATCAGCAGGTGCGGCATACCAGCGAGGTCACCGACGATCATCTCGCCGTCGATACTCTTGCCGAGGATAAGGGGTAGCCGGGCCTTGCTCCGTTTAAAGCTGTACGACTCCGCCGCCTCTCGAAACGGGACGAGGTCGCGGATCGCGTTCGGGACTTCGAGGCCGATCACGCTCTTGCCGGGGATCGGTGCTTCGATCCGGACACCGCCGACCGCGAGGGCGAGGGCGAGGTCGTCACTAAGGTTGGCGTAGCGGCTGATCTTTTCGCCGGGGGCGGGCTCGAGCTCTACCCTGGTCACCGACGGACCGCGTACACTCGCCACCACCCGGCCCTGCAACCGAAAACTTTCGAGCGTCTCGTTAATCTTGGTCTCGCGCGCCCGCACCTCGTCCGCCTGCGCAGCGAGGTTAGAACGCTGCGGCGGATCGTCGAGCAGCTCGGTCGAGGGGATCCGGATCGAAATACCGCCGACTTCGGGGGGCTCGAGCGCTTTTTCGGGGGCGTGTTCGGCGCGCAGTTCGGGCTGCCAGCCGGCCTCGGGCGGATCGCTCGGTTCGGGTAGCGGCGCGGCGCCGGCGTCTTTGTCCGCGTCTTCATCCGCGTTGGCATCCACATCTTCGCCCGCGTCTTCGTCCGGTCCGTGTACCGCGGCGGCGGGCGAGCTCTCGGTATCTACCGGGTCGATATCTGCCGGGTCGGTACCGTCGGCTTCAGGCGGGTCGGGCAGACCGCCCTCGAGGGTTTCGACCTGCCCCGCCGCCGGTTTTTTAGCCCGGGCGACCGCCCGCGCGAGGCGCTCGCGCCACGGGTCGATCTCGGCGAGGAGCGCCCGGCCCTGGTCGCGCAGTTCGCCCGCGAGGCTCGAGCCGTAGTCGCGGATCTCGTCGCTGCTCGTATAGGTTTCGGTCAGATAGAGAAACTCCGCCGATAGCTCGCGCCAAGGCCGTAGCAGCGCGGCGTCCTGGTCTAGACCGGCCCGGCCTTCACCGAGTTGGTGGTAGACACTTAGCCGCTCCTGGTGGGCGCTTAGCGCGTCGGACAGGCGGCGCGGGGTCGCGTCTTGCAGGGCGCTGCGGGCGAGTTCGCGTTCGCGGCGGAGCTGCCGGTGCGCTTCGGTCAGGGCGGTTAGGTCGAGGAGTAGCGTTTTGCGGACGTCGTCGAGAGGCCGCGCGATACGGACCGGCTCGTCGATGGGGGGCTCGAGCCCCGCCCCGATCGCCTGTGCCCACCGCTCGAACGCTTCGGGCGCGTCTTCTTCGGCCTCTATCTGCGCCGACAGCTCGGCGGCGGCGCGGTCGGTAAACTCGCCGACGGCGCGCTGCCAGGCGCTGACACTCTGCTGGGCTTCGTGTAGCGTGGCGGGTTTGGGGTGCTCGAGCCGCCCCGACAGCTCTCCGAGCGCCTTTTGCCAGCGCGACAGTTCGGCACTGCTCGTGTAGAGCTCGCTAAGCACCACCAGATCGTCACCGAGTTGCCGCAGTTCGCGGCGGACGAGCGCGACGTCGGCGTAAAACGCCGCCCGGGTGCGTAGTTCGCGTCGGGTTTTGGCGGCCCGGTGCCACAGCGTCTGCGCGGTTTCGAGCAGCCAGCGCAGAGCGCGCCGCGCCAGCGAGGTCGGTGGCCAGGCGAAGATGAGCTCGAGCCCCACACTCACCACCAACAGCGCCGCGAGGTAGGCCAGCCAGCCGGTCGCGCCGGTCACGAGCGTCCGTAGCGCCTGCCCCCACGAACCGCTCGAGCCGGGCACCATCAGCATCACGAGCAGCCACAGCCCGGCCCCAGCGACCGCGTACCCCCCGATCACGCGCGGCCACGTCGGAAGCGTCCGCCGCATCAGAAACAGCCCCCCGACCAGCAGCGGCGGCCACGGCAACAGGTAGGCACCAGCACCGATACGCCCCACCACGAGGCGCCGAAAGCCGCGCCCGAGTTCGCCGGTCGGCAGCACGGGCAGCAGCATCGCCAACAGAAAGATACCGACGCCGAGCAGCACCAGCCCGAGCGCTTCGTAGTCGAACGGACGGCCCTGACCGGCAGATTTTCGTTTAGAACTCTTTCGCGCCACAGCCTAGTTTAGCGCGTAAACCGTGTAACGGCGCTACGTTGTTACGCGCTTACCAGAAAAGTGTTAGATATTTGACTCGGCTTAGCGGTCGCTTGTGGTGCGGTCGCGGCGGCGCGCCCGGCGGTTACTGCGGCTGTCGCTGCGGGTGTCGTTTGCGGATGACCCGTCAGATGTCTCTTCTCCCGGCGGCCCGTCATCCGGTATCTCGGCAGCGACCTGATAGGCCGGACGTTTGAGCAGATACTCTTCAAGGATGACCTTGGCGAGCGCGACAACCGGCACCGCGAGCAGCGCCCCGACCAGGCCGAGCAGCCCCACCCCCGCCAAAATCGCAAGGAGCACCGTGACCGGGTGCAGATCGGTCGATTTCGACAAGATAAACGGGGCGAGCAGGTTGCCCTCGATCTGGTTCGCGATTACAAAGACGCCCACCGCGAGCAGCGCCGTCAGCGGGCTGACCGTAAAGCCGAGCAGCACCGCCGGAACCACGCCGACAATCGGCCCGAGGTAGGGGATAAGGTTGAACACCGCCGCGATAAAGCTAATCGCAACCGCGAGCGGCACCCCGATCATGGTCAATCCGAACCAGATAAACAACCCGAGGATGGTGGTGATCAGGATCTGGCCGCGCAGATAGCCGCCGACCGCGCGGTCGGCCTTGGCCGAGATGTCGTTATAGAGCGGACGCCAGCGCACCGGCACGTAGCGCTTAAACGAGGCGACAAACTTCGGGTAGTCATAGAGGAAGTAGGCGCTCGCGAGCAGGATCAGAAAGACCTGAAACGTGGTCGAGAGGATGCTCGTCACGCCGCTCAGAATGCTGCGCCCGCCGGTAAGCAGGTAATCGCCGCTCTGGCTGACCAGCGTTTCGAGGGTGTTGTTTAGACCGATCGCCGCCTGTGCCAAAAAGTTTTGGATGGTGTCGCGGGCGATGTCTAGGGGTGCGCTTTCGTCGTCAGCGCCCGGTTCGGACAGGATGTCGCGGGGCGGCTCGAAGTCGAAGCGGTCGGTGATGAACCCGGGCAGGTTGTCGATAAAGTCGTTAATATTCTGCGACGCACCCTCGAGGTAAGCGATGATAGCGTCGACCGCGCCGGGAATCAGCCGGACGAAGCGCTCGGTTTCGACGACGACCTGCGTGATCAGCACCGAGCCGAGCACGAGCAGCAGCAGCAGCATGATGTAGACGATCACCACACCGAAAGGACGCCGCACTCGGATCCGCTCGAGCGCGACTACCACCGGGTTAAGCACGTACGCGATCACGAAGCCGATAATAGCGACCTCGAGCGCGAAGCCGTACCCGCCGCGCAGACTCCAGAGCAGCCAGACGAGCAGCGTTACGGCAGTGACGTAGCTCACCACGCGTACCCAAGGACTACGCCAGACGATCTCGAAGGCGGTAACGCCGCGCTTCGGGGCGTCGTCTAACTCGAAGTCTAGTGTGTCGGGAGAATTTGAGTCCGAATCATTCATAGTAGGTCATCTGTGTGAACCGAGTCATCTGTGCGAATCAGGGTGTCGCGGTATGACGATCATGGTCGCGAGGTCATCTCTTTGTAGTGCTTGTCAAGATCGTCTGTTCGCAAGAACGCTGTCGGTAGCGGCGCTGCCAGCAGTAACGTATTGGCGACAGGCGCATCGGCAACGTCAGCAGCGATATCGCCAGGAGCAGCATCGTTCGTAGCAGCGTTCGCAAAGATATCAAAAAAGATGTAGAAGCATAAAAAACGCCACCCCGTTCGTCGGAGTGCCCAGGGTGCGGGCGCGGCTCGTGTCGCCCCATCCGGTAAAGTCTAGCAGAAGGAGCGATGAGCCGTACCTAAGGCCCGATGAAAAGCGCGGCGGCGCGGCTACGGACGTTCGCTTCGTCGAGACCGTCACCGAAGAAGGTGCCGTCGATCCAGATCTCGTAGTGCAGCCGGGCACCGCTACGGGTGCCGTTGACGCCGTCGTCGGTACCGGAATTGCCGACAAAACCGACCACCTGGCCCCGGTACGTCCGCGCGCCGACCGTGATGTCGGGGTCGATTCCTGACAGGTGCGCGTAGCGTAGCAGCGTACCGTTATCGGCGCGGATCCAGACCTGACGCCCCCGCAACAGGTCGAGTTGCTCTTCGCTCGCGCCGCCGCCGGACACCTCGTCGATAAGCTGCTGCCAGGCACCGCTGCTTAGCTCGCTGTAGACGAGGTCGGCCCGTTCGACAGTGCCGGCAGCCGAGGCGATCACCGACGCGCCGTACGGGATCGGAACACCGGCGTCGCCATCGTAAAAGTCGAAGCCCTGGTTGGTACCGTTACGGTAGAGACGGGGCGCGTTGGGCAGATAGGCCGAGGTCTGCGGCAGGCTCGCCCCCGGAACCGGCAACCACAACCCCGTCGCCGCCTGAGGCGTCTGAGTTGTGACCCGGGTCGATGGCGGCGGCTCTTCACCTACCTCGCTCGTGCGGTAGTCGCGCAGCGCGGCGTTGCTACGGCTTAGCGCGATGGTAGTACTCAGGCTATAGACAAGCAGAAAGGCGAGCACGTACCAGCCCGGCTTTATCCGCCGTAACCGCCGCCCGAGGTCCGCCCAATTGATATCCACGGCTAAAAGTTTAGCACGTCCGCGCTGCCAGAGTCTTTTCAGACTGGCCCAGACGTGCTCTAAAAACGCGTTGACGGTATCGCTCCGTTCGCTCGGGGTGTGCGGCTGCGGGGCAGCCCTACACCATAATGGTCTTGCCGCTACGGATGCACTGCGTACAGACGCGCATGGTCTGCCGCTGGCCGCCGCTACGAAGCACCTTGACCCGCTGCAGGTTCGGGTACTTCCAGGTCTTGGTGATCCCGGTGGTTCGGCGACCGACGCCACCCTCGCGCTTGGGTTTACCGGTCTGAACGAGTTTATTACGAACGATCGGTTCTTTTCCGCAGATCTGACATACCTTAGACATCATTCACCTCGACATTATTTCCGACAGACTTTCTCGGTAGGGTTTGTTGGGCTGGTTCGGAAGTCTTAGCGACCTCTTCTAAAAACCTAGGGAGTTTAGCACGTTTTAGCGGACGACGTAAAGTTACGGCAAACGTTCGAGCAGGTACATACGCGGGTAGTGACCGCCGTGAAACACGCGCACGACGCGCTTCTGGCGCCAGGGCAGGCCGGCCCGGGCGAGGCTGCGCTCGAACAGTTTTATGTCGTGAGTGAGTAGTACGCAGCGCGCCCCCGGCGCGGCGACCCGGGCGAGTTCGCGTAGGGTCTCGGGGTAGAGACGTGCGTTGGCATCGTGCGATCCGACCGCGTCGCCCCACGGCAGGTCGGCGACGATCACGTCGAAGCTCGAGCCCGCCTCAGAAAGCGCAGTCGCGTCGGCGCGGGCGGTCGTAATAGCCGCCGCAAAGCCGCTCGCGCGGATGTTGGCGTCGCTGCAGGCGAGCGCTTCGGGGTCGAGGTCGCTCGCGACGAGATGGGCGGCGGGTGCAAGTGCGGCGCGCTCGATAGCGAGGGTACCCGAACCACAAAACGGGTTGAACACCCGGTCGTGCGCGCGAACGCCGGCGAGTCGGTGCATTGCGACCGCTAACGTCGCGTTGAGGCCGCCCGCCATGTTGCAGACACGCCAGGCTCGAGCCGACAAAGGCCGCGCCGTCAACCGCGCGAGCACCTCCCAGCCTTCGGCGTAGGGCCGAACCCGCAACAGCAGCTCGCCCTCTTCAGCGTCGAAGCGCAACCCGGTCGCGTCGCGAATCGCGCCCGCAAGTCGCAGAAACACCGGCGAGTCGCTACCGGCGGCGCTAAAGCGAAACCCCTTAAAGTCGTCCTGAGACGCAGCGGCGCGGAGGAGACCAAGCACCTTCTGCCAGTGCTGCTGTCCGAGCAGCGCTTTCGGTCTTGGAATCTCGAACCGCTTCAGTGCGTAGACCGCGACGACCGTCTTTAGGCCTCGCAGCGCCGCGAGCGGCCCGCCGTAACGAAACGTCACCGCCTCCGCCTCCGCCCGCACAATCTCCACGCCGCGCAGAGCGCGCAGTTCGGCTTCGGCAAAGGGCGCCAACCCTCCGAGCACCTCGGCTTCAAACAGAGCTTCAGACAGGTCGGTACCGGGCGCAGGGCGTGCGGACGGCGTCGTACTCGTTTTAGGCGGTGCAGACTTGCGGCGCTTGAGCAGCGGTTTCTTACGCTTCGCCATCGTCGCTATCTCGGTTGTCGGGTCGAACGCGTGTCATCTAAAAACCTCTATTTAACTCGTTTCAAAAAGAGTCGGGTTCGTCACAGTTTTGGCGGCGGTTTTGGTAACGGTTTTGGCGACAGCTTCGGCGGACGTGACGGCGCGGCGGAGCATCCCTTCCGGTTGTAGCGGTACACGCGGCGAGGCGGCGGGGGGTTTTGGGTATACTAGACGGGTCGGCTCGCCTCTCGTCCTGCTTGACATACCGCTGACAATCCCCCGATAGCTTAAGGTGATCTTATGTCTCCCAAAAAGATTCCGACACGCTTAGGGCGACGGTGCCGGCGACTGTCTCGCGCACCTGTTGCGCGCAACCCCGCTGCAAGCCCCCGCGCCCGAATCTCTACACGAGTCCCCACACAAGTCTCTACACAAGCTTCTAAAGTAACAGCAAAAAGCGTCGGCCTGCGATGGCGCTGACCTCTTCTGGGCGTCCGGCGCGGCGCACCTTTCGGCGCCAAAAAGTCAGCGAGTGGCTGACCGCCTACACGTTTATTCTACCGTCGCTGCTTATTATCGGTGTGTTCGGGCTGTTCCCTATCGGCTACGCCTTCTACATGAGCCTCTACCAATGGCGGGTGCGGCAGGGGCGTTTTATCGGGCTCGAGCACTACCACGACCTGGTCGGTAACTGGGCGGGTGGTCTCGCTTTTGTCGTCGGCGTGCTGCTTATTCTGGTAGCGCACTGGATCTGGAACGACGCGTTTCGGTCGGGGCGGCAGCAGATCGCCAAAACGCTCGGCGCGATCACGCTGATGTTGTCGGGGGTCGGCATCGCACTCGGCTGGGCGCTGATGATGCGCGCGGGCGACGACGACTTCTTGGGCGGTATCATCATCACCCTGTTCTACGCGCTCGGCGCGGTGCCGGTACAGATTCTGCTGGCGCTGTTTCTGGCCACGCTGCTGTTTCAGAAGATTCGCGGGCGCGAGTTTTTTCGGATGCTCTTCTTTCTGCCCTACATTACGCCGCTCGTCGCGAGCGCGGTGGTGTTTAGCAAGATCTTTACGGCGCGCGAGTCGGGCTGGGCCAACGTGGTGCTGGGCTGGCTCGGCGTCGCGCCACAACGCTGGCTCCAGGAAGCGACCCCGGTCAGCGTGCTGGTGTTCGGCGACCAGATCGACGCGTTTAACGCCTGGCTTACGAGCAGCGGCGCAACCTGGCAGCTCGACGGCCTCTGGCTCGGCCCGAGCCTGGCACTCGCCACCATCGTTATCTTCGGCATCTGGACGTATACCGGCTACAACGTCATCATCTTTCTGGCCGGTCTCGGCGGCATCCCCGGCGAGCTCTACGAGGCCGCCGACATCGACGGCGCTAACGGCTGGCACAAGTTTCGCTTTATTACCGTCCCGCTCCTCTCGCCGGTCACGTTCTACCTCACACTGCTCGGCTTTATCGGCACCTTTCAGGCGTTTAGCCAGCTCTACGTGATGCGCGAACCGTTCGCCCGGGGCAGCGTCGACACCGCGAGCCTGGTTATCTTCGATACGTTTTACAAGTCGAACAACTACAGCCTCGCCGCCGCGCAGTCGATCCTGCTCTTCGTGCTGATACTGCTCGTCACGCTGCTCCAGCAGCGTATCTTCGGAAAACGGGTCTTTTATGGATAAGCCAGACACAAAAGAGATAAGGAGCGGCGGACTACGCGCACCCCGAACGGCGCCGACCCTCGCTGCGGGCACCCCCCCGACGACAACCTTAGGGCAAAGCGCCGAGACCGACGTCCGCACCCCCGATCGGGCCCACGAATCCTACCGTCTGCGCCTCGTACACCTTCCGATCTACCTGCTGCTCCTCTTCGGCGCGACGCTCGCCGCGACACCCTTTTTCTATATGATCTCGACCTCGCTGATGACGCTCGGCGAAACCATCAACCGGCAGCTTCTGCCGAGCGCGCCACAGTTCGTCAACTACCGCGAAGCGATGGTCGAGGCCGACTTCGCCCGCTACTTTCTAAACAGCGCCATCATCACCACCATCACCGTCGCCGGGATGCTCGTCACCGCGACACTCGCCGCCTACGCCTTCGCCCGGATCCGCTTTCCGGGCCGCGACCTTATCTTCGTGGTGCTGCTCGCGACGCTCATGATCCCCGAAACGGTCACGTTTATTCCGAGCTTTCTGATTATCCGCGGCGACATCTTTCCGCTGCCGGGCGGTTCGTGGCTTAACTCGCTCCAGGGCCTGACCGTTCCGTTCGTCGCCAACGCGGTCAGCATCTTTCTGCTCCGGCAGTTTTTCGCCCGCATCCCCTACGACCTCTGGGACGCCGCCCGGATCGACGGTGCGGGCCACTTCCGCTTTCTGGTGTCGGTGGTCGTGCCGATGAGCACCGCCGCCCTGCTAACAGTCGCGCTGCTTACACTTGTCGTCTCCTGGAACGCGTTTTTGTGGCCGTTGCTCGTGACCACGACCGACACCTGGCGTCCGCTGATGGTCGGGCTCTACAGCTTTGTCAGCGAGGCCGGGCCCGAAACCCACCTGCTAATGGCGGGCGCGGTCATCGCGATCGTTCCGATTCTGATCGTCTACTTTTTTACCCAGAAGAGCTTTACCGAAGGGATCGCGACGTCGGGGCTCAAAGGGTAGGCGGCGGACGCACCAGACGCAGGTTGCGCGTGACAACCGTGCGCCTACCCCGTCCGCACCCGTCCTGCGAGCACACCGCGAACAGCGCAGCGCACACTTTGTGCTGACACTCTGCTGACGTCCGCACGGTAAAACTCGTACACTAGAGAGGCTAGCGCTACAGCTAGCACAATCCCTGTTTTGGAGGAGTAGTCATGAAGAGATTTTTGATCGCCCTACTGATGGTCGTACCTGTCTGGGCCAGCGCCCAGAACGACCCCTACGCCGACGTCGACCCGAGCGGCCAGACGGTCGTGTTCTGGCACCAGCACACCCGCGACCGCGAAGCATCGCTCACCCAGATCGTGACCGAGTTTAACGAGACCAACGAGTACGGTATCACCGTAGAGGCCGAGTACCAGGGTGGCTACGGCGACATCTTCCAGAAGATGCTGCCGCTGCTCGGCACCAGCGACACCCCCAACCTCGTCGTCGCCTACCAGAACCAGGCCGCGACCTACCAGCTCGCCGAAGGGCTTATCGACATGACGCCGCTCGTCGACAGCCCGACCTGGGGTCTTAGCGACGAGGCGAAGGCCGACTTTTTCGAGGGCTTCTACAACGCCGACGTCTTTCCGACCTTCGGCGGCGCCCGCCTCGGCTTTCCGCCCAACCGCTCGATGGAAGTGATGTACTACAACAGCGACTGGCTTGCCGAACTCGGCTACGACGCGCCGCCCGCGACCCCCGAAGCGTTTCGCGAGATCGCCTGTGCTGCGAGCGAGCAGGGCTTTAGCGAAGCGATGGCGCCCGAACGCCGCGGTTACGAGCTAAGCATCGACGCGTCGCGCTTCGCGTCCTGGACGTTCGCGTTCGGTGGCGACATCTTCGACTACGACGCGGGCGAGTACACCTACAACAGCGACGCCGCGATCGAAGCGATGACCTTCTTACAAGACCTTTTTAACGACGGCTGCGCGACCCAAGTTACCGAAAGATTCGGCGATCAGACCAACTTCGGTGCGGGCACCACCCTCTTTACGGTCGGTTCGTCGTCGGGTCTACCCTTCTACGAGAGCGCCGTCAGCGAAGGGGCGGACTTTAGCTGGAGCGTTGCGGCGATGCCGCACGTTACCGACGAGCCGGTCATGAACCTCTACGGCGCGAGTGTCAGCATGCCGCAGGGCCACAGCCCCGAAGCCGAACTCGCGACCTGGCTCTTTATCGAGTACTACACCAGCACCGCCGCGCAGGCCGACTGGGCTGTAGCGAGCAACTACTTTCCGGTTCGCCGCAGCGTCGCGGACAGCCTCAGCGACTACTTCGAGGTCAACCCGGCCTACGCGAGCGCGTTCGAACTGCTCGAATACGGTCAGGCCGAGCCGCCCGTGCCTGGCTACGACTTCGTTCGTGACATCGTCGAGATCGAAATGACGGCGATCGCAGACGGTGCTGACGTCGCCGAAACGTTAGAGGCGCTTAACGAAGAGGCGAACGAGATCTTACAAGACCAGCTCGAGCAGCTCGAAGCAGGCAACTAGGCGCGTCCGCACAAGTTAGCGCGTTCGGAGTTTGTGGAGCGGGTTTCGGCCCGCTCGCTTTTTTTGTGCTAGCGTGACTTACCGGTTAACGCGGTGTCAGGGTACATGCACGCAACACGTCGTGATGACGACGTAGTAACGAGACCCGCTGCGTCGGGCCTGTCTGTCAGACATGTCTGTCTCTTGTGTCGATCTCTCTTGTCTAGACACTTCGCCCGCCGCTTTTGACCGTTTGGTAACGCCTTGATCGGGCGCCGAGTACATACCAGAAACCACCACACAACGCGCGTACTGCATACTCGATCATGATGTTCGCGGCGCTGCTGGGTTACAATTTTGTGCGTCATGTCGTTACCCTCTTTCATCCTGTCCGAACGCGGTGTCACCGGCACCGGTCGTTACACCGCTCACTACCGTAGGCTTCGCCGCTGCCCACTGCACCCACCACGCAGTCGGCGTGGACACGGAGGTTACGACGGAGGCTACTACGATGGCAAACAGTGACCGTAACGTGGCCCGCTACCTCGATGATCTTGTCAAGGAGCAGGGCCCCGACGGGGTCGACGAACGTCTCGCCCCGAAGTTTCATCCTCTTTCGAGACGATTACCGCGCAACCTAAAACTTTTAGATAACCTTATCGAGCGGCGCTGGGGCGTGTTGGAGGGGCTCGAGCCCCACCGCACCACCCTCCTAGACCCGCAAACCCAAGCCGACCAGGAACGCTACGCCCACAACATCGAAAACTTTATCGGCACCGTCAAGGTTCCGGTCGGCCTCGCCGGGCCGCTCCGTATCAACGGGCTGTTCGCCCAAGACGACTACCTGATCCCACTCGCGACCACCGAAGCGGCGCTCGTCGCGTCGTATCACCGGGGCGCCCAACTGATCACCCGGGCGGGCGGCTGCAGCACGCTGCTGCTCGACGAAGGGGTCAGCCGGACGCCCGCCTTCGCCTTCGACAACCTCCGCGACGTCAGCGAGTTTGTCGCCTGGGTCGTCACCCAGCAGGAGTACTTTAGCGAGGTCGCCCAGAGCACCACCCGCCACGGCAAGCTCGTCGAGATGCGCTTTAGCGTCGAGGGCAACCACGTCTACCTCAACTTCAAGTACCACACCGGCGACGCCGCCGGCCAGAACATGGTCACCCTCGCGACCGAGGCGATCTTCGCGACCATCGTCGCCGAAAGCCCGGTACTCCCGCGTCACGCCTACCTCGAAGCGAACATGTCCGGCGACAAAAAGGCGAGCGCGCAGTCGTTTCAGACCGTCCGCGGCAAAAAGGTAACCGCCGAAGTGGTCCTCTCTGATGAACTCGTCCGTAAAGGGCTCCACACCACCCCCAAAGAGATGGTCAAGTACGGGCGCGTCGCGATTAGCGGCAGCATGCTAAGCGGGGCGATGGGCGTGCAGGGCCACTACGCGAACGCGCTCGCTGCGCTCTACATCGCCTGCGGTCAGGACGCGGCCTGCGTGTCGGAGTCTGCGGTCGGTATCTCGCGGATGGAGGTCACCGACGACGGTGATCTCTACACCTCGGTTACGCTTCCGAACCTGATCGTCGGGACGGTCGGCGGCGGTACCGGCCTGCCGAGTCAGCGGGCCTGCCTCGACATCCTCGGGCTCGCCGGTAACGGTAAGGCCAAGGCGTTCGCCGAGGTCTGCGCCGCGATCGCGCTCGCCGGCGAGATTTCGCTTATCGCCGCGATCTGTTCGGGCCACTTCGCGCGGGCCCACCGGAGCCTGGCGCGGGGCCGCGGCGGTAACGGCGCTATCAACCTCCGAGACCAGCGCCCCGACGACCTCAGCGACGACCTGGAAAGCGACACCCCGGCCACCGACGCCCCAGCTACTGAGGCCCCAGCTACTGAGGCCGAGGTCGGTGCCTAGGCGACCCTGATGGACCACGTGCCCGTCCTCACCCGTTCCGACGCGTCTTCGGCTGAAGCGCGGCAGCAGCTCGCCCGGCACCCCTCGGTGCTCGAGCGCCTCCCCAAACGCCTCTTCGAGATCTACACCAGAGCGGTGTTTCGGAGCTACGCCCCCCTGCACGTCACCGGGCGCGACAACCTCCCCGAGCGGGGCGCCTACATCCTCTGCAGCAACCACAACAGCCACGTCGACACCGGCATCCTGATGGACGCCGCCGGACGTCATTTCGAGCAGTACGGCATGCTCGCCGCCAAAGACTACTGGTTCGACCGCAAAAGTCGTACCCAGGCGCTAGGCCATCTGCTGATGTACCTGATCCCGCTACAGCGCCACGCCGACGATCCCGAAGCGTTAGAGCAGACCCTGGTGCTCTGCGAAGCGTTTCTTAGCGCCGGCGAACGGAGCCTCGTCCTGTTCCCCGAAGGCACCCGTTCGACGACCGGAAAGATGGGCCGGTTTCGCAAGGGCGCGGCCTACTTCGCGCTCCGGCTCGGCGTCCCTATCGTCCCGGTCAACATCCAGGGTTCGGCCAACATGCTCCCGAAGGGCAAAAAGCTGATGCGTCCGGCGCGTCTCTCGGCGGTGATCGGAACGCCGCTCGACCCCTACAACTACCTCGCCCAGCCGCTTCGTGAGCCTCCTCGCGGGCGCGGCCCCAAAACCACCGCTATTATTAAGCTGACCAACGACTTAGAGCGCTCGGTGCGCGATCTCGGTGCGCAGCACCCCGACCTCACCTCGTAAACCGCCGTTCGTAAGATACGCACAGCTGCCGTCCGCCGACATCGCTTCGTGTCCTGTCCGGTAGCAGATCTCACGCGTTACCCGCAAAACACGCTCTTTACACCGCACCAACTTTACAAAGTACCAAAGGAGCACCATGGCCGACAAAACCCTTGACCGCAGCAGCCCCGACAACGACGTCCGTTGGGATCACCGCTGGGGCTACACCGACACCCGCTTTATCGTCCACGACGACCGTTCGATCGAGCTTACCGGCAGCCGCTACAACCTTGCGGGCTACCGGATGTACGACTTTATCCCCTTTTTAGAGAGCCAGCTCGGCATCTCCTTCGACCCGAACAACCGCGTCGACGAGCGCCCCGACAAGCCGGTTCCGGCACCGGTCCGTAACGAACCGTTTATCGCCGCACTCCAGAGCGCCTTTAGCGAGCGTCACTACAGCCTCGACGACCGCGAACGGCTGATCCGGAGCCACGGCCAGACCACCGCCGACGAGATCTACAAGGTGATGTACGGCGAGCTCGAGCGCGTCGCCGACCTGATCTTCTTTCCCGAAAGCGAAGCCGACGTCGAAACCCTGGTCAGCCTCGCGAGCGAACACAACGTCTGCGTCGTGCCGTACGGTGGCGGCACCAGCGTGAGCTGCGCCCTTAAGCTGCCCCGCTTCGAAGAGCGGATGATCGTGGTCGCCGACACCCGGCGGATGAACAAAATCCTCTGGATCGACGAGGAGAACCGCCAGGTCTGCGCCGAAGCGGGGATCACCGGCAAAGACCTCGAAGACGCGCTGCACGCCCGGGGCTACACCACCGGCCACGAACCGGACAGCATCGAACTGTCGACGCTCGGCGGCTGGATCGCGACCAACTCGAGCGGGATGAAGAAGAACCGCTACGGCAACATCGAAGAGATCGTCGAAAACGTCAGCATGGTCACGCCACGCGGCGTCGTCGAGCAGGCAATGGCCGCGCCCCGCGTCGCGATGGGGATGCAGCCGCAGCGGCTGCTGTTCGGGAGCGAGGGCAACCTCGGCCTGATCACCAAGGCGGTGCTGCGGCTCCACAAACTGCCCGAAGTCAAACGTTACGGCTCGGTGGTCTTTCCCGACTTTCCGACCGGTGTCGCGTTTCTGCGCGAACTCGCCGACCGGGGTGTACTGCCCGCGAGTGTCCGGCTCGTCGATAACCTCCAGTTCCGGTTCGGCCAAGCGCTCAAACCTAAATCGACCGGGCTCAAGGCGTTCGAAAGCAAGATCCAGAAGTTCTTTCTGACCCGAGTTCGCGGTTTCGACCCCAAAAAGATGGCAGCGACAACGCTGGTCATGGAGGGCGGCGAAGACGAGGTCGCACTCCAGGAAAAGCTGGTGTACGGGCTCGCGAAGAAGCACGGCGGGATTCGGGGGGGCTCGAGCAACGGCCAACGCGGCTACATGCTGACCTACGCCATCGCCTACATCCGCGACTTTATGGCCGAATACCACGTCTTGGGCGAAACTTATGAAACTACCGTCCCGTGGGACAAGGTCGTCGAGGTCTGCGACGCCGTCCAGCACGAAGCCCGGGTACAGCACGACAAGTTCGGCCTGCCCGGCAAACCGTTCGTATCGCCCCGCGTCACCCAGCTCTACCGCACCGGCGTCTGCATCTACTTCACCCACGGCGTCTGTGTACGCGGCATCGACGACGGCGCCGAAGTGTTCGGCCAGATCGAACGGGCGATTCGCGAAAAGATCATGTCGCTCGGCGGCTCGATCTCGCACCACCACGGCGTCGGCAAGCTGCGCAAGCCGTTTCTGCCCGACACCCTCTCGCCGTCTAGCATCGCGCTTATTCGCGGCCTCAAACACGCCAGCGACCCGCAAAACGTGTTCGGTATCAACAACAACGTCATCGGTGACGACTAAACCGCGTCTAGTCAAGGGAGAACGTTATCGACCTTACCGCTAAAACCGTGGTGCTGACCGGCGCTTCGTCGGGTTTGGGCAAGGCGCTAAGCCTCGCCTTCGCCCAGACCGGGGCCAAACTCGTCCTCGCGGCGCGGCGGCAAGACGCCCTCGACAACGTCGCCCAACAGTGCCGCGACCTCGGCGCCGACACCGTAAGCGTCCTAACCGACGTGACCGACGCGGCGGCGTGCGAACGGCTTATGACCGAGGCACGACAAGCGTTTGGGGGGGTGGACGTGGTGGTGCTCTGCGCGGGGATAAGTATGTGGGCCAGGGCCGACACCATCACCGACCCCGCTCTCTACCACAAGCTCGTCAGCGTCAACTACCTCGGCGCCGTCTACACCGTCCACGCCGCGCTCGACGACCTTAAAAACCGGCGCGGCCTCGTCGTCGCCATCTCCTCGATCCAGGGCCAACTCGGCGTCCCGTATCACGCCGGCTACGGCGCGAGCAAATTCGCCCTGCAAGGCTTTGTCGAAGGGCTCGAGGCCGAACTCGAAGGCCAGCTCCGCTTTCTGACCGTCTACCCCTCCTGGATTCGCGGCACCGAACTCCGCCAGCACGCGCTGAGCACCGACGCCTCGTCTAACGGAAACGCACGCCGTGCGCATAGTAAGAATGCGCTCGAGCCCGACCGCTGTAGCCGCGACATCATCGAGGCGATCCGCACCGGCAAACGCCGCCTCTACCTGCCCGGCTACCTCCGCTTCATCCCCTGGCTCAAACTGATCGCCCCCGGTCTGCTCCGCGCCTACGTCCGCCACAAGGTCGACCAGCAAGCCGTTGTCGGTGAAACACAGCGCTCCTCGTAGGGTTCTTTGCACTCTTAGTCTTCCCTACATAACTTTAGCAGTTCTACGAAGCATCGCTACATCCCCACGCTTGTCACGGACAGTCTCTACGTCTCTTGTGCGAAACTAGATCGAAATCGGCATGTAGTAACGAAAACTGGATTCGCTAAGGTGAAGAACCTCTCGGTCGTTGTGGAAATTATTGGTAAGGGACTTTTATCCTCAAATAAGGCACCATACCAGACGCACGATGATCAACGCCCCGGCTCTGTTCTAGCAACCGGGGCGCTTCGTTGGTTTGTATTGTGGGGCTTAGAGGATACCTAACTCCTTGAGCTTGCTCTCCGGTACGACGCCGTTGCTCCAGCCCCGGACACCGTAGTACTCGTTAAGCATGTCGCCCAGCTCGGCGACCTGACCGACCGAACCCTGGCTCTCGCTCGGCTCGTCGAGGAAACGCTGCGGAAGCGTGTCGGAACCCTCTCCGAAACCGGCAAGGTTGTTGTAGTGGCGCTCGAGGTTGTAGATCCGCTCGCCCGTCTTGAGGACGTCTTCGGGGCTAAACCCTTCGAGGCCGACGAAGGCAGCGTACTGGTCGGCGTACTCCTGAGCCCCTTCGGCGAAGGCGCTAAACTTGCACACGTCGAGCGAGTCGCTAAAGGCGTGCAGGTCTTGGAGCAGCGCGGTGAGCTTGCCCTTGCCCTCCCAGGCGATCGGGTCGGTCTTTTCGCCGACGCCTAAGATTTCGCTTGCAGGGGTGTAGGCGCGGAGGTGGCAGGCGCCCCGGTTCGAGGTCGCGTAGCCGATCCCCATCCCTTTAAGGCCGCGCGGGTCGTAGGCGGGGATGCCCTGACCCTTGACGGTCATCGAGATTTCGGGGTGGCCGACGGCGCGGGCGAACGCTTCGGGGCCTTCGGCGAGTTTGTTGCCGACGCCGCGACGGAAGGCGATCTTTTCGATCAGTTCGACCTGCTTGTCGGCGTCGCCCCAGGCGAGCCCTTCAGCGGTGTCGCCGTTAAGGTAGCCTTTTTCGGTCGCCTCCATAAAGGCCGAGCAGGCGTTGCCGGCTTCGATGGTGTCCATACCGTACTCGTTGCAGAGGTAGAGCATGTAGCCGACCGCGTTACGGTCGCCGTGGAAGCAGTTCGGGCCGAGCGCCCAGGCGGTTTCGTACTCGTACGACTCGGTCTTGATGGTCTGGCCGTTGTACTCGAACTCGACCTCTTTTTTGCAGGCCACCGGGCAGGCGTGGCAGGTCGGCTCGCTGGTAAGCATAAACTCGCGGATCGCTTCGCCGGACACCGCTTCGGCGTCGGCAAACGAGGTGACCTGGCTGTTGCGCGCGGGCAACGCGCCGATGGTGTTGGTGATGTTCATCAGCACGTTGGTGCCGTAGACGCTCAAGCCGCCTTTTTTGGGTGAAGTAACGTTTGCTTCGTCCATGATGGTCGCGAGGGCGCGCTTGTCGGCCTCTTTAAAGGCGTCTTTGTCGACCGGCTTGGGGCGGTTTTTGCGGTCGCCCAGGATGACGATCGCCTTGAGGTTTTTGTTGCCCATCACGCAGCCGGTGCCGCCGCGACCTGCCGCCCGCTGGTCTTCGTTCATGATCGAGGCGTACTTGACGAGGTTTTCGCCTGCCTGCCCGATGCACATCACCGCCGCCTTGTCGCCGTGCTTGTCGCGCAGCGCCTTGACGGTCTCCGAGGTGCTCATCCCCCAGTATTCCGAGGCGTCGTGGAGGCTGACCTGGCCGTCCTCGACGAAGGCGTAGGTCGGCTTGTCGGCTTTGCCGGTCACGACCAGGCCGTCGAAACCGGCCCACTTGATCTTGGCTGCGGTCCAGCCGCCCATGTGCGAGTCGGTCACGGTGCCGGTCAGGGGCGACTTGGTCACGACGGCAAGGCGACCCGACATCTTGACGTCGGTCCCCGACAGCGGGCCGTTCATGATGGCGAGCATGTTGTCCGGACTCATCGGGTCGACCTGCGGGCCGTGGTCGAGCAGGTACTTGACGCCTAAGCCGCGTGCGCCGACGTATTTACGGACGTGATCCTCGTTTAAGCCTTCGTAGCTAACCTGAGCGCTCGACAGATCGATGCGAGCGACACGGTTGGCGTATCCACCTAATTGCATACGGTTGTCCTTTCTCTGGTGGCGTCGCCACCACGACCCTTCATTGTCGTCTGCACTGCCTTCTATAGCGTCGTCTGTGGGTAGCAGCACCTAAAGCTGTACCTGAGCGGCGCCCACCCGAAACGTTGTGCAACAAGACTTATTACGGTCAGTTTTATCAGTCTGTTTTTACTATAAAGCTTCCGCACCGGGGCCTACAATCCCGTCGTGCAGACAGCTGCATAACGCCCGGCACCACCCCGAGACAGCATTAAAAACGCCGACCTGCGGGCCGACGTTGCGGGGTTGTATAGGGCGGAGCTGTGTACGAGGGGTAAAAAAAGCGCTAGACGCGGCGCAGGTCTTTAAAGATCTGCCAGCCGACGCCGGGCAGGGTCGGCTCTAAACGCTGTTGGAGGGTTTCGGCGAGCTACGGCGCGAGCACTTCGGAGATGTCGTGGTCGGGGTCGTAGCCGAGTTTGACGAGGTTAGGCGCGGGTCTGAAAGTCTTCGAGTGCGAGGTCCGGTAGCAGCGTGTTCCACTGCTCCTTAAACCCCTCGAAGTCGTTGTAGTGGATGCCCTGCAACCCCAGCTCGCGGGCGGCGCTGATGTTGGCCTCGTTGTCGTCGATAAAGACGACCGCTTCGGCGGGGAGCTCGAGCCGCCCTAACAGAACCTCGAACGCGTCGGGGTCGGGTTTACGCACCCCTATCTCGTTCGAAAAGATGAAGTGTTCGATCCGCTGCATCCGCAGGTCGTCGCGCACCCGGTCGCAGAGTACCGGCACATTGTTCGACAGCATCGCGACGGTGTAGCCCTCGGTCGGGATAATCCCTAACACGCCGAGCATGACGGTGCGCTCCCGAACGGCGCCTAAAAAGAGCCGGCGAAAGTCATCGAGGTCGGTGTCTAGGCTAAGCTGTTCGCTTATGCGGTGATAGAATGTTTCGAAGTCAAACTCGCCCCGCTCGAAATCGGCCATGAGCGGAAAGTAGACCTGGCTAACGGCCTCCTCGTCGCGTCCGAAGCGGTCGACGATGGTCTGCACGGCGCTACTGTCGAAGGTTCCTTCGGTAAAGATGCCACCCCAGTCGAAAACGATGGCGCGGATGGTTGTCGTCGGTTCGGTCATAACGTTCTCCCTTCGTTCGTCCTGCCGTATCGGCGTCGCTACGTCAGCCGACTGCGTCGTATCATCTCGTGATAACAATCACGCAGAGCTTCACCCGTCAGGCACGGTTTCGCCAGAGTCATAGGTTGATAGGGGATGACGAAGCTGTAGGTGGTGCGAAAGGCCGTATAACGGTGAGGACAGGGACGTGCGCAAGCGGATTTCGCTTACACTTTTATTGTAACCGTTTTGCGGGCTTTGTATCGTTGTAAAATGCGAGCACTTAGGCGCGGAGGGTTCGGTAGCGCTTACAGGACGGGGATTGTGGGATTCGGGACGGAGATTGTGGGGTTAGGCGTGGGGTTGACGAGCGAGCAGAAGCGGCTTAGCAAGTTTTTAAGCTACGTGCTTAGGCACCACCCGGAGGTGGCGGGGGTGGGGCTCGAGCCCGGCGGCTGGGCCGACCTAGAAACCTTGTCCAACGCTGCCGCCGAGCAAGGACTCACCCTAAACGAAACAACGCTCCGCACCCTTATCGCCCAGAGCCCGAAACCGCGCTTCGAGGTCAAACACGGCAAGGTACGGGCGAGATACGGGCATTCGGTCGCGGTAGACACCGAGCTTACACCTACCTCGCCCCCCGACATACTTTTCCACGGCACCGCCACCCGCTTTCTAGACGCTATCCGCCGCGAAGGTCTCGCCCGTCAGTCTCGGCAGTACGTCCATCTTAGCGACGATAAACAGAGCGCTCGCGAGGTCGGTGCCCGCCACGGTCGTCCGGTCGTGCTTACCGTCGAGGCCGGTCAGATGGCGCGCGACGGCTACGTCTTCTACCACTCCGCCGACAACATCTGGCTCACACGCGAAGTCCCGCCCCGCTATCTTTCTGTTCTAGACAATGAGCTCTAAAGGGTGCTCGCACAAACGACACGATATAGTCGTCTCTCACTGTGCCTCGCGTCAAAATCCTTTAGTTTCGAAAAGAACAGGTTCATTTTTCGTCACCAACCTTCTACACAAACCAATCAAAATAGACCGATAAAAGTTTAGAGAAAGGACACTTATGGCCACCATGCGAGCGATGCAAGTCAGCAAAGCCGGAGGCGACTTCGAGCTGGTCGAACGTGACATCCCCACGCCCGGACGGGACGAGGTGCGGGTCAAGGTCGACGCGTGCGGCATCTGTCACAGCGACGTCTTCGTTAAGGAGGGGATGTTTCCGGGGCTCGAATACCCCCGTATCCCCGGCCACGAGGTCGCGGGTGTGGTCGACGCGCTCGGCGAAGGCGTCACCTCCTGGCAAGAAGGTCAGCGCGTCGGGGTCGGTTGGCACGGCGGTCACTGCTTTACCTGCGAACCCTGCCGCAAGGGCGACTTTATCAACTGCGAAAACGCCAAAATTACCGGCATCTCTTACGACGGCGGCTACGCCGAATACATGGTCGCGCCGCAAGAAGCGCTCGCATCGATTCCCGACGACCTTAGCGCGGTCGATGCGGCCCCACTGCTCTGCGCCGGCATTACCACCTTTAACGCGCTACGCAACAGCGGCGCCGCACCAGGCGATGTCGTTGCTGTCCAGGGCGTCGGCGGTTTAGGACACTTGGGGATTCAGTACGCGCATAAGCTCGGCTTCAAGACCGTCGCCATCTCTAGCAGCCCCGACAAAAAAGACCTCGCCACCGAACTAGGGGCCGACCTCTTTATCGACGCGAGTGCCGAAGACGCCGCCGAAGCGCTCCAGAAGCTCGGCGGAGCCAAGGTCATTCTCGCGACGGCGCCGAGCAGCAAGGCGATGACGAGCGTGTTAGGCGGTCTAGGGATCGACGGCAAACTCCTTATCGTCGGTATCGGTGCCGAGCCGATCGAAGTGCCACCTATGCTTCTAGTCAGTGCGCGCCGCAGCGTGTCGGGGTGGCCGAGTGGCGACGCCCACGACTCGGAAGACACCCTCGCCTTTAGCACCCAGACCAAGGTCAGCCCGATGATCGAAACCTTTCCGCTAGAAAACGCCGCCGAGGCGTACGACAAGATGATGAGCAACGAGGTGCGCTTTCGTTCGGTCCTCAAGATCACGTAACGTCACGTTCACGCAACGTCACGATCACGTAGCGTCGATTGACCTTTAAAACATCCGAGCGGCACGTAGAGTTCGCTATCTACGCGCCGCTTTTCTTGTCGACGTGGGAGAGTGCAAGCATTCTAATGAGGTCAGTAAGGGCGGCGAGCGTATCGAACAAGCGCTGTCTCGACCGGCCAGGCCGTAGGGTTTACGGTCGGGGGTCTACGAAGATGATCCGAGCCGTACCGTTATGACTCGGCAGGGAGTTTGGTGGACTTCGGTTTGTACCGCGATCCGACCTCGTTCTGATACCAGCGAAAAAACACCACGATAAAGGCGGTGCCGAAGGCGATAATCCCGCCGATCTTCATAATCGCTCCGGCGATCGCCTGGTCCTGGAGCGGCGACAGCCCCAACACGCGCGGAGCGGCGGCGTAGGGCGCGTAGATAACGTGATCGGCAAAGGTGATGAAGGCGAAGGCGATGATCTGGATAATCGGCAGCAGAAACAGATAGACCAGCTGTCCGCCGTAAGACAGACGCGGCAGCTCGGGAAGCGGGCTGAGCAGCGGCCACCACATCAGCAGCGAGATCGCGATAAGGACGACGTGCTCGCTGTGGTGCACCAGGCTGTTACGGAGCGCCGGTTCGTAAAGGACCGGCAGGTGCCAGATCGAAAAGAGCAGGCTAAAGAGCAGAAACGCCACGACCGGTTGGGTGAGTGTCTTCGCGACCGGCTTGACCCAGCGGTGGGTAAGGAGCGGACGGAGCACCCAGTCGGGGGTGCCGAGCAGCCACAACACCGGCACGAGGTAGCTGATCAGCAGGTGCTGAAACATGTGGGCGCTAAGGAGGTAGCGCTCGGCGTAGTCGTGGAGCGGCGAGCCTTCGGCGAGGTAGAGCAGGATCAGACCGCTCGAAAACAGACCGATCTGGCGCCGGGGAAGAGAACGACCGGGAGCGAGCCGGTGCCGCAACGGGCCGACCGCGAGACCGTAACAGAGCGCGAGGGTGAGGATGCCACCGATTAAGATCGGGTCGAGTTGCCACTGAGCGACGATCATGCCGAAATCCTCCAGGGTGCTAAACGGTGCGTATCGTTAATGATCTAGGATAACAAAAAAGATGGCGGTCTCCCGCCATCTAAAGAGTCGTTCGGGTGTTAGAGAGGCTAGTAAGGAAGCTCTAACGCCTGCCGTAACTCGTACACGTCCGCCGGGCTAAGCCCCTGGCCGCGTAACGGCGCGATCTCGTCGGCGGTGTAGACCGTAAAGCCTTCGAGCTGTTCGGCGTTGCCCCAGGTTAGGGAGATGTGGTTGAGCACCGCCGCAATCTGTTCGTCGCTAAGCTGCTGCCAGGCAGGCATCACGCCGTTGTAGCTGCTGCCGAGCACGTCGATCTGGCCTTGCAGGCCGTAGAGCTGGAGGTTGATCAGGTAGTCGCGACCACCCTCGGCGTTGTAGAGGTTCGGCACGTGTTCAACGAGCGGCGGAAAGGCGCCGGTAATCCCTTGACCGTTGGCCTGGTGGCAACTCAGGCAGTTGCTCTGGTAGGTGCTCTGGCCGAGTTCTTCGTCGTAGTCGAGGCTGACCGGTTCGGCTTCGGCAGTCTCTTCGGTCGCCTCTTCGGTCGCTTCTTCAGGCGCTTCTTCAGCCGGAGCCGTCTGTTCGGTGTCGGCCTGAGCGAGCGTTTCGGTCGTCTCTTCGGTTGTTTCTTCGGGTGTCTCTTCGGGTGCCTCTTCGGGAGCAGTCTCCTCCGAAGCGGTCTCTTCGGGTGCGGTTTCTTCAGGAGCGGTCTCTTCGGGTGCGGTTTCTTCAGGAGCGGTCTCTTCGGGTGCGGCCTCTTCGGTGCCGAGCTCTTCTTCGACGACCTCTTCGGGGGCGGGCTCGAGCTCGGGCGCGTCCTGCGCCATCATATCGATCGATGTCGTTCTTTTGCTCGGAGAGATCGGGTTTCGTGACAGGCCAGGTTTTGTTCGTCTGTGGAGGCATGACGATCGGATGGGCCTCGGAGCTGCTGCGACGCCCCGAAACACCTGTTTTCACCAACGAAGAGATGACCATGAAGTTTTCCAGAAGAACGCTTATCGGCACGGTCGGTGCCGTCTCGATGCTGGCCCTTGGGACCGCGGCCATGGCCCAGGAATATCCCGATGGCCGGATCACCGATCATCGTGCCCTACAGCGCCGGCGGCGCAACCGATATCCTGGCACGCCAAGTGGCAGACGGTCTGGGCCAGGTGCTGGACGAGACCGTCACGGTTTGAAACCGCCCCGGCGCCGGCGCCACGCTGGGCACCACGCAGGCGGCCGATGCGCGGCCCGATGGCTACACGCTGTTCATGGGGCAGGGTCTCGTCGCACGGGATCGCGCCGGCGGTCTATGCCGATCTGCAATATGATCCGGTCGAGGATTTCGCGCCGATCAAGCTGTTGATCTCGATCCCCAATGTCATGGTGGTCAACGCCGACAGCCCCTACCAGACGGTGGAGGAATTCCTTGAGGCGGCGCAGTCCGAGCGGCTGACCTTCGGCTCGTCGGGCACGGGCGGGCTGAATTCGCCTGTCGGGCGAGGTCTGAGGCGCGCAGACGGACATGACCCATGTGCCGTTCCGGGGCAGCGGCGAAGCCATGCCGGCGCTGCTTGCGGGCGACGTAGACGTGATGTTCGACAACCTCCCTGCGAGGATCCCGCATATCCAGTCGGGTGCGCTGCGCGCGCTGGCGGTCACTACGCCCGAACGGTCCGTGAGCCTGGAGGGGGTGCCGACGCTCGACGAGCTGGACATCCCCGCGCTTGACGGCTTCGCGGCGCGGTCGTGGTTGGCCTGTTGGCGCCTGCAGGTACCGATTCCGGCCATCATGGCGACCCTGTCCGAGGCGCTGGACCAGGTCATCGCGAGCGATGCGTTCATGGCCTTTGCCGATCCCGGTGGCGCAGATCGAGGGCGGCAGCCCCCGAGGCCTTCGCGGAGTATATCGCAGCGGAACTGGCCGACTGGGAAACGGTCGTCGACGAAGCGGGCGTGACCGTCGGGGTGACCCGGGCGAATTCGGTGGCGGCGGTCCTGGGGGCCGTCGCCATCGTCACGCGGTAAGGGAGGGCAAGGCCGTGGCGGACATACAGAGCACAGCGACACCGCGCGCGGCGGCGCAGGGCGATCGTTTTTGCAGCCCTGACCCTGGCCGCCTCGATCGTGTTCGCGCTGTTCGTCATTCCCGACGGCATAGCCGACCCCTGTCGGTTCAGCATCTTCCGCCGCTGTCGCCTGCCTTTTTGCCCTATGTCCTGACCGCGGCCATCGGGGTGTTCGCGCTGATCCACATGCTCGAAGCGATCTATGCGCCGCATATCCCCGCCGAGGATGAGGAGGGATCGCAAGACGCGCATCCGAACTGGAAGGTCAGGGCGATCCTGCTCAGCGCGCTGCTGCTTGTGTACCTGCTGCTTCCCGAACGGCTTGGCATGCTGCCCACGGCATCGTCAGCCGTCGCGCTGCTGTGGGGATCGGGGGGAACGCCGGGTCGCGGTCTTGCTGGGCGTCGGATTCGCGGTTCCGCTGCTGGTCTACCTGTTTTTCGCGAGGCACGGTCCCCATGCCCGAGGGCATTCTGGACGCCATGCTGTAGGTCATGCTTGAGGAGCGCCAGCGGGTTCAAGCTTTGCTTCACGCTCGGCGATATCATTGCGATCAGCGCGATTTCGTGGGGTAGTCGTGGGCGCAATTCCGGGCTGACTGCCACGATGGCCGTGGCGCTTCGTTGTCCTCGCCTTCAACCTCGATCCGGTGACAGGCATCTTGTTGCTGGTGGGCGTCTACAAGGGCGGGGTCTATGGCGGGTCGATCACGGCGATCTTGATCCGTGCGCCTGGAACGCCGGCGGCGGCCTGTACCATCCTTGACGGCTACCGTTGGCGCGAGGGCAGGGCGGGCAAGGCATTGAACGTGGCGCTTTACGCGTCGTGCATCGCCGATTTCCTGTCCAACCTGTCGCTGATCTTTTTTCGCCAGCCTGATCGCGGGGCTTGCGCTGGCCTTCGGCCACCGGAATATTTCTGGCTGATCTGCTTTTCGCTGACGGTTGTGATCTCGATTTCAGGCTCGTCGCTGACCAAGGGCTGATCTCAGGGCTGCTGGGTCTTCTGACGTCGACGATCGGCTTTAATCTGGTATACGGGACGCAGCGCTCACCTATGGCGATTTTCAACCTGATGGGCGGAGTGAGCTACATCCCCGCTTTGATAGGGCTGTTCGCCGCTGCCGGAGGTCATCGACTTCTACATGCGCAGATCGCGCCGATCAGCGTAAAGGCAGCCGAGCAGAGCCGCGTCACCTGGGCGGAGTTCAAGGGAAGCCTCGTCTCGATCCTTCGCGGCAGCTTCATCGGCGTGATCATCGGCACCATTCCCGGCGCTGGTGCAACAGCCGCAGCGTTCCTGTCTTATGTTGGCAGAGCGCGCGAACCTCGAAATCACCAGACCTTCGGCAAGGGCAATATCGAAGGCGTCGCGGACGGTTGAAGACGGGGATAACGGCGTGGCGGGTGCCACGCTGATCCCACTGCTTGCCTTGGGCGTTCCCGGTGACGTCGTAACCACGGTCATCCTCGGGGCCTTCATGCTTCGGGGCTGACGCCAGGGCCGCTGATGTTCCAGGACAACATCACGATCATCTATGCCATCTTCATGGGCGTCTGGTGAGCTCCATCGTGCTGCTGGGATCGGGCAAGCTGGCGATCCGGTATTTCTCGAAGATTGCCGACATCCCGCGCCATATCCTGCTGCCCATTGTTGTAATGTTCTGCGTGTTCGGAGTTATGCCGGTGCAGAGCCAGATGTTCGACGTGGGTGTGATGCTGGCATTTGGGGCGCTTGGCTACATCATGATGAAGATCAACATGGCTGCGGCGCCCTTCCTGATGGGCTTTATCCTCGGGCCGCTGTTCGAGGACAACCTGCGCCGTTCCTTTATCCTGATCGCCGAGGATATCACGATCTTCCGCAGCCCGATCTGCTGGATATCCATCGTGATCACGATCCTGTCGCTGTTCATGGGCGTGCGCGAATCCGCGCGACCCGCGCGAGCGCGACACGCTGCGCGGGGAGGGGGACAATGAGTGCACTGCCGGAACAGGAGCTTACCGGTCGTGTCGCGCTGGTGATCGGCGCGGCTGGATGGCCGCGGGCATCGGGATAGGGCATGCCAGTTCACATCCGCTTGGCGCGTGCGGGCGCCTATGTCAACGCCGCCGATAACGACCTCGCATCGGCCGAGGAGACGGTCGCGCACATCGCAAGGAGGGCGGTCATGCTCGACCTCGCGGTGGATGTGCTGGATGACACCGGCCTTGTCGCGATGATCAAGGGGGTGAAGGCGCGGCACGGGCGCGTTGATGCCTGCATTGCAACGTGGGGCTGGGCAAAAGCGGTCCCTCCAAGAATACGACGCCGATGTCGAATGGCGGGCATGAGCAACGCGAACCTGACCTCGCTGCATGTCCAGGCGCCAGCGTATTGCCGATGATGCGCGCAGGGAAGCGGCGTGATTACCGTCACATCCTCGACGAATCAGTCGATCCGGCATGTGGGCTATCCGCATCTGGCATATTCCCGCCGAGGCCGGGGCGAACCGGTTTGCCCGCGCCCTGGCGCTGGAGGTTGCGCCGCATGGAATCCGCGTGGATTCCATAACGCATGATCGACACGCCGCGGATCGGTGTCACCCTTGCAGAAGGGCTATGCAACAAGACCAGCAGCAGATGCGGGATGCGCGCGCACGGCAATGCCCGTTGGGGCGCATGGGCCGCGCATGGGACATCGCCGAGGCGGCGCTTTTCCTTGCGTCAGATCGCGCCGGCTACATCGCGGGAACCGAGCTGGTCGTGATGGCGGTCTTTCAGCAGTTTCCGCCAGGCCTTGGATGGCTGGTGGCGACGCTACGCCGCACACGGGCACGATTACCGTGAATGCCGGTCTTGCGCTTGTGCTGCTACGGCAGGGGGTGGTGTCGCTGTCATGCCGGTGCCCGAGGTGCCGGTCGCCGATGGCGCTTGTGGCGCTGGCCTGGCTGAACTGGCGGCGGCTCGATCGGTAGGCCAAGGTCATCGGCTGCCTTGTGACGGTCCTGTTCGTCGGGGCCTGGATTACCGGATGGCCCGCCTCTGCCGAGGCGGTCGCCCGCGCGGCGTTTCTGGCGACGCCGTGATGCTGGCGCTTGGCATGTTGAGCAATGCCGCCTCGCGGTCCGGCATGTTTCGTCAGGCGGCCCTCATCGTGGCCAGCCGCCGCGCGGGGCGCGCTATGTTCGTCACGCCTGGCACGCATATCTTCGCGATATTCCTGAATTTCGGTGCCGCCAGCCTGATGGCGACCCTGCTATCCCAAAGCCGGGACACGATCGTGCGCCAAAACGCGCTTGAGGAGCCTACGCTGGCGGTGCTGCGGGGGTTCGCGGCGATGCCGATGTGGTCGCCCTTGGCGCTCTCGACGATCGTCGCTCTCGATCCTGCCGGAGGTCGGGTATTTCAAGGTCCTGCCGCTGGGGATCGCGGCGGCGGTGGCTACGTCGGCCGGGTTCTCTCTGACGCGGGGCGCGGCCCTCGACCCGAGCCTGCGCGGGTTTCTCCTTCGCGTGCCGATCAGCTGGTGCTGGGGCGCGTGGTCACCCTGGTGGCGTTGCTGGTGGCGGTCGCCTTTGCGCTGCACCGTCTTCCGATGTTGTCGATGCCTGCCTGGGTCTGCCGTTGCCGTGCTGATCTTCTCGGTCAGCTGGTGGGCCTTGCAAGCCTGGGAGGGCGTGGCGCAGCAGCTGCATCACGAACTGGCCGTCACGGCAGAGGCCAGCATGAATGAGATCGTGATCGTGTCGGGTGCCGGGTTTCTTGGCGCCCTGATCGCCGAGGCGATCGCGACCTTGCGGCGTTGCTGTCGCCGCCCGCAGCGGCGATCCCCTTGTTCATCGCGATGGTGCCGGCGGCGATGGTCCGGGCCGGGCGTGTGGGCGATCAATCCCATCGTGTCGGCCAGCATCTTGCTGGGCGTGCTTCACCCGCTTGTGCCCGAGCCCGCGCTGGTCTGGCTGGCGCTGGCCGCGATCGTCGGATCGGGGCATTGCCGCCGCCTCCTCGCCCTTCACCGCCAACGTGCTCATCGCCACCCGCATCCTGGGGCTGGAGGCCGGGCGGATGGCCCGCTCGGGCAACCGGACGCTGACCTGGTCTGGCGCTGGCTGACGGTCGGCCTGACCTGTGCCGCCGCGACCTTCGTGTCTGTGCGGAGGATAGGAAAGCCATGACCGCGACCATGACCGGCCATCTTCGCCGTCGAGCCCGGGGGCCCCCGATGGTGCTCCGCCCGCGCCAGATCCCCGTGCCCACGCCCGCGCTCGGGCGAGGTTCTGATCCGCGTCGCCGCCGCCGGGCATCGACCGTCCCGATCTGCGCCAGCGTGCAGGGCGGTCTACCCGCCGCCGCCCGGCGTGACCGAGGTTCTGGGCCTCGAGGTCGCCGGAGAGATCGTCGCCAGCGGCGATGGTGGTGACGCGCTACGCGCCCGGCGACGAGGTTCTGCGCCCTGGTGGCCGGCGGCGGCTCTGCCGAAGTACTGCGTCGCCCCGGTCGAGCAGGTTCTGCCCTGGCCCGAGGGATCTGACGGCGAACTGGAGGGCCGCGGCGATGCCCGAGACCTACTTGGCCGGTCTGGACCAATCTGTTCCCGCGTTCGGGCGGCTCGGCGCAGGGCGACAGCGTGCTGATCCACGGCGGGGCCAGCGGCGTCGGACGACCGCCGTCCAGCTGGCCCGAGCCTTTGGAGCGACGGTCTACGCCACCGCCGGAAGCGACGAAGGATGCCGCGCCTGCGAGGCCGGGCGGGGCGCGCATGCTGCCGATCAACTACAAGACCGCCCGCTTCGAAGCGTGAGATATCCCGGCTGACCGAGGGCCGCGGTGTCGATGTCATTCTCGACCTGATCTGCGCCGAGTATCTGGACCGCAACCTCGCCTCGCTCGCCGTGGCCGGCCGGCTTGTCGTCATCGCGTTTCTCGGCGGCGGAGCCAGGCCGAGGCGGACGATGCGGAAGGCCGTGATCCGCAAGCGCCAGACGCTGCTGCGGCAGCACGCTGACGCCGCAGACCCCGCGAGCACAAGGGGCAGATCGCCACCGGTATCTGCGTGAGCGGGTCTGGCCGCTGCTGGAGGCGGGATGCGACCCGTGATCAATTCGGTCTACCCGCTGGAGCGGGCCTGTGATGCCCATGCCGATCTTGAGGCGGGAGCGCGTGTCGGAAAGACGTTCTTTCTGTTGTCTAGATGTTCTTTCATAACTCCAAAACGAAGGGTCAATGTCGTATGGTGCGGATGAGAGATGCAGTTGGGATCGGGACGATCAGGCCGCTGACCGAATGCGGCGCGTGGATGTCTGCGGGTCGGCGGCACGTGACGCACAAGGACGCGCCTGTGCTTCCGCGACGATTTCTTACACTTCGGGTGTTTCGGCGATGCCCGCGTGCGCGCCGTTCTCTGTGCGGCACATGAACCCAGTTCAGAATGCTAGCAGGGCCTGGCCTCTGCCAAGTGCGGAGTCCAGGCATGGGGATCTTCTAAGCGTTTGTCTCCCATTGCGCTCCGGCGATGCTAAATGGCGCTATCCCAGCCTGTTGCGCTACGTTCAAATCGTCCCGCTGCCTGGACCCACCGTCGTTGTCTGTAATGGCGCGCTCAGACGTTTACGCTGCCGATACGGACGCGGAGGCCCTCTACCTGCGCAATGCGGCAATCGTACTTCATGCGGCAAACGGCCGGAAATCAGCCATCGCGTTGCATGATCCCTAAAAAGCTCTGGTCAACGTATTCGTCAACCCTTGAACGCAGTTTTAAGCTCCTTGCGCGAACGTAGGCGTCGATGGCCATAAAACCCGACCGGACGCGGCGAAGAACTTTGCTTATTCAAAGGCTTCCCCGCTAAGCTGTTGAACTCAAAGAATTCATGGAATAAAGCGGTTACGGCTCATAACCTGAAGGTCACAGGTTCAACGCTGTCACCGCAACCAAATTACTTTGTAATTCCAGACATTATTACCGAGTAAACGCTGGGGGAACGTGGCGTGCGCGTTACATCAACACCACATCGACGCCGCACCAGAAGAATAGCGTGGGTGGTCATTCGCGTGCATTCGTCGATGCTGGCCAGCATCGGCTCGACAAGGTTTGAACCCTCTCTTCAGGTCGTTGGTTGCTCTGAACGAACTACATGACGCGGCGCGGCCCGTTGCGTTTTGCCTCGATACCTCCGTTATCTGAAGCCGACGGACGTGTGGGTGACGCGCACCGGAGTAGCGCGGGAAACAGCCCACATTTGGTCCGTCTTGCTTCCACGATGCTTGCATGGAGGTGCGGTACGGTGGTCGCGGTAGCACCGGTTTCACTTCCAAGCAGCCCGTCACGCGCGCGTACGATAAGCGCGGCAGCAGTTGACATAGCGCCGACGTCCTCCGGCCGAAGCGCCTGTCCGTGAAGATCAGCATGTGGCAGATCCACCAACGCTGCCGCCATCGCCTCCCCGACCTCTTCCGAGCTGCGCGCCTGCCCCTGCTCCAGCGCCTCATCCAGCCAAGCGGCGTGCGGCAGGTCGCAGGCCTGCGCGGCGGCGATGTGGTCACGCAGGCCCTCGGTGTCGACGAGGCCGGGCTGGAACAGGGCGACCGCGGGCAGATCGGCGCCGGCCTTCGTGCTCGAAATCGGTGATCATCTGCTCGAACAGCCGCGCCAGCGCCTTCTTGGTGATGCCGTAGATGCCGGTGCCCGGGCTCGGCGCGATCCGCGATCCCGGCACCGACCAGCAGCGATCCGCGCAGGCGCGGCGCGGCACAGCGACGGCAGGAAAGCCTGCGTCAGCGCGAGCGGGGCCGTGACGTTCACGGCGAACGCCCGCTCGAGCTCGGCGGGATCGGTGCGGGCGAAATCGCGGCTCGGCGTGCCGATCCCGGCATTGTGGACGAGGTGGCGCAGCCTTCCGCGCTCGGCCGTCAGCCTCTCATCTACCGTGGCGAGCAAGCGCGCGCGGTCCTCGGCCGAGGCGATGTCGGTGGGAACGACGAGCGCCGGCGCGTGTGGACCCAGCCTCTCCCGCACGGCCTCGAGGCGCGCCTGCCGCCGCCCGACCAGCACGACGCCCACGCCACGCGCGGCCAGCGCCTGCGCGAGCGCCGCGCCGATCCCCGAGCCCGCGCCGGTGATCAGCGCCCAGTCGGCGCCCGGCTCACGGCGCGTTGCGTTGCGAAGGGTCGCGGGTGAAGGCGGCGGGGCGGTCGGCCGCGCCCTCGGCGCGCTGGCGGCGGGCGGCCTCGGCCCACCAGATCAGCTGCGCGAAGGTGCGCCCGAGATAGCCGTCCCAGCGTTCCCCATCGACGCCAGAGGCGTAGCCGCCATCCTCGTCGAACACCTCCTGCGCCTTGGGCACGTGGATCATCGCCGACACCGGCAGGCAGCCGAGTTCCGACAGGAAGGTGCGCATGTTCACCGCCGCGCGCGCCCCGCCCCATTGCCCGGCGGAATAGGTCGCGATCGCGCTCGGCTTGTAGGCGTAAAGCGAGCTGCCGAAATGGTTCAGCAGATGGCGCGAGCGCGGGGCTCATGGAGTGGTTGTATTCCGGGCTGACCATGACGAAGCCGTCCGCCGCCGCGATCCGCCGGGCCAGATCGTCGAGCGCTGCGGGCGCCTTGCCCTGCGCATAGGCGAAATGCGGCTTGAACGCCCCGCCGAGGTCCAGGTCCAGCGGATCGATCAGCCCGACCTCGTGGCCCTCGGCCGCGAGCCGGTCCCGGCAGGCGCGCGCCACCCGGCACCCCAGCCGCGCGGGGCGTGGCGGCGTGCTGTCCCGCACGGAGCCGAGGAACACCAGCAGATTCAAAGTCATCACAAGTTTCCCTTTACCGCCGTGAGGGTAGAGCGATGCACACCATCTGGCCAGCGCCCATCGCAGCCTTCGATGCCCTCACCCCTTATCGAGCCGCCTCCCGGGAGTCCGCTACTTGCGGGAAGAGGAAACACGCTGGGTCTCAAAACCGAAGCATCGTCGGATCGTACTTCAATCGCCATCCCGAGCAGGGGGTGGGCCTGACGTCGAACCATCTCCACCTGCGGTTCTGGGATTTTCTTCAAGCGGCTACAGTTGCCTCAGCTTCTGTGCTCGGGGTTCTCGTAATCGAACCGGCACCCGGCCGACCAGGCGTTGCGGTCGTTGCCGTGGTTGGGCAGACCGCCGGCATCCTTCAGCATCCGCGCCATGTGCAGCAGGTTCCAGGTCATGATCGTGGTGTTGCGCTGCGTGAACTCGTTGTCGAAACCCGCGCCGTCGTCGCCGTAGCTCGGTCCCGGCCCGGCCTCGCCGATCCAGCCGCAATCGGCCTGTGGCGGGATCGTGTAGCCGAGATGCGACAGCGAATAGAGCACGTTCATCGCCACATGCTTGACCCCGTCCTCATTGCCGGTGACCACCACGCCGCCGGTCTTGCCGTAGAAGATGGATTGCCCCTTGTCGTTCAGCAGCCCCGACATGGCGTAGAGACGCTCGATCAACAGCCGGCAGACCGAGGATTGCTCGCCCAGCCAGATCGGCGTGCCGACGACGAGGATGTCTGCCGCCTCGACCTTGCGCCACAGTTCGGGCCAGTCGTCATGGTCCCAGCCATGCTCGCGCATGTCGGGTTGCACGCCCGGCGCGATCTTGTGTGCCGTCATGCGGATCTCTTCCACCGTGACGCCGCTCTTGCGCATGATTTCGGCGGCACTGCCCATCAGCAGCGACGTGTGCGAGGCCTGGTCGGGATGCTTCAGCGTGCAGTTGAAGAACACGGCGCGCAGATCGGAAAAGTCCGTTTCGTTTTCGGCGCAAAGAGCCGTTTGTTGGTCGTTGAGGTCCATTGTCGCGCCTTCGATCGAATTGTGCGATCACGCGTCGGTTATCGGCAATTCGTCCCGTGCGGCGCGTCCTACTCGCGCTTGGAAGCCACCATGGCCGACGCTCGCGCCACGTCGGACAACCTGTCAGAAGCGGCCTCGTTCCTGTCGCTACGGAAGTCGTCGTCGGCCGCGACTTGCTGGCGGAACGTCCGCGCCCATCATGCGTTACTGGACGGTGTCCTGCCAAGGACCGACGGGATCCCCGGAGGATTCCACGATCACTCACAACGGCGAATGCAATACTGGACGATTGATGCCGGGAAGTCCGTTGCGGCGATGACCCTGTCGCTGGTCGATGGTGGGGAGATGAGGCTCTGCGGTACCGGGCGCTGGCAGGTCTCGGTTGTCTATCGGGGTGCCCATTTGCCGGCTATCCGCGGAATCTCAAGCGCTCGACGGCCTGCTCGAAAGCTTCCAGGAAGCAGGCGCGGACGTCGTCGCCATCTCCGGCGATCCGCTTGATCGTGCCAAGGAAGAAACCGCCGAGGAAGGCTGGCGTTTTCCCGTCGCCTGCAGGCTTTCCCAGGACCAGATGCGCGAACTGGGCTCTATCTGATCCGAGTTTCCCGGAGGAGACGGATCGGCCGTTCGCCGAGCCGGGACTTTTCATCACCAACCCCGACGGGCTTCTGCAGATTGTGGACATCTCGAACGCTCCCTTCTCCCGTCCGGACCTTGAGGCGTTCTGGAACGATTGAAGTTCATTCAGGAAAAGGACTACCCGATCCGTGGCATAGCCGCCTGAAGCTCTGGAGATGGCATGTTTGGCCATGGCGACCAGTTCCTGCTCGCCCTGCAGCAAAATGGGCGCAACGCACTTCGGCTCCGATCCGCATGTGTCAGCCAAGTCATGCGCCAGTGCTTCTTGTTTACCAAGGGGCGCGATTTGCCGTCCTGCCTTGAGCCAGATCGCTCCATCGAACAGAAGGCACGCCCCGATGTGCAG
>JAXHMC010000016.1:0-59317 GCA_034521635.1 Trueperaceae bacterium | reverse complement strand
TTTTCCTACTTCGTTCAGTTCGTGTCGGCGAGCGCGGCGGCAGCGGCGTCCGACCCGGCCACCGCGAAAAACATCGAGGTGATGCGCGACTTCGCCCGGCGCGAGCTAAGCGGCAAACCGCGCCGGATCCATCTCCGCTTTTTCGTCTCCCCCGTCGAAATTACCGGCGACGGCGCGGTCGAGGCCGTCAAATTAGAGCGCAACAAACTCGAAATCGATGCGAGCGGCTACCAGAACGCGGTCGGTACCGGCGAATACGAAACGCTGCCGGTCGGTATGGTGCTCCGTTCGGTCGGCTACCGGGGCGTCGCGCTACCCGGCGTGCCGTTTGACCCGCGTCGCGGCGTGATTCCGAACCGGGGCGGGCGGGTTCTAGAGGAAGCGGGGAGCGATGCGTGGTCGGGCGCGAGTACGTCGCCGGCTGGATCAAACGCGGCCCGAGCGGCGTGATCGGCACCAACAAGGCCGACGCGATGGAGAGTGTCGAACAGCTGCTCGCCGACCTTCCGGCCATCAGCGCGGCCCGCGACGAGCGCGACGACGCAGCGGCGACCCCCGGCGCGGTCGAGGCGTTTTTAGAGGCGAAAGGCGTGTCGTTTGTAACCTTTGACGACTGGCTGCTGCTCGACAAGTTCGAAACCGAACGCGGCAAGCAGGAGGGGCGACCCCGCATCAAGGTGGTGCAGCGCGAAGAGATGTTGGCGAGGGTGGGGCTCGAGCCCGTAGACGCTCCTTCCTAAACCCCAATCTCCTCGCAGCACATACCACATCAAAAATTGTAGGGTGCGCCGCGCGCACCGACCCCACAACACAAGAGGGCGACCGTCGCAGTCGCCCTCCTTTTCTATCGCCAACCTGGGTCTAGCCGAACCGACGGCGCTACACCTCGCCGAGATAGGCCCGCTTCATCGCTTCGTTGTTAAGCAGCTCCTTCGCCGGCCCCGACAGCACCACCTCGCCGGTCTGCAGCACGTAGCCCCGGTCGGCGATCGAGAGCGCGATGTTGGCGTTCTGCTCGACCACGAACACGCTGATCCCCTCCTTGTTGACCTGCTTGATAATCTGAAAGATCTTTTCGACAAAGAGCGGCGCGAGCCCCATCGACGGTTCGTCCATCAGGATCAGTTTCGGACGGCTCATCAGCGCCCGGCCCATCGCGAGCATCTGCTGCTCGCCGCCCGACATGGTGCCGCCGAGCTGCGACATCCGCTCGCCGAGACGCGGAAACAGGCTCACCACATAATCGATGTCTTCGCGGATCGCCTTGCTGTCGTTGCGGAGATAGGCGCCCATCTCGAGATTTTCGCGGACCGTCATCTTCGAAAAGATGCGGCGGTTTTCCGGCACCACGGCCATGCCGTGCTGGATCCGCTCGGCGATGCTCATAGTGTCGGCGCGTTCGCCGCCGAAGTACATCTCCCCTTCGGACACGCTTACGATGCCGAGAATGGTTTTGAGGGTGGTCGACTTGCCCGACGCGTTTCCGCCTAGCAAGCAGACCATCTCGCCGGGGTAGATCACCATGTCGACGTTGTGCAGCACCCGGATCGGGCCGTAGTGGGTGGTGACTTTAGAGAGCTCGAGCAGCTTGTCTTGCTCGCCGTTAGGCTGACTCACGGGCGGCCTCCCCTTCTTCGTCTTCAGATTCTGCATCTTCGGACTCGTCGGAGCGTTTGCCGAGGTACGCCTCGACCACCTTCGGATCGTTGACGACGTCCTGATAGCTTCCTTCGGCGATCTTCTGGCCGTAGTCGAACACCGCGACCCGGTCGCTAATCTCGCCGACCAGGTTCATCTTGTGTTCGACCAGCAAAATCGTATAGCCACCCTCGTCGCGCATCCGCTTGATGATCTGGGTGACCTCTTCGGTCTCTTTGGGGTTCATGCCCGCACTCGGTTCGTCGAGCAGCAGCAGTTTGGCGTCCGTCGCCATCGCCCGGGCCATCTCGGTGCGGCGCCGGTTCGCGTAGGAGAGCACGTAGACCGGCTGGTGCAGCCGAAAGCTCATCAGACGCGGCCCGAAGAAGGCGAGCTTTTCGAGCGCCTTTTCGCGCATCAGCTTCTCTTGGCGCCGGTAGCTCGGTAGCCGCAGCACCGACGCTAGCCAGTTACCTTTAAGCTTGTGGTGCTGCGGGATCAGCACGTTGTCGAGCACCGACAGGTTGGTAAAGAGGCGGAGGTTCTGAAAGGTTCGCGCCACCCCCCGGTCGACGACCTGGTTCGGTTTGAGGCCGAGCAGCGAGTCGCCCTCGAAGCGGATATCGCCCGAGTCGGGCTGATAAACCCCGGTGATCAGGTTAAAGAAGGTGGTCTTACCCGCCCCGTTCGGCCCGATCACCGACACGATTTCGCCTTCGTTAACGTCGAGGTTAAGGCCGGTAATCGCCTGCAGACCGCCAAACGATTTGTTGATGTTAGAGATTTCGAGCATCGCCATCGCTACATATCCCTTTCGCGGGGGTCGGGCGTCCGGTCGTCGACGTTCTTGTCGCTAAACGCGGCGTTTTTCTGCTTGTTAAGTTCGGGGTTCGACAGCCACGCGTCTTGCGCCCGCTCTTCGTCGGTCGGTTCGTTGCGGCGTTCGCGAAACAGCCACGACCAGCTAAACTCGGCGCGCCCCATCACCCCTTCGGGTCTAAAGATCATAATCACGATGAGCAGCACCGCGAGCAGGATGCGGCGCATCCCGAAAGCCCGAAAGTCTTCAGCAAAGTAGCCCATACTCGGCCCGACCAGCCCGGCGATGATGCCTACAGCACCGAGTCCGAGCAGCACATAGACCGCAGCGTTTAGCCGGGGCCGCGACCGTTTGAGGTTGCGGTAGAGAAGCGTCGCCGCCGCCGCTACGATCAGCAGAGCACCGCCCGCAATCACCCACGTCGCGACCGAGTAGGTCCGCTCGAGCGGGTCACCGTACTGCTGCACAAACACCACGAGCGCCGTGCCGAGCAGCACACCGGTAATCGAACCGGTTCCGCCGACCGAAATCGCGACTAGAAAGAAGAAGGTCAGAAAGAACAGAAACACGTCGAGACGCGCCGTCGCGAGCCACGACACCCACAGCCCGCCAGCGATACCGGCAAAGAAGGCCGACAGCGTAAAGGCGAGCACCTTGTGCCGCGCCAGGTTAACCCCCATCGCTTCGGCGGCGATCTCGTCTTCACGGATGCCCTGAAGTGCCCGCCCGTGCGAGCTAAACTTGAGCTTCGCCATCACCGCGACCGTGATCGCCAGAAACAGAAACGTCCACCAGACACTCTTACCGATCCCTGACGGGATCCCCGAAAAGCCGAGCGAGCCGTTGGTAAAGGGTGAAAACAGCCGGGTCGAGGCGAGCAGACGGATGATCTCGCCGAAGCCAAAGGTCACGATGGCGAGGTAGTCACCGCGCAAACGGAGACTCGGAATGCCGACCAGCAGGCCGAACAGCCCCGCGACCAGGCCGCCGATAAAGAGCGCGATCAGAAACCGGACCCAGAGCGTGTCGTCGGTGGTGAGGCCGTCGAGGCCGAGCGCGCGAAAACCGTTGCTAATACTTAGCCCGAGGGTAAAGTCGTTCATCTGGTTTCGGGCGCTGCTCGCGATCCGCTCGCGTCCGGCGTCGGGCAGGATCAGAAGCGCGGTGATGTAGCCGCCGACCAGCATAAAGCCGTGGTGGCCTAGCGACAGGATCCCGGTCACGCCGTTAATCAGGTTGAGGCTGACCGCCGCGATCCCCCAGATCGCGAAGAGCGCGCACGCCTGGGTGAGTTTGGTCGAACCGTAGCTGTCGACAAAGTAGAGCCCGACGGCGACGATCCCGATCCCGACGAGCGTCAGGATGATGTTGCGGGTACGCTTGTCGTCCGTCATTACACCTTCTCCGACAGGTCTTCGCCGACGATGCCGCTCGGTTTGATCAGCAGGATGATGATAAGCAGCGCGAACGCGAAAGTGTCACGAAACTCGGTGATCCCCTGAAAGTCGGGGGTGCGCGGAAAGAGCGCCGTGACAAAGTTTTCGAGAAAGCCGAGCAGCAGCCCGCCGATCACCGCGCCGGGCAGGCTACCGATCCCGCCGATGACCGCGGCGGCGAACGCTTTAATCCCCGGCAAGATACCGAACACCGCGGGCTGGTTAAGGCTGCCGAAGCTAAGCCCCCACAGCACCCCGGCGGCGGCGGCGAGCATAGAGCCGAGCAGAAAGGTCGTCGCGATGACGCGGTCGACGTTCACGCCCATCATCTGGGCGACTTCGGGGTCTTGGGCCGAGGCGCGCATCGCCTTACCGAGCCGGGTCCGGGTGACGAACAGGGTCAGCCCGGTCACGAGTACGGCGGTCAGGATCGGCACCAGAAAGACCAGGTAGGAGGTAAACACGGTGCCGCCTCCGATCTCGAACTGCAAGAAGTTGGTAACCGGGGTTTCGGGCCGAAATGGCGTCTGGTTGCGGGTAAAGGCGAGCAGACCGAAGTTTTGCATAAAGAACGACGCGGCGATCGCGGTAATCAGCAGCGAGATGCGCGGCGCACCCCGAATCGGGCGGTAGGCGATCCGGTCGAGCATAATGCCGACGATGCCGGTAATAAGCATGCTTAAAATAAGCGCGATAATCCAGTTGACGTTCGTAAGGCTCAGGGCGAGCGTCAGGATAAGGAAGGCCGCGCCACCGCTGTAGAGCACGACCGGGTCGCGCATGTTGCCGCGCCACAGGTTGAGCACGTACATAAACCCAACCGCCGCGATCGCCCCGGCAAAGATAGCGCCCGGCAGGCTGTAAGGGGTGCCGCTAAACAGAAAATAGGCGACGAAGGCACCGACCATAAAGATCTCGCCGTGAGCGAAGTTGATCAGCCGGATGATGCCGTACACCATGGTGTAGCCGAGCGCGATCAGCGCGTAGAGGCTACCGAGTTGTAGCGACTGCAAAAAGGCGCCGGTAAAGAAGGCCAGGTCGAAGTCGTAAGTCGTCATCAGAAAGTTAATGCGCCACGCGACAAAGGCGAGGATCGCGATGACGATCGCCCAGGGAACGAGGCTGCGCAGCCTAAAGCTCGATTTAGACGCGGTTGCAGATGCCAATAGGACCACCTCAGGGAAAAAGATTACCAACAAGTCCGCGTAGAAACGGACAGACTTTTATACCAGATTTTGTGCGTAGCGCGCGGGCACAGCACCCCTTGCCAAGAGATCTGAGGCTTTACAGGACTCCATCCACAGGGCCCCCCAAAGCAGAACCCTCCAAAGAAAGTGGGCGGGGATATCCCGCCCATCGCGACGACGTCTCTAGTTAAAAACGGCAGTAGACGTCAGCAGAACCCTACTCGGCAGTGCTACGTCCGAAAAGCGGGATCTTAGCCCAGCCCTGGTCGTTATCCGCTGGCACTTCGTACTCGAAGAAGCCGATCGTCCGAGCAGCCGGGGTACCGTCGGTACCTTCGTAGGTGATGTTTCCGGACACACCCGAAAACCCTTCGATGCTCGCGAGCACGTCTTTAAGCAGGCCGATCGCGAAGAAGGTTTCGTCGGTCGCGTTACCCTCGAAGAAGCTCACGCCGCCCGCTTCGAGCACGTCGTCGTTGGCGTCGTCGAGGTGTGCGAGCCAGACGTCCTGTACGGTCGCCGCGTCGACACCGAGCGCCTCTTCGTAGAAGCCGGGCAGCTGGCTGACCGCTTCTACGGTGACGTTGTAGGAGTCGGCGCCGGCGAGGGTAAAGCCGTTAAAGTCGCTCGCGTCGGGGTTGACGAGCCTAAAGAGCGCTTCGAAGTCGCGTGCGCGCTCGGCGGCGGCTTCGGGGAGCTGCGAGGGGGTGCCGAAACCGGTAAAGGTCCAGCCGTCGAACGCTTCGCCACCACCGTCGGGGCACTGCGAATCGTCCGAGGCGTCAGCACCTAACAGCGGCTGGGTAAAGCCCTGCTGCTTGAGCTGCGGGACGAGCGAGGCGAGCTCGGCGCAGAAACCGGGCGCGTAGACGATGTCGGGGTTAAAGCCGCGAATGTCGTTGATCTGGGCGGAGAAGTCGACGGTGTTAGCGACGAAGTCGACAACGATAGCGCTGCCGCCGAGCGCTTCAAACTCGTCCTGGAAGAAACCGGCGAGACCGAAGCTGTAGTCGTCGTCCTGCTGGCGGAAGATCGCAGCGCTCTGCGCATCGAGTTCGTCGACGGCGTAGCGGGCGGCGACCACACCCTGGAAGTCGTCGGTGTAGGCCATCCGGAACACGTAGTCACCGATCTGGGTCGTAGCCGGGTTGGTCGACGAGGTCGAGATCATGATGATACCGGCGTCCTGGAGAACCTCGGCGGCGGGGATGCTCATACTCGACGAGATCGCGCCGAGTACCGCGACGACCCCTTCGTCGACGAAGCGGTTCGCACAAGCGACCGAGCCCTCTACGGTGGTGGCGTTGTCGCAGATGCTCAGCTCGACGTCGCGACCAAGCACCGTCGGGCGCTCTTCGAGCGCGGTTTCGATGCCCTGCAGCGTCGAGTTGCCGATGGTCGCGAAGCGCCCGGACAGCTCGAGGTTAACGCCGATGGTAATCGGCTGGGCGAGACTAAAGCCGAACAGAAGCACGGCCAAGATTGCAAAAAGTTTCTTCATTCGTTCCTCCTATGATTGGGGTGTGTCTTAGCCACCAGAACCGCCGCGCGGCACTTAGGACCGAGAAAGACGGTGTCTGGGGTATAAAACACGGTTGCGCGTCACTAGGCAGAGCCGCGGTGGTGCCATTATAAACTCTACTGACCTAGACGACGCAGATGCATTTTAACGAACCGGATGACGGGTGTCAACGTGTCGGGCTCGAGCCCTCCTCACACTTTCACGCGGCGGTGTTGGGGGGGCTCGAGCCCCTCGTCACCCCTTCCTTGCTAATCTAACACACCCGTAACTTTATTCAAAAGCGGGCTGGCCCGCAGAAACCGACTTTTGCCTATGACTTTAAAGCCTTATGCCTTTAGAGATCGAAATACATGGTGTACTCGATCGGCGCCGGACGGAGCCGCGTCTCGTCGACCTCGCCGCGCTTGAGCTCGACATAACTTTCGAGCAGATCGGGCGTAAACACGCCCCCTTCGAGCAGAAAGTCCTGGTCCTTTTCGAGGGCGTCGAGCGCCTCTTCGAGGTTGCGCGGAAGCTGCTTGATACGCCGCGCTTCGCGGGCCGAGAGCGTGTAGAGGTTCTTGTCGACCGGCTTGGGGGGCTCGAGCTCCCGCTTGATCCCGTCTAGACCCGCCATCAGCATCGCCGCAAACGCTAGGTAGGGGTTCGCGGTCGGGTCCGGCGCCCGGTACTCGACCCGCTTGGCCTTAGGCGAGTTCGAGTACATCGGGACGCGCACGACCGCGCTCCGGTTACGCGCCGAGATGATCAGGTTGACCGGCGCTTCGTAGCCCGGCACTAAGCGCCGGTACGAGTTGACCGACGGGTTGGTGAGCGCCGCGAGCGCCGGGCCGTGCGTGAGCAGCCCCGCAACGTAGTGCATCGCGAGTTTAGAGAGGCCCGCGTAGCCGTCCTTGTCGAAAAAGAGCGGCTCGCCGTCCTTCCAGAGTGACTGATGGGTGTGCATCCCCGAACCGTTGTCGCCAAAGATCGGCTTCGGCATAAACGTCACGGTCTTGCCGTACAGCGCCGCCGTGTTGCGAATCGCGTACTTGTACTTCACGATCTTGTCAGCAACAGTGGTCAACGTGTCGAAACGCATATCGATCTCGCCCTGGCCGGCGGTCGCGACCTCGTGGTGATGGAGCTCGATCTCTACACCGATCTTTTCGAGGTTGATAACCATCTCGCTGCGCAGATCCTGATACTTGTCGCTCGGCGCGCACGGAAAGTAACCCGACTTGGGGCGCACCCAGTAACCGTCGCCGAAGGCGTCACCGTCGGTGTGGGCGTCTTCGGCGCGGATACGGTAGCCGTAGTTGTAGGGGTTGTCGTTAAAGGCGACCTCGTCGAAGATAAAGAACTCGGCCTCCGGACCCATAAACGACGTGTCGGCGACACCGGTCTCGCGCAGATAGGCCTCGGCCCGCTTAGCGACGCCGCGAGGGTCTTTGCCGTACAGCTCGCCACTGATCGGGTCGGCGATGTCGGCGATGACGACGAGCGTTTTGTGCTGCGTAAACGGGTCGAGAAAGGCGCTCGTCGCGTCCGGGAGCAGCAGCATATCCGAGGCTTCGATCTGCTGAAAACCCTGGATCGACGATCCGTCGAAACCGAGTCCCTCCTCGAAGGTATCCTCGTCGAACTCTCGCGACGGCACCGTAAAGTGCTGCCAGCGACCGTTAACGTCGGTAAAGCGGATGTCGACCAGGGCGACGTCTTCGGTGTTTAGAAACGAAACCAGCTCTTGAGCGCTTTCGAACATGTTGGCCTCCTCTTCAAATCTTGTTTAATATATATGCAGTTTTTACGTCCTGTCAATAGATTTTATCGCCCGCTGTTTCTCAATTTTATGACAATGCGCTCTTTACAGCGGCGTTTTTTCGCCGAGAGAAAAGGAACGCGGCCAAGTGTCGGTAAGTTACCCGACAAATGTCGATAATATAAACATGTATAAACTAAATGTCGACCGTAGCAAGGCACACCGCTTGGTGATGTTTTTTTGTCGCGATCACTCGAAAAATTTTGTACAACGCCGTCAAACTATTGACAAAGCGTCTCGGTGTGCGTCATAGTCGACACACTTTGATACGAAACGGAGGCAACAAACGATGAGTTATACACGAGCAGAGGTTAGCAAAGCGTTAAAGGACCAGGGGGTGCAGTTTCTGCGCCTGCAGTTTATGGACGTCCTGGGTATGAATAAAAACATCGAGGTGCCCGCGTCGCAGTTCGAAAAGGCGCTCGACGGCGAGATCATGTTCGACGGCTCTTCGATCCAAGGCTTTACCCGAATCGAAGAGTCCGACATGCTGTTGCGGCCCGATTACGACACCTTTCTGGTCTTCCCTAACATCATCGAAGACGATCGGCGCGGCAAAGTCGCGCGGCTTATCTGCGACGTGGCCTACCCCGACGAAAGCCCCTTCCCCGGCGATCCGCGCTACGTGCTTCGCCAGCAGATCGAAAAGCTCGAATCGCTCGGCTTCGACGGCGTCTCGGCGGGGCCGGAGCCCGAATTCTTTCTGTTCTTGCGCGACGAAGACGGTGTCGCCACCACCACCACCCACGACGCCGCCGGTTACTTCGACCTCGCGCCGGTCGACAAGGGCGAGGAGGCGCGCCGTGACATGGTCAACGCGCTCGTCGAGATGGGTTTCGAGATCGAGGCGGCCCACCACGAGGTCGCGCCGGGCCAGCACGAGATCGACTTTAAGTACGCCGACGCGCTCAAGACCGCCGACAACATCGCCACCTTTAAGCTGATCGTCAAGCGCATCGCTATCCAGCACGGCCTGCACGCCACCTTTATGCCCAAGCCGGTCGGCGGCATCAACGGATCGGGGATGCACACCCACCTGTCGATCTTTAAAGACGGCGAAAACGCGTTTTACGACCCCGACAGCGAACACCAGCTCTCGCACACCGCGCTTAACTTTATCGCCGGTCTGCTCGAGCACGCCGAAGGGATGGTCGCGCTAACCAACCCGATCGTTAACTCCTACAAGCGCCTTACCCCCGGCTTCGAAGCTCCGACCAACATCGCCTGGTCCGCCTCGAACCGTAGCGCTATGATCCGCATCCCCGCCCGCCGGGGCGTCGGCACCCGTGCCGAGCTGCGGATGCCCGATCCGGCCTGTAACCCCTACCTCGCACTCGCCGCGATGATCGCCGCCGGTATCGACGGTATCGAAAACGATATGACGCCGCCACCCTCCATCCAGCGCAACATCTACGAGATGAGCGTTCGCGACCGCCGCAAGCACAAGATTAGCGAGCTTCCCGGTACGCTTCGCGAAGCGATCGTCGCCCTCAAGCGCGACAAGGTCATCAAGGACGCGCTCGGCTCGCACGTCTACGACCACTTTATCGAGGCCAAGACCTTCGAGTTCGACCAGTACCGGATCACCGTCCACGACTGGGAGCTAGAAAACTACCTCGCCGAATACTAGCCTTACGGACGGCAAAACGTCCACCATCACGTCGTTACGTCGCTCGCGGGTCGTTAAGTCGATCCGCGAGTTTTTTTAGGGCGTCCGTAGCGGTAGAGATTCGCCCGAATTGCGACGAGGACGGGTCACCGCAAACCGGCGACCCCGACCGGGCGTTTTATGCTAGAGCGGTGACCACCTCTCGCCAAGCCTTTTCAGACACCCCGACAGTCGTCGCCGGCCTCGACCCCGGCCTCGCCAACCTGGGCTTAGGCGTCGTGCGGTCGCAGGGCCGCGACACCGTCTATGTCGGCAGCCAGCTCGTGCGCACCAGCAGCCGCAAAGACCAGAGCGCTCGGCTCCGCTACCTGTTCGAGCAGGTCGACGGCTTTTTTGCCGAACACCGGCCCGACGCCCTCGCGATCGAAGGGCAGTTTTTTCACCAGCGGGGCGACATCTCGTTTAAGGTCGGCCAGGCTTTTGGCGTCTGTCTGCTCGCCGCCTCACAGCGCGACATTCCGGTGTTCGAGTACGGGCCGATGGAGGTCAAACAGACGCTCGTCGGGACCGGTAAGGCGAGCAAGGCCCAGGTCGGCTACATGGTGCGGGCGCTGTTAAACATGACCAAGCAGCCGCCGAGCAACCACGTCGCCGACGCCCTCGCGCTCGCGCTGACCCACCTTAGTTATCAGACGCTACGGGCCAAACTCTAGGCCCGCCTTGGCTGTTTGGATACGACGTCCTCGCCCTAGCCGTCCGGACACAGCCGTCCGGACACAACCGTCCGAATGTAAAAAAGACCGCCGTAAAAAGCGGTCTTTATCTTTAGAGCGAGTCGGCCTAGGACGATTCGGAGACGGTGTCCTCTCTCTCGGCACCTGGCACGGAGTCGGTCTCTTCAGAGGTATTGTCTTCAGGCGTATCGTCTTCAGACATGTCGCCGGTCGCTGTCGTCGCGGCTGCGGCGGCCTCGCGGCTGTCTGCTGCGTCTTCTAACGCGTCTTCTGTCGTCGGCGTCAGGGTGGCTTCGTCGGTCGGCAGCAGCTGGTCGACCCGGTAGCCCGACGCGGCTTCGGCGGCTTCGAGGTCGAGGATAATTTCGCGGGCGCGGGTCAGCGGGACGGCGACCGGCGTGGTGGGGTCGGCGCGGTGCTCGGCGAGCAGGCTAAGGGTAGCGGTGAGCTCGAGCCCCCCCACCAGATCCCGAAACGCCTCCTGGTTAAACCACATCACGCCCTCGTGCGCGTTGACCTGCAAAAAGCGCAACACGTCAGCGTCGGCGAGCAGGTAACGGAGCAGCGCTTCGGACAGAAGCGCGAGATCGTCGTCCGGGTCGTCGCCGAGGTCGTACCAGCTCTGGTAACGCACCAACAGTTGGGTGAGCAGCACCGAGTGCTCGACTTCGGCCTGCGAATCGCTTAGCTCGCGAAACGCCAGACGCAACGCCCGGTCGAGCCGCCAGTCGCGGATCGCGGTGTAGCTCGTCTGCTCGAGCGGTCCGTCCGCGCGCAGCGCGCCGATCCGGTGCAGCACCAGCCAGCCGAACAGCACCGCCGTCGTCGGGGTGCCGAGGGTACGCTTCTCTTTAAGCTCGCGCGTAAAGGCGGTTTCGAGCGCGCTCGGCAGGTCGGTGGCGGCGAGCGACGGCAGCTCTCTAAGCACCGCGAGTTCGCGCGTAAAGGCGGCGCTGACGGGTCTCGTTTCGGCGCCGAAGTCGCTAAACGACTGGGCGGTCTCTAAAAAAGATGCGTAGCGCGCCTGTAGATCGTCGCGTTCGGGCGCGTCACCAGATACAGTACCGGACGCACCAGACGAGGCGGTCGCGGCGACCCGCTCGAGCACCCGCGGCGTGAGCAGCGCCTGCAGCGCTTCGTGTAGCGGACGGAAGCGGAGGTCGGCGAGCGCGTCGTCGATACTCGCCACACCCTGCCCGCCAAGCTGGTCGTAGAGCTGCCGGTAGCTGTCCTGGTCGTCGTCATGGACTTCGCGGATGTCTAGCAACACGCGGTACTTAAACGCACCGAGGTCGACCCGCACACCGTCGCTGTGCAGAGTGCGGCTTTCGTAGAGATATTCGAGACCCGCAACGCTGTCGCGCACGACCGTAAAGTCGCGCTCGCCGCCCCGAAGTCCGAGCGCACTCGCGACGTCTTCGCGGTGTTCGGCCTTGTCGCCGTCCGTTTTGACCACGTAGGGCGCCGAGGTTTTAAGCCAGCCGTGCGCCTCGCCGACGCTGTTGTTGTAGACGATCAGCGACGCCTTGTCGCCGTAGCGGTTGCTGTACGCGTAGACGTCTTCGAGCACGTCGCCGTCACGCGTCACGTCGTAGAAGCGGAAGTTGTCGACCTCGGCGAATTCGGCGCGGCGGTGCAGCAGCGGAAAGATTTCGCGGCGGTGCCGGTCGACGAGCCAGTCGTCGGGGCGTTCGTCGTACTTGGGGCGCCGGTACTCCATCCCGTACTTTTCGGTAAAGCCCTCGACCTGGCCGTGGCCGAACATCGGCAGGCCCGGCATGGTCGTCATCAGGATGCAGGTACCGAAGTACTTGTCGTCCTTGCCGAACTGTGCGACCGCCGTCTCCTCGTCGGGGTTGTTCATAAAGTTGACGTAGCGTTTGAGGATTTCGGGGTCGAAGGCGAGCACGTTCTTGATCAACTCGCGGTAGCCGCTGTTCTCTTCGCGTTTGAGCATGTTCATAAAGGCGCTGTTGTAGACTCGGTGCATCCCTAACGTGCGGACGAAGTAGCCCTCCATCATCCAGAACGCCTCGGCGAGCAGCAGCGTGTCGGGCACCTCTTCGGCGACCCGGTCGACCACCTCGCGCCAGAACTCTTCGGGGATCTCGCGCTCGAACGCCTCGTTGGTCATGCTGCCGTAGTGCGACCGCGACGGGATCGCGCCGCCCGAACCCGGTTCGGGAAACCAGAGCCGCTGGATGTGGCGTTTGGCGAGCGTCATCGCCGCGTCGAAGCGGATGATCGGAAACTGGCGGGCGACGTGCAGGATCGTCTGGATAACCCCCTCGCGGACGCGGTCGTCGAGGTAGTTAAGCTGCGCGGTATCGTTCCAGGGCATCGTGGTGCCGTCGTTACCGTGATAGATATAGCGGGCGTCGCCGGTCTGGTTGTCGGTCCGTTTAAAGACGACCGCCGCGTCGGTCGCGTCGTAGTAGTGGTCTTCGAGCTGGATGGTGACGCGCTCGTCGGGCGACAGGTCGGGGCCCTCGAAGGTGTAGCCGGGGTAGGGGCTATGGTCGAGCGATAAAAACCAGTCGGGGTGCTCGATCACCCAGCGCGAGTCGATCCCCATATGGTTAGGCACCATGTCCGACGCGAGCCGGATGCCGCGCTGCCAGGCCCGGTCGCGCAGGTTTTCGTAGGCTTCGGTGCCGCCGAGATCGGCGGAGATATCGTAGTCGTAGAGCGAATAGGCCGAAGCGACCGCGTCGGGGTTGCCGCGCAGGTGCTTGATCCGGCGCGACGCTTCGCTCCGCTCCCAGAGGCCGATCAGCCACAGCCCGGTAAAGCCCCAGTCGGCGAGCTTGTCGAGCTCTTCGCCCGGGATCTGGTCGAGGCGGGTGATGTCGCGCTCGTATATCTTCGAGAGCTGGTCGAGCCAGACGTAGCTGCTTTTGGCGATCATGACCACGCGCGGCATCCAAGAACGGTCGGGGCTAAAACGTTCGGCTTCGGGTGCCTCGCGGCCCATGTCGTCGCCGCGGAGCGCCGCAATGTCGGGCACCTCGCTCGGGCCCGGCCCGCCAAAACCGCGCGGTTTGCGCTCCTCTTTGAGGGTGTCGACGGTGCGCAGGATGCGGTCGACGAAGTGGTCGAAACGCTCGCCGCCGAGGTCGCGCCAGCTCTGCCGCATGTAGCCGAGCTGGCCCTCGAGCGAGGTCGGGTGGTTACGAAACGGGGTGCGCAAAAGATCGAGCAACGGCACATCCTTCGACCCGAAGCCCGGTTCGTCGGCGGCGATCGCCTCTAAACCTTCGACAATCTGCAGATAGGCGGTCTCTTTTTCGAGTGCGTCGTCGTCGAAAAATTCCTGAAAGCGCTCGAGCGCCGGATTTTCGTTGGTTAACTTTAAGATAAGCAGCTCTTCGAGCACAACGTGGGTGTGCGGCACGCCGTCGGTACTGTCCGCGAGATACTCGTCGGCGCTTATCTCGCCCCGGTAGACGTCGCTACCGGGAAAGGTCTCGACGAAACGCCGCAACGTCGCGCCGAGCGCGTCTTCGCCGAGGCGCTCGCGCAGCTGCTCGTAGCTCCGGGCCATAAAGCCGGGGTTGTGCTCTTCGTAGATAGCGATCATGAGGTGCAGTACTTCGTCGATGAGACCGGCGGCGTAGAGGTCACCGGCCTGCACCGCGAGGTGGGGGTTGCGGGCGACGTCGCGCTTGGCGTTGATGGTGTGGGCGAGTTGCTGGGCGCTCGGCAGATCGGCGACGACGAGGTTACCGCGAAACGAAAACAGGCTGGCGTCTAACTCGTAGCGCTCACGGGCCGCACGCGAGACGTGAAACTCGCGCACGGGGCCGCGGGCGAGCGGGTAGGGGTAGACCAGAAAGCGCTGACGCTTCAGGTCTCGAAGACGGGTATCCATATATCATCCTAACTGTGGCGTAATCGCTACGGAGAGACGTGATGGTGCGGGCGTATCGTGATCATCGTTTAGGGGTACGCTGTAAAATTCGAGGGCTCGAGCCCCCAGTGTGTGGTTACCTTAGCATGAAGGCCGCGCCCCGAAACTGTGCAGCACCCTAACACCTCGCCCGTACGCGCTACCTGTCGTTGTGTCGTCCATCATAACGCCTCTCGGGCGGCGCGTAGACAGCACCCGCTCGCCCGACGCGCCCCCCACAACACGCCCTACAACAAGCCCCCGCAACAAGGAGGTGTCGCCCACACGATGAGTCACCCTACCCCCTCCGGAGCTAACCGCAGCGACTGGTACAAAGACGCGGTACTCTACGAACTCTACATCCGCGCCTTTCGCGACAGCGACGGCGACGGTCACGGCGATATACGCGGCGTTATCGACAAGCTCGACTACCTTAAAAGTCTCGGCGTCGACGCGATCTGGCTGCTGCCGATGTTTCCGTCGCCGCTTAGAGACGACGGCTACGACGTCGCCGATTTCTACAGCATCCACCCGACCTACGGCGACCTAGGCGACCTCAAAGAGCTTATCGCCGAGACCCACAAGCGCGGCCTGAAGGTGATCGGCGAGCTGGTTCTGAACCACACCAGCAGCGACCATCCCTGGTTTGCCGAAAGCCGCTCGTCGCGCGACAATCCCAGACGCGACTGGTACGTCTGGAGCGACAGCGACGAGAAGTACGCCGGGACGCGGATTATCTTTACCGACACCGAAGCGTCGAACTGGACCTACGACGCGCAGACCGGACAGTATTACTGGCACCGCTTCTTTAGCCACCAGCCCGACCTCAACTACGACCACCCCGAGGTGCGCCGGGAGATGAAAAACGTGGTGCGGTTCTGGCTCGAGCTCGGCCTCGACGGCTTTCGGATGGACGCGATCCCCTACCTGTTCGAACGCGAGGGCACCAACAACGAAAACATCCGCGAGACCCACGACTTTCTCAAGGAGCTGCGCGCCTACATCGACAGCATCAGACCGGGCACGTTTCTGCTCGGCGAGGTCAACCAGTGGCCCGAAGACACCCTCCCCTACTTCGGCGACGGCACCGACGAGATGCCGCTGCTGTTTCACTTTCCGGTCATGCCTCGGCTCTACAAGGCGCTCGCCGAAGGGAAGCGCGACAGCGTTGTCTGGATTATGAGCCAGACCCCGCCGATCCCGGAAACCTGTCAGTGGGTGGTGTTTTTACGCAACCACGACGAACTGACCCTAGAGATGGTCACCGAAGAAGAGCGCACCTTTATGTACGACAGCTACGCGCCCGACCCGGACATGAAGATTAACGTCGGCATCCGCCGTCGCCTCGCGCCGCTCGTCGGGGGCGACCCGCGCCGCATCAGACTGCTTAACTCGCTACTGATGACGCTGCCGGGCACGCCGATCATCTACTACGGCGACGAGATCGGGATGGGCGACAACATCGCGCTGCCCGACCGCAACGGGGTGCGTACACCGATGCAGTGGAACAGCGCCAAAAACGCCGACTTTAGCAGCGCCGACACGCTCTACGCGCCGGTCATTCGCGACGACATCTACGGCTACCAGACACGAAGCGTCGCCGCGCAGGAACAAGACCCGGACAGCCTGCTTAACTGGACGCGTACGCTGATCAAGACCCGTAAACAGCACCGCTCGCTAGGCCGCGGTCACTTCGAGATCCTAAAGCCAGAAAACCGCGCCGTGCTCGTCTTTCTGAACCACTACGACGACGGCACGACGCGCGACACCGTGCTGGCGCTGCACAACCTAAGCGACGCGGCGCAGACCGTCAGCCTCGACCTTAGCCGCTTCGCCGGACAGAGCTTGCGTGACTGCTTTAGCGGCGAGTGCTTCGGCGTAGCGAGTGCGGCGGTTATCGTAGAGCTCGAGCCCTACGGCTACCGGTGGCTCGAGCCGGCCTAGCCCCGACCCCGATGACCGAGTTTCGCGCCCCCTCCGAACGCACCGCCTCCTTTCCGACCGAGCGACGGATCGGGTACTACCAGATTGTGTCGTGGCTCGGCGAGCGTCACTTTGTCAAGGGGCCGCCGCAGGCGGCGACCGGGGCGGTGCGGATACCGGCGTTTACGGCGTTGCAGCTACGGCTCGAGCCGGTCGTGTGCGACAACCTTGTAGCGCTCGGGGGGCTCGAGCCCAGCAGCCTGTTCGCCCTAGACGCCCGTACCCTGCCCGGCACCCCACCGTGCGCGCCATCCTGCTTCGCCGCGCTCGCCCACCTGAGCGACCTACGCGAGTTGCATCTGCCGAGCGGCATCGACGACGAGGGGGCCGCGCACCTGCGGCGCTTACGGCGGCTCGAAGTGCTCAGCGCCGAAGCGAGCCACCTCGGCGACGCCGGCCTCTACGACCTGTCGTACCTGCTCGGTCTGCGCGAACTCTCCCTGTCGAGCGACCGGACCCTAAGCCGGGCCGGGATCGCGGTGCTCGCGGTGCTGCCCCGCCTCAGAATTTTGCATTTGCACGAAACGACCCTCGGAGCCCGCGCCCTAGACGCTCTGCCCCGCTTTCCGGCACTCCGCGAACTCGACCTGGCTGAAAACAGCCTCGGCGACGCCGATATCGAACCGCTCGGCGCCCTGGGCGAGCTGCGCGAGCTTAGCCTCTGGGGCAACCGGGTGAGCGACGCGGGTGTGCGGCACCTCGAAACGCTCGGCAAGCTGCACGATCTAGACCTCACCCAGAACCCGGTCACCGAGCAGGGGGTGCGGCGGCTCGAGCGCGCCCTGCCTGCCTGCCGCATCGCGCCGAGTTCGACCGACCTCCGCTGGTACAACGACCGGCTACGGCCCTAACCTCTACACCTGGCGGTTCCGAACGCGCCCCCCACAGCACGACCCGCCCGACACCTCACCGTAAACCTCATAACCATGAACTTCGTAACCATGAACCTCAGCGGGCGAACCTGATAAGCTACAGCATGTCCTTCCGTTTCTGGCGCCACGTCTGCGGCGTCTTCACTCTGATGCTCGTGCTCGGCGCCTGCACCGAAGAGCTCGGCGCCCCGAGCGAAGCGTTGCGGCTGCTGTCGCAGCGTCTCGACACCGCCTTTTTGGGCGAACCCTACAGCGCCGACATCCGCGCCATCGGCGGCGTGTCGCCCTACCAGTTTCGGGTCGAACGGGGCGATCTGCCGCCCGGCTTATCGTTGCAGGGCGGGACGATTCGGGGCGTACCGACCGAGCTCGGGCGCTTTACCTTTACCGTCGCCGTGTCCGACACCAACCTCTCGCAGACCTTCGAGGAGTACACCCTCCAGGTCACCGAAGCGCCGCCCGCCACGCTCGTGCTCAACGTCCCCGAAACCGAGCTGCGCGAGGCGACGCGGATCCGGGTCGAGGTCGCCGACGCCCGCGAACTGCAGGCGTTTCGGACGCTGCTAAGTTGGGACGAGCGCCGCTTTCAGCTCGTCGCCGACAGTGTCCGGGCGAGCCGAAACAACCTCGCCCTGTTCGCCCAAAGCACGCCGGGCCGGCTCAACGTCGATGTGGCGGTGTTAGGTGCGCCGCTCGGCGGAAATCAGTTCGTGTTCGAGTTTTCGCTCGAGCCCCTCGCCGAGCCGAGCACCGTAGAAGTCGTCGCCCAGACCGAGTTTAGCTCTCGCGGCGGCGAACACGCCTTTAGCGAGGCCCGCGCCGGACGCCGTCCGCCGCCGCCCGATACAGCAGACGACACCGAGTTAGAGGGGGACGCGGGCGCGGACCCTGGAGAGAGCGACGACGCGTTAGACGACGACGCGATGGACAATGACGACGGAGAGGGTGAGGTCGATGATGACGGTAACGGTGACGTTGATGGTGACGAGGACGATGGAGGGGGCTCGAGCCCATGACCTGCCCTAACGTGTACCGCAACCCCGTCCGGCTGCTCTTGGCCATCTGCCTGTTCGCGGGCAGCCTCGCGGGCGCGACCACCTACCGCGAACTCGACCTAGACAGCCTGCTCCAAAAGGCCCAGATCGCCTTCTACGGCGAAGTTCGCGAGGTTAGCGTCGAGGATCGGGACGGCGAGCCGTGGACCCGCGTCCGGTTCGAGGTGCGCGACGACCTGTTCGCCGAAGACGCGCTAGACGAGGTCGGCGACGGTGCGGCGGGCGACGGGTCAAGGGATAACGGCGAGGAGGGGGAGGGCTCGAGCCGCGAACTTCTCTTCTACGGCGGCGAACTGCCGGGCCTCACCCTCAACGTGACCGGTATGCCGCAGTTTTCGCCCGGCGACGAGGTCATCGTTCTGGCCTACGACGCCGACTACTACTCGCCGATCGTCGGCTTTAACCAGGGACTGTGGCGGCTCGGCGCGAGCGGTTTTCGCGACCCGCAGGGCCGTATCCTCAGCCTCGGCCCCGACAGCGTCCTCGTCCGCGACGGCGCCGGCGCCGGTACCGCCGACCTCGTCCGGGCGCTCCAGCAGGCGCTAGAAGAGGCCAGACCGTGAGGCGCGCCGTTCTTCTCGCCGTTAGTCTGCTCGCGAGCCTCGCCTTCGCCGTGACCTACCGCGTGGTCGACGAGGGCGGTCCGCTCACACTGCGCGACGACGTCGCCGCCGCCTTCGCCGCCTGGAACGAGGTCGAAGACGCCGACGTAGACGCCGAAACCGACGACGACGCGAATACGGTCGTCCGCTACGGCGACAGCGCCCGCTTCGGCCCCGACACGGTGTCGCTGACGACGCTCGAACGCCAGGACAACGAACGCGTTATCGCGGTGCTGCTAAACCCGACCGCCGGCACCGAACGCAGCACCGCGCTGCTCCACGAAACCGGCGTGCTGCTCGGCCTTACGCCCGCGGGCGACGGCGTGATGGACCCGCTGCTCGGCCCCGACAGCCCGCAGCAGCTTACCGACGCCGACCGTAACGCGCTGCGGTCGCTCCGGCAGTTCGTACCCGCCGACATCAACCGCGACGGCGTCGTCGACTTCTACGACCTCGCCGCCCTCGGGACCGCCTACGGACAGCGTGGCGTCAACGTCCCTGCCGATATCGACAACGACGGCGACGTCGACGACCGCGACCTAGAACTGCTTAGAGACGCCTACAGCTTTGGCCCGCCGTCCGAAACCCCGCCGTCGGCGACGCCCGCCGAAACCCCACCGGAAGAGACGGGCACGCAGCTACCGGTTAGCGAAGAGGAGTTTCCGAGGCTCGAGCCCTCCCTCGACAACGCCGACACTACCACCGAAGACGATGTCAGCGACGAGACTAGTGACGAACCGGGTGATGGCGAACCGGGTGATGGCGAACCGGGTGATAGCGCGGGTGACGAGGTCGATGGTGACGTCAGCGACGATACGGGTGACGAGGCGGACGACGATGCCGGTGACGAGTCAGATGATGGGTCGGATGATGGGGTCGACGACGTCCGCGACGAGCAGTGATACCGGCTCGCATTACCGGCTCGCCCGACAACTCTAGCAAAGAGACGGTCGACAGCTTCGGAAACCGTCGACCGTCTTTAGCAGCAAAAAAATTGTCGGGTAGAACGCGCTACAGCAGTGCGTCGATGCGCGCGGCGAGTTCTACGTCGTAGTCGCTAAGCCCGCCGACGTCGTGCGTGGTCAGGTCGATACTGACGTTGTTGTAGACGTTAAACAGCTCCGGGTGGTGGCCCATCTTTTCGGCGTGGACGGCCACCCGGCTGATAAACCCGAACGCTTCGATAAAGTTGTCGAACTTAAAGTCGCGGTGCAGCTTACCCTCTTTTAGCTCCCACTCGGTGCGTTCGGCGAGGGCGTTTTGGATGTCGCTATCGCTAAGTTTGGTCGCGGCCATTTCGTACCTCCGGTCGGTCAACAGAAAAACGTGTCGGATGCCGATTCATCTTAAAACTCATCTTAGAAATAGCATCTTTCTCGGGCGACGACAGCGATACACCCTCCGTTTTTTACGTTCGCCGCACTCTTTGTAGACACGGCTTCTGGATACGGCGTTAGCGGAGCCGGTCGGACGTTTCGGCGGGCGCTTCGGCGGGCGGCAGATAGAGCGCGACCAGGTCGTTTAGCGAGCGGGCGCAGAGTAGCGTTCCGTCGCGAAAGGGCCGGAGCAGATAGTCGAAAAACGACCCGAGCGGGCGCCCCGGCGCCATCAACACGACGTTTTCGGGGACGTTGCTGTTGCGCCCGACGTACTTGCGAACCGTAAACGGATAGCCCGCGAGCTTGACGCTTACCGGCTCGGCGCTTAGCTTGACGCGGACGCTCTGCCAGCCCTCGACGAGCTCGCCTAGCTCGTCAGCTTCTACGCTTAGCGCCCGCCCGAAACGCTCGGCTAGGGTCTGTAGCGGGGCGTCCGGAAGCTCTTGGCGTAGTGCTCGGGCCGCGCCCTGCAACAGCCCGACGAGCGCTTCGCCGGGTTCGGGGGCGTTACCGACGATCGCCTGGAGGCGCCGAAACGCCTGCTGAGCGGTCTCCTGCGACTCGCCGATGTCGACCCCGGTCGCCATTTTAACCGGCGCGGCGAAGCTGTCGTGCTCGAGCAGAGTGTGTACCACCAGCGCTTCGGCGACGAGTGCGGCGAGCGGTAGACCTTCGTCGCGCACTTCGAAGTAGATATAGTCTTTTTCGCGCAACACCAGCAGCCGCCCCGGCGCGACGGTCAGTTTCATGTCGGGCTCGAGCCGTACCTCGTCGTTTTCGACGTAGAGCCACCACGTCTCGCCCGAGTACAGCAGCGCGATCTCGACCCCGCCGAGCCGAAAGCGCGTCGGCCCCTTGAGCCGTACGGTCAGCGACTTCGCGCCGGTCGGCACCTTGTCGACCCGCAACGCCGGGTGTTCGGCGAACAGCACCTTGTTGCTCGCGAGCGTCGGCCACTCGGCGCGGCCCCCGACCCGGCTCGGCAGATGGCGCTCGAGTTCGTCGAAAAACTCGTCGACCGCCTCCATATAGCGCTGCACGTCCTTTTCGAAGAACTGACGCTGCGAGCGTTCGAGCTCGAGCGCCTGCTGCAAGCGGGCTTCGAGCTTCCGCTGCTGCTCCTGTTTGGTGTCTTCGCGCATCTGCTCTTTTTTAAGCTCCTGCAGAGCGATACGCACCTGCGCGCTGCTCGGACCACGCATCGGCGAGAGCGACAGCTTGCCGGCGTACGGGTCGCGCGCGACCGCGAGGCCGAAACGCCGCAGATAGGCGAGCACCTGATCTTCGGAGATGCGCAGTGCCCGGTAGGGACTACGCGGATTTTTAAAGGTAAGCGCGATCTCGGCGATCTCGCGGATCAGCTCGCCGATACTCTCCACGTCGTTAAGCGAGACAAGCGGGTCGGTATAGTCGGGCACCGACTCTTTGACGTTTAGATGAGCGAGAGTAACGTCGTCGGCGAAGCTATCGCTACGGACGTAGTGACCGAGGTTACGAAGCAGCGCGAACAGGATGCGGACGGTATGCCGCTCAGGTTCGGCGCGGTAGGTCGTGGCGAGGTTTTGCATCACCTGCGCGAGCCCGTCCCACCAGACCCGCTCGGTCAGCTTGCGCAAAATCTGCTGCTCCTGCTGTTCTGCCGGGCTGAGGGAAACACTCGGTGGCGGCGGTGATGCAGGCGGGGATGACGTGGGTGACGGTTCGGCGGCGACAGGATCGGCACGGGGCGCACCAAACGGGTCGGCAAAGTCGAAGTCGGAGCTGTCACCCCGGTCCGAGGCGCGGCTCGGCGCGGCGGTCGTGTCGTTAGTAGCGTCACTATCGTCGTCACCGAAACCTTCGAGCTCGAGCTCGTCGAAGCTGTAGACCTGCGCCTGGCTCTTGACGCCACTAAGCCGCTTGAGCGTCCGGCTGACGTCCTGAAAGCGCTGCCGCTCGTCTGCGTCGAGCGCACCCTGCTCTTGGGCGATATGGTTGTGAAGCGCCCAGGCACTCTCGGCGCCGCCCGGCACTTCTCGCTTGGCCAGCAGGTCGCCGACCTTGTATTCCAACAGTTCTAACGCAACGCGCTCGAGTTCCAACATAGACACTTCCGATTATACGGTACGCGCTGCCGGGTACGCAGCGTTCTGTTCACATCCACTCGTCATCATCACCTCACGCGACGCGGTCACAGAGCAAAGATTACAGAAAAGATTACAGAAAAGATTACAGAAAAGATTACGGAGAAGTTAGGGAACCGCGTCGTAGACCACCTCGGCGCCCTGGTCGCGAAGCCGGGTGACGAACGTCTCGAAGGCGGAGCTTATGTCGATAGGATTGCCGGAGAGCTCGAGCCGTTCTAGCCCCGTTAACACGAAGAGCGGCGCGACGTTGACGATCGCGTTGCCGCGTAGCAGTAGCACGTCGAGCGTCTGCAGACCCGCGAGCGGCGTGACGTCGACGATCGCGTTGTCGTTTAAACCGAGCTGCTCTAGCGCGGTTAGCGCGGCGAGCGGGGTCACGTCGCCGATACCGGTTCGCGACAGACCGACCACCTCTAGCCGGACGAGCGCGGCGAGCGGCGCGACCGACACGAGCGGATTATCGCTTAGGTTGAGCTGCGTCAGGTCCGTCAGCGACCCGAGTGGCGCGACGTCACTAATCTCGTTCTGGCGCAGTATCAGCAGGCTAAGACTACGCAAGTTAGCAAGCGGTATTACGTCGCGGACGCGGTTGTCGAGCAACGAGAGCCCTTCGAGGTCCGTCAGCGCCCCTAGCGGCGTAATGTCGACGATCTCGTTGTTGCTAAGGTTTAGCGTCGTCAGGCCGGTCGCCCACTCGATGCCCGCGAGTTCGCGAATCTCTCGCCCCGACGCGTCGAGCCGCGTTAGCGCCGCCACATCTTCGGGAGTAAGCGGGCCTTCGGGACGCGCTAACGCCTCGCGCACCGCCGCTTCGAGCCCCTCGTCGGCGAACGTTACCTCGTCTGCTGGAACCCTGTCTGCCGGAGCGGGTTGGCGGAGCAGCGCCTCCGCGAGTTCGGTCGCCGAGGCCGCGCTCAGGCTGATGTCGAGTTCGGCGAGCGCCCCCAACGCGACGAGTGGCGTAATATCGTCGATCGGGTTGGCGCTTAGCCCGAGCACCCGCAAGCGTCGCAACCCCCGTAGCGGTGTGACGTCGCGGACACCGTTCGCACTAAGCACTAGCGTCTCTAGCGCGACAAGCCCAGCAAGCGGCGCGATGTCGCGGACACGGTTGTTGCCGAGGTCGAGCGCGCTTAGCTCGGTCAGCCCGGCGAGCGGCGCGATGTTCTCGATGTTGTTGCTCGACAGGTTGAGGCGGGTCAGGTTAGACAGGCCGGCGAGTGGCTCGAGGTCATCGATCTCGTTACCGGCGAGCAGCAGCGTCCGCAACTCGGTCAGTTCGGCGAGCGGCGCGAGGTCGCGCAGCCGATTACCGCTAAGGTTAAGGCGCTCCAGGTTGCGAGCCGCTTCGAGCCCGGCGAGCGTGGTAATGCGCTGATTACCCGCATCGAGTTCGCGCAGCCGTAGCAGGTCAGACGCCTCTAAAACACCGTCGGTCACGCCGAGTTGACGCTTGATGGCCCGCTCGAGCGCCGGATCGTCGATCGCCCACGCGACACTCGTCAGCGCGGCGAGCACGAGCACGACAAGTCCTCGTCTCATCAGAATTGAACGTGTCAAGATACAGCCCCTCACTAAAATCGGTCGAAATCTGTGCGTCTAAGCTTAAAATTCACCATCTGTATTGTAGCGAGAGGTTGGTTGGTGCGACGTGAAACAATCACGATCGCCTCGGCCTGCACGTCTTACGAAATCACATTGTGGAGAATCACATTGTGCGCGACGGGGCCGAACTGTCCGGCGAGGTCAGGGATGGGCGAGACGCGACAGCGCCGCATGTAGTACGGCGATAGCACGGCGGTAGTCCGCGAGCGGCAACTGCTCGTCGGGGCGGTGGTCGAACGACGAGTCGCCCGGACCGTAAGCGAGCATCGGCACGTCCCAAAAGGGCGCGACGACGTTCATGTCAGCCGTTCCCGTCTTAAGCTTAAAGCGCGGCGTGCCACCCTGCTGCCGGATCGCGACCCGAAACGCGCGGCTTAGTGCGGTGTCTTTAGGCGCCTTGTGCGGCTGTTCGTGACCGCTAAAGGTGAGCGATAGCCCCGTCACCGGCAGATCAGTAAGCTGTTCGCGTACGGCGGCCTCGACGCTGTCGGGCGGATAGTCGGGCGGCAGCCGAAACCCGATCGTCGCGCTCGCGTGCTGCGTCAGGCCGTCGCTCTCGCTGTGAATCTCCTGTAACGCTACTTGCACCCGGTCGAAAATTCCCGTCGCGTCCACACTCGCACGCTCGGCCCACGACGAAATCCGCTGCCAGACCGCGACCATATCTTCGGCGGCAGTGGTGTCGTCGCCAGCACTGTGAAAGTTGTCTTTTTGGAGCGATAGTTTGAGAACTAGACGGCCTTTATAGCCGAGGGTCAGGGCGTCCCAGCCGCTCGGCTCGCCGATGACGAGCATGTCGGGTTTGGGGTAGGCTTGGAGCGCGTGCCGAGCACCCTTGCTTGTAGGTGACTCTTCTTCGACGGCACCGATTAGGGTTAGGGTGAGGTGGTCGAAGAGGGAGGGCTCGAGCCTAGACGCAGCCGCCACCGCCGTACAAAACGCCCCCTTCGCATCGACCACACCCCGCCCGAACAGCGTATCGTCTTCACGTCGCACCGGCACCACCCCCGGCACCGTGTCGATATGCCCTAAAAACGTTACCTTGAGGTCACCGGAGCCGAGCCGAGCGACCGCGTTGCCTGCGCCGTCGACAAACGCCTCGTCGGCAAAACGCCCCATCTCCCCTACTAAATACTCGGCGACGTTCTGCTCTTGGCCCGACAGACTCGGAATGCTTACGGCATTTTTTAGCAGGTCGATAGCGTCATCGTCAGAAAACGCGTGAGGGACGGTAGCTTCGTTCGTATCGGTATCGCTCAAGGTTCGTCTCCATCGTTGTCTAGAATCTTGTCGATTAACGTCCTTCGTTTCGGTCGCGCTGTCTCTTTTGTCATTCGAGACCGACGTCTAAGACTTTCTAAGACGCCATTCGTACCAACCGAGGAACGCAGCGAGAACCAGCGCTCCTAAACCGATAAGCGCCCCTCTCGCTCGGCGGTCGTAGCGTAACCGCAGCGTCGTCCGCGTGTCGTTCTGGATAAAGGCGCGCACCTGGGCGATTTCGCGGATACCGGCAGATTCGCTTGGTTGGGAGGGGAGCTCGAGCCCCTCCCCCACCCCCGCCAACACCGGCACGTAGTAGGTGCGCGACGACCGCCCGCTCGTGACCCGTCGGTCGACATCCGTCCGCAACCCCGCGAGCGCGACGCGTTGACGCTCCGCCCCGAGGCGGGTGTTACGAAGCTCGCAGTAGCCCTGTTGTGTCCCTTCGGTGCGGACACAATAGAGCGTGGTGATGGTACCGTCGTAAAACGCGAGGCCGAGCAGCAGCACGACGAGAAGCCACAACAGAATCCGGTCGCGACGGCGTAGTGCGATGCGGCGCAGGAGCCCCGACACTAGCAAACTCCATCCGAACGTCTATCCGAAGGTCTAAGCGAGAACGTTCGTGACCTTCGCGAGCACCGCGTCGACCTCGTCGTCGGTGATGACTAGGGGCGGGACGAAGCGGATCACCGTCGCGCCGGCGTTGATGGTCAGCACGCCGTTGTCGCGTAGGGCGCTGATGTACGGGGCGACTTTTTCTTTGAGCTCGAGCCCCACCAACAGCCCCACCCCGCGCACCTCGCGAATCTTGTCGTTCTCCTTTTTAAGCGCGAGCAAACCCTTACGGAGCCGATTGCCGGCGTGCTTCGCCCGCGCCATAAGGTCGCGCCGGTCGAACTCTTCTAGCACCGCGAGCCCCGCCGCCGCTGACAGCGGATTGCCGCCGAACGTCGTCCCGTGACCGCCTTTAGGCATCGCCTGCGCGACCTCTTCGGTCATCAGCAGCGCACCAATCGGCACGCCGCCGGCGAGCCCTTTGGCCATCGTCACCATGTCCGGAATCACGCCGTAGTGCTCGCAAGCCAGAAACTTGCCGGTACGCCCCGCACCGGTCTGGATTTCGTCGAAGATAAGGAGCGCACCGTGTTCGCGGGTCAGGTCGCGGGCAGCCTGCAAAAACTTTTTGGTCGCCGGGCGGATACCGCCTTCACCCTGGGCGGGCTCGAGCACCACCGCCGCTGTCTCGTCACTGACCGCCTCCGCTAACTTCTCGACGTTGTTGTAGGGGATAAAATCGGTCGCCCCCGCAAGCGGCTCGAACGGTTCGCGGTACTTTTTCTCCCAGGTCAGCGGCAACACGCCCATCGTCCGGCCCGAAAAGCCGCGCATCGCCGACACAAACCGGGGCCGACCGGTCGCGGCTCGAGCCCATTTAAGCGCCGCCTCGTTCGCCTCCGAACCCGAATTGGCCATAAACACCCGGCTTAGCGGCGCCGGTACGACCTTAAACAGCGCGTCGTAAAAGTCGGCCCGGACGTCGCTACCGAGGTTTTGTGGCGCCACAATCAGCGCCTGCGCCTGCTTCGCGATGGCCTGGGCGAGATGCGCGTTGGCGTGCCCGACACTCGCCACCGCGATGCCGGCCATACAGTCGATATATTCGTTGCCCTCAGCGTCCCACAGCGTCGCGCCCTGGCCGCGCACAAACACGATGTCGGGCGCCCACAGACCGGAGTTGTGCCGCGCATCACGCGCTAAAACGTCTTGCGTCTTGCTGCTTACCTGGGTCATCCTGGCTCCTTCTCGCTACACATCACACTTAAAAAGATAATCGTTGTTTAAAGATATACGCCTTTTTGTAACTGTACACGTTTGGTTAGGCGACTTGCTAGGCGACTCGCTAGACGGCTTGTCAGGAGACGACCGTCCCCCGCCCCGACAGCGCGTAGCGAACCGGCTGCTCGAGCCGAGCGTCGCCAAAGATGACCTGCCGGACACCGCCCTGCACGGCTTCGGAGGCGCCGAGCACCTTCTTTTTCATCCGGTCTTCGGCGAATTCGAGGTAGTCTTCTACGTCTTCGGCGGGGATTTCGGGGATGAGGCTGTCTTCGTCGGGGAAGTCGCGGAGCAGGCCGGGCACGTTGGAGAGGAGGAGCAGGGTGTCGGCCCGCAAAGCTGTCGCAACCGCAGCAGCGGCGCGGTCGCCGTCGACGTTGATGGCGATACCGTCGTGGCTCGAGCCCGGCGGCGTCAGCACCGGCAGATAGCCGTTATCTATCAGCAACATCAGCAAGTCGGTGTTGACCGTCTCCACCGTCCCGGTATGGTCGCCCCGCAAAATCTTGACCTTGCCGTCCTCGACGCTCCGCACCTTGTCCTTATGCTTCCCCTCGAAAATCCGCCCGTCAAGCCCCGACAGCCCCACCGCATTTACGCCGCGCCGCTGCAATCGCTCCACAATCCCCTTGTTCATCTTGCCACAGTAGACCATCTCGAAGATTTCGAGCGTGTCCCGGTCAGTAAACCGGCTCGTGTAGCCCGACGGGCTGGTCACGAAACTTAGGCGGATGGCCGAGCGCCTCGGCGACACGGTTCGTTTCGGCACTGCCGCCGTGCACCAACACAAAGCGCTCTCCTTCGTGCCACAGTTCGGCGACGTCTTCACAAAGCGCGTCGTAGTCGATGCCGAGCGAACCGCCGACTTTAATCACAATCATCGTGATAACCGTCCGCTGCTAGGAAAAAGAGACGTTGCACATTGTTCGAGGTAACAGGGTTCGAAATAACGGGTCATGGCAGTAACTCCAGATAGTCGAGTCCTTGTGGACGAAACATGGTGAAGTGGCGACGGTCTAGCGTGAGAATGCGGCGGATTTTGAGCTGTTCGGCGACCGCGACGATGCTCGCGTCGACGTAACCGATGTCGGCGTCCGCGTACTGCACCATCAGTCGGTGCGCACGCCTGACGTGGTCGAAGCTAACGCTAAAAAAGTCGTAGTGACCGTTGACTAGGTCGTCTAAAAACGTCTGGGCTACCTTCGCACCTAGCCGCCGCGTCGCTAAGTGGTCGATTTCCGGTAGCACCGAACTCGGCACGATGAACGCGTTGCCCAACAAGAGGTCACGTACTTCGGCGTGCCGTGCGTGGTCGGCGTCTAGAAGCGCTAACAGACCACTCGTGTCGGCGATGACGCTCAAGTCTCCGCGTCCTCTCTGGTCTGCGGATGGTCTTCCTCGTAGTCGGTCATGATGCGGGCGTACTTCTCCTCGTAAATCTCGGCAAGAAACTCGTCAGCCCGTTCGGCAAGGTCGGAGACGTTGCTACGACCCGCGCCGAGCCACGAAGGAACGTCTTGCTGCTCGGTCTTTTTCTGTGCGACAAAAGTCTTGAGCACCTCGCGGATTAGCTCGATTTTAGAGCGACCTTCCTGCCGCGCGAGCCGGGCGAGTTCTAGGTCGATCGCTTCGGACAGATAGACCGTCGTCCGTTTCATGGCGTATACGCTAGCATATCGACAGATATTCGCGTCAGCAACCACGCTTAAATCTTCGCGTCCTCTTTCGGTTGAGAGGCTGATCTTCTTCGTACTCGGCCATGATGCGAGCGTGCTTTTCTTCGTAAATCTCGGCGAGAAACTCGTCGGCCCGCTCGGCTAGGTCGGACATCCCGCTCCGGCCCATCCCGACCGAGGGCGGGAGCGTCCGCGTCTTCGCTTTTCGTTCGACAAAGGTTTCGAGCGCTTCGCGAATCAGCTCGGCTTTAGAACGCTCTTCTTGCCGCGCGAGCCGAGCGAGTTCTAGGTCGATCTCTTCGGGTAGGTAGACCGTCGTCCGTTTCATAGCGTATATGCTAGCACATCAACAGATGTTTGTAGCGCGGTTTCTACGGATGCAGCCCCGTAAATCCTAGCCCGAGCGTCTCGTCCCAACCCATACTGATGTTAAGCGCCTGCAACGCGTGACCGGCGGTTCCCTTCACCAGGTTGTCGATCGCGCTCATAATCACGACGCGTCCGGTGTCGTTGTCGACTTCGAAACCGATATCGCAGAAGTTCGTGCCGTCGAGAATCTTCGGGTCGGGGACGCGGTGGATCCCTCTGCGCGCGGTCACGAGGCGGATGAACGGCTCTTCGTCGTACGCTTCGCGGTAGGCGCCCATCACGTCGCGGTCGCTGTAGCCGTCGGGGACGAAAGCGTGGGCGGTGACGAGGATACCGCGTACCCGCTCGATCGCGGTCGCGGTCAGGTGGATCGGAAAGCTACCGGGCAGTTCCTGATCGATTTCGGCGGTGTGCCGGTGGCCGGTCGGGGCGTAGGTGCGCACCACACCCATCCGTTCGGGGTGATGGCCGGACTCTGACGGGCTGTTGCCCGCCGCCGACGAGCCGATTTTGGCCTCGACGATAACGTCGCCGCGTGCGGGGACGGCGTATTTAAGCAGCGGATAGAGCGCGAGGATGGACGCCGTCGCGATGCAGCCCGCGCCCGAAATGTAGTTCGCGCCGCGCAGCTCGTCGCGGTGGAGTTCGGGGTTGCCGTAGACGAATTTGCCGAGCAGGTCGGGCCGGGTGTGCGGTTCGCCGTAGTATTTTTCGTAGACGGCAGCGTTGTGCAGGCGGCAGTCTGCCGAGAGGTCGATGATGCGCGGGGCAAGCTTAGCGAAGTCGTCGAAGCGTTCGACCGACTTTTTGTGCGGCAGACCGGAGATGATGAGGTCGGCGTCTTGCAGATCATCGATCGAGGAAAACTTGAGCCGGCTCGAGCCCCGCAAATTCGGGTGGACGAGGTGGACGGGCTGTTTGGCGTAGCGCTCGCTCGTGGCCTGCGTAACCTCTAGGTGAGGGTGGCCGAGCGCGAGGCGTAAAAATTCGCCTCCAGCGTAGCCGGACGCGCCAACGATAGCGACTGAGAGTTTTTCTGACATAAGTATTGTCTATCCTACTCGGTTTGTGTGGGAACGCAACAGCTTAGACCGCGATGAAAAAGACACACGTTGCAGCGATCGGTCCTTCGCGCTGTTTGTCGGCGATACGTGGTCGGCGATATGTGGTCGGCACGTGCTGATTTGTGTGGTGCGTTTGCTAGTCGTGCGAGAAACGCTGTGGCACACTTATCGCATGGCAGACCGAGTGCAGTGGCATCCTCTCGACGAGCCGCAAGGGGTGACCGGAGCGGAGCTTGACGGATTGGTCAGGTTGCGGATTCTGGTACCATCTCGGGCGATCGCGACGGACGACGAGGCTTTTTTAGCCTGGGTCGATGCGTTTCGCCGGACTTACACGTCTAGCGAGACGTTTGCGACGCTAAACGAGGCTAAGCTTGCGGCGCTCGAACGCGCGACCGAAGTTCTCGAAGAGAAGCAGCAGATGCTCGCGGAGCGGTTGCGAGACGCGCGGGCGCGACACGATTACGCGTTTGTCAGGTTAGCGGAGGAGGATTTGGGGAGGCTCGAGCCCCTCCTCACCCTCCTCCGTAACGAGCAGAACCGTCTCGCTTAGAATCCTGTCTCAAAACCCGGCCATCACCACCTGCGCCGCCGCATACCGCGCGACCTTGGCCGGAATATCCACGCCGGTCGTCGACACCGAGTTACGAAACTCCATCGTGTGGTTGACCTCGTTCACGAGCAGACCCCGCTCCGATTCGAGCAGGTCGACCGCCAACACTCCGCCACCAACCGCCTCCGCCGCGCCGCGTGCGACCTCGATAAGCTCGTCGTAGAGCGGGCAGTTCGTCGCGACCGCGCCGCGCGCCGTGTTGGTAATCCAGTGTTCGCTCGTCCGGTAGATCGCCGCGATAACCTCGTCACCGACCACAAACGCGCGGATGTCGCGACCGGGCTTGTTGACGTACTCCTGCACATAAAACACCTTGTGGTGCGGGCTGCCGAGCGTTTCGCGGTGCTCGACGATCGCCTCGACGGCGTCGCGGTCGTTTAGCTTCGACACCATCCGGCCCCACGAACCGACTGTGGGCTTCATGACGACCGGATAACCGAAATCGTCACAGAGCGACAGCAGCGTGTCGACGTCAAAAGCGACCCCAGTACGCGGTGTCGGCACCCCGGCCCGCGCGAGCGCCGCGTTGGTCGCGAGTTTGTCGCCGCACACCTCGATCACCGAAGGCGTGTTGATCACGGTCGCGCCGAGCGCTGTAAACATACGGCTGATCGCTAACCCGCGCGTCTGCGACAGGCACCGCTCGATCACCACGTCGTAGCGCGATAGCTCGTCGGCGGCGCTAAAGTCGAGCTTGAGGTGGGGGGCGTAGAGCTTGTCGAACGCGACGCCTTCACGCTCTAATCCCTCGAAAAGCATCTTCTCCTCCGGACGCAACCGGTCGTACACGACGGCGATACGCGGGCTAGTGGCGGTGTTGCTGCGGGTTAGTACCTGACTCATAGGGTGCCTCGTTCTCTTTCGGAGTGAATCTTTCGAAACAAAAAGGTGCTAGGGATTTATCGCTAAAATCTGTCGCTAGGGTCGGTCGGCGGTTACCAGAGCGTTACTCGCCCCAGTCTTCGTCTTCTTCAGGCGCGAGTTCTAGGTTGACCGGATCGACATCGGTCACTTCGAGTTCGCTGCCGCAGTCGTCACAAACGACCAGTTCACCGAGTTCTAGACCCGCTTCTTCGATTTCTGCGCCACATTCGGGACATGCTGCCATAGTGTTTCTCCTTCTCGGTAGAGATTGAATAGAAGTTGGAGTGATGATTGCTGTGTATCTAAAGCTAATATCTATGTCTGCTGCTTAGGACGTCTCGCCCGGAAAACGCTGGTGTTTTCGGTAGTAGGCGAGAATCGAACCTTCTTTAAGCGCCTCGCGCAAAAAGTCGGGCGGCGGCGTAAGCTGAAACGTCTCGTCGCCCTCGGACGTCTTGCGGCGAATCGTACCGCTCGCGAGATCGAACTCGACCTCGTCGCCGTCGTAAAGCTGGGCCGGAACCGTCTCCGAGGTAAACGCCGGAATCCCTAGGTTGAGCAGGTTGCGGTAGTGAATCCGAGCGAACGACTCGGCGATAATCGCCCCGACACCGAGCTTTTTAAGCGCTTGCGGTGCGTACTCGCGGCTGCTCCCTAAGCCCCAGTTGCGTCCGCCGACGAGCAGGTCGCCCGGTGCGACGTTGTCGGCGAAGTCGGGCCGCAGATGCGCGAACGCATAGCGGTGAAACTTGTCCTCGCCGACCATAAAGGGCGCGTACTTGCCCGGCAAAATGTCGTCGGTGTTGACCGCGTCGTCGAAACGCCACACTCTAGGCATGCTGCACCTCCGCTGCGTTCGTCATACGTTCGGGGAAGGGCGGCAGGCTCAGCGTACCGTTCAGCGCACTCGCCGCCGCAACCGCCGGACTCGCTAAAAAGATCTTCGCTTCGGGGCTGCCCATCCGCCCGATAAAGTTGCGGTTCGACGTCGACACGCAGACCTCGCCCGGTGCGAGTACGCCCATGTGCCGACCCATACACGGCCCGCACCCCGGCGTGCTAAACGTCGCCCCTGCCGCAAGTAGGGTGCCGAATGTCCCGTCGGCGACCGCCGCTTCTAACACCTGCGAACTCGCCGGAATAATCAGCAGCCGCGTGTCGGGCGCAACCCGCTTGCCGCGCAGCACCCGAGCAACCTCGTGCAGGTCGTCCAAACGACCGTTGGTGCAGGTACCGACGAACACCACGTCGACGGCGGTGCCGAGATACGCTTCGACCGGATGGACGTTGTCGACGAAGAAGGGTACCGACACGACGGGGCGCAGCGTCGACAGGTCGATGTCTAAATCGATAGCGTAGGTCGCGTCCGGGTCGACGACGAGCCAGTCGGGGACGTCGTAGCGCTCGGCCACCTCACCACTGGGCGGCACCAGCCCCGACTTCGCGCCCGCTTCGACCGCGAGGTTGGCAAGGGTCATCCGCTCGGAAAGGCTAAACGCGTCGGCACCGTGATACTCGATGCTCATATAGGTCGCGCCGTCGGCAGTTAACTGGCGGACGACCTCTAACGCGACGTCTTTCGCGCTAACCCCCGCCGGACGTTCGCCGTGAAAGCGCACCCGCACCGTTTCGGGCACTTTAAGCCAGGTGCGCCCCGACGCCGACGCGAGCGCGATATCGGTCGCACCCATCCCCGTACCGAACGCCCCGACTGCGCCGTACGTGGTCGAGTGAGAGTCAGAGCCGAGCACAATCCGTCCGGGCTGTGCGAGACCTTCTTCGATAAGTACCTGGTGACAGATACCGCGTCCGACGTCGAAGACCTTGATGCCGCGCTCTTTGGCGTAGGCCCGCAAGTTCTTCTGGGTGGTCGCGACCTCGACGTTCGACGCCGGCGCGACGTGGTCGATCACGAAGCAGACCCGATCGGGGTGCCGGATCGCGCCGCCTAAATCGTTTTCGATACGCGAAATCACGCTCGGCGCGATCGAATCGACGACCATGACCTGATCGACGTCGACGACGGCTAGTTCGCCCGCAACGACGCGGCGCCCGGCCCGCTGCGACAAAATCCGCTCGGCAAGGGTGAATCCGCGAAGGTCTATCGCCATTACGCGCTCACCACCAGGGCCGCTTGTTCGAGCAGGCTGTCGATCTGCGCGAGTGTAAGCTCGCCCTCATCCGCCTGCGCCTTGACCTGCTGCGTGACCGCGCGGATTGTCGCCTCGTCGAGCGAGAGGCCGAGAGACTGCGCCCGCTGCGCGATGGCGTGACGTCCGGTTAGCTTAGAGCCGATCTGCAAACGACGCTCGACGCCGAACACCTCGGGCGGAATCGGCTCGTACGAGCCCGGGTTGAGGTAGATCGCCTTGAGGTGCATCCCCGCCTTGTGGTTGTAGGCGTAGTCGCCGGTCAGGTAGTTGTTAAACGGAATGGCGACGCCGGTCATCCGCGAAATCATCCGGTCGAGTTCTGGCAACATCGCGAGGTCGTACTTGTCCTGAAGCCGCTGCGGGTTCGTGGTGTACATCCGCGCCAGAAAGCCACCGAGCGGGGTGATGCCGTTACGCTCGCCGATCCCTAAGATGCTGGTGTCGATGTGGGTCGCCCCGGCGCGCACCGCTTCGTAGGCGTTCGCGATCGCGCAGCCGGTGTCGTTGTGGCCGTGAAACTCGATGTCGCAGCCGACCACCGCCCGCACGTCGGCGACGAGTTCGCGCACCTGGGTGGGGCTGGCGATGCCGACCGTGTCGGCTAAACCTACCCGGTCGACGCCCGCGTCATCAGCCGCCTGGTAGACCGCGAGCAGATCGCGCTTGTCGCTACGAAACGTGTCTTCGGACGAAAAGCGGACGTTGCGCCCCTGAGACTTGACGTAAGAGATAATGTCGCGGCTCTCCTCGATAATCCCGGCGACGTCACGTCCGTGGCTAAACTGGCGCAGCTCCGACGAGGTACCGAACAAGATGTCGACACCGTAGACGCCGCACGCGACCGCGAGCCGAGCGTCGTCGAGATTGGCCCGGGTGTGGGTCAGAATCTTGGCGTTTAGGCCGAGCCCGGCGATGGTCTCGCAGGCTTTGCGCGACGCGGGCGACGCAACGGGCGTGGTCAGTTCGATGTACTCGGCACCGAACGCATCTAGCGCTTTGGCGACCTCGATCTTGTCGGCTAAGGTAAAGTTCGCCCGAGCGAACTGCTCTCCCTCGCGCAGGGTCGAGTCGATAATATGCCAGTCGGGCTGTCGGGTGGGGCGCTGTCTCAACGGTAATCTCCTGAAGTGCACGTCGGTCGCTTTCGATCGTTAAGTTCTGTGGGGGGGTACGGGCGTAACCGAAAGGCAGCAGCGTCGCGCTCTGGTTATCGGCACGAGCGTCATCCTAACGCCACACCAACCTCCCTGTCAAGCGAGAAAAAACCGTCCTAGACGACATAAACTTTGTTTTTTCGTAAGCGGAATCGAGAGTTTACGTACGGCTCGAAAGCGGTTTGGAGAGAGACTTTCGAAGCGTAAGCAAAATGAAGGAGTGGACGTCGATTCTTAAGGTCTTAAAGCTTAGGTCTCGAAATCGGTCTGGAAGCTTAGGCTCGAAAAAGCAGAGCCCGATTGCGGCGATTGCGGCGTTAGAGGTCGTCTAGCAGAAGTTCCAAGCTCCCCCCAATCGGGTGCCTTTCACGAGATTCGAGCACTTTGTAAGAGTTTTGAAAGGTAACTCTGGCTATTGTGTGTTGCGTGTTTAGTGACGTGTTTGGCAACGAGAGCGGCCTAGTCTATGACATTTAGAGTACCTAGCCGTTCTTTTGATAGCGTTACGCTGCCTGTGGCCAAAACGTTATTTGTCAGAACCAAACAGAAGGGAGGTTATTTGTGTCTCGAATTTTTGTAAGGTACCTGCTCGTGCTTATCGGACTGGTGTTTTTTATGGGCGCGGTCGCGCAAGAAGGCTCAGAAGAAGTCGCACCCACAGTTACGCTCGAAGGTTTTCTCGTCGAAACGGTCGTGTTAGAAGACGGCAGTACCGAAGAGCGCTTTGTCGCAGCAGAAGAAGCCGAGCCGGGTGACGTGATCGAATACCGTTTGCAGTTTGCGAGCGGCGACAGCGCTATCCCCGCCGACCAGCTTCAGCTTACCGGCCCCGTCCCCGACAGCACGGCTTACATCGCGGGCAGCGCCGACAGCGGTGACGTTTTAGCACTTCTCGAATTTAGTCTTGTAGAAGAAGAAGTGTTTAGCGAAACGCCGACGATCACCGTGCAAAACGAAGCAGGCGAAGACGTGGTCGTGCCCGCTCCGCCCGAGCTGTACGACACGCTGCGCTGGACCGTGCTAGACCCGATCGCGCCCGAAACAGCGTTTACGCTGCGCTACCGGGTTACCGTCCGCTAAGCGTCGGTTAGAAAGACGCTAAGACCTCCCTTCAGGTCTTCCGTTCCCCGCCGCACTCTCGAAACCTTCGGAGTGCACTCTTACCAGCACCGGAGACACCGGCTGGTTTTTTAAGGAGAAAGTTTTGAAACATCTTCGTCACACCCTGGGTCTACTGCTGACCCTCGCCCTGTTCGGCGTGCTCGGTCTAGCCTTCGCGCAGACCCTGACACCCGCCGGAACGGTCATCCAAAACACCGCGACCGCGACCTATCGAGACGCTGACGACAATCCAGGCAGCGCCACCTCGAACACTGTCACGACGACGGTGCAAGAAGTTTTCGGTGTCACCGTCGAGCCGTCGTCAAACACGCCTTCGACAACTAATAATGTTGCCTCTGAAGCTACTGATCCCACCGAGATCAACTTTGGCACCGCAACCCCGGCGTACGAAAGCACCGCTAACGCGGGTAGCAACGTCGAATTTTTGTACACGGTTACCAACAACAGCAACGCCAACAGCGACATTTCTCTCGATGTCGTTCAAGATGGTGGCGACGCCTTCGACTTCGACAACGTACAAGTCTTCCTCGCCGACGAGTTCGGGGTTATCAGTGGTGGCGCACTCGACCTCACCCAGCCGATCCCCTTCACACCCGGTCAAGAACAGTTCTTCGTCGTTCGAGCGGCTGTGCCTAACGGGCAGGCTACAGGCGATACCGCCAACCTAGACCTCGTCGCCGTTAACGACACAGCGGTTGCTGAAGGTCAAGAAGGTCCTAACGTCTCGTTCGATAACAACAACATCGCCCGCGTGACGGTCACCGACGGCGAACTTGGTCTCGCTAAAGACGTCGAGGCTGTCGTCGCTCCTATCCTCGCGACCGGCACCAACATCGGTGACCCTGTCGAAGACTACCGCGTCACGTTCGACTTCTACCTCGAGAACACGGGCACGACCGAGATCACCGGTTTAAGCCTTATCGACGATCTCACGATCGCTTTTGATGACGCGAACAACTTCGACATTGTTAGTGGCCCGAGCCTCGTATCTAGTGCTGGTGGCGCGGTTATCGCTTTCAACACCACCGCTTACGACGGCGCAACCACCACCGAGATGTTAGATACTGCCGGCTCCTCTCTACCGGTAGGCGCGACCGCTCGGATTCGCATCATCGTGCGTGTGGACGGTCCCTTCGACACCCAAAACCAAGCCGTCATTAGCGGTACAGACGGCGGCGGCGCAACCGTTACCAATCAGTCGACCGACGGTGTAAACCCGAACCCCAACACAAGCGTTCCGACCCCTGTCTTGCTAGAAAGCCCCGTCATCGCAGTGTCGAAGACGGCTTCGTACGATGACCAGGCTGGCGCACCCTTCGATGTTCAGTTCAGCATCTTCGTCGAGAATCAAGGTGACGTCCAGATCCAAAACCTCAGCGTTGTAGACGACCTAGACAACACTTTCGGTGCGGGTAACTACTCGCTTAACAGCGCACCGACACTGCAGAGCCCAGTCGCTGGCGTCCAGATTAACCCCGGCTACACCGGTTCCGACGCGACAACGAGTGACAGCATCGAACTTATCGACGCCGGTTCGACCCTCAACGTCGATGGTGAGTTCGTTATCGTGCTCGACGTCCGCGTTCTGACCGCAGGTGACTACTTCAACACCGCGACCGCGAGCGGTACTGGTCCTGGCGGCACACCGACGACCAACGACTCGAACAACTCGACCACACCTAGCGCCGACCCCAACGACGACGAGCCAACACCCGTTAGCGTCAACGAACTCAACCTCGAAAAATCAGTCCAGACAATTCGCGGTGGTACCGTCGTAGACAGCGGGACAGATACGACGGCTCAACCCGGCGACACTCTCCGCTACACAATCCGGGTCGAAAACACCAGCTCAGGTCCGCTGACCAACATCATTGTGACGGATACTATTCCGGTTCCGACCGTCTTCGACACCTTTGGTGCTGCGCCCACGACTAGCGATGGCGGTACCGCTATCACCGTTACCCAATCTACGCAGCCTTCCGGCAGCACCGGCGCGAACGTCAGCAGCGTGCGCTTTACCATCGACTCGCTACCCGGCAACGACGACTTCGTCAACCTTACCTTCGACGTCACCATCCCTTAACCCCTCGTTCTCTCCCGCCTCGGCACGTCCGGGGCGGGACCCCTTCTGTTCCAATCTGTTTCGAGACGAACACCTCGCACATCAGAATCGACATAGCGAAAAATAGTAGACCATAATTGCTTGTTTTAGCACCCTCTACAAATACCCGCCCCGTCTCTACCCCGCGCCACCCAGCGCCCCGAATCCGACGTCTTTACACGTGAGGAGAAAACCGTTGTCACCCGAAGCCTTTTTACTAACGCGCTTTCTGCAGCGCTGGATCGTCTGCCTTAGCTGCCTGCTGCTGTGTAGCGCGGCGTTCGCCCAAGCGACCAGCCTGAGCATCATTAACCAGGCGACGGCGACGGCGACCGACGGCGACGAGGTGGTCGACGCTGTATCGAACATCGTCGAAACCGTGCTGCAAATAGACACAGCTTTTGGCGAGATCGTCAAAACGGCGACGCCACCTTCGGGCAGCGATGTAGAGGTCGGCGACGAGATCGCGTACGAGGTTAGCTTTAGCACGGCGCCGGTGCCGCTAGACAACCTGACGTTTCGCGACGAGCTTAGCCCGCTGCTAGAACTTCTCGGCGACGTCGTGGTGAGCACCTCCCCCGACACAAGCGTCGCTGACGACGCCCAGATAAGCGTGGCGGACAACGTTATTACCGTTCTGTGGGACACGCTACCCGCGAGTACGAGCGTCACCATAGCGTTTCGGGTGCGGGTGCTCGGTCCGGGGAGTATCGAAAACACGGCGCGGGTGAGTTCGTCTAGCGTCGAGGGGGAGGGTGTAAGCAACACGACCGAGCACCAGGGGGTCGAGTCGGGGATTCGTGACCTGCTTAAAGAAGCGATCCCGGCGAGTGGCGAACTCGACGTCGGTACACCGCTGCGCTACACAGTGCGCTTTCAGGTCGCCGACGTCGCGCTGACCGACGTGGTCGTTAGCGACGTGCTAAGCCCCTACCTCAGCGCGCCGAGCGGCTTTTCGGACGGTACGATCGTCGACCCGGTAAGCGGGGAAACGATTCCGGTCGAGGGAGATTACGATGCGGTAACACGGACGTTAAGCTGGCGTTTCGAGCGGCTCGAGCCCTCCACCACCGTCGTGCTTAGCGTCGACACCGCTGTCGCTGTCGGCGCACCCGGCAACGCGCAGATCGACAACCAGGCGTGCGTGTCGGGGCAGGGCATCGACGGCGAGGAGTGTAGTAACGTCGTCACACACACGGTGGCTGCGTTCTGCGCGCTCAACATTACCCCCGACGGCACCGTCACCGACCCAGGCCAGAGCCTGCCGCTAGAGGGCGGTGCGGCACTCCTGCGCTACAAGCTCGTCAATACTGGCAACGCTTCCTACCGCTACCGCGTCGAGGCCCAGGTTCTTCCCGAAAGCACCCTAACCCCCGACCTCACCCTGTTTCTCGGCGAGGGCGAGCCGAGCGACGCGACCCCGCCCTACATGCTTACCACCAGCTCTTTAGCTGCGGGTAGCGAGGTAGAGGTGTTTGTGAACGCGGCGAGCGACCAGCGCGGTGAGGCGTTTATCGACCTGGTCGGGCGTTGTAACAACGATCCGGCTATCGTCGACGCGTCTAATGTGGGCGAAGTGTTCGACGTGATTCCGGGCTTTGTCGACATAGAGAAGCGCGCCGATCCGGAGACCGACAATCGGGTCATCGGGGGTCAGACCATTCTCTATACGCTCGCCCTCCAAAACGGTCGGGTACCGCTGCAGAACGTGGTCATCCGCGACACCCTCGACGACGCCCTAATTAACCCGCAAGACGCTACGAGCGGCACCCTCACCGACCCGGTCACCGGCGCGACCACCGAGGTGCGTTTCGCGTTAGAAGACGGCGGGCGGACCCTGGTCTGGCGCATCGCCGAACTACCGAGCGCGTTTAACGTCGTGATCGAGTTTCGGGCTGCGGTGCGCCGTGACATTAGCGACGCGACCGACATCGACAACGTGTTTGGTGTGCGGAGCGACGCGACCCCCGCACAAAACTCGAACATCGTCAGCCACACGGCCTACCCCGCCGAACTGCTGATTACCAAAGAGGTTACGCCGCGACAGCTCCGCGTCGGGCAGAGGGCGCGCTACACGGTCACGCTTATCAACCCGTCGTCCGAAGTGCCGCTCGAACGGCTCGAGCTCGTCGATACCATCCCGCCCGGCACCCGTTACGTACCCAGAAGTGCCGAGATCGTTCGGGACGGGGCGACAACGGCGTTCGAGCCCGAGGTGCGCGGCGGCGAGCTGTTCTGGGACGATGTGGGGGGGCTCGAGCCGGGCGCACAGCTCTCGCTACACTACGAACTGCGCATCTTACCCGCCGCACTAAGGCATAACCGGCTCGTCAACACGGTGACGGCCCTCGCCCGCAACGCCGGCGGTGAGGTTGTCGCCGACGGTGAGGCCGCCGCCGACGTCGAAGTCGACGATCCGCTCCTGCAGGCGAACGCCGTGATTACCGGCACCGCCTACATCGACGACGACGCGTCGGGCACCCTAAGCAGCGCGGACACCCCCGTCGAGGGGCTACGGCTCTATCTGCCGACCGGGGTTTCGACCGTTACCGACGAGTTCGGCCACTACACCTTTCCCGACGTTATGCCGGGCGTTAGCGCGCTCAAAGTCGATCCGACCACCCTGCCGGCGAGGGCGCTTCAGGCTACCCCCGACCAGGAAGCACCCGGTCTCTGGAACGTACGGCCTCGGGCCGGCCTTATTCTGCACCGCGACGTTCCGTTCGAGCCGGGCCAGGTCGACCTGTTCGTCCGGCGGCGGTTGTCGTTGTCGCAGGGCCCGCTCACCGTCAGCAAGTACATCAACCCGGTCGCAGCGAGCCTCGATCCGGAGACCGGCCTGCCGACCCGCTGGGCCGTCACCATAAGCGTCACGAGCGACACTGTGGTGACGAACCTCTACCTGCGCGAGCGGGTGGTTGCAGGGATGAGCGCGCAAACCGGCGACGAGGCGCTCGTGCAGCAGGCGTTCGATACGAGTGTGGCCGAAGGGGTAGGCGGCGCGGTCAGTGCGACCGAGGACGGTATGGGGGTCTTTAGGCTGCGGCTCGAGCCCGACCAGCTCCTCATCCTTCGCTACGAGCTAAGCCTCGCCGAACGACCCGCGCTTAGCGTACCGCAGCTTGTTTGGGAGACCGAATGAACCGCTTTAACCCTCTACTGATCGCCCGTATATTCGTTGTCGGTATCTTCGGCCTGTTCGGCCTGTTCGCGCAGGCACAAACCACCACGACCGAGACGGCTGCGGAGATCGATCCGACCGAGATACAGGTCGACCTCGTCTATTCGTTTAGCGCCGACGGGTTCGCCCGTCTGACCGGCCTCGCACTCGTTGTGGCGCTACCCGAAGGTGTCGACTACCTGCCCGGCAGCGTCTACCGGAGCGACCTCGCCGGTGCGTCCCGACTCGACAACCCCGACCCCCGCGACACCCCGGTCGAGGTTCCGAGCGGGCTCGAGCCCGCAGACACAGAGTCAAACACAGAGTCAGACACCGGGTCAAACACAGCGTCAGACACCGGCGCAGATACAGCTGAGACGAGCATCCCCGAACCGCGCTACGACGCTAACACCCGCACCCTTGTGTTCGACCTGCCACCCGACGCCGAGACTATAGGGTTTGTGGTGGTGGTGCGCGACCTAACCGTCTTTATCGATCCCGACGTAAGCCTGCTCGCGCTAACCCCGGCACCCGAACTGCTGCGGGGCGACCCCGACGCGGTGCAGCGTTATCTACAAGCCGTCGCGCTCCCCGAACAGCCACGCGCCAACCCAGACCAAGACGCAGACCAAGACACAGACCGGCAAGGCCTCGTCATTCTCAGCCCGACCGAAGGAACAGTCGTAAGCGGGACGAGCAGCAGCGACATCGTCGTCGAGGCGCCGCTCGGTAGCGAGACCCGTCTGCTCGTCAACAACACCGTTATCGGCGGCGACCGCATCGGTCGGCAGGTCTCCGACCCCACCACCGGACGCCTCACCCTCGAATATATCGGCGTCGGGCTACAACGCGGGCCGAACCTGCTGCGCGCCGAAGCGATTACCGCGAGTGGCGAGCGCTTACAACAAGACGTCAACGTCGCACTTGCCGGACCGGCCCGTAACGTCAGCCTCGTACCGCTCACACCGATTATCGCCAACACGACCAGCCCGCTGCTGCTCGACGTGCTCTTTACCGACGAGTTTGGCAACCCGGCTAGCGAACAGCTCGTCACGATTACGGTAGACGGTACGGCGCCGAGCCTGCCCGACGTCAACCGCGAGCGGGCGGGGTATCAGCTTCTGGCCCGCGACGGGGTAGTGCGTTTGGGGCTCGAGCCCGTCGCCACCACCGGCGAGCTAACCCTAAGCTTCGTCACCGCCAACCGTACCCTTCACCAAACACTCCGCGTCGACACCAACGTCCGGCCCTGGATGGTGGTCGGTAGCGGCAGCCTCGCCGGAACCTTTGCCCCCAGCGGTTTTCGGGTCGACGCGGCGACCAGCCTGTTCGCGCGGGGGCCGGTGCTCGAAGACGCGTTTCTAACCCTCGGCCTCAACCTGCCGCCCGACCCGCTCGGCTTTTTCGGCAACCCCAGCCCGACCTTCGGGGTGCTAGGGTCGAGCGGCGTCCTGCAGAACGAAGCGGCAAGCCGTCAGGGTGTTTACATACGGCTCGAGCACGACGTTAGCTTTGTGCAGTACGGCGACGGCACCGGCCAGCTCGTCGGCCCACTCGCCGGCGTGTCACGGAGCGCGACCGGCCTGACCTGGCGGCACCGCCCCATCGACGACGGCGGTTTCGGCCTCGGCTACGCCGCACTCGTCCCGAGTTCTCGGCTTGTCGAAGACCTCGAAATCGCCTCTGACGGCACCAGCTTCTACCGCCTCCCCGACGCCCCCATCGACGACGGCACGGTCGCGGTCTACATCGCCAAACGGAGCGAGTTTAGTGACGACCTCATCCTAGAAGACGACACCGACCCGCTCGTCGGCCCGCTCGCTGCCGGTCGAGGCTTTGTCGCCAACGAACAGCTCGGCACGGTTCGGCTGTCACGGCCTCTCCCGCTCCGCGACGCGGCAGGTAACCGCTACGTGCTGCTCGCGACCTACCGGATTCGCGCCGACGACGGCGGACGCCGCACCATGCAGTTCGGCACCCAGTTCGGCTACGACTTCGGGCCGACCGAGATTCGTGCGAGCACCCTGTTCGAAAGCCGCGAGCGGCGCGGCGCCGTCTACCTCGTCAGTGCAGCGGTCGCGACCGACACCAGACGCTTTCAGGGTGAGGCCGAAGTTGCCTACGCTGGCGACGACAGCGGTAGCGGAGCCGGCTTCGCGGTGCGCGGCGGTTACCGAGAGGGGCCAGTTAGGCTAGACGCCGAACTAAGCTATCTCGATCCGAACTACCGGTCGCCCCTCGTCGAAAACGAACGCGACACCGGGCTCGCGGTCGGTAGCAGCGCTTCCGTGCAGGTCAGCCCCGACATCGGGCTCGAAGCCGAAGCACGTTACCGGCGCCGCAGCGACTCTTCCGAAAGCCTGTTCAGGCTGCGCGGCGTGTTTTCGCTCGGCGAAATCGACGGCGTCGGCGACAACGTCAGTGCGCGCGTCGGCGGCCAGCTCGACAACGGTGACCCGAGGCTAGACGCCGGGCTGTCGCTCCTTAACGTGTTCGGTCTAGAACGGACCCGGCTCGAGCTCTACCACGCCCAGGGTTTGGGCGGCGCCACCTCGCTCACCACCCTCACAGCGGGATATCAGCTACTCGAAAACTTAGAGCTAGAACTAAGCGACACCCTCGAATGGGGTATCGGCAACACCCTGCTCGTCGGACTCGTCACCGAAATCGACAACCGGGCGGTGTTGGGGCGCGCGGCAGACTTCGGCTCCTCGACGTTACGCGCCAACTACCGCATCCCCGGCGGCGTCTCGGCAGCGGCGGGCGAGCTTAACATCGGCGTCAGCACCAGCCTACCGCTTAGCGAACGCCTGAGCTTCGAACCGTCGTTCGAGCAGGTTCTCGACTTTGACGACAGCAGCAACAACGCCACCGTGCTCGCGACCGCGCTCCGTTACGACGACGACGACGGCGACGGCAACGCCCGCCTCGAAACCCGCTTCGGCCCCGGCGGCACCAAACTGCTCTTTAGCGGCGGCGCCAACCTCGCCGACACCGACCCGCTCTTCTGGGGCGTCGGCACCAGCGTCCTCTACGAAGCCGCGCGCACCCCAAGCTTCGGGCTGAGCCTTCGGCTCGACAGCGCCTACCGGGGCGACGGCCTAACCTTTTTAGGGACGAGCCAGCTCTACGCCGGCAGCCTTAGCGACAGTGGCGGCTTCGAACTGCTCGGCGACCTGCGGTTCGAAGTCCCGATCGCGGCGCGCACAGACGCCCGGCTCGGCTACCGTTACCGCTACCTAGAAGAGAGCCGCTACCAGGATCTGATCACGCTCGGCAGCAGCGTCGGGCTCTGGCAGGGCGGCAGTGCCGGGCTCTACGGACGACTCTTTAACGATTACGACTTAGGCTCCGAGCTAGGCTTTACTCTAGAACTCTCCCAACAGCTCGCCTGCGGTCTCTACGGCGTCGCGGGCTACAGCAGCGGCGGCACCTCCGACCCGGTCTTCGGTCGTAACGGCTTTCAGCTTCGCCTAGACGTCGCGGTCGACGAACAGTGGCGCTGTGGTCGTCGTGAGCGCGACCCTGCCGACGAGGCCTCACACAACAACGCGCAACCCTCACAAACGGATGGTCAGACACGATGAAAAAGGCACACGTCATAAAAGCAATCGTTTTTCGTTGCGGTGCGTTCGGGGCGCTCGTCACGCTCGCGCTGCTCGGGCTGTTCGGGTCGATAGCAAACGCCGAAGGGAGCCGCAGCCTCTACCCAGCGGACTACACCACGAACTTTCCAAACGGCGACCGGGCCTGGTTCGAGTGGACAGACGATACATACTACAACGACCTGGTGAAGCGGCGTACGTTGCTTTACGTCTACGCCGAGGCGGGTGAGGTGCTGTTCTTAGGCTCTAGCAGCCAGGGCATCGAGAGCGACGATGTCACCAACACCGCTAGCGGCGATATCTATGTATATGAGAACAAAGCTCCCGTACCTGGTAAGGAAGGGAACGAAGATGATCCCGATGCGGCAGATGCAGACTTTCGGTGCTCTAGTAAGGCAGAAGCAGACTCCCCTACACCCGGCTATATCGAGAACCGAGTCCAGGAACTCGCTGGGCCGAAGCGAAACCCGTCTAATCCCGACTCCTCTGATGCCGGATACATCCCCTGTACACACGCAGATGCAGATAGGCGGTACAGGTAGATACAACGTCGTCATTACGGGCACGGAAGGCCTTACTCCCAGCTCTACCGGCGGGGGCAACCAACACCCCGGCAAAGTCTACAATCCTGGATCGACAACAACGTTTGATACGCTCCCCGAGCAAACCGCAGCGTGGGACGTTACGGTTCGAAGTAATAAAACGTCAACGACGGATATTAACGGTCGCGTTTTTACTTATGCCTTTAGTGGAAACGTAGGGAGCAGCGGGCGCACTGTCCACTCGACCCTCTACCCCGTTACCCTAGACGGGTTTCGCTACCGAGCCTTCTTGCGCGGCTTCGACCCGTTCGGCTTTGTCCTGCTCGGCAGCTCGGTAGGCTTTTACGATGCTGATGGGGTTACCCCTCTCTATCGCGACGCGCTCGGCGACGGCAGCGGGGCTGGCGGGATTGGCGGGCTTCAGGGTGGCGTTACGATCGCCCCTCCCGAGTTTCCGCTCTTTTTCAATCCACCCGCCAACAGCACCTTAAGCGAGCTCGGTATTCCGCTCGTCACCCAACGACCCGAGGTGAGAAACGTAAGCTTTACCGCTAAATCACCGGCACAGGGCCGCAACACCCCGAGTCGGTCGAGGGCAGGCACGTTCAGCTACGACGCTCTCAACGCCGGCGCGCACAACTTACCGGCTCGTGATCGGTCGCGACGTGACTAACCCGGACTTTGATCCGACTGAGCCCACCAACCGAGTGCTGCGCGGACGCGTCGGTGGCGACGGCCTTAAAACTGTCGACTGGGACGGCAAAGACAACAGCGGCGCCAACTTTCCAGCCAAGGAAGATTACCCCGCCCGTATCCGCGTCCACGCGGGCGAGTATCACTTTCCGTACGGAGACGTCGAAAACGCTCGAAGCGGCGGACCTACGTACACCCTGCTTAACCCTCCGGGCGGCGTCTGCCCAGTCACTTATAGGTGGCTGCAGCGGCGGCTTCTACGGACGATCGCGGCGTATCGACTCTTAGACGGTGACACACGTCCCTACAGGCAGTACCATCAACGATTCTCTTACCGGGGGTAACCCACCCGAACGCCGCTTACAGCGGCCCGAGACGGCTTCAATACCGACTCCGATCAGCGCGCTTACGGTGGCACGACCAGCGGTGGCTTCGGTGATCGAAAGGGCCTCGACCTCTGGACGTACTATCCAAGCGACGCTGACACCGTGCTGTTTAACGTCGTCGATCCCGCTAGCGGCTTCCTCGATCTCCGGTAAAGTCGGTCTGTAACCTTACAGCAGCAGGAGGAACAACATGCCCGGATTCAAGCTATGCGAGTAGCGCGAGCGGGTCGCCCGGCGAGGTGCTCGAATACCGCATCGACTACACCAATCCCAGTTCGAGCAGCGGACCTGTAAGCCAGGTAGTGATCACCGATCCGGTGTCCGGTTTTACGCCCCTCGTGACGGGCGCCTATAGCGGCGGCACCGCCGATATCGAGATCATCGTGTCTGTCCGGGCGGTAGTAGTGCCTTCGTAACGGTCGCCGACCCGACGGCAACGAATATCACTGTCGACGTAACCTCTGCCTCTACGTGCAGGATCACGCAGATCAATCCGGGACATAAAGGTTCTATACGCTTCAGAGTGCGGATCGAATAGCGCTCCTTAGAGACCTGGTGTGCTTTTCTAGCGCGTCGCCCGACTCGGCATCGACCGATCGACCTCGACAGCCGCGCGCATCTAACCGAAGCGTTAAAGGTCTATAAAGCATCTACTTCGCGACAAGATGCTGCGCTACACAGATGTACTAGAAGTCACCCCACCTTTACTTTACAAAGCGGCTTCTAGTACGCCAATACCATCTTTCGGGTGTTTACGTGCATAGATGCGTTGTACTACGATGCTCGTAAGATGACTATTCTCGCGATCGACGACGAACCCTTCGCGTTAAGGCTGGTCGAGGACATTCTCGCGTCTCGCTACGAGGTCGTAAGTTTTGGCAGCGCACACGACGCGTTACGGGCGTTAGGAAGGGGGCTCGAGCCCTCCCTCATCCTCTGTGACGTCTCGATGCCCGACCTCGACGGCTTTACTTTTCACCGGCTGCTCCGCCGTAACAGAGCGCTGCGCGGTGTGCCGTTTATCTACCTGACCGCGCTCGACGACTACGACTTTTTTCGGCGCGGCATGAACCTAGGCGCTGACGACTACCTGACCAAACCGTTTAGCAGAGCCGAGCTACTAGACACAGTCGCCACGCGGCTCGCCCGGCAGGCCGCCTTACGTCAGCACGTTCGCGGGAGAGCGGCGCGGCCCTGCAAAGCCCAAACCTCTCTCTGCACAGCCAGACCCGCTCACGGTCGAGGCGCTAGGCGGCGCCCGCGTCTACGTCCGGGGCGAGCGCGTCCGCTGGTCGGTCAAGCGGGCGTCGGCGGCGTTTTTCTATCTGCTCGAACAGCAGCACTACCATCAACAAGAGAGCGTCCCTAACGACGCGTTTCGGGACGCGCTGTGGTCGGAACCGGCCCAGAACAACGCTATCTACGTCCTGACCTTGCGGTTACGGCAGATTATCGAGCCGTTCGCCGGGCTGCGGGTGGCGCGCAAGCGGGTGGGGCTCGAGCTCGGCACACCCTACCGCTACGACGTCGACACCTTCGAAAAACTCGCGGCTCGAGCCGAGCAGACCGGCGCGTTCGCCGACGTGCAGGCCGCACTAGACAGCTACAGCGGCCCGCTACTCCCCGACATCGACACACCCTGGACGCTCGCACGCCGGGCCGAGCTCGAACAGCGCTACGTCGGCGTGCTTACGCGGGGGCTCGAGCACGCACCGAGCAAAGACCAGCGGGCGCAGCTTCGGGTCCAGTACGACCGTTTTATGGCGGGCATCTGAGCGTAGGCGGTTTAGGACGATGGCGGTTTAGAACGATGGCGGTTTAGGACGATGGCGGCCACCGTCCGGTCGCGAGGTAGAGGGCGCTGGGGGGCTCGAGCCTGCCCAACCGCGCGTACAGATATCCCCACGCCGTTACGTTTTGCGGATAAACCCTCAGTTCGACCCGCGTGTATTCGGGCGGCAGCAGATGACACCCTTCGAGGTCGTCGAGTACCGGCAGCGCCGCGTCGATGTCGTCGTAACGGAGCAACATCCCCTCGACGCGGCCCCGCCCCCGCACCATCGCCGGATAGTTTTCGGGCTCGAGGTGATAGAGAGTCATCTTGTCGACGTACGCCGGTTCGGCCTCGAAGCTCCCGGCGTTGTAGGCGACGTGGTCGTTGCGTTCGCCCGGTTTGAGGGTGCCGTACACGAAGACATAGCCGGACGTTTTTGAATCAGTTAGCAATTCCAAATGATGCTGCAACAATCACATCTGACGGGTGTCGACGGTGACGCTTTATGTTGAGCAAAGTTTCGTGGAACTGCTGAGTCATGTGCCTCATCGTGCTTCATCGTGCTACCACGCTACAACGTGCCATAACGCTACAACTGCCAGACACTCCACAAGGTTTGCTGTGTTCGCGCGGCGAGACAGACAGCGCTGTCGGGCTGCACCTGTTACGCTACCAGACGTGACCGACGCCCTGCTCGACTGGTTTGCCGAACACGCGCGTAACCTACCGTGGCGACGCGAGCGGACGCCGTACCGGGTCTGGGTCTCCGAAATGATGTTGCAGCAGACCCAGGTCGCGACGGTGGTGCCCTACTTTCAGCGTTGGCTCGACCGTTTTCCGACCGTAGAGGCATTAGCTGCCGCGCCGCTAGACGACGTGCTAAAAGCCTGGGAGGGTCTGGGCTACTACCGCCGCGCCCGGCTGTTGCACCGCGCCGCGCGGCAGGTGGTGGACGACTACGGCGGAGCGCTTCCGGACAGCGAGGCCGAACTCCGCCGACTGCCGGGAATCGGAAGCTACACGGCGGCAGCGCTTATGGCGATGGCGTTTAACCGCGACGCGGTAGCGGTCGACGGCAACCTCAAACGGGTCGCGGCGCGGCTCGCGATGCTCGCGGGGGAGGTGAGCGAGGGGCAGGTTAAGGCGACGCTACAGCCGTATCTGTCGGAGGGGAGGGCTCGAGCCTTTAACGAAGCCCTGATGGATTTAGGCGCGACGGTCTGCACCCCCAAAACGCCCCGGTGCGATGCCTGTCCGGTGTCGGCGTACTGCGCGGCGTTCGCGGCGGGACGGGTCGACGAGTTTCCGACGCCTAAACGGCGCAAAGAGACGCCGCACGTCACGCGCTACGCGCTGCTCTACCAGGACGAGGCCGGGGTGTGGTTGCGGCAGCGCGGTACCGACGAGATGCTCGGCGGGTTGTGGGGATTCGTGCTGCAACAAACGAGGCCGGAGGGGGTGGGGCTCGAGCCCGTCCGCCACGCCTACACCCACTTTCGCATCACCGCAACCCCCGTCATCGTCACGACGCCTCCCGCAGACGCGGTGCCCGTCCCGCTTGCCGAACTGACCGCGTTGGCGCTCTCGACGCTCGACCACAAGCTGCTCGCCGCCTGGCGCACGTCGCAAAGCGCGTCCGAGACGGTATGATACGCGTCTATGAAACGTTTTGGATATGTTTTGACAATTTTTCTGGCCACCCCGGTCGCGGCGCGGCACGACGACCTACAACCACCCTACTGCAAGACAGACCGTCATGAGTGAGCGGCTATGAGCGAACGACAGGGTAAGCTCGAGCGCAGCATCGCCCGCATCCTCTCCGAAACCATCCCCGAACTCAGCGACCCGCGTGTCCCGATGATTGTGACCGTCGAACGGGTCCGGCTGTCGACCGACCTTACCAGCGCCCGCGTACTCGTAAGCGCCTTCGGTGACGACGTCGACGAGGCCGACATGCTAAGCGCCCTCAACCGCGCGAGCGGCCTGTTGCAGCGCAGTATCGCCCGCGAACTCAAGCTGCGCAACACTCCTAAACTCAGCTTTTACACCGAGCCGCGCGAGGTGCTCTAGTGAAGCTACGCGTCCGCTTTGCCGAAACCGACCAGATGGGCATCGCCCACCACAGCGCCTACGTCGTTTGGCTCGAAGCCGCCCGTGTCGAGTGGTTGCGCGACCGGGGTGTGAGTTACCGCGAGTTAGAAGACGAGGGGGTCTCGCTCGCGGTCAGCCAGGTCAGTATCGACTACCGCCGCAGCCTCTGCTTCGACGACGAAGTGACTATCGACACAACCCTGAGCGTCGCCAAAAGCCGCCGCTTTCGCTACGACTACCGCCTCACACGGGGCGACGACCTCATCGCGCTCGCGAGCACGCTCCACACCCCCATGGACCGGACCGGACGCGCGATCCGGTTTCCTCAGAAGTGGTTCGACCGTCTGGTAGACGACATGCCAAGCTAACGTCTAGGACGATTCGCGCAGCTTTGGCAACACCTCTTTTCCTTCGGCGAGCACGGCCTTGAGGCGCGGCAGACTGTCCCGGTAACCGATCTCCTGGTCGGTCAGGATAGCGATGTAGGTGTTGGTGTCGGGGACGACCTGCAAAAGCAGCTTGTCGGTGGTCGTGCTGCTTACGATATAGCTCGTCGCCGAGCCCCGGCCCAGAATCTTGGCGAGGCGCATGTTGGCGCGAATCAGCTCGGTCGCGTAGGCAGCGAGAGCGGCCACGTCGATGCCGCCCGGATTGACCGAGGCGATCGCCATGCCGTCGTCGCGGTTGCCCACAAACGCGACGTTTAGACCGTCGAGGTCGGTGACGTGTTCTTCGAGGATGGTTTGGATACGCTTTTTAGACATGATGTAGGACTAGTGTACCCGTAAACCGCAGACCGGTGCGCCGCTACCAGGGCTTGTCACGCACCTGACACGAAGCGCGACGCAGGGACAGGGCTCGAGCCCCACAATGAGCCGTCTACTCTAAGATGATGCACCAGTAGGGTGCGCCATGCGCACCGGTCGGTCTATCGATTGGCCTACAACACCTCTGCTCACAAACACCTCCGCACCACGCCATCCTCCCCCACAACGACACCGAACGCTGCCGTAGCGGCGCGGCACGTAAGCACGACCAGCACAGCACTACCGCTCGCGTGGCGGACGGCGAGCCTCTCGTACTAAACCGACAAAACGGACGAGGCGAGGAACCCGGTGCCAGCGTTTCGGGTCGAGGCCGACGCGGTACATCCATTCGATACGTAGACGCCGCGTCCAGCCGGGGGTGCGCTTGACCTGACCCGCGATCACGTCGAGGGCGCCGCCGACACCGATCAGCAGCGGGACGCCGAGGTCGTGACGGTGCTGGTGCAAAAAACGCTCCTGGCCCTCTCCCAAACCGGCGAGCAGCAGGTGCGGTTGGGCGGCGGCGATGCGGGCGACCACGTCGGGGGTTTCGTCGGGGCGGCGAAAGTAGCCGTGTTGGACGCCCGCAACAGTAATGCCGTAGCGGCGCTCGGCGAGTTCTGCGGCTCGAGCCGCTACCCCCGGTCGCGCACCCAGAAAATAGACGCGCAGATCAGCACCGCCCCGCTCGAGCACGTTGGTGACGAGTTCGACCCCTGGCACCCGTTCGGGTAGGCTATGGCCGAAACGCCGCGCCGCCCACAACACGCCGATACCGTCCGCTACGGTGAGGTCAGCGGCCTGCAAGGCTTCTTCGAGGGCGAGCGAGGTCTGGGCCTGAACGATGATTTCGGGGTTTAGCGTGACGAGCAGCTTAGGCTCCGGGGTGCGAACCGCCGCCAAACACCAGGTCGTCGCCTGTTCGAGCGTCCACGGCGCGACCTCGTAGCCGAGCACCTCGACGTCGGTGTCAGGCGTGTCGGTGTCGGGTACGTCGATGTCGGATCGCTCAGCCATGGTTCGGCCCGTTCGTGTCGGCGCGAAAGTGGTAGAGCGACGCGGTATCGGTTCCGGTCACGCCCTGCAGACGCGGCACCTTGTCGCTCTGCGAGATAAGGCTCGCGACCGCGATATCTTCTTGAACCTGCGCGTTACGCAGGTAGTAACCGGCGTGCGAGTGCCACAGCGCTTCAAGCGGTTCGGGAAACGCTTTGAGCAGACTGATCGCCATAAGTGCCGCCCCCTCTAGCCGGATGTCGGGATAGAACTGCTTGAGCCGCGCCGCCATGTAGCCCGCCGCGAGCGCGTCGTCTAGGCTTTCGGTGCCCGCAAAGCCGCTACAGACCAGCGTGATCTGCTCATCCGCGAGCGCGTAGGCGCACCCGAACACCGCGTCGGCGTTGTAGAGCGAGCCGAGCAAGACGTGCCGCGCCTCCGCTAGCAGCGGCAGCACCTGCGGCGTGTTTTCCGACACCAGCACCGCCTGACGTCCGTGCGCGTCCAGAGAGCGCAGTTCGGCGGGCGAGTTGCCGTAGTTAAAGCCTTCGGGCGGAAGCCCGTGCCGTTCGCCGAGCAGCAGCGCGCCCCGGTCGCTCGCGAACTTTTTCGCTCCGGCGATACTCGCACAGAAGTAGAGGTCGGCGAGGCCGTTATCGAACAGAATCGGTGCGACCGTACAGCTCCGCAACACGTCGATAAGCACGACCACGTCGGCAGATTCGTAGGCTCCGCCGCGACCCGCTTCGGTGGGGCTCGAGCCGCTCACCTCACGTGGCACCGGGCGGTGCGGGTAGAGATCGACGCGCAGCTTCACAGCTGCTGACCTAGGGCGGCAAGCGACCACGGGAAACGACAAAGGCTGGTAAGGCGCGAGTCTGGGATCAAAACCACGTTGGCTATTCTAACACGCTCTCTAGGCACTGCTGCACCCCGTATCTGCCCGCTGTACGAAGATACCGTCCTTTTAAAGCGGAATCTTGGAGAAGCCCCGACCCCGGTCGCCGACACCCAGTCGCCGACACTCGGTCGCTGACCCATCTGTTACTGAGACGTTTACTACCGAGATGTTCGCTACCGAGATGTTCGCTACCGAGATGTCTACGGTCAGAAATGTTGTTAGAAACCTGGTGTTGTCAGAAACCTGGTCGCCGAGATGCTAGCTACATAACGGTAACGGTGGGCGCGGCGCGGTAGCGTAGCGTGTGTCAGCCCATCAGCCTGCTTCGCGCCCCTTTCGTGACCGCTACCTAGACGGCGAGCTAGACGCCTACTTTCGTCTACAACCCGGCAACACGGGCGGCGCCCTCGCCACGCCCCGAGCAGTCGACCGAGACGCGTTGACGGCGGCGCTAGAACGTTACGCCCGCGACCGACACGCGCCCGAGGCGGTGTTTACGGCGCTCGACGAGCTCCGTCACCCCGACAGTCGGGCGGTCGTGACCGGGCAGCAGGTCGGGCTGTTGCTCGGGCCGGCCTACACCCTCTCCAAGGCGGTCACGGCGCTCAAGCTCGCCGAACAGCTAAGCGGCGACGAGCGTCCGGTGGTGGCTATCTTCTGGCTCGCGAGCCAAGACCACGACAGCGCCGAGATCGACCACAGCTATCTGCTCGACCTGGACGAAACGTTGCACCGGCTCGAGCTCCCCCTCCCGCGCGGCACCCCCGCCGGACGGATCCGCCTCCAGGACGGCTGGGCCGAACAGATAATCGACGAGCTAGCGAAGCTAAACGTCAACCAGCCGTTTTACGAAGACGTACGGGAGCGCCTGCGCCGCAGCGCCGAACACGCACAGAGCTACGCCGACTGGTTTGCAGGACTGCTCTACGACCTGCTCGGCGACCAGGGGCTTATCGTCCTCGACCCGCTCGAGCCCGGCCTCGCACCGCTGTTTCGGGACGTGCTCGCCCGCGAAGTGCGCGATCCGCTCAGCTCTTCAGACGCGATCAACCGCGCCGCCGACGCGCTCCGCGACCAAGGGCTAGACCCGCAACTCGGGCGGGGCGAACAGGCTACCAACCTGTTTTTCGAGACGGACGACGGCCAGCGGCAATTATTACGCTACGACGACGGGCTGTTTCGGAGTGAGAACGCCGAATTTACGCCGGACGACCTGTTAAGCCTTTTAGACCGCGATCCGAGCCGCCTGACGCCCGCGGCGGGCTTGCGCCCGGTCACACAGGACGCGGTGTTGCCGACCGCGATTACCGTGGTGGGGCCGGGCGAGTTGCGTTATTTTTGCCAGCTTCAAGGTGTTTACGAGGCGCACGGCGTCGCGATGCCGCTGATCTGGCCGCGCGCTACGGTGACGGTGCTCGAGCCCCCCGTCCACCGCATCCTCGACAAGTTCGAACTAAGCCACCACGACATCCAGGAGCGCTACACCGACGTCCGCGACCGCGTTTTGCTAGACCTACACGGCCACGCCGAGGCGTTCGACCACCACCTCGACGAGCTCGAGCGGCTCGCCGACCACCTCGTAGAACACGTCCGCGCGATCGACCCGACCCTCGAACGCACCGTGCGGCGCGGCGAGGGGTATATCGAAACAACCTTCGAGACGCTCCGCGACAAGAGCGCTCGGGCGCTCGCCAAGCAGGACAGCATCTACAGCCGTCAGTTTCGGCGCCTGCACGCGCACCTGCTGCCCGAAGACACGCCCCAAGAGCGGATCCTGAGCCCGTTTAGCTTCTTTTTAAAGTTCGGTGCCGAGAACGTAGTCAGAGAGTTTTTGCGGCTCGAGCCCCACGGCGACCACACCATCCGCTTCTGACGTCCGCTTCCAAAGAGCGTCAAAACTAACCGAGGCTCCGCTACGTAGCGGAACCTCGGCGCTTTCGTTTGTCGGCGTACTTGCCGACGTCTTTGTTGACGTTTTACGTCCGTTGGCGTCTAGTTGCGCCCAACGTTACTGTGCACTCGGCGGCAGCAGCACCGCGTCGATGATGTGGATGACGCCGTTCGTCGACATCACGTCGGGCGTGGTCACTTCAGCAGCGTTTCCGCCGACGACAACCGTGCCCTGCGCGACCGCTATCTCTAACGATTCACCCGAAAGCGTGTCCACTGAGCGAGTGCTAATAAGTTCGCCACTCGTTAGGCGTCCGGCGACAACGTGGTAGCTAAGCACCGCCGCAAGCGCTTCGGGGTTTTCGAGAAGGTCTTCTAGCAGGCCGTCGGGAAGCGCTGCGAACGCGTCGTTGGTCGGCGCGAACACGGTTAGTGGGCCTTCGCTCGCGAGGGCGTCGGTTAGGTCAGCCGCTACGACCGCTTGCTCTAGGGTGCTAAAACGCTCGTCACCGACCACGATATCGACAATCGTCTCACTCGCCGCTGTCGCCGCTGCTGTGTCGGTGTCCATCTCGGTATCCATCTCGGCGTCGTCTGCCGGAGACAACAACACGGCGTTTATCGCGTGGATAAGGCCGTTATCCGCTTCGATATCGCTGTCGATTACGGTCGCGCCGCCTACAGTGACGGTGCCGTCGCTAACCTCGACGCTAAGCTGATCGCCCGTTAGCGTTTCGACCGCCGTAAGGGTCACGAGATCGTCTGCGGCGAGTTCGCCCGCGACCACGTGATACTGGAGAACGTTCGCGAGCGCGTCCGGGTTGCCAAGCAGGTCGGCTAACGCTTCGGGGGAGAGATCAGAGAACGCGTCGTTGGTCGGCGCGAACACGGTAAACGGGCCCTCGGTGTCGAGGGTGTCGAACAGACCCGCCGTTTCGATCGCTTCGAGTAGCGTCGTAAAGGACTGTGACGTGCTCACCACGTCGATAATCGTCTCGGCGCTTTCGAGCGGTCGCGACACACCCTCACCGGCCTGGCCCATAAGTTCGCTAAGCGGTGCGGGCAACATAATGGCGTCGATAATGTGGATCGTGCCGTTCGCCGCAGTGATATTCGCGGTTAGCACCTGTGCGCCCTCGACGTAAACGAGACCGTTTTCGGTCGTCACGTCGATAGCTTGACCGGTAAACGCTTCTAGCTCGTCGGCCCCCGCGACCTCTTCAGCGTCTAGGTCACCCGGAACGACGTGGTAGCGAAGAAGGCTTTCGAGCGCCGCCTGATTTTCTAAAATCGCCTGTAGATCGGCTTCGGATAGCGCGGCGAACGCCTCGTTACTCGGCGCAAAAATAGTATACGGGCCGAACGCTTCGAGTTCGGCGAGCAGGTCTTCGGTCGCTTGGAGTGCGGTAACGAAGGTCGATAGGTCGTCGTTTTGAGCAGCGACGTCGACGACGGTCGGCCCCTGCGCGAATACGGCGCTCGACAGTACGAGTAGGCTTACCGATAGCGCGACGGCCAAACGGTCGATGATTCGGTTCATACGAGTCCCCCTCTAGGTAGTGCATTTGTTTATGACGGTCTTGTAACGTGCGTCTTTACGCTAGCAAAGCTGACGCGGCAAACAATGGGGCTACCTACAGAAGCGCGTCTGCACAACAGAAGCACAACAGAAGACGGGAGCGAGACGCCTCACCCCCGTTGTAACGGGCTGCTTATTGCGAGCGAGTTACGCCGACGTTACTCGCGGCGCGACAGCGAGTAGTTCGGGGCGTCTTTGGTGATCGTCACGTCATGCGGATGCGACTCGATCATGCTCGCCGATGTCACCTTGACGAACTGAGCGCGCTCGCGCAACGCTTGCAGATCGGGCGTGCCGCAGTAACCCATCGCACTGCTCAGGCCGCCGAGCATCTGAAACAGCACATCGCCGACCGGCCCCTTGTACGACACCATCCCCTCGATCCCCTCGGGGACGAGCTTCTTGGCGTCTTCCTGAAAGTAGCGGTCGGCGCTTCCGCCCGCCATCGCGCCGAGCGAGCCCATCCCCCGGTAGGCCTTGTAACGGCGTCCGTCACGTAAAATCTCTTCGCCGGGAGACTCGGTGGTACCGGCCAGAAGCGAGCCGATCATCACCGTATCGGCGCCGGCAGCGATCGCCTTAGGCACGTCGCCGGTCATCTTGATGCCGCCGTCGGCGATCAGCGGGACGTCGGTGTGCTGCAAGACGTCGGCAACGTTTAGAATCGCGGTGAGTTGCGGCATCCCGACACCGGTCACAACGCGGGTCGTGCAGATACTGCCCGGGCCGATACCGACCTTGACCGCATCGGCACCGTGCTCTACGAGGGCCTCGGCAGCCGCGGCGGTCGCGACGTTGCCGGCCACGACATCGACGTCGTAACGTGACTTGAGAAAGCTTAGCGCGTCGAGCACACCCTGCGAGTGGCCGTGGGCGCTGTCAAGAACGAGGGCGTCGACGCCGGCGTCGACGAGGGCGGTAGCCCTAGCCTCTAACTCGCCCGACACCCCGACCGCCGCCGCGACCCGCAACCGACCGAGCCCGTCCTTGGCGGCGTTAGGGTAGTCGAGCTTCTTCTGGATGTCTTTAATCGTGATAAGCCCCTGCAACACGTAGTTTTCATCGACCACAAGCAACTTTTCGACCTTGTGCCGCCGCAAAATGTCGCGCGCTTCTTCGAGCGTCGTCCCGACCGGCACCGTAATAAGGTTGTTCTTGGTCATCAACGCTTCGACAGACTTGTCGAGATCGGTTTCGAAGCGCATGTCACGGTTGGTCAGAATCCCGACAAGCCGCCCGTCTGCTTCGACGATCGGCACCCCGCTGATCCGGTAGTCGCCCATCAGCTTTTCGGCCTGCCACAGCGTCGCGTCGCGGGGCAAGGTGATCGGGTCGACGATCATACCCGCCTCGGAGCGCTTGACCTTGAGCACCATTTCGGCCTGTGCCTCGACCGACATCCGTTTGTGGACGACCCCGATACCGCCCTGCCGAGCGAGCGCGATAGCCATCTGGGTTTCGGTTACGGTGTCCATCGCCGCCGAGATAATCGGGATGTTGAGGGCGATCCGCCGCGAAAGACGGCTTCGGGTATCGACGTCGCGCGGCAGCACTCGTGAGTGCGCCGGTACGAGCAGCACATCGTCGAACGTAAGCGCTTCGGAAACGAATTTGTCGGTCGATGGTCGGCTGGTGTGGGGTTTTGTGGCTACGGTCATGGGGCACCTCGCTGTAGGGGTTTAGCTGTAGGGGTTTAGCTGCAAGCGTTTAGGATTGCAAACGTTAAAGGTTGTAAGGATTCAGGACTGTAAGCGTTTAGAGCCGTACATCGCGTGGACTGTTCGCCCGTTACGACCGTTGCTCTGTTAGGCGAGCGCTCTAAGATAAGCCGGAAGATGAAACGGGGCGTACGGTAAAAAATGTGGCGGACGACGACGGTCGAGGCAATCTCTACACGAATCCGCCGACGTCGCCGCGCGGCGTCTCACCCGAACGTCTGAGCTCCCACGTGGCTGTTTAGCTTCTGCGTGACTTCTGCGTGACTTCTGCGCGACTTCTGCGTGATAAGGGACACGTAGCAAGGAGTAATGGCAAGGAGTAAAACGTCTCTACAATCCTGCTCGGCTATAGTGCCACTCTACTGCAGAGTAGCTGATGCCGCCGTTATCCTCGGTTGTTTCGGCGCCGCGTCCGCGACCTCGGCCTTCTGTGTTTGGCAGGAGAACACACGCCGAAGCGCTCTGCTGGAAACATCTTTCTAGTCTGGCAGCCGATCTGGCGACGAAGTCGGCGGCACCGAACGTCCACCGACCTGTCGATCTCGTGTCTGCTACTGGAGCAGCGCGACAATCTGTTCGCGGCCCGGCGTCTGTTCGGCGATGTCTAGGGCGGTCTCTCCCGAAGCGTTGGTGGCGTTAGGGTTCGCGCCGGCGTCTAGCAGAATCTGCACCATCTCGGGCGTACCGTCGCGCGCGGCGT
>JAXHMC010000015.1:0-57049 GCA_034521635.1 Trueperaceae bacterium | reverse complement strand
AGCTCGAGCCCCACCTCCTCCCCCCGAAACACTGTGCTCGCCGTCACCGTCGCCGTACTCGGACGATTGGTTGCGGACAGTCCGACCCCTATATCGACATCTAACGCAACCTCGACGGGCTCGAGCCCATCCGGAAACTGCGGCAAATCGACCCGTAACGTGCTCTCTACCGCCCGCCTCGTCGCCCCAAACGGCCCGCTGACGAAGGGTCCGGCTACATCGCCGTCCACCCTCGGCGCGTCTAACGTCCCGCTAATATCGGCGTTTACGAGATGCGGCTCGCCGTAGAGCAGCACCGGCCAAGCGACTGTTCCGGCGAGTTCGTTTTCGGTTAGGCGGAGCGTAAGGGCGTCGCCCGACAGGGTGAGTTGTGGGGGCTCGAGCCCCGCCCGCAGCTGCACAGTCTGCGCCGGACTCGTCACCCCGTCCACCGTTAGCGTCTCGGTCTGCAACGTCCCCGTCAGCACGTCGTCTTCAAACGAACCCTCGAACCGCGCCACACCCTCGACGGTCGCCGCCGCCGTCAACGCCAAGTTCGGAAGTACCGTCCCGCGTACGTCGACCGCGACCGGCCCCCGTTCGTTAAGCGCCGTCACCGTTAGCTGCTCACCTTCGCCGCGCACACGTAGCGAGACCGGATAGGGCGCGTACACCGTCGCGCCGAGTTCGCCCTGCCAAGCCGCGCCATCGTCGTAACGCAACGTACCGTCGAGCGTCGCCGCTACGCCGAAATCCGTCACCACCTCCGGAGCTAGGGTGATGAGGTCGAGGTTGTCAGCGCTCACCTGTCCGCGTAGCGTGCCGTTCTGGACACGCGCTTCGGCACTTAGGCCGTCAGCCTGGAGTCGGGCGATAAGGTCGTTAGGCGTGCCGGAGATGTCGATGCGTAAAGGTGTCGGCATGGTTTCGCTACCAATCGCCGAGTCGAGTGTCGCCCGAATCTGTACACCGTCCTGGACGTTAAAACTCGCCTGGAGACTTACGTCGTCGGCGAGGATGACGCCCAAAGGGTCGGCGACGGTCGCGAGGAGGGTTCGGGGGATGGTTCCGGTGAGGGTAGGCGCGAGTAGGGTGCCGGTGATGACGAGGTTAGTTTGGGCACCGTTGGTGCGAAGCGAGAGCTGTCCGTTGAGGTTGGCGTTTGGTGCGAGGCGGTTTAGGGTGAGCTCGAGCCCCACCTCTGCTCCCCGAAACGCCGTGCTCGCCGTCACCGCTAATCGTTCGCCCGCGCCCCGTACACGTAGCGACACCGGATAGGGCGCGCGCACCGTCGCGTCGAGCTCGCCCTGCCAAGCTGCCCCGCCGTCGTAACGCAACGTACCGTCGAGCGTCGCCGCTACGCCAAAATCAGGCACCAGCGTGACGAGGTCGAGGTTGTCGGCGCTGACCTGTCCGCTCAATGTGCCGTTCTGGACACGTGCTTCGGCACTCAGACCGTCAGCCTGGAGTCGGGCGGTAAGGTCGTCGGGCGTGCCGGAGATGTCGATTCGTAACGGTGTGGCTTCGGTGCCGAGCGCGGAGTCGAGCGTCGCGCGAACTCGAACGCCGTCCTGGAGGTCGAAACTCGCCTGGAGGCCCACATCGTCGGCGAGGACGACGCCTAAGGGGTCGGCGACGGCGGCGAGGAAGGTTCGGGGGATGGTGCCGGAGAGGGTAGGCGCGAGTGGCGTGCCGGACACGGCGAGGCTAGTGCGGGCGCCGTCGGTGCGGAGCGAGAGCTGTCCGTTTAGGGGGGCGTCTGGGGCGAGGCGGTTTAGGGTGAGCTCGAGCCGGGGCACCACCCTCCGTCCGGCGAGATTGAGCCCTGGCCCGCCCGCTTCGTCTGTCCCGACATGGAGCGTCGCCCCACCGGTCGGCACCGCCGCGTCGAATTGCCAGGGTAATGCGTCGATAATGACACTGCCGAAACGTAGTGCGGGCGTCTGGCCCGACCCGGTCACGCGTCCGTCCGCAAACCGCAGGGTGCCGAGGTCGCCGATGCTCGCCCGTAGCTCTAAGTTGGGCTGCACCGTCCCGGTAACGCCGATGTTCTGGTTCAAAACCCGACTCTCGGCCTCGACGGTGACGCGGGGGCCGTCGCCGCGAAAGGTTATCCCTAGCGGATAATCGGCGACGACGCCGTCGACGCGCACCGTGCCGTCGTAGCGGAGGCCGTCGGGGGTCTGGTCGATGGTCAGGTCGGCGCGAAGCTGTCCGGTAAGGTCGACGCCGACCTCGAACGCGTCGGCGAGGGGGGCTATCGGCAGGTCGCCCCGAACCTGGAAACCGTCAGAGACCTGTTGGATTTCGAGGCGTTCGGGGCTGCTGGCAAAACCGGCTTCGATGGTGAGCGGGCTGAGCGAGGTGATGCCGCCGACGAGGTCGAAGCGCGCGTCGAGGTCGGCGGGGTCTAGCCCTAACTCTTCGATGTTTAGCCCCTCGATACTTATGCCGCCGAGGTCTATTCCATTAGGGTTATCGCTGTCGGGCTCTACATCACTGCCGGGTTCTACACTGTCGGGGTCTATACCGTCGGGCTCGAGCCCCACCTCATCTACATCTACGTCCTCAGCGTCCCCAGCATCGGGTTCCGTCCTATCAGACTCTCCATCACCAGACGCCCCGTCGTCGGACCTCGGCTCGGCATCCTGCGGCGTCTCCTGAAGCTGCGCACTCACGCCCCCGGTCCACACGCTCAGGGGGAGGATCAAGGCCTCTAGCGATGTTTCTAATAACGACGTCTCTTCTAATAACAATGTTTCTAAAGAACCTCGTGCTGCCCCGACCGGCGTCATCGTCCGGGTGGAGGGTCCACCACCAAATCCCCCGTTACCGAGTCCCCCTCCGTCGGATCCCCCACCGTCGGGCTCCCCGTTGCCGGGTTCTTCGCCGCCCGACTCTTCGCCGACCCCGAGCCCGAAATCCTGCGGCGTCCCTTGGAGCTGGGCGCGTACGCCTCCGGTGCGCACACTCAGATTAAAGGTCGAGGCTTCTAGCGGTGCTTCGAGCGAAATCTGCGCCGTCCCGCTCAAGGTCACCGTCTGGTCGGCGAGGTTTACGGTCGTTTCGTCGAACCCTACACTTAGCTCGCCCCCCTCGTAGATAACGAGTAGGCCCGAGGACGGGTCGCGGAGGAGGATGTCGAGGCCGGCTCCAAAACCGTCGCTGTAGTCGATGACGGTCGCGGCGTCTATGCCGAAGAGAGTGAGGGTGTCGATAGAGAGGGCGTCGGTGACGAGGGTCGTGCGGATCGTCTGCGGGCCGAGTTGCCAGAGGCCGCCGTTTAGGCCGAGGGTGGTGTCGAGGGGGCCGCCAAGCGTGCTCGGGGCGAGTTCGAACGCGACCTCTCCGGTCTGCTCGGTGACGTCGATATCTCCCCGGACCTCTAGCGGCCCCAAACGTCCGTCGATACCGCTTAGCCGTGTGCCTTGCAGAGTCGCGGAGAGGGTGCCGCCGAAGTCTTCGGCGATCGTGACGCTACCGATACGTAACGATACGGGAGGGTCGAGGGTCAGAGTCAGGGGCAGGTTGTCGAGCGGTCCGTCGGCGCTTAGCGTCAGGGCCGAACGCTCGGTGAGGCCGGGCAGGTCGAGGTTGTCGAGGCGGAGGTCGGCGTCTAGGAGGTTCGAGCCTAGCCGGATCGTTCCCTGCACCGTTTCGTCGCGGGTGCTCGAGCCCCGCACCGTCGCCTGCCACACCCCGGCGTTATCATCTGAATCGTCTGAGAGATTGTCGTCGGGGAGGTCATTGCCTGACAAACTGTCCGCTCGCCCACTACCCGGCAACGTTTCCGCCCTTAGCTGCACGTCCAGGTCGCGCCCAAACAGCGTTCCAGCGAGGTTGAGGTCGGCGTCACCCCGGAGCTGTTCGCCGAGGGTCAGGTCGAGGCTACCGTCGGCCCGCAACACCGCAAGATCGAGGTCGTCGGCGGTCACTTCGAGCCGTCCTGCCGCTATTTCTGTGCCCGGTCGAAACCGCACCGTGAGGTCGCCCGTGTCGCTCGCGGCGACGACCGACAGACCCCGACTCGGCCCCGAAGCGCTGTCGTAGGTCGCGTCGATCTCGATACCGTCGACCGTCTCGCCCGCGACCTGTCCGTTTCCGGTGCCCTCGGCGACGACCGTGAACGTTCGCCAGCCCCGCACATCCGCTTCTACCGCGAGGCTGCCACTCGTCGCGTCGGTAGGGATAAGAGTGTCGGGGACGAAATTGCTGACGGTGGTGGCGATGTCAAGCGTGCCGGTAAGGGTGCCCCGGTACTCGCGTTCGAACCAGTCGAGCGCCGCATCGGCGTAGACCGTGTCGCCGAGGGTGTCGCCCTGAAGCGTCGCCGTTACGCCGCTACGAGCCAGGACGAACGGGCCGCTAATGTTGTCGACCGTAAGGCCGAGGGTTTCGACAACGCCGTCTTCGAGGTCGAGCTGTCCGCCGAGATCGCCGTCGGGGCCGACGACGTAGAGCGTGCCCGTCACCGTTCCGGCCTCGATACCGCGCCACCAGTGCCGAGCGATCGTGACGTCGGACGCGTCGACCCGGACGAAGAGCGCGAAGGGGCTGGTCTGCAGGTCGACGTTAGTGTTTAGGGTGCCGTCGGTGGTGGTGAGGGCGAGGGGGCCCTGAAGCTCGCCGCTGCGCCCGCTAAGTTGCGGCGTGTCGACGCGAAGGTCGGGGAGCGTGTAGGGGAGGTCGGAGAGCTCGAGCCCCACCTCGTCTACCACAATGTCGCCGAGGACCGGGCGGATCGGCGGCGCCTGGCCGCCGCTAAAGAGCGCCCGCAGCGCGTTGACGTCTAGGTTCCCCCGGACGCCGCGCGCGGTAACCGACAGCGGCAGCTCGCCCAACACGAGGTAGGGGAGCGCGTAGGAGAGGCGGAGGTGCTCGAGCCCTACATCGATATCCTCTCCTGTAAGCCGCACGCCACGTAACGTCACGCCGCGCCACGGGTTACCGGCACTCTGCGTGAAGCTAAGCTGTAACCCCCGCTGCGCCAGCACCGTCTGGGCCTGGCCTAACAACCAAGACCGCCCCGCAGGGTGTTGCGGTGCGAACCAGGCGAATGCGAGCAGAGCGAACAGGCTGACCAACAGGATAGAACGTCGCTTCAAGGTGTCCTTTGCTAAGTGTCATGTGCTGAGTGTCGTAGCTTCCGACGAGACGGTAGATATGGGCCGGTGGTGCGACAAATGTTCTCTCGCCGCCCGTGCCACGCGCGAGTCTATAACCGAGTCTATTGTTGTGAGTGCCGAGGTGTAAATGGAAAGCGTTAAACGCTCGCAGCTCCCCCGCAGCCGGTCGCGCGCGTACCATTCACAACCATACACCCTTTCTACGACCGTACGGGCGCGGTAGCATAACCTTATGACCGATACGAACGAACCACGTTTGACCGCGCTGCTGTCGGGCCGCGTGCAGGGGGTCGGCTTTCGGGCCTTCATCCAGCGCCACGCCCTCGACATGTCGCTACGCGGATACGCCGAAAATCTAGACGACGGACGGGTCGAGGTCGTCGCCGAAGGCGACCGGGACGAGCTCGAGCGCTTACTCGAAAAGCTCCGGCAGGGCCCGGCCCACGCCGTCGTGCGCGACATCGACGTGAGCTGGGGGGAGGCGAGTGACCTTGAGGGTTTCCATACCTACTGACACACCGCGCCTCAGCCAAGAAGACCTCGCCGACGTGCCGGGCGTACTCGGCACCATCGCCCGCGAGCGGCTCGCCGACTACGAAGAGGCGGCGCTCGACACCGCGAACCTAGACGATTTAGACAGAAAGGGCTTCGCCGACGCGATTCGGGCCGAGGAAGGGCTTAGCGTGATCGCCGAGATCAAGCGCTCGAGCCCCTCTCAGGGTGCTATCGCCGACCTCGTTCCGAACGAAGCCGCCCAAGCCTACGCCGAGGGCGGTGCGACCTGCCTGAGCGTGCTGACCGAGCCGCGCCACTTCGGCGGCGACCTCGACCATCTGCGGGCGGTGTCGCGGGTAGTGTCGTTGCCGCTGCTCCGCAAAGATTTCGTCGTCCATCCGGTCCAGCTGTTCGAGGCGAAACAGGCCGGGGCGAGTGCGGTCTTGCTGATCGTCGCGATTTTGGGGCGACACCTGCGGGCGTATGTCGAACTCGCCGACGCGCTCGGGCTAGACGCGCTCGTCGAGGTTCACGACGAGGCGGAGCTAAATACCGCACTCGCGGCGCGGGCGTCGCTGATCGGTGTGAACAACCGCGATCTGAGGAGCCTGGATGTCGATCTGGACAACGCGCCGAAGCTGATAGGGTTGGCTCGAGCCCAACAGTTTGCCGGCCTTCTCGTCGCCGAATCGGGTTACCGCACCGCCGCCGACCTAAACGCCGTCCGCGACCTCGCTGACGCGGTCCTGATCGGCACCAGCCTGGCCGGTAGCGGCGACCTCGCGAGCGCCCTCCGGCAGTTTCGCGATGATCTCGCTCAGGAGCGTGACGCATGAACACCCCTCCCGTCAACCCACCCCGTCTTAAAGCCAAAAACGTCGTCGTGACCGGCGCGAGCAGCGGTATCGGCAAGGCGATCGCGCTTAGGCTCGCCAAACAGGAAGCGTTTTTGCACCTTGTCGGGCGCAGCGTCGACGAACTGCACGAGATCGCCCGCCAGGCCCGCAGCTGGGGCGGCGAAGCCGACGTCCACGAGGCCGATCTAAACGACGACGCGCAGCTAGACGCCTTCGTTGAACAGCTCCAGCGCGAGATCAAGGCCGTCGACATCCTGGTACACAGCGCCGGGGTTGTCGCCCTGGCACCGGTCGCGGAGGCCGACATCGCCGATCTCGACCACCAGTACCGCGTCAATCTGCGCGCGCCCTACCTGCTCACCCAGAAGCTGCTGCCGCAGATCGAGCGGGCCAAAGGGCAGATCGTCTTTATCAACTCCGGAGCCGGGCTTAACGCCAACCCGAACTGGAGCCAGTACGCCGCGAGCAAACACGGCCTCAAGGCGCTCGCCGACAGTCTGCGCGCCGAGGTCAAGCCCGACGGCGTCCGGGTGATTAGCGTCTATCCGGGCCGCACCGCCAGCCCGATGCAGCAGCAGGTCCACGACATGGAGGGCAAAACGTACGACCCGAGCCGGTTTGTCCAGCCCGACGACGTCGCGGCGCAGGTGCTTAGCGCGCTCGCACTACCGCCCAACGCCGCCGTTACCGACGTGTCGATCCGCCCCGGTCTGGTCTGACGCTCGGCCCCAATCGACAGCATCGTTCTCGGTCGTTCCGAGCGTCTAGTGAGCCGGGGTTAGTCGCCTGTGACGACTGTCGTTGTCTCTGCCGGAGTGTCGTTGCTACGCCGCAGCGGCAGTTCGGGGATGAACAGGGTGATCACCCAGCTCGCCGCGACGATAAAGAGGGCGTAGAAGTAGATGCGGGTGATGGCGCTCGTAAACGCCTCGCGGATGCCGCTGCTTATCTGGGCGCTGAGGGTGATAATCTGCGCTTCGATCTGCTGCTGGGCGTCGGTCAGGATCGGGCCGAGGTCGGCGCCTGGTTGGGCCGCGCTTGCGCCGAGCCGGTCGCGGATGTCGGCGGGGAGGCGGGGGTCGTTCTGGAGGGCGGAGAGTGCGTCGGGGGTGGTGGGTAGGGGGGGCTCGAGCCCCTCTAGCAGCCCCGCAAACTGCGCCCGCACCAGCACCTCTACACGGTCGGCGTCCAGACTGCTACCCGGCCCGAACGCCTCGCCCGAAACTCCTTCTGCCGCGACGGTCGGCGCCGCGAACCCCGCAAGCGCCGCACCCTGCTCGCTAAACGAGGCCGCGAGCGTCGTCGCGAGCACCGTCCCCATAAGCGCCGCCCCGACCGTCCCGCCTATCTGCCTAAAGAACTGACTCGCACTCGTCGCCTGCCCGATCCGCTTCATATCGACGGCGTTCTGGATGGCGAGCGTGTAGAGCGGAAACGACGGCCCGAGCCCGATCCCGCACAGCACCATATAAAACGTCACCTGCGCGTAGCTTACCGACGAGGTCATCTGCGACAGCAGAAACATCCCCACCGCCAACAGGCCGATCCCGCCGAGCATCAGCCGCCGGTAGTGGCCGAAGCGCGACACGAGCTGCCCCGCAGCGATCGACCCGAACACGATGCCTAGCGACAGCGGAATCAGGCTAACCCCCGCCTGGGTCGCCGAAACGCCTAACACGTTGACCATAAACAGCGGCAGAAAGATAAGCAGGTTGAGAAAGCCCGCCCCCAAGAAAAAGAGTGCGAGGTTCGCGGTCGTAAAGACCCGGTTGCGAAACAGCCCGAAGTCTAGCAGCGGGTTTCTGACCCGTAACGACCGCAGCGTAAAGAGTGTCAGGCTGACAACTGCCGCCGCCAACAGCCCGATCGTGACCGGCGAGCCCCAGCCGTAGACCGTCTTGTCGAGCTGAAGCCCCAAAATGAGCGGCACCAGACCGCCGAGCAGCAGCAGCGCCGATAGGTAGCTAAGCCTGCTCTTCTCGCCCGCCGGACGCAGCGCCGGCATCCGCGTACTGATAAACCAGAGCGCCAGAACGCCGAACGGCACGTTGACGTAAAACACCCAGCGCCAGCCCTCGACGCCCGGAATAATATTACTGCCGTGATCAGTTAAAAACCCGCCGACGAGCGGCCCGAACACGCTTGCGATGCCGAACGTCCCGCCGACGAGCCCCTGATACTTGCCCCGCTCCGAAGGCGGAAACAGGTCGGCGATCACAATAAAGGTCATGGCGAACAGCCCCGCACCGCCAAGACCCTGCACCGCCCGAAACGCAATAAGCTGGTTCATCCCGTCGCCGAGCAGCGGCAGCGTACCGAACTCGCCGGCGAGGCCGCACAGCACCGACCCGAACAGAAACAGACTGACCGACCAGAGCTCGATGTTGCGGCGGCTGTAGGTGTCGGCGAGCTTGCCGTAGATCGGCACCATCGCCGTAGACGCGAGCAGGTAGGCCGTCGCGACCCAAGCGTAGCGCTGCAAGCCGCCTAAATCCTCGACAATTTTAGGCAGCGCGGTCGACACGATCGTCTGGTCTAAAGCGGCGAGAAAGAGGGCGAGGAGGATGCCGACGAGGGTGAGGGTGGTGTCGCGACGCGAGAAGTTCATAGGGTCTCCAGTTGACCGTGTGACCGGGTAGGGTGTTGGGGAGGGGTCCGGCGGGCTCGACGGTCGTTTTGTGTGGGGTGCCGGTACGTTTTGCGAGGTCGCGCGGCTTGGCGTGTACGGGCTGCTCCGAAACCGCGCAGTTTTGCGAGTCTATCGTACGCCTCGGTTTCTTCGTCTCGGTGTCTTCGTGATTCAGCGCCACGCCGACGATTGTGCCGGTTTTGGGGGAGTTTAGGTCTGTGTGTCGTGGGGGAGGGGGGCTCGAGCCCCCCAACAATCTCAGACTATAAACCCCAGACCATGCCCCACCCATCACACCCGGCGGACACTACCTGATGGATACTCACTGTGACCCTTTAACCACGACCCTTCAACCGCGACCCTCCAACCACGACCCTCTGGAGCAGCGACCTCGCCCGCGCGCGGCGTGTCAGCCACCTCTCTGAAACGTGCTGGGCGGGCTCCGTATACTGTGGGTTACATGTCAGAGCGAATCTATCAAACACAACTGTCTAACGGCTTGACGCTGGTGCTCGAGGCGATGCCCTGGCTGCCTTCGGCGAGCCTCAAACTAACGCTTCCGGTCGGCGCCGCGACCGACCCCGAGGGCCAGGAAGGTAGCGCGACGGTGCTGCACGACTGGCTAAGCCGGGGCGCAGGCGGGCGCGATTCACGCCAACTCTCCGACGCGTTCGACAGTCTCGGTGTGCGGCAGGGCGGGAGTGCCGGGCGCGAGTCGATGAGCTTTTCGGCCTCGCTGCTCGCGGACACGCTGCCCGACGCGCTAAGGCTCTACGCCGATATCGTCCGCCGCCCCGAACTCGCCGACGACGAGTTTGTATCGGCCCGTACCACCGCCGAACAGGAGCTGGCTTCGCTCGACGACAGCCCGACGCAGCGGCTCTTTCTAGCGTTATCGCGGACACTGTTTACGTCGGGTCAGGGCCGGAGTCCGTACGGTACCGAAGCGGGCCTCGCCGCGCTTAGTGCCGAGAGCGTCCGCGCCGACTTCGGGCGCCGGGTGTCGCCGCAGGGCGCGATCCTGAGCGTTGCAGGCGGCGTTACGTGGGACGACCTGCGGGCGACGGTCGAGGAGAGCTTCGGCGACTGGGCGGGGGACGGGGTGCCGATCCCCGAACCGAGCATCGTGACCGGGACGCGCGAACACATCGACTCCGATACGTCGCAGACGCAGATCGGCGTGGCCTACGAGGCGGTCGCGCCGGGCGACGAGGGCTGGTACGAAAACGCGCTCGTCAACGGCGTACTTAGCGGCGGGATGGGGTCGCGGCTCTTTAAAGAGGTGCGCGAGAAGCGCGGTCTGGTCTACAGCGTGGCGGCGGTCGGGCGGACCGTGCGCGGCTTAGGCTACACACTCGGCTACGCCGGAACCACCCCGGAGCGGGCCGACGAGACCCTGAGCGTACTCCTGCACGAGCTAGAACGGATCTACGACGAGGGCGTCGAGGCCGACGAGCTAGAGCGCGCCCGCACCGGCATCCTCTCCTCGCTGGTGATGCAGGGCGAATCGAGCGGGAGCCGCGCCGACACGCTAGGCCGCGACATCTTTCTGTTCGGTCGTCCGCGACCCGTCGAACAGACCAAAGAGGCGATCGCCGCCATCACCGTAGACACCCTTAACACCTTTCTTGCGAACCGTCCCCGTCCCGAATTTACGGTTCTGACGCTCGGCCCGAAAGCGGTCACGCGTCACGCTGTGGAGGCACTATGAGCGAAAGCACTACAACCGAAAGCACTATGAGCGAAAGTACTACGAGCTTAATGTTTCACAAGACCGTGTTAGACAACGGCCTGACCATTATCGGCGAACACAACCCGCAGGCCCAGACCTTTGCGGCGGGCTATTTCGTCAAGACCGGTGCGCGCGACGAAACCGACGAGGTTGCCGGGGTGTCGCACTTTCTCGAGCACATGATGTTTAAAGGCACCGACAAGCGGAGCGCCGACGACATCAACCGCGAATTCGACGAACTAGGCGCGAACTACAACGCCTACACGAGCGACGAGCGCACCGTCTACTACGGTTCGGTGCTGCCCGAACGGCGGGCCGGGCTGATCGACCTACTCTCGGACATGATGCGTCCGGCGCTGCGCGAAGACGACTTTGCCGTCGAAAAGAACGTCATCCTCGAAGAGATCGCGATGTACGAAGACCGACCTAACTTTAAGGTGTTTGAAGAGGGCAACCGCCGTTTTTACCAGCAGCACCCGCTCGGCAACTCGGTGCTCGGCTCGCCCGACTCGATCCGCAACCTCACCCGCGACCAGATGTTGCGCTACTTCGAGTCGCGCTACGCGCCCGACAACCTGGTGCTAAGCGTGGCCGGAAACTACGACTGGGACACGCTCGTCGCGCAGATCGCGGCGCTGACCGGGTCGTGGCAGCCGCAAGACACCGCCCGCCGCTACCCCGACGCCGACCCGGCGAGCGGCCACGTCCGGCTCGAGAACGACAAGCTCAAACGGGCCCACGTCGCGCTGTACGCACCCGGCTTTAGTGTCCAGGACGACAACCGTTACGCCGCCTCGATTTTGGCGAGCTGTTTAGGCGACAGCAGCGGCAGCCGTCTGTACTGGGCGCTTGTAGACAAGGGGCTCGTCGATAGCGCCATGATCTCGCACGACAGCGCCGATCACGCGGGCAACTTTTTCGGTTACCTCTCGGCAGCGCCCGAAGCGCTAGACGACGTGATGGAGATTTTGGAGCAGACCTTGCAGGGCGTGCAGGACGAGGGTGTGAGCGCCGAAGAGTGGTTGCGGGCGCAGCGCAAGCTCGCGACGAGCCTGACGCTACGGGGCGAGACGCCGTTCGGACGGCTGATGTCGTTGGGCTCGAGCTACCAGTACCTCCAGGAGTACCACTCCGTCCAGCACGTCATCGACCGGCTGATGAAGGCCGCCCCGAGCGACCTCGACAGCTTTTTAGCGACGCGTCCGTTCGACCGGCTGTTCTCGGTTACCCTGACCCCGCCCGTCACCCCGTCCGCATCGTAATCCGCGTCGTAAGCCACGTCGTAGTCCGCACCGTAAGCGTTCCGGTCGGCTAAGCACCCCGTCTCGGCACCCCCGAAACAGCACGACAACAGCACGACAAACAAGCACCGATACAGCGTCCTCGAACGCTCTCTCCGGCGCGACCGCCCAGCACGAGGTGGGGTCGCGCCGGCTCTTTTAGCAATTCCAGATGATGCTGCAACCATCACGTTCGACGGATATCGATGGTGACGCTTTACGTGGAGCAACGTTTCGCAAAATTGCTATCTGATTTGCTATTTGATGAGGAGCGCTTCATCGTTGCCGAGATGCACCCAGAATGTGTATGGGGTAAGCTGTTACTCATGAACCCTACTATCTGCATCCGTTACGCGCTCACCCTGCTCTGTGTCGGCGCGCTACTTACCGCCGCCGCGCAAGACGAATTCGCCGCCCTCGTCATCGAACCGCTGCCGGGCGGCAGTGCTGTATACGACATCGACACCGGCTACACGACCCTCGCCGACGGCGGCGTGATCCGCGACCGGGAGAGCGACCTGAGCATTACCGGCAGCTTTATCCGCTACCAGGAAGACACCTTTATCCAGGTGAGTGGTGCGGTCGCCGACGGTCCGTTCGGCGATCTCGAGGCCGCGCAGCTCTACTACGACCGCGTCTCGGAGACGATCCGGGCGAGCGACGGGGTGTCTTTTGGCACCGGCAACATCGCGATGTCGAGCCAGGAGCTGTTTCTCTACCTGTCGGAAAACATCGCGCTCGCGCAGGGCGAGGTCGAGGGGAGCATGCCGCCGCTTTCCGGGCAGGCGCTCGTGGTCGATATCGACGAACAGGACGCGCTGCTCGTCGGGCCTTATAGCTACCAGGACGGGCCAGTCACGCTTAGCAGTGACAGCGCGGGCGAGCTGCTCGCCTTTGCCTGGCAACAGGTCGGCGAGGAGGTCGACTTCGAGGTTCGTAGCGTCGTGCCTGCGGAATTACGCACGCGGCTCGAGCCCTACATCCCCTAAACTCTTCTTATGAAGGCCATCTTTCTATCCTTGCTGCTGATCTCGCTCGGGACTGCCTGGGCCCAGACGTCGCCGTGTGAAGCCCGGGCGCAGGGCGAGTTAGACCTACGGCTCGAGGTGCAGGGCTACGGCGTCGCGTTTGTCGGCGACCTGGTCTTCGATTCGAACGCCGACCGCGCCGAACTGTTTAACGGTGTCTGCTTCGTTGCGGGCACTGGTGCGGGTGCCGAGGCAGCAGCCTGGCAGATCGAGGCTGAACAGATGGTCGTCGAAAACGTAAGCGGCGCGCCGAGCTTTGTCGCCGACGGGGCGATGCTTACACTCGGCGGCTGGCAGATCGTAACCTCGCGGCTGCGCTCCGACGAGACCGGCTTCGTCCTTACCGAGTCGAGCTTTATCAACCAGAACATCCAGGGGCGAGCCGCGTCGGTGCGCTACGACCTCGAAACGGGCGACACGCTGCTCGGCGAGGTGTCGGCGGCGAGCCCGCGCTACCGGGTTAGCGGCGCGCGGGCGCAGCTTATCGGCGACTCGCTTATTTTCGAAGACGCGCTCGCGACCACCTGTATGTGCGAGGGTGACGAACTCTACGTGGTCACGGCGCCGAACGTCTCCTTCGATCTCGTACAGGAGCGCGTGGTGATCCGTGACGGGGTGCTCGAAATCGGTAACGTCGATATTAGTCTGGCAGAAGAGCTCGAGCTCTCCGAAGAAGCGCTACGCGACGTCGAGTTTCCGGTCGTTATCGAATATATCGGCGACGATCCGAGCACCGACGGCAGCCGCGAGGGTACCGGGCTCGGTATCCGGGTCACTTCGTTTCGGGTCGCCGAGGGCGTGAGCGTCGAGGTCGGCGCGACCGGAATCGATCAGGCCTACCCGCTAAGCGGTATCCTGCTGCTACACGTCAAGCGCCCGAACCTGCGGATCGACATCGGTAAGGCCGCCGAAGGCTTTCAGGCCAACGTCGCCGCCGAAGAAGCGCTGCTCCCCTGGCTCGACATCGACTTCGGTGTCGACACCGAACTGTGGGCAGCCCAAGATTTTTTGCAGCAGGGTTACGTCGGGGTTACGGCGCACGAACAGCTAAACGACCTCCTTCCCGGCGACAGTTTTAGCGTGTCGTCGCGCGGCTTTCTGGCGCTGTCGCGGCAGGTGATCGACGGCACCGACGTCCGCTCGCCCCGTTTGGGCAACACGCTTACCCTCGACTACGTCTTTCCCGACACCCCCGCAGGTGTGTTCGGCGTCGCCGCTGGCGCCGAGCTTATCTACTACCCGAGTTACCGGGCCGCGCAGTACGGCGTTCAGTTCGCGCCGCGCTGGCGCTACGCGACCGGCCCGTTTAGCGCCAACGCGAGCTACAGCCTGCTGCTGACCAACGCTGCGTCGCCCTTCTCCGAAAGCCTAGACCGGCTCGAAGACGAAAGCGAGGTCAACGCGACGGCGACGGTGCTCGGCCCGCTTACCGGTATCGGTCTGCCGACCGGAAGCCTCGACGGCCAGGCGACCGCGAACACCCGCCTTGATCTGCTCGCCCGCCGCGCCGACGACGAAAGCTTAGTCAAGGAGCTAACCTTCGGGGTGAGCGGCTTCTACGCGACCGGAACGGCGGTCTTGCGGCCTAGCTTCGAGGTCGAGGTCGCGTCGCTCCTTACGGGCGTCTACGCCGACGCCGATGCGTTTGTGTCGGGCGATATCAGCTTTGCGGTGCCGGCGATCGAAGTCGGGCTGCGTAGTCGCTACGACCTCGAACCCGCCACCCGAGGTTTCGACCAGCTCGAGCTGCGCACCTCCTTCCCGATCGTCTTGCCGGCAGTCACCCTGACGCCCTTTATCGCCCTCGACAGCGCCCGCTACCTGTTCGGTACCGACAGCGCGGTTATCGCCGGTCACGGTTTAGAGGCGGCCTTTAAAACTTGCTGCGGAACCGTCATTACGGCCTACCGTCAGTCCGGAGGGGAGTTTACGACCAGTTTTTCGGTTAAGCTAAGCGAGTGATACGACGTCATCCCCGCGGTGCCGGAGCGCAGACGTGAAGCGCTTCGACCGCTACCTGCTACGCGAAAGCCTCACCCCGCTTATCCTCGGATCGCTGCTCTACAGTTCGCTGCTCGTCCTCAGCCTGACGATCCCCCGGTTGCAGTGGGTTATCGGGGTGCCTGTCGGGCAGCTCGGTTTCTGGCTGCTGCTGCAGCTGCCGGCGGCGGTGGTGCAGACCCTGCCGGTCGCGCTGCTGCTCGCGGTGCTGCTCACCTTTGGACGGCTCGCTGCAGACAGCGAACTTGTAGCTACGCAGGCGGGCGGGGTGCCCCTACGCCGCGCGAGTCGGTCGTTTCTGACGCTCGGGCTCGCGTGTACGCTGTTCGCCTTCGGGCTTAACGAACGGGTCGTCCCCGAAGCCAACGCCCGCGTCGGAAGTCTGTGGTGGGAGCTAACAAGTGACGGTAGCGGGCTGTTTCGGCTCGCCCGGCAGAATGTCCCGGTCGGCGACTACACCCTCTACTTTCGCGACACCGACCGCAGCACCGACGAGCTGTTCGAGGTTCGGCTCGAATCGTGGGACGACCAGACGCTCACGGTCATCTTCGCCGACCGGGCGAGCTTCGTCGCTAACGGTTTAGAGCTGTTTAACTACCGGCTTAGTGTCTTAGATCTTAGCAGCCGACCCGCAAATGACGTCGACGAGGCATACCGTCAGCTCGTACGTGTGAGCAGCCGGGCCAGCTCGCCCGACCAGAGCCTGATCATTACGACCTCGGAAGACTACGACGAGATTATCACCCGCTACAGCGGCGGCGGCTTCGCCGACCCGCGCTCGCTACGAGACGTCTATACCGACGCCAACGACAGCACCGCCACCCCGCAAGAGCGGCGCGACGCGGCGGTGCTGTTTCACCTCAAGCTTGTCGAACCGCTCGCCAACCTCGCCCTGCTTATCGCGGCGCTACCACTCGCGATCCTCTACGGGCGCAGCCGCAGCGTCGCGTTCGGGCTGTCGCTTGTCGTCACGCTCGCCTGGTATCTGCTCGTCGCGGTCGGTCGCCTGTTCGCGCAGGCCGGCTCTGTACCGGTGTGGCTCGGAATGTGGGGCGGAAGTCTGCTGCTCGTGCTGGTTGGCCTCGGTCTGCTGTACGCTCGAGCCAGGATACGCTAGGACGCATGAAGCGAGAATTGTCACCACAAGACGCCGTAAGCAGGTTAGAGTCGCGTCCGTTGGGGCCGAGGTATTGCCCCGAAGTGCCGCCGCGACGTTTTTGACCGCGACGTTCCGAGATCACAAGATAAGATTTAGGTTACAAAATGAGACTTTCTGGTAACTCTGGATGCTGCTGTAACGATCACGTCGGGCGGATATCGACGGTGACGCTTTGTGTAGGAAAACGTTTTGCGGAACCGCTTGTGTCGTCAGGAAGCGATGGGCGCGGCACCGATATCGACCGCGTCCTCGCGACCCTTCAGCGATCATCCCGCCTATCGCCTTGCCCTGTACCCGCTCGCATGTCTACGCAACGGAGTTTGGAAAGCATCATGCTCGACATTAGCCCGGACACCTCTCAGACCTTCAGCCCGACGCTTACGGCAGTAGAAGCTGCCGAGACGCGCACAGGCCGACGATGGATGTAGCCGCTTGGTACACGCTCGGCGTCGTTCTGCTCGTCGTCGCTACGCTGGTGCTGACCCGGATCGGCCCCGATCTGGTCTTTATCGGTGGTCTGACGCTGCTGATCGTGGCTGGGGTGGTGTCGCCGCAGGACGCGCTCGCGGGCTTCGCTAACCCCGGTCTGATCACGGTCGGCGCGCTCTACGTGGTGGTTGCGGGGCTCCGCGAAACCGGCGGTATCTACTGGGTCAGCCAGCAGCTGCTCGGCAAACCCAAACGGCTCGGCGGCGCTCAGCTACGGCTGATGACGCCGGTCGCGGCGATGAGCGCGCTGCTGAACAACACGCCGGTCGTCGCGATGCTGATCCCGGCGGTCAGTGATTGGGCCAAGCGAAACGAGCTGCCGGTGTCGAAGCTGATGCTGCCGCTAAGCTACGCGGCGATCTTCGGCGGGACGATCACGCTGATCGGTACGAGTACCAACCTGGTCATCAACGGCCTGCTGATCGCGAACGACGCGACGCCGCGTCTGGGTCTGTTCGACCTGGCCTGGGTCGGGGTTCCGTGTACCTTGGTCGGCATCGTCTTCATCCTGCTAAGCAGCCGCTGGCTGCTACCGGATCGGCGTCCGGCACGGAGTCTGCTCGAAAACCCGCGCGAGTATTCGGTCGAGATGCTGGTCGAGGCGGGCGGTCCGCTGGTCGGCAGATCGATCGAGGCGGCGGGGTTGCGCAGCCTCCCCGAAACCTACCTTGTAGAGATCGAGCGGGGCGAGCGGATTATCCCGGTGGTGTCGCCGCAGGAGCGCCTCATGGCCGACGACCGGCTGGTGTTTGTCGGGGTGGTCGATTCGGTGGTCGAACTGCAAAAGATTCGGGGGCTCAGCCCGGCGACGGACCAGGTCTTTAAGCTGCGCGCACCGCGCTCGGAGCGGATCATGTTCGAGGCGGTCGTGTCCGACAGCTTTCCGCTACGCGGGCAGACGATCCGGGCGGGTCAGTTTCGGTCGCGCTACGACGCGGTGGTGATCGCGGTAGCGCGGAGCGGGCGGCGTATTAACAAGAAGGTGGGTGACATCGTGTTGCAGGCCGGCGACACGCTGTTGCTAGAGGCGCGGCCTAACTTCGCCGAACAGCGCCGTAACTCGCGCGATTTTTTTCTGATCAGCTCGATCGAGGGCTCGAGCCCCCCCCGCCACGAACGGGCACTGCTCGCCGCAGGCATCCTCCTCGCGATGGTCGCGGCGGTAACCTTTAACCTGCTTAGCATGTTGCAGGCCTCGCTGCTCGCGGCCTGTGTGATGATGGTGACCCGCTGCGTGTCCGGCGAGGTGGCCCGGCGCAGCCTCGACGGGCGGGTGCTGCTCGTAATCGCGGCGGCGTTCGGGCTTGGTCAGGGCTTAGAGGCGACCGGCGCCGCCGCCGCAATCGCCAACATCCTGCTCGGCTTTGCCGGCAGCGCCCCGTGGCCGAACCTGCTGATGGTCTACCTGATGACGGCGGTGTTTACCGCGCTCATGACCAACAACGCCGCCGCCGTGCTGATGTTTCCGATCGCGCTCACCCTGTCGCAGCAGTTGCAGGTCGACATCTTGCCCTTCGCCGTGACGATTATGTTTGCGGCCTCGGCGAGCTTCGCGACGCCGATGGGCTACCAGACCAACCTGATGGTCTACGGCCCCGGCGGCTACCGCTTTAGCGACTATCTGCGCCTCGGGTTGCCGCTCAACGTGCTGCTCGGCCTGATCACGGTGCTGCTGATACCGCTTGTGTGGCCGTTTTAGACGACGACCGTTCTCTACTGCCGCTCCGGGGCTAAGCCGGACAAGACGATACCGCTACGACTACTTTTTTACGACTACTTTTTTAAGGAGATAACCGATGGACTACCAGGCACTACTCGGCGACGTAAATACTATTGCGAAAGACGCGGGCGCGGCGATTTTAGAGGTGTACCGCCGCGACGACCCGGAGGTGACCTATAAGGATGACCAGTCGCCGCTGACCGAGGCGGACAGGGCCTCGCACCGGCAGATTGTGGCGGCGTTGGGGGGGCTCGAGCCCTCCCTCCCCGTCCTCTCCGAAGAGTCACGCGACGATGTGTTCGCCGCCCGCGAGGGCTGGGACCGCTTCTGGCTCGTCGACCCGCTCGACGGCACCAAAGAGTTTATTAAGCGTAACGGCGAGTTTACCGTCAACATCGCGCTGATCGAAAACGGCCAACCGACCCTCGGCGTGGTCTACGCCCCCGACCTCGACCTCAACTACTTTGCGGCCCAAGGCGTCGGCGCCTACAAACAGCAGGGCGGCGCTTCCGCCGAGGAGATTCGGGTCGTGGCCGAGGTGTCGCAACCGCTCAAGGTCGTCGCGAGCCGCTCGCACCGCAACGCTGAAACCGAAACGTTTCTAGAGCGCCTCGAAGCGAACGGCTTCGCCCCCGAAATCCAGGCTATCGGCAGCTCGCTCAAATTCTGCCTGATCGCCGCCGGCGAAGCGCACCTCTACCCCCGCTTCGGCCCGACCATGGAGTGGGACACCGCCGCCGCACAGTGCGTCGTCGAGCAGGCCGGCGGTGCCGTCGTCGACCTCGCCGGCGAACCGCTACACTACAACAAGCCCGACCTCCACAACCCCTTCTTTCTGGTGTCGGGGCCCGATCCGCTAACCTGGCGACCGTTCGCGACGGTGCACGTATAGAGACGGTCAGGGTTCTGCTTTACGAGGTTCGTTAGAGAAGAGAGAACCGTGTTACGCTACCGTCGTTTGACGGTGTGTCGTGCCGCGTCCGTGTCCCGGTTGTTGTCGTGCTCGTTGAGAGACGCCACGCCAGACATGCACGGACCGAGCGCCCTTCGCTCCGTCACCAACCCAGATGTCATCAAGCTAGATGTCACCAAGTCAGACGTCGCTAATCCAGATGTTACTAAGCCGGACGTTACTAACCCAGATGTCGTGCCTAGATGTTCGGCAGTCCGACAGTTCGACAGATCTTTGTCGCCTTCTGGCCCTACCAACTCGTTTACAGAGGAGATACCCATGCCTACAAGTCTTATCACCCCGCACGGCGGTACCCTGGTCGACCGGGTGCTGCGCGGCGCCGAACGGCAACGTGCCTTCGAAAACGCCCACGCACTGCCGCGCCTGACGCTCTCCGAGCGCGCCCTCGCCGACCTCGAATGCATCGCGACCGGCATCTACAGCCCGCTCGAAGGGTTCGTCGGCGAAGCGGACTACCAGACCATCGTCGACACCATGCACCTCCAGAGCGGCGCTGCCTGGAGCATCCCGGTCACGCTCCAGGTACCCGAAGAGGGTTCGGAGAAGTATCGGCCCGACCACGACGTCGCGCTCGCACACCCCAACGGCGACATCCTCGCAGTGCTTACCGTCACCGACAAGTACCGCCCCGACCAGGCTGCCGAGGCCGACAAGGTCTACGGCACCTCCGACGAGGCCCACCCCGGCGTCGCCGCGATGCTAGAGGCGGGTCCGGTCTATCTCGGCGGGCCGATCGCGCTCGTCGCCGACATCCCCCACACCGAGTTCGGCGCACAGCGGCTGACCCCGGCTCAGACCCGCGCGGCGTTCGAAGAGAAGGGCTGGCGCACCGTCGTAGCGTTTCAGACCCGCAACCCGATCCACCGGGCGCACGAGTACCTCACCAAGGTCGCGCTCGAAATCGTCGACGGTCTGCTGATCAACCCGCTTGTCGGCGCGACCAAGGCCGACGATATCCCTGCCGACGTGCGGATGCGCTGCTACGACGTGCTGATGGAGCACTACTACCCGCACGACCGGGTGATCCTCGGCGTGTTTCCGGCGGCGATGCGCTACGCCGGCCCGCGCGAAGCGGTGATGCACGCGATCGCGCGGCAGAACTACGGCTGCACCCACTTTATCGTCGGGCGCGATCACGCCGGCGTCGGCAGCTATTACGGCACCTACGACGCCCAGAAGATCTTCGAGACCTTTAGCGACGACGCGCTCGCTATCGAGATTATGCGCTTCGAGCACAGCTTCTACTGCACCGTCTGCGAGTCGATGGCCTCGACCAAGACCTGCCCGCACGACAAAGAGCACCACATCTTCTTGTCGGGCACCAAGGTTCGCGAGATGCTGTCGCAGGGCGAGATGCCCCCTGCGGCGTTTAGCCGGCCCGAAGTCGCCAAGATTCTGATCGACGCCTACAGCGGCAAAGCGACGGCGTAAAGGTACAGGGTGTGCTGCGGGTTAACGTGGGTGTGCTGTGGGCTAACAGATGTGCTTGCTGTGGGTGCGACGTTAGCCGGACATACCTGTTCGGTGAGACTTATCGTCGACCGGTAACGGCACGGTAAGATAACAAGGCAGACCGGTAGGGGACTAGGTCGAAGGACTAGGTCGAGGGACCCGGTTCGACCTCGGCCTGATACATCATGACGCTACGACGATGCTATGACGATGCTGTTGCGACCTCGTGATGGCGTCGCCCTCCGGTCACGAATCTCTCTACTCTTTAGTATCCGTACGGATATTTGCAAAGGACGATAACAATGGCTGAAAAAGGTGTAACGCTCTGGTTTACCGGGCTTAGTGGTGCGGGCAAGACGACCATCGCCCAGGAAGTCGCACGCCAACTACGCGAACGCGGACGAAACGTCGAGATCCTCGACGGCGACATCGTCCGGACCAACCTGTCGAAGGGACTGGGGTTTAGCAAGGAGGACCGCGACACCAACGTCAAGCGGATCGGTTTTGTCGCCAACCTGCTAAGCCGTAACGGCGTGATCGCGATTACTGCGGCGATTAGCCCCTACCGATCGGTTCGCGACGAGATTCGCGACATGACCGAAAACTTTGTCGAGGTGTTTACTGACGCCCCGCTAGAGGTGTGCGAGTCACGCGACGTCAAGGGGCTCTACGCAAAGGCCAGAGCCGGCGAAATCAAAGGCTTTACCGGTATCGACGACCCCTACGAAGCGCCTCTAAACGCCGAAATCGTCTGCGCGACCGACGAGGAGAGCCTCGAGGAGAGCGTCGCGAAGGTGATCGGTGAGTTAGAGAAGCGCGGTTACCTCGAAGCGACGTCGGTGTCGTCGTAGGGTTGCCGGTTTTGTAACTGTTAGCGTGGTCGTGCGCGTAGCGAGTTTGGGTTTTTAGCGGAGTCCGAACGTGCCTCGAATAGGCTTCGAACGTGCAAGGTGTTGGGGGGCTCGAGCCCCCCCTCCGTGCTAAAATTTACCCATGACCGCCCTGCCCTCCGCACTCCAAGCGCGTGTTCGCTACCTCGACGCCGAGGCGCAGCAGCGCCTTACCGAGGCCTACTGTTTGGCCGAAGAGGCCCACCGGGGCATGATGCGCAAGTCGGGCGAGCCGTTCATCAGCCACCCGGTCGCCGTGACCGAGATCTTGGCCGACATGAACCTCGACCTGGAGGCGCTGCTCGCCGGGCTGCTCCACGACACCGTCGAAGACACCGAGGTGACCTTCGAACAGATCGAAGCGCACTTCGGGCCGACCGTGCGGGGCATCGTCGAGGGCGAAACCAAGATCAGCAAGCTGACCGTGCGGGTCTACGAAGACGAACAGTCCGAAAACCTCCGCCAGATGCTCTTGGCCATGGTCGGCGACGCCCGCATCATTATCGTCAAGCTCGCCGACCGGCTGCACAACATGCGCACCCTGGGCAGCATGCTGCCGCACAAACAGCAGGAAAAAGCCCGCGAAACGATCGAGATCTTCGCGCCGCTCGCGCACCGGCTCGGTATCGGCCACATCAAAAACGAACTCGAAGACCTTAGCTTCCAGTATCTGTTTCCCGAAAAGTACGAAAAGCTCGGTCGCCAGGTTAAGGTTCGCCACAACGAATACGACCCGAACGTCCAGAAAACCATCGAAAGCTTTCAGACGCGCCTGCTCGAAGAGGGGCTAAACTTCGAGGTGTCGGGGCGGAGCAAGCACCTCTACAGCATCTACCGCAAGATGGAGCGTGACGGTAAAAGCCTCGACCAGATCTTCGACCTGACCGCGATCCGGGTCATTATCGAGCCGAGCGGGAACGGCGCGATGAACATGCACGAAAAGATGAACATGCACGAAAAAGAGGCGGCGGTCTGTTACCGGGCGCTCGGCATCGCGCACAGTCTCTGGACGCCGATTCCGGGCCGTTTTAAAGACTACATCGCGGTTCCCAAGACCAACGGTTACCAGTCGCTACACACCACGGTGATCGGCCTAGAAGGCCAACCGATCGAGGTGCAGATTCGGACCCGCCGGATGCACGAGGTCGCCGAGTACGGCGTCGCCGCGCACTGGGCTTACAAACAGGGTCTAAACGACAAAAAAGAGGTCGAAAAGCGGCTCGAGTGGATGAAGCAGCTCCTCGACGTCGACGACACCGAAGAGAGCGCCGGCGCGTTCGTCGAGACGGTCAAGCAGGACTTTCTCTCCGAGCGGGTCGTGGTGTTTACGCCGCAGGGCGACACCGTCAACCTCCCGCGCGGCAGCACGCCGATCGACTTCGCCTACCACATCCACACCGAAGTCGGCCACCGCTGCGTCGGCGCCCGCGTCAACGGCGAGATCGTCACCCTAAGCTACACGCTGCAACCCGGCGACCGGGTCGAAATCCTGACCAACCGCAGCCCCAAATACGGCCCGAGCAGCGACTGGCTTAACATCGCGGTGACGCGCAGCACCAAACAGAAGATCCGGCAGCACTTTCGCTACAAAGAGCGCCAAGAGGTGCTCGAAACCAGCCGCCGCAGTCTGGAGCGCGCGCTACGCCGCAAACGGCTCCCTGCCGCCCAGCTTACGACCCGAGAGAGGCTCGAATTCGCCGCGCGCAAGCTGCTCAAGACCGACTCGGTCGACGACCTGCTGTTCGCGCTGCACAGCAAACGGCTTAGCAACAAACAGGTCACCGAGGTGCTCGCCCCCGAACCGACCGCCCCGACCCCCCCAGCCCCCGCCACCAAGCCGAGCAGGCGTGGCAGCAACACCAACGGCGTCTATCTAGATGGGCTCGAGGCCCCCGCCAAACTCGCCCGCTGCTGCGCGCCAGTACGGGGCGACGACGTGCTCGGCTACATCACCCGGGGCCACGGTATCAGCGTGCACCGGGTCGACTGTCCGAACGTTAAAAACCTGCTGCACAAAGACGGCGAGCGGCTCGTCAACGTGACCTGGGACGCTCCTACCGAAGAGGTCTACCCGGTCGATTTCGAGGTGATCGGCGTCGACCGCGCCGGGCTGCTGCGTGACGTGCTGATGGTGATCGGCGAGATGAACAAGTCGGCGACCCGGGTCGGGGCGGTCGCCCAGAACAGCAGCCGGGCCCATATCCACTTCCGGGTCGATGTTCGCGACCACGCCGAGATCGAGTTTATTAAAGACAGCGTCAAAAAGATCGCCGACGTGACCGAGGTGTACCGGGCGAAGCCGGGGCTAAAGTCGTAATACCGAACCTAAAGCCGTACTAAAAGCACGTCGACAACCTTGCTAGAGAGAGTGCGAGTCGCGGAGGTTTTTACGGCTTTTGTGAGCCCTACCTAGTTTTGCCGCCGATATGTTGCCTATCATGCTCTCTGTAGCAGGAACGAGACCGAAACGCGTCGAGACACACGTTGCATCAGCAAGTCTCTACTACTGCACATTTTCGCACAAGAAACATTTTCGTCTTTTGTTCAATGTTCCAAAGGGGGCAACATGAAAAAGCTCACTACACTACTAGTATTCGCACTCGTCTCTGTGATGTCGCTTGCCGTCGCGCAGGAAGACACGGTTGTCGATGTCGTTTCCGGCCAAGATAACCTGAGCCTGCTAACCTTCGCGGTTACCGAGATGGACCTGGTCGAAACGCTGTCGGGTGAAGGCCCGTTCACCGTTTTCGCGCCGACCAACGACGCTTTCGTCGGAGCGTTCGACTCGGTGTCCTTCATCAACCAGGTCATTACCGAAGAGGGCCTCACGAACGTGCTGACCTATCACGTCGTGCCGCAGCGCCTGCTCGCGGCTGACATTGTTGACGCCGCCGGCGACGACGGTATGGTCATGGTCGAAACCGTACAGGGTGACATGATCCAGGTTATGGTCAACGAAGACGGTTCGGTCGTCCTTAACGGAGACACCAACGTCACACAGACCGACCTCGAAGCCGGCAACGGTGTTGTCCACATCATCGATGCCGTACTCGCACCGGGTGCTGGCGACTTCGTACCAGCCGAAGATGCTAGCGACGGCGGTAGCAGCGACGGCGGTAGCGATAGCAGTGATGGCAGTAGCGACGGCAACAGCCAGTAAGTAACATGCTGGGGCTCGAGCCCTTCGTACGGTCTCTCTAACGAGCACGACTCGCACGAAGGCGACAGCAAGCCATTACAAAGCAATACGAGAGGCCGGGTTTACACTCGGCTTCTTTTTTGTCGGTCGATAAGGAGCACGCTCGAAAAGAGGTAGATGCCCGACACGTCGCCCCGAACTAGAAAAGAGACGTAACCATGCCGAACGAAACCAGAAAGATCCTGTTTATATGCACCGGCAACATCTGCCGTTCGCCGACCGCCGAAGGGGTGTTTAGAGCACTTCTCGAACAGGAAGGGCTTGCCGAACAGGTCGAGGTCGATTCTGCGGGGACAACGAGCTACCACGTCGGGAGCCCGCCCGACCCGCGCACCCAAGCTGCAGCGCGGCGCCGTGACTACGATCTAAGCGCTCAGCGAGCCCGGCAGATTCGGGTCGACGACTGTCGCTACTACGACTATCTGATCGTTATGGACAGCGACAACTACGAGCGGGTACGAGATTTGTGCGCCGATAGCAACAGCACCGTAAAACGTTTTTTAGAGTTCGCCCCCGATACGGACGTACTAGATGTTCCCGACCCGTATTACGGCGGCGAACAGGGCTTCGAGCGGGTGCTCGACCTTATCGAAGCGGCGTCGCGGGGGTTGCTAAACGAGCTTAGGACGACGTGAAGTCGGCGTTGTGGGAGAGGCTCGAGCCCCTCCTCCCATCCCCTCCACAACACGCCGAACCGCTAAGTGGCGGCTGCATCGCCGAGGTCTACGCCGTCACCCTCGCTAACGGCGACCGGGTAGTGGTCAAGACCGGCTCCGATACCCTCGCGCTAGAAGCCCGGATGCTAGACCACCTCGCGGAGCAGAGCGACCTGCCGGTTCCGGCGGTAAGGGCTGCCGAAGACGACCTGTTGGTGCTCGAGCACCTCCCCGGCACCTCCCACATCTCTAAAGACGCCGAACGCCACGCCGCCGACCTCCTCGCCAACCTCCACAGCACCCCCGCCCCCCACTACGGCTTCACCTACGACACCCTCGTCGGCAGCCTCCCGCAGCCAAACCCCCCGACCGACGACTGGGTAGCGTTCTTTCGCGACCAGCGGCTGCTCTACATGGCCGACCTCGCCCATCGGGCCGAACGACTACCGAGCAGCGTCTACGACCGCCTAAAAAATCTCGCCGAAAATCTGCACGAGCACCTAGACACCCCCGCACACCCCTCGCTTATCCACGGCGACATCTGGAGCGGCAACGTTCTCGCCGAGGGCGGACGGATTACCGGCTTGCTCGACCCCGCGCTCTACTACGCCGACGCCGAGATCGAGCTCGCCTTTATCGCGCTCTTTAATACCTTCGGAGACGCTTTTTTCGACCGCTACCAAGAGCACCGTCCGATTCGCGACGGCTTTTTCGAACAGCGTAAGGACCTCTATAATCTCTACCCGCTGCTCGTTCACGTCCGGCTGTTCGGAGGCTCTTACCTGACGTCCGTCACGCGAACGCTAGATCGGCTCGGCTACTAGGTCCGGGATGACGACGGTGCGTTAGAAATTATGCGTTAGAAGTTAGTGGGGGAGACGCGACACGAACCAGACGATAAAGACGATGGTGAGCAGCACGTCGGCGATCAGAAAGGGTGCGAGCTGCCTTAGCAGGGCGATGCCCTGGATGTTCTTTTTACGGGCCCGCCGTAGCACCTCGAAGACTGGAATGACGAGCAGCATCGTCAAAACAACATAGATAATTGTACCGAGCGCTGTCGTGTTCACGTCGCCTACTATCTTAGCGTACGCCGGGCTGCTTTGGTAAGTGCCGACACCCCGCCACAACGCGGACGGCTGCTGCCGCGCACAGACATGTTTTCAGGCGCGAAACAGACACGAAAAAGCCCCGCCGGACAGTAACGGCACCTGGCGATCATCCCTTAAGGCTGCTTCTTTCGACCTGACCTGGTTCGGGAGTCGCCACCGCGCTAAGCCGACGGGGCATATACAGAGACTAACATGGCTGTTTGAGGCCGTGTCAATCCGTACGACATGGCCGGTTGGTTACCTTCTGCTCCTTGTCAACGACCCCTTAACTTGTCAACGACCCCTTAATAGGGGATGAGTCGCACCCCCCCCACTTAGGGGATTTAATCGCTATAGAAACGCCTGTGGCCCGTCACAGAAGGCTTTTCTCGGAAATCACCCGATTCTCTCCGGGGCTGGACATTTGCCGAGACATACGCTATAGTAACAACTAAGCAAGGCAATGAGGCCTGCTGAATTCACCCAAACGGTATCCGCAATTATCCATACTATCGGATACTGAGTTTGAAAGGAGCGCAACCATGCGCAAAAACACCCAAGGTTTTACCCTGATCGAGCTGCTGATCGTTATCGCGATCATCGGCATTCTCGCCGCGGTTCTTATCCCGAACCTTCTAGACGCCCGTAGCCGCGCATTCGACACTGCCGCTCAGAGCTGCCTTAAGGAGATCGCTACCGCTGAAGAGGTTTACTTCATCGATAACAATCAGTACGACAACGGCGCTACTATTTCCTCTGGCATCTCTGCGTGCAGCGACCAGATTAATCTTACTGTTGGTGGCACTTCAGTCGCCTACAGCTACATCGCCACCCACGACAGCGGCAACCGTACCTTCGTGGTTACCCCGGCAGGCGGCGTACAGTCCACACCGTAACGACAGTCAAACCTAGCTAAACTTTCGAAGAGGGTCGTCTGTTAAGGGCGACCCTCTCATTTTTTCTACTGTTTCGCACTTACTGTCGGAAGGTCTCTCATCTCGACCTGATCTGGCGCGCTCGCCAACACTCTCGCTTTACAACCTGAGTACAACTTGAAGGGCGTGTCGGGTGAGCTCCTAAGTCAGCCAGATCTTGAATCTTACATGACGAATGGCGGCCCCAAACATGGCTTCAGAAACAGATAACACCCACAAACACTCTACTTACAGCGAGGTGGTTCCCGATGCAAAACACGTCACCGACAAGATTTTGTGGTGGCTTTTCGCTCATCGAGGTGATTATGGCGGTGCTTGTTGTTGCTGTGCTAGCTTCCGTGCTTATTCCTAACCTGCTCGTGTCGCGGCAGCGAGCGTTTGACGCACAGACCCAGGCTTGTCTTAAAGAGCTGAACACACAGCACCTGGTCGCCTTTACCGAAGACTTCGAGTACACGTCGCTCCTGGTTGCCGACTACCCGCCGTCTTGTAACGGCGTAAACGTTACCGAAGTGACGATGACACCATCGTACTACGAGTACACGGCGCAGCACCCCCAAAGTCCTAACATCTTCGCGACGGACGCGAATTCTGGGGTCGAAAACGTAACCCCCTAACGCTCTTTCTGTCATATGTAAGATACAGATAGGGTCTCCGAAGCGATGGAGGCCCTTTTTTATGCTGATTCACCGTATCGATCCGTGCTCGCCGGTGCCGGTTCGCACCTAAAGTGCGCGGTGGTCGATGATCTGCCGAAGGTCTGCAAAGCCTGTATGATTAGGGGCGTGATTCAACGTCTGCACCAAATCTTTTGGGTATCGATTCTCGTTATCTATCCGCTAGCCTACAACCCGTACCGTTACCCTGTCGGTCAAGAAGTCTATCTGCACCCCAAAGCCATTCTGCTAAGCCTGCTCGTTCTTTACGGCTTGATGGTGCTGCTTGTCAGCTATCCGCAGCTGCGCCTGACGCAGTTACCACGTCAGATTATACGCGCGCCAAAGGCGATCGCCGCGATGATCGTCTTTGTCATCTACTTGGCGGTTAGTGGTGCCCTTGTCGACTACGAGATAAGCGGCGTGACCTGGATCGGTAGCAACCAGCGCCTAGACGGTGTGCTTATCCAGATGGCCTGGTATTTTCTGTTCGTTATAGGCTTCGCGCTCGCACAATCCAACTACGTCAGACTAAGCCGTATTCTATCGTTAGCCGTTATGGGCGCGTGTCTGACCTCGCTCGTATTTCTGTTAGAAGCCTACGGCCATAGCCTTGCGATGTACATTGTGCCGAACATTGTTTCTGTAAACGAACCGCTCGCGCCGCTAGGCAACGAAGCGTTTATCGCCGGGTATCTTGCGGTAGTGCTGGCCTCGCTTATCGTTTACCGAAGCGGCTTAGGACTTAGCGGTCGTGGTGCGTTTGTATCTGTCGCGGCTGCGGGGCTACTCTTTGCGGGTGTGGTGGCGACCGGTAACCGCGCTTCTCTCGTAGCGCTTTTGGCGGTGGTGCTAGGCTTTTTCGCCCTATCGTTCGTGTGGCGCCGTCGTGAAACGCCTGCAAGATGGCCCTACCTAGCGACGTTAGCGGTTGTGCTGTCGCTTGTTTCGCTCGTCGTTGTCACCACCCGAGAGCAAGAGTATCAGGTAAGCAGTCTGCTAAGAGCTGTGGGTGGTGAAGATAGCTCGACGAGTATCCGGCTTATGGCGTGGCGAGCCGGCTTGCAAATATCTGCCGAACACCCGCTGTTTGGGCTAGGCCCGAACGGGTTTCACAAGACCGTGTGGGGCTACCTGACCCTGGAGGAGCAGAACCGCATCATTAACGGACGAATCCCTGAGAGCGCCGTAGACTATCGGGTTCCCGCGTTTTCTCCGAACATAGAGTACCTCTTGCCCGGTGACCAGGAGTACCGAACGCGGCTTATGCCTCTCGACAAAGCCCACAACTACTTTTTAGACCTTTCGGTGACGAGCGGCTTCGTCGGCCTAGCGCTGTTCTTGTTAAGCATGGCGCTCGCACTCGGTCGTATGGCTGTGTCGACCAGCCGGATGGCTCACGCCGTCGCGGCGGGCCTACTTGTCTATCTTATTTTCGGTATAGCTTGGTTCGCGACTCTCGCCGTCGATCCGGTCGTGTGGGCCTTTGCCGGAGTGGGGTTGGCCGCGGCTTTACGAGACGATCCGGTCGCGACGGGTGGTCGTACGGAGGAGCCCACTTGTACGGTGTCGCAGGACTCGTAAACAGAGAGACCACTGTGTGGGACCAGATCAACCGAGTAGAGACAGTGGACGAAATGAGGTGGCAGATGAAGACAAAAAACGTGTCAGGCCACGGACTTTCTGGTGTGGTCGCTGTTCTGCTGCTTGTCGCTTTAGGCTGGCAGCTCGCAGATACTTGGTACTTGCGTGATGACGCGAGACTCGTGCAGGTCGGGTTAGCAACAGGTGTAGCAGTGCTCGGGCTTGTGTTTGCGCGGTGGTTAGAACCGGCGCTCCCCGTCACGCTGTGGGTCGCTTTCAGTCTACTCAGCATCGTGTGGAGCCTAAGCCCGGCGGCGAGTGTACGGGCGGGAACGTGGCACCTGATCTACCTCTGCGTCTGCGTGGTCGGGCTGGCGTGGCCGCGTCTAACTTTGGGGGCGCTTGTCGCCCTACACCTCGCGGTGCTCGCTCGTGGCATAGACCTCTATATTGTGACCGGTAGACCCGACTTTAACGGCGTCTGGTTTCAGCAAAACGTACAGGGTGGGCAGCTTTTGCTGATTGTCCCGCTACTCGCCTACGGGGCGTTTGGCGGTTCGCGCTACGCGCCCTACGCGGCGTTCGGGTTGGGGGTGGTGCTCTTTACCGGGGCACTCACCTATTCGACAGCCTCACAAGCCCTATTGCTTGTAGGGGTCGTTGCCGTGTTTCTGTTATGTCGGCGGATGCTGTTAGCGGCTGGTCGGTTGCGTGGCGTGTCTGTCGGGCTGTTGCTAATACTCGGGTTGCTGTGCGGCTGGTTGCTTACCCAGCCAGAACGTGGCGAGGTGCTTAGCGTAAATTTTGGCGACAGTGCCGAAGCAAGTGTGCGGGTAAGTGACCCTACCGGAACGTTCTTGGCGCGGTGGCGTATTATCGAAGACGTCGGGCGGCGGGCGCTCGCCGAACTGCCGTTAGGCACCGGTACGGGTACGCTCCGCCATCTCTACTCGTCGCTGCAAACCCACTCCGAAATCGAAACTGTCGACGCCCACAACTACTACCTGCAGACACTGCTCACGCTCGGCATAATCGGGGTGGTGCTGCTCGTGTGGTTTATCGGATTAGGTATCTGGCGTGCCTACCGGATGCGGCACTGGGGGTTAGCGGTCTCGCTGTTTCTGTTTGCGGGGTATCTAGCGTTTGACGTGATGGCCTACTATCCCGGAGTGATGCTGTTCTTTTTTGGGGCGCTAGGGGTTACTCAGGGATTATGGGTCGCACGGCAGTCACCAAAGGACGAGGTCGCCGATGATGCCGGGATGGCTACGGGGTATACAGATGCGTGCGTGGCGCTGGCATATTCCCCGATCAACCGGCGGAGGCGCGGTAGTGTGGCGACAGAAGCGCTGGATTCCGCTCGGGCTTATCGCTCTCTTTCCGCTACTCTGGGCGGTGTGGCTACAACCCTGTGACAATATGACCTGTTTTGCGAAGCGCAAGCTCGGCGACCGCGAGACGATGCAGGCGATGCGCGGGCGGCTGTCTGCCGAAGAGGAGCTTATCTGGGCGCATATCGGATTAGCCATCAACCCTGACTCGCTCTATTACGAGCGGCGGCGGGCAGGTAGCTACGACGATTTAGGCGAGCTTCGAAAAGCTTTAGAGCACTACCGCGCGATCGCCCAAAAGTTTCCGGCTGCCGACCTCGACGTGTACCGGGATTGGCGTGACGCGGCGCTGCGGGTAGGTGATGCGGAAGAGGCGCTCGAGGCGGTCTACGCGAGCCGTGAGTATTACGGGGACAGTACGCTGTTGGCCGGATTCTAGGCCACGCTGTAGTAGCTACGGGGTAACGGCTCTTAGTTCACCTGTTTAGAGGCCACATAAGGATTGGATAGGAATCTGTGAAGCAAAGAACCGTATCTCTGGATACTCCGACCAAGATCGCGCACGATCTTTTCTGGCTGTTGCTTTTTATTGTCTTTCCGCTTGCGCTCGACCCTGCGGCGTTCGCTGCGGGGTTGCCGTACGAGCGTTCTCTGCTTATGCCCAAGGCGTTCGTGTTAGCTGTGGCCTGGACGGTAGGCGTACTGGCGCTGCTGCTAAGCTACCGAGACAGAACACCGTCCAAAACGTTCGTGCGAAGATTTAGAGACATGCCGCTCGCTCTTAAGGCGATGCTAGCACTCGTGGTGTTTCTGCTACTCGACGTCTGGTGGGTGCCGGGTAGCCTCGCCGTCAACCTTATCGGTTCGTTTCGTGTCGACGGCTTCTTGATCCAGGCGATCTGGTATTCGTTAGCGCTGGTCGCGGCGGGGCTGGTCTATGTTCGCCCCGAAAACACTAGACGCGCGATCGTTTATCTTGTCGTAGGGGTATTGCTGTCGGCGCTGTGGACGCTCGCACAGGCGTACGACGTTGAGCCGCTAGCGCTTTTTTATGCTGACGCTGTCAATTACGAGGGAGCGATCGGGCCGTTAGGGTTGACTGCGCTTAGCGCCGCTTATCTGTCGGTTAGCCTTACGGTTTTGATTGCAATGCAGCGGCGGTTCGATGTTTTGGTAGCGCTAACTGTCGGGGTACTTTTTACAGCTGTGATGGCGACCGCTAACCGTACCGCGCCTGCTGCTCTGCTGCTCGTGCTGTTGGCGCTAGGGGTGGCATATCTGTTGCGCCGTCACTACCAGCGTGTCGGTATGCTGGTGCTCTACGGTATGGTCGCGCTAGCATCGCTCGGTGTGCTGCAAATAACGCAATCGGGCGGACTGCAACAGCTAGAGCGTACAGGCGAGTTGTTGCGGGGAAGGGACGCGAGTTTTCAGGTTCGTCTGGTTTTCTGGCAGGCCGGTTTACGCGGGATGTTCGACAGGCCGATAACGGGATCGGGGATGAACGGGTTTAGCGAGGCTTTTTGGCGTCATCTTTCGCGCGAACAACAGCTTTCGATTGTCGAACGCAGACTTCCTGCCGAAGCAGAAAATATAACTCTGACCGGTGGTCCTGTGGTGTTTTATCGTTTACCGGGGAGCGAGGAGGTTTCGTCGCTGACGTTTCTGATCGACCGGGCTCACAACTACCTGATCGATATGGTCGTGATAAGCGGCTTTCCGGCGGCGGCGCTGCTGTTGCTAGCGCTCGGAGCGGGGATAACGATGATGCTACCCGCTAAACATCAGGTGGCTCGAGCCATCGCCCTAGCTACCTGCGTCTACATCCTCTTCGGCCTAACTTGGTTTGCTACCCTGCAAGTTGACCCGATTGTTTGGGGTCTTTTTGGGGTCGGTATCGGGTCGGCATGGACAAAGCGTACGGCAACATCATCTGGCACGTCACCCGCACAAGATGAGGAGGGTTAACTTCATGTCGCAACTAAAAACGCCTTTACCAGCTTTGGCTAAAATCACCCAGAGTGTATTTTGGATTATGCTTTTTGTCATCTTTCCGCTCTAGATCCGTTTGCATTCGGCGAAGGTCAATCGGCGGAGTATGCGGTGCTCATGCCTAAAGCTTTGATACTAGGAATGACCTGGATCGTAGGAGTCATCGCCTTACTGTCGAGTTACCCAGGGGCGTAGTCCATAGACGGTGGTAAAATGGGGTTGCAGCGCTGGCCATTCGCGCTAAAGATGATGCTTGCCCTCGGGATTTTTTTATTCATTGACAGTTGGTTGGTGCCGGGTAACATTGCGGTTAACATCTTAGGTAGCAGTGTTCGTTTTGACGGTTTTTTAGTGCAGGCGGGGTGGTATGTGCTCGCCATAGTGACAGCAGGGCTGGTATACGCAAGAGGTGGTGACGTCGAGCAACCACTACGGTTTCTTATCGTCGGTGCTGTGCTTTCGGCGCTGTGGGCCCTCGCTCAGGCGTACGGTTTTGAGCCGGTTTCACTTCTCTATTCGGAACCACTCACCTACAACGAAGACAGGGTAGCGTACGGACCGATGGCTCTGACGGGTTTGACGGCTGCTCATCTTGCGGTTGTGCTGACGGCCTTTGTTGCGTTACAAAAGCGGTTCAGAGTTCTCCCGGCGTTAGTGGTTATGGTGCTCGCAGCAGCACTTATCGCCACCGGAAACCGTACTGCGCCTGCAGCACTGATGCTAACGGTCGGTGGCTTAGCCCTAAGCTACCTGGTGCGTCGGCGCTATTGGCATGTGGGAGTGATTTCTCTCTACGCCATCGTTGCCTTGGGAGCGCTTGTTTTGGTTCAGACCACGCGGTCAGTTCCCATCGAGCAGTTAGAACGAACCACGCAGCTTGTGCGCGGCAGCGATACGAGTTTTCAGACTCGCTTGGTGTTTTGGACAGCAGGAATACGTGGAATGTTTGACTACCCGCTCACCGGACTTGGCCCGAACGGGTTTAATCAGATCTTTTGGCAGCACCTGTCACGAGAAGAAAAATTACCTATCATCAAACACGACCTTCCAGACGGAGCTAAAGATATTATGCTATCTCCAAGGACATTACTCTCATACCGATTGCCAGAACAGACCGACGAAGATCGACCGATATTAGCAACAATTACGATGGATAAGGCTCACAACTACCTCTTGGACATGATTATCGCGAGTGGCTGGCCCTCAGCGATACTGTTTCTATCTGCGATTGGGTCAGGGGTAGCGATGATGTTAAGGTCGGGGCGGCGAGAGGCTCGAGCCGTCGCCCTAGCCACCTGCGTCTATGTTCTCTTCGGTCTTACCTGGTTCGCGACCCTACAAGTCGATCCGATCGTGTGGGGTCTCTTCGGCGTCGGTATCGGCGCAGTCTGGGCGAGACCTGATCATACGGCGTCGCTATCCAATCCACCAGTAAAATGAAACATATCGGTCAAGTCTTAAAGACGCCATTGACGGTGCTGACTCGAGCGACACACTTAATGAGGATAATCCTGTGACAGACAGCCAAACAACGATCGGCACATTTTCTAAGATTTTGCAATACGCTTTTTGGACGTTGTTGCTTGTTGTATTTCCTCTTACTCTCGACCCAATTTCAATTCTAGAGGGTGGCGGATCGCGCGATCGGGCTGTGTTAATCCCCAAAGCACTCATGCTCACATTAACCTGGTTTACTGGACTCATCGCAGTAGTGCTTAGTTATCCGAAAACTCGCCTTTTACCGAATTATAAGACGCTACGAGGCATTCCGGTGAGTTTATACTTCTTATTGTTGGCGCTCGTAGCGATTCTAGTTAGTGCTCTGACATCTCCCTATGCGTCAACGGCTGTTAATCTAATTGGTAGTCGTGAGCGCTTAGATGGGGCACTCGTGCAGATCACCTGGTATTCGTTAGCGTTCATTGGTGCAGCACTGACGCTCCGACCCATGGTGCGTTATTCGCATTTAATTGGGCTCATTGCTGTTGGCAGCAGTTTGGTGGCACTCTGGACTCTCTTACAAGGATACGGGATCGAACCGCTCGTCCTTTTCGGTGCTGATTGGCGTAGTCAGAACGCAGCCCCGATAGGACCCTTAGCGAATAGCGGCTACGTGGGAGGATACGTCGCAACGCTACTTCTTGTCATGCTAGCCTGGATCATGCAGTCTGAGCGATTTCGTCCGCTTTGGGCGCTACCGATTGTGCTGAGCGCGGCTGCTATCGTGATGAGCGAAAATCGTGCGGGGGCACTAGCAGTGCTAATACTCTGGCCGATTTTGGCGATCACCTACGCTGTGCAGTATCGTCGCTGGATGAGGATCATTCTGCTTAGCGCTTTGTTGCTGGGGGGTGGTGTCGTCGTATGGGCGAGTCACCACGAGCGCAAGTCGTTACAGCCCGCGCAGCTTACGTTGGCCTTACAGGGTGAAGACAACGACACCAATATCCGTCTTGTGTTTTGGTCGATTGCTGCTAAGATGCTGCGCGATACGCCTTGGCTCGGTTTCGGACCACAGGGGTTTGAGCAGGGTTTATGGCAGTATGCATCAGAGCCTCAAAAGCGTATGTTAGTCGAAGGCGACCTTCCTGAAAATGCCTACAACATCGTATTTACCGAAACCCCGATCGTGTTTTACAATATTCCGGAGCGCGATGAGCGCCAGGTGTTTCGGGCGTTTTCGGACAAAGCGCACAATTATCTCCTCGACTTTGGTCTGAATGCTGGGTTGATTGGACTAGCAGCTTTCATGCTCGCCTATCTGTCAGCGCTCTGGAGTATGTTTCGCGCACGCACACCGCTTAGCCAGGCGCTTGCTTTCGGATTGCTTGGTTACGGTGTGTTTGGAATGACTTGGTTTGCGAGCCTCGCTGTCGATCCTGTCATGTCGGGTCTGCTGGGTGCTGGCATTGGCGCCGCTTGGGCCGAGCGCGACGCTAAGACGACGGCGTCTGGGTCTGGGGCGTCGGCGGAGGAAGCGTCAGATTCGCCCCCTCGATCAGAGCCTGAAGCTGCCGCATAAGCGCGTCGCGGTCGCCGCTTGAGGCGGCGTGGTGGAGGCGGGCGAGGTGGTGCTCGAGCCCCTCCCTATCCACCCTCGGCACCCGCGCCACAAAGATTTTGTCGTGTTCGGTGACCGCGTTACGCTCCGCTTCGGTCGTCAACTCTTCAAACAGCTTTTCGCCCGGACGGATACCGCTAAACACAATCGGGATGTCCGCGCCCGGTTCAAAACCCGACAGCCGGATGAGGTCTGCGGCGAGGTCGACGATCCGCACCGGCTCGCCCATGTCGAGGATGTAGATGTCGCCGTTACGCCCCTGCGACGCGGCCTGCAACACGAGCTGTGTCGCTTCGGGGATGGTCATAAAGTAGCGCTGCATGTCCGGGTGGGTGACCGTGACCGGCCCGCCCCGGCGGATCTGCTCTTTAAACAGCGGGATGACGCTGCCGCGACTGCCGAGCACGTTGCCGAAACGAACCGACACGAACACCTGCTCGGCGCGTGCCCGCTCGGCGGCGTGCCAGACGACGTACTCGCCGAGACGTTTGCTCGCGCCCATCACCGAGGTGGGGTTGACGGCCTTGTCGGTCGAGATGTTGACGAAGTGCGAGACGTGGTGGCTGACGGCGAGGTCGACAAGGTTTTTAGTGCCGATCACGTTGTTGAGGATCGCTTCTTCGGGGTTGCTCTCCATCAGCGGGACGTGTTTGTGGGCGGCGGCGTGAAACACGACGTCGGGGCGGTAGCGCTTAAAGACCTGCTCGAGCCGGACCGCGTCGCGGACGTTGGCGATCACGCAGTGGTAGCGCAGGTCGGGATAGCTGCGGACGAGTTCGCGTTCTAGCTGGTAGATGCTGTTTTCGCCGCGCCCTAGCAGGATCAGTTCGCCCGGTTGAAAGGGGATAATCTGCCGGACGAGTTCGGAACCGATCGAACCGCCGGCACCGGTCACCATTACGGTCTGCCCGGTGATGTAGGCGGCGATGCCGCTGGTGTCTAGCGCGACGGGGGCGCGGCGGAGCAGATCTTCGACCTCGACCTTGCGGATCCGGTCGATGCTGACCTCGCCGGAGAGGAGTTCGTGCAGGGCGGGGATGGTGCGGTAGGTGATGGAGGGCTCGAGCCGCGTCGTTTTGTTGAGCAGATCGCGAATCACCCGCCCCTCCGCCGAGGGCAACGCGATCAGGACCTCGTCTATTCGCGCCTCGCCCATCACCTCGGTGACTTCGGACAGCGTGCCGAGCACCGGCACCGTTGCGATCCGCTGGTTCTGTTTGGCGGGATCGTCGTCTAAAAAGCCGACCGGACGCATACCGACTTCGGGGTGGCGCAGCATCTCTCTGGCGATAAGCGTACCCGCTTCGCCCGCCCCGACGATCAGAACGCGGCGGCTGTTAGGGGCCGCCTTCGCCGACGTACTTTCGTGTCGGTAGCGGGCGACCGCTCGGACGCTTGCGAGGAGCAGCAGGGCGTAGAGTGCGTCTAAGATCGGGATCGACCGGGGGATAATCAGCACCGGACGGAGCAGGAACGCCACCGTCGAGGTTACGAGCGCGACGATCACGACCGCCTTGACAATCGACTCGACGTCGCGGAGCGTAACCGCCCGCCAGGATTGCTGGTACAGGCGGCTCCGCCACAGCGTGACACCCTTGACGACGAGCCCGACAGCGGTAAAGACTGCGAGCGACACGTACCAGTTAGGCGCGATCACCCCGTCGAACCGGGTCAGGTAGGCGAGCGGGGCGGCAGCGACCCAGAGCAGCAGGTCGAGCGCGAACTTGACCCCCATCAGCGCTGTTGGGCGACCGCGTCGGTAAGCGCGTCGGTGACCTGGGCGACCTCCGCCTCGGTAAGATGGTTGTGAAAGGGGAGGGCGATGGTGCGCCGGGCGACCGATTCGGTGACGGGGAGCGTGCCGCGTAGGTTTCCGAAGCGCTCGCGCAGGTAGGGTTGGAGGTGCAGCGGCGAAAAGTAGGCGCGAGTCGGGATCCCGGCCTCGGCCATCTGCGCCATGATCGGGTCGCGGTCTAGACCTTCGGCGAGCAGTACCACGTAGACGAACCGGCTGATCTTAACGTTGTCGCGCACCACCGGCAGCCTGATCTCTGCGGCGTCGGCGAGGGCGGCGTTGTACAGCTGGGCGACCCGTTCGCGTTTGTCGATAAAGCTCTCTAGTCGGGCGAGTTGGGAAATGCCAAGGGCGGCGCTAAGCTCGTTGAGGCGGTAGTTGTAGCCTAGGCGTTCGTGCTCGAGCCACGCCCCCATCGCTCCCCGCCCCTGGTTACGCAAGCTCCGCGTGATCTCGGCGATGTCGTCTCGGTCGGTCACGATCACGCCGCCCTCGCCGGTGGTGATCTGCTTGTTCGGATAGAACGCGAAACAGCCCGCGTCGCCGAGCTTTCCGATGCGGGTGCCGTTGTATTCCGAGCCGAGCGCCTCGCAGCAGTCGTCGATAATCGCGAGGCCGTGCTCGTTCGCGATCGCGAGAATCTCGTCCCACAAAACCGGATGTCCGAACACGTCGACGGTCATGATCGCCTTGGTACGCGGGCTGATCTTACGAACGACGTCTTCGGGATCGAGCGTAAATGTGTCCGGTTCGATATCGACGAAGACCGGCGTCGCGCCCTCGTACAGCACGACGTTCGCGCTCGCTGCAAAGGTAAAGGACGGAACGATAACTTCGTCACCGGGGCCGATGCCGAGCGCCCGCACAATGACGTGTAGTCCGGCGGTGCCCGAACTTACCGCGATACCGTGCTTGACCCCGGCGTAGTCGGCCATCGCCTGTTCGAAGTCGAGGGTTTTAGGGCCGAGGGCGAGACGACCGGAGCGCATCACCTCGAGCACGGCTTGAATGTCTTCTTCCTGAATGTCGGCACTCGCCATATCGACGCTCAACACGTTACCTCCTTAGCAGACTATAAGCCCTTGCGGTACGCGGGAAAGAACGACTCGGCGGCGGTCTGTCCGCTCTGAACTTGCCACGTTTCTACGAGCTTATGATAGCGCACCTCGTCGACGATCGCGCCGAAGGTCGCGAAATCCGCGAGATGGCCGGAAAATCCTTTTTTAAAGTGAAACAGAGAGTCTTCGCGCCCGCCCAAACCGCCGCCTGAGTGTTCCAGACGATCTGCTTCGGCGTCAGCCCCCACGGGCTGCACCTCCCGAAACAACCGGCTTCGAGGGAGCCTGCACGACGATAGTCCGGCCAAGTGCCCCCTGGTGATTGTGCTGGACGATCTGCACTGGGTGCTCGTAAACAGGCTACTGGCGGCGAGGCGACCGCGCGTCGTTGCGTCGAACACACCGCAGATGCAGATGGGGGCCGAGCTCCTTCTTTGCGACGATTCGCAAATATGTGCGGCTCGAAAAAATAGCCCTCGTCAGCCCCAATGCGGTTCCATCCCGTGGTCGTCACCGTCATAGATGGCGATGAAGATCGTCTCGAAGTGCCTCCAGTCGTTGTGGCTAGCGTGAAAGCCCTTGCTTCCGTCAACTTGCCGGATGTCGCGGCGGTGACTACTTGCGAGAAGCTCTCACCGGAGCGTCTCTCGCGTCCAGGCCGGTGTCTATGTAAACGGTCTGGCCGTGGTGGCGCAGGTGTCCGATTTCGGCGAGCGCGTCGGTCGGTGAGGAGAGCAGTGGGTGGAGTCGGCAAAAGACGCTGACAATATCTCGCTCGCGAGCAGCGCGTAGGTGAACGCCGCCGAGGCTCAAGCGGCGCGTGGTGTCGGCACTTGTGCTCGAAAAAAGCGGACACGGATAGCCGTAGGGCGTCGTCGCGTCGCGCCAGGTCGCGGGGGCGCCAAGAGCCTCGGGGAGCGGGCGGAGCAGGAGCGGGACGAAAAACAGGGCGTCACCGTCGCGAGCGATAAACGCTCTAGCCTCGGCCCCGGTCTGTTCGGCGCTTATGCGGACGTATTCGGGGAGGTGGTAGATGTCGTGCTCTAGCCCCTGCAAATATCCGTGCCAGCGTTCGTCGGAGGGCTCGAGCCAGTACGTCTCTATCATCTAACCCCCATAAAACTCGCGAACAGCAGCCCGCACCCTAGCGACCTCGGCGGCACCGTGAGTTTCGGCAGGACGTGACACCTCGAATGGACTCGGCGCGTCTCGAAGTGCGACCTCGCCACCCCGAATACTAAAACGCCCCCGAACGTCTTGTAAGGTTTTTGCGGGATCGCGGCAGAACGCTTCGTAATCGACGTCGAGGTAGCGCTCTGAAGGGAGCGCGGCGAGCTGCGCCGACATATACTTCTCTAACAAGAAGACCTGTCCGACCGCCTGCTCCTCGTTAGGGTGCTTTTTAAGCTCGTCATATTCGAGCGGTCTAAGCGATACCCAATGATCTTCGGACCCGGCATACTGCCGACGCATCTTGAGGATCGACAGCGCCGTGTCGACGGGGTCGCGCCGTACCCGTACAAAAATGCTTTTCTTCATCACTTCGCTCATCCTAACGAGGTGAAACGCGAGCAAAAAGGGCTTAAACACCGCGGTTTGCCGACTGCGTGCGTCATGTTGTTAAGCGTTTTGCGCACACTCGCCCAATCGATCTGTTCTTCAAACGATGCGTCGCGCTGCTGCATGTCGGGGTAGCCGAGCTGCCGAGACCAGAAGTAGCCGAACTCGTGCGGTTCGTACAGGCCGGTGGTGCGACCGAATTCGGACCGAACGACGAACGTCGGCGCGCGGCTGAAAGCTCTTTGGCGGCGCTGCCGAGACCGTCCAACGAGCGGTGCTTTCCAGAACGCAGCGCTTAGGTTGCTCACGTACGACACGTCGAGATGCGAGCAGAACACCTGCGACAGCAGCGTCGTCCCCGAACGGGGTGCGCCGATGACGTAGAGCGTCGGATAAGTTTCGGGGAGGTCGCGGTACTCTTCTCGTTCGAACGGTTCGAGAATTGTGTTGAGCCGCGCTAAGAACTGCTCGTCGGCAGCGTCTTTGGCGAAGCGCTCGCTAAGCGGCGTGTCGTAGCGCTCGGTCATTCCGACCCTTTACGAGGAGGGACGTAGGTTTTAGGCATCGCGCTCCCTCCGCCTTCGGCGACGCTCTTTCGGTCGAAGAGGGTTAGGCCCGTAAGCAGGAGGATGTAGGCGTCGAGCCAGAGCGACCAGTTGTCGACGTACCAGAGGTCGTACGCCATCTTGCTCCCCCAATCTAGGGCGTTGCGGCCTTTAACCTGCGCCCAGCCGGTTACGCCGGGACGAACCTCGTGGCGGCGCATCTCCTCGTCGCTGTAGTGTTCGAGATAGTCGAGCCGTAGAGGGCGCGGCCCGACAAAGCTCATGTCGCCCCGCAAAATATTGACCAGTTCGGGAAGCTCGTCGAGGCTGGTGCGTCGCAAGATGCGTCCGAACGGGGTAAGCCGTTGGGCGTTATGCGCGAGCGTGTGCTGGTCGACAGGTGCTTGGGTCATGGTGCGAAACTTGATGATCGTAAACGGTTTGGCGTCGCGCCCGGGGCGCTGCTGCGTAAAAAAGATCGGGCGTCCCATCCGCGCCCATACGAGCGCCGCTCACCGGCCGGCGAGCAGTGGCGGAGAAGGGCGCGAGCAGGGCGAGAGCCGAGGCGAGCGCGTCGAGAAGACGTTTGAGTGCGAGCCGGGCGCGGTGGATATAAAAAGCCATCTCTCCTAGTCTAGCGCGACCGAGCGACGTGTGGGCTTAGCTACCACGCAGTCCACAGATAGGCGAAGGCAAGCGCAGTGACTGCGCCGAAGCAGGACGACAAAAAAACGCTTGAAGAGCCGATAGTATTTTTGCTGCCGCCAGTACCCCTGCCTTGTTCACCTAACGCGTTGCGATATGTGAAGAGTGCTCGGCGGCTGTAACGAGCACTTTCTCGAGCTCTTTGGCTAACCTATCGCGGGAAAACTGCTCTTCAGCTAATCGCCGCGCCCGGTACCCCGCCTCGCGCAGCGGCGCATCTCCGGCATTCAAAAACGTTAGCAGCTCTGAGGCGGCTTGCTCTATGTCCGTCGCGTGGAGCCGCAATCCTGCCCCGTGTTCATGCAGAAGTTCTGCCTGCCATCCCCCATAATTGATGGCAACTGGCGTTCCGGATGCTAGTGCGTCAAAGAACTTGTTGGCAGAGTTTGCCCACATCTCTTTCAAATCTACCCGGATCGTGACGTTGCGAGGGTCGCGGCCAGGGGCGATTTTTTGGCGTCTCTTCTTCAGGCGCCTGCGAGCAGCCTCAAAACGTCTAGCTTACCGCGCTAAAGCTTCAGCCTCACGATATACCTTAGCTTTTTCCTGCCCCTTTTCCTACGACCAAAAACCGTATTTCCGGCGCAACGTTCTTGATCCTTGCCGCTAAACGCACTAAGTACGAAACGCCGTTAATGCGCCCTATTGTTCCGGTGTAAACGACCAGTGGTCGATTCCCTAGCCATGCGCGCTGCTTGCGAAACGCGTCCCCAGCCTCGTCGGGAACGTCGAACAAATCTAGGTCAGCCGAGTTAGGGATCAAGTGGACCCGATCTTCCGGATACCCTGTCGCTACAATTCCGCTACGCATTCCCGGTGAGAGCGCGACTATCCGTGACGCATTGCGGTAGGCAAAACGCTCGAGACGCTTCGCTGCCCCGATCATCAAAGGATTCCGGAGTGCGCCGATCGCAATCGGAAGTTCTCGGCCACAGGTCTCGTGCTTCAAAGACCATCGGTGCACGGTTAAGTCTAGCTGCGTAAGCGGCTGGCAAAGCGATGGTCAGAGGTGTGCTTGTTGCAAAAACGACATCACCGTTTAGCGCTGCCGCTTTTCGCGCTGCACCGTAAGCGTAGGCAAAGAAAGCCTTCATGCGGTTTCGGTAAGTCATGTCATTGGAATAAGGCACCGGTAACCAGTGAACAAGAATGCCCGCTTCCTGAGTTTGTTGCCAGCGATGTTTCTTACCGTTCTGGCTCGTACTGCGAGAAGATGTGACCATGTGAACTTCGTGCCCATTATCCACCAGGCGGCGCGCCATCTCGAAGGAGCGTGTGCCGCCGTGCATAGCAGGTGTGTTGAAATACTGGTGTAGGTAGACTATTCGCATAAGTTCACCGAGATTTTTGGTGCTCAACCACCATTAGCTACGTCTGCTCGACAGTTAAACTTGATGTTACGCAAAATCCTTTCTCTTTTCTGATGTGCTTAACCGTATACGTTTTTGAATCGAAGCGACTCGTCAGGCGAACCAAGAAAATACCTCACCTCGTTATCGCCGAGCATATCCGCAACAGAGAGTCAATGGCTCTAACCGCGCGGCTAGGAGTGTCTTCAGACGGGCTCCTCCTAGTTAAAGGCCGAGACAATTGTTCTGACGATAAAAGATGGTTGTTCTGTCTCTAGATGTGCCTGCAGGTTTCAATCCTTCAAAATCTATAGTTTTAAATCCCTGACTCTTAGCAAAGGCGATGCCCTCCTGATACCGCTCGCGATGAGAATCATCGAGTAACATTACGCCGCTGTCTGAGAGGTGGTGAATACCTTGCCTTATGCAGTTAACCCTGTCTCTGCCATCGACGATGACAACATCGTATTTTTGTGAAGCACGTGTGATCGTTCGGCAGTAGTCACCGTCGATATCTTGTTCCTGGAAAACGAGCGTTACGTTAGTCGGCGCCTTCTGTTGGATGTTTTGAAACCAGGCTTGGTCATACTCCACGGAGCTAACGTGGTCTACGTGACGAGCGTAAAACAGCGTCGAGTAACCACTCCCGTATTCGAAAAGTATGTGCTTTTTGCTAAGCCGCTGCTCTAAAAAAGCAATGACAGAAAAATTCATCCAGGGTAGTGCTGCCCCGTTTTTATCGCAAGGGTAGCCCCGTTTGAGAGACTCCATCCATCCTGAAGTGTACAGATAAGAGTTTTCACTTAGCATGAGCATTTCGTAAGCCATCATCTTCGGATAAGTCATCAATTTGGGAAAACGCCTAATCAGAAAGCGCATTGACTGCTTTAACATATAGTTCTAACTATACCACGCCAAATCTCGCGAGCTACTTCTCATTCATCATCTGCGGGACGATACGTCTAACGAGTAAGAACTGCCAGATGCTCAGAGCGATGAAACAGATTGCTGTTACGAGACTCGCCCTCAGAGCTCCCAGGTATGAAATAGCGAACAGGTTGCCTACGACGTTAAAGATGGCTATCGTTGTAGCAGATCGTGCGAACTGCCTCTCCCTATCTGACATAAGGAGTGCGAAATCAGTAGAACCGGTCGTAGCCCTCAGGAATTGCCCACAGCTCAAGATGATGAGCAACCAGACCCCTTCCCGTGAAGCCGTTGCCGAACAGCTGAAGCAGATACGCCGGAATCATAATAATGATTATGAAGGGTGGTAGGGCTCCCACAACGGCCCATATCTGAGACTTTCGGAGAATGGTTTTGAAGCGCTGGGCGTCCCTCTGTTGGTAGGCTGAGGCGAGTTGAGGTGCGGTAATCGCGTTGATCGCACTAATAATAAAAACGTTCAGAACCGATAACTGACTGGCCGCTGCGTACTGACCGACCGCTTCCATGTTCGCAAGTGCACCTAACATAATAATATCGGTTCGCTGCATAAGCACTTGGCTAACGCTTCCTAGCAACATCGGCCACGCCACGGAGAACCAGAAGCGTGTTCGCCAGGTAGGTCGCGCGTGACGACCCTCTAAAGGGAAAGCATGTCTAAGCCAAATGCTCGCTAAGAAGAAGGTAAGTAACGAGGCGAAAACATAAATCAGAATAGCTTCTGAGGCTTTGCTGACGTCAACAAATAGAAGTGCGACGACGACTAAGAGAGGGGGTAGAACGTCTTGAACGAGCATACTTGCTTTAAGGTGATCGAGGGCGAGGAAAATTTTGCGACGCAAGTAAACGAGAGACTGGAAGGGTAAGATAAGCGCTGCATAGCGAAAGCCGACAGCTAAGTTCTCACTAACAGGAAGATAACTAAGAGCGACAAGTAAAAGCCCCACGACGAGTGATACAGCTATCGTGACCTGATGCGAACGGATAAGCATCCCTCGCAATAGCGACCAGTTCTTGCTTTCTAAATACTCTCTGACAAAGCGTAGGGCTGCGTTAGACCATCCGAGCGGAGTCATGAAGGCAAGAGTCGAGGCTGAGCGTGTAAGCATAGCTAAAAACTCCGAACTGTTCGACACCGATGCGTCGGCTTACGGAAGTAAACATTAAAAACAGCAAGCCGAATCCAAGCACCTTGAAGACGATTGCTTCTATGCTTCCCCCGCCGCAGTCGCTTCAAAAACGAGGTGCCGTCTGATGAGGTCGTGTCGTCTATCGAAGATTTAGAAGACGTACTTTGCTCACGACTATCCTTCATCTTCGCATGGTGCTCAAACGATGCAGCTCCCGTAAGAACAGAGGACTGTGCCATCAGCCCATATCGCCCCCGAGCTTGAAGAATCCGAGCTTGAAGAATCCGAGCTTGAAGAAAACGAGAGACGGTCAGTGAGTCAACACAGTTGTTTTTGGGAGTCTCAAAGGATTTCAAGGTGAGTTAGAGTATCGTGTTATCGAGCCTTAGATTCGTTACGAGTGCTTTTGTCGGCGCCAAGAAGCGCTTTGAGCCGCTGCGAAGTCATGGGCTACTTCCGTGACGTACTGTCTCTATAGCGGTAGAGAATCAAGCGGGCTCGAGCCGCTCGATAAACCACTGCGCCGTCCGCCTAAGCCCGTCATCTAGCGCGACCTCGGGCTGCCAGCCGAGCATCCGCGCGGCTTTAGAGGTGTCGGCGTAGTTGCGGCGGATCTCGCCGGGGAGCGGGTTGGCGTGCTTTACCTCGACGCCGTGAACGCCGAGGTCGCCAAGAACGGTTAGGAGTTTGTCGGCGACCTCGTTGACGGTGGTTTCGGCGCTCGTCGCGATCTGGAACACCTCGCCGCCGACGTCGGGTACGGTTGCGGCCTTGTAGACGGCGCCCAAGAGGTCGTCGATGTAGATAAAGTCGCGGGTCTGCTTGCCGTCGCCGTAGATTTCGAAGATTTCTTGGTTGAGGGCGCGGCGTAAGAACTTGGCGACGACGCTGTTTTTGTGGCTCGAGCCCGGCCCGTACACATTCCCGAAGCGCAGCGCCGTGGTCTGAATCCCGAACGTGCCAAAGTACGCCGAGCAGTACCCCTCGCCCGCCGACTTGCTCGCCCCGTACGGCGACACCGGGTGAGGCACCATCTCCTCGTTAATCGGCGGTTCGCACTCGCCGATGACCGTCCCGCCACTCGACGCTAAGACAAAACGCGGCACCTGGTTGATGCGGGCCCCTTCGAGGTAGTTAAGCAGCCCGACCACGTTGGTCATACAGTCGAGGCGCGGATTGGCGACCGACGGGGCGACGCCGGTGTTGGCGGCGAGGTGGACGATAGCGTCGAAGCCTTCGGTCGCTTTAAGGGCGAGCGCTTCGTCGAGGATGTCGCCGACGACGAGTTCGACCGTCACGCCGTCAGGCGCGGGAGGCGGCGCGACCGTGTCGGCGGGGGTGTCCCGAAAGTCGGTGACGGCGGCGAGGTCGTCGCGGGTGCCGACCGAAAGGTTGTCGACGATGCGGATGTGGGCGTCTTCGCCCTGTTCGCGTAGGTAGCGGATGAGGCTCGAGCCGATAAAGCCACACCCTCCAGTGATTAGCCAGTTCATAAGGTTACGTCCAAATCTAACGCGTTCTCGCGTGGTTGCGTAGTTTCTCGGGTGAGCTTCTCGCATGGTGTCGTTAGCGGTCTAAAATCTCGTGTAGCCGAGCAACGACTTCGTCCTGTGCGTCTTGGCTAAGCTGCGCCGACATCGGCAGCGACAAGACCTGCTGCGCCGCCCGTTCGCTCACCGGCAGCGGCGCGCGCGCCTCGTAGAGCGGCAACCGGTGGAGCGGGGTCGGGTAGTAGACCTTGCTCGCGACGCCTGCCGATTGTAACGCCTGCTGGACCGCGTCGCGGTCGTGGCCCGTAAGACGGAGCGTGTACTGGTGCCAGACGTGACTCGGGTGCGGTAGCGGCAGGACGACGCCGGGCAGGTCGGCGAGGCCGTCGTGATAGGCCCGCGCTCGTTCGGCGCGGCAGCGGTTCCAGCCTTCGACGTGGGGGAGTTTGACGCGTAAGATGGCGGCTTGCAGGCTGTCGAGGCGAGAGTTGTAGCCGAGCTCGGTGTGCTGATAGGTGCGGCTCGAGCCGTGGTTTCGCAAGCCGCCGCGCCGCGTCCGCGATGTCGTCGTCGTTCGTGGTCAGCAGCCCCCCGTCGCCGTACGCGCCCAGGTTTTTGGTCGGATAAAACGAAAACGCGCCGACCCGCCCGATACTGCCGACCCGCTTACCCTCGATCTGCTTCGCGGCGCACGTCCCCGGACACGCGTGACAGTTTCCCCGGTAGCGCGCTCCGAACGCCTGAGCGCAGTCTTCGAGGACGACGAGACCGTGCCGCTCGGCCACGTCCATCACCGCGCCCATCGCCGCTGGCAGTCCGAAAAGATGGACCGGCAAGATCGCTTTGGTGCGTTCGGTTACGGCGTCTTCGAGTTGGTTCGGGTCGAGGTTAAGGGTCGCTTCGTCTATATCGACGAAGACCGGCGTCGCGCCGACGCTGCTTACCGCTTCGGCGGTCGCGAAAAAGCTAAACGCGGTGGTGATGACCTCGTCGCCCGGTCCGATCCCTAGCGCGCGTAGGCCGATCACGAGCGCGTCGGTGCCGGAGTTTAGACCGACGGCGTGCGCGACCTCTAAAAACTCGGCGACTTCCTTCTCAAACGCCGTCACCTCGGGGCCGAGTACGAACTGACCGGAGCGGAGCACCCGCGTCACGGCGCTGTGCAGGTCGTCCCAGAGTTCGGCGACTTCGGCCTGGACGTCGATCATCGGAACGGTCGGGGGGGTGTGATCCATCGCTAACAACTCGCTTTAGGGGCTGACCAGCAGCCGTGCGGCGAGCTGGTCGTAGAGGTAGCGGACGGCCTCGGCGTCCTGGGGTGTGCGTGCCGGAAAGAGGTCGACGGTCGCGGGGTCGTCGTCGTCGGGTAGGGGTGCGACGAACGGTTCGCGGTCCGGGCCGGTAATTTCGCTCCGGACGCTGACGAGCACGCGCTGGGCACCGACCGAGCGGACGGTCGCGCGCAGGTAATAGATGTCGTCGCCGCGGCGGTAGCTCGCGCGGACCACGCCCCGGTCCGGGTCGACGTCGGTCACGCGGTAGGGGCCGAGGCCACTGGGGTCTAGGCTCGTGACGACCGCGACGATCTGTTCGAGGGCGCCGCTTACGGTCGCGACGTAGCGTTGCGGCCCCGGCGCGGTCTGGGTACGCGGGGCGCAGGCGCCGACGAGGAGGAGCAGGAGCAGGCAGAGCGTCCGAACCGTCATATCGCCTAGTCTATACCGAACACGCCTGTACCGAACACCCCGTCTGCCTGGTAGACTCGCGGCTGTGGGGATAGCTGGGGAGGTGCCGAAACAGAAGACGAAACGGGTGGTGAGTGTGTCGTTGGGCTCGAGCCGTCGTGACACCACCCGCGAGCTTAGCCTGCTCGGCTACACCGTCACTGTAGAACGGCGCGGCTGCGACGGTGATTTGGCCCGGGCCGAAGCGATGATTCGCGACCTCGACGGCAGTGTCGACGCGATCGGTCTGGGCGGGCTCGACCTCTACCTCTACGTCGGCGGGCGGCGCTACGTGCTGCGCGACGCGGCGCGGCTCGCGCGGGCCGCGCGGGCGACGCCGGTGGTGTGCGGGGCGGGCCTCAAACAGACTCTAGAGCGCCGCGTCGTCGCTAACCTCGACCGTCGGCTCGGTTTGGGGGAGAGGCGGGTGCTCGTCATGTCGGCGGTCGACCGTTTCGGGATGGCGGACGCGTTCGCGGCGACGGGGGCGGAGGTGGTGTACGGCGACCTGATCTACGTGCTCGGGGTGCCGGTCGGGCTCCGGTCGTTACGGACGGTCGAGGGTGTGGCGGCGCTGCTGCTGCCGGTGATGACGCAGCTTCCGATCGGCTGGCTCTATCCGACCGGGCGGGCGCAAGACGACGAGGCGCCGCGGTTGCGGGGTGCGCGCTACGCGGACCGGGCCGAGGTGATCGCGGGCGACTGGCACTTTATCCGGCGGTATCTGGTGGGGGGGCTCGAGCACAAGACCATCCTCACCAACACCACCACCCCCCAAGACGTCGCTTGGCTACGCGAACAGGGCGCGGCGGCACTCTACACCACCACGCCGCGGCTGGGCGGGCGGAGCCTGCCGACCAACCTGCTCGAAGCGGCGCTCGTCGCGGTTGCGGGGCGCTTTCCGTTAGCGGCGGCGGCGTATGACGAGCTGATCGGCGCGGCGGGGCTAGTGGGGGAGGGGCTCGAGCTCCAGGCGTTAGACAGCTCCGGGCGATCCACCCCCACACGACACGACACCGCACGACACGACGCCGGGCCCCCGTCTCCGACGCACTAGCGATGTGTAAACGACGTACTAGCGACGCACTAGCGGCGCACCAACCCTGTGCCCTAGCCCTCCTCGGACAACGCTGTAGACCCGCGTGCGGGGTGTTACACTAACAGCGATAACCACGGCAGCCTACGCCGAGGGCGCGACCCCTAGTTACCGCGCACCAGACACCCTCTTTAGCTCTCTATCTAGGCGTGTGCGGCGTAATGACGAGACCGCCCCGACAAGATGGACGTAGGGTAGGGTGCCACGATGGTGCGGTCGCTACGCCCCACCAACCGATCTTACAGGAGGCATGAATCATGATTAGCGTAACCGACTTGCGAAACGGGACCAAGGTCGAAATGGACGGCGGTCTCTGGGAGTGTCTCGACTACCAACACCTCAAGATGGGCCGGGGCGGCGCCAAGGTCGTCACCAAGTTTCGCAACATGGAGACGGGCTCCATCATCGAAAAGACCTTTAACGCGACCGAAAAGCTCCAGGACATCTTTATCGAGTACCGCACCCTGCAGTACCTCTACAACGACGGTCAGATGTACACCTTTATGGACACCGAAACCTACGAGCAGCCGATGCTTAGCGCCGAGGTGCTCGGCGAGGCGACCGAGTACCTCAAAGAGAACATCGAGGTGACGGTCGGGTACTACAAGGGGCGTCCGCTTAGCGTCAGCCTGCCCAACGTCGTCGAGCTGACCATCGTCGAGACCGACCCCGGCATCAAAGGGGATACGGTGTCGGGCGGTTCGAAACCGGCTAAGCTCGAAACCGGTGCGACCGTCAACGTCCCGCTCTTTATCGACCAGGGCGAGACAGTCCGCGTCGATACCCGTACCGGCGAGTACCTCGGGCGCGCCTGATGATCGACGTCAACGATCTGCAGAAGCTGCTCGAATCGATCGCGACTTCGGAGATTAGCGAACTGAGCCTCGAAACCGACGACTACAAGCTGCACATCCGGCGCGGCCCCGAACAGGTGCTCGTTAGCCAGGGGGTCGGCCAGGGTGTAGGTCAGGGTGCGAGTCAGAGTGCGCCCGCCGCGACCCCGGCACCCGCGCAGGCCGCGCCCCAGGGTGCGCCCGCGCCGAGTTACAGCGCCGCGCCGGTACCCGCACCGAGCGAGCCCGCACCCGCTGCCGCGCCCGCCAAGGCCGCCAACCTCGCCGAGGTCAAGGCGCCGATCGTCGGCACCTTCTACGCCTCGCCCACGCCCGACGCCCCGGCGTACGTCAAGGTCGGCGACCGGGTCGAAAAGGGTGCGGTGCTCTGCATCATCGAGGCGATGAAGCTGATGAACGAGATCGAGGCCGAAGTGACCGGTACCGTCGCCGAAATCTACGTCCGTAACGAAGAGCCGGTCGAGTACGGCCAGGCGCTGTTCGGCATCGAGCCGGCGTAGGTGGACGACCGTGGCTGACACCCCTCCCGAAAACACGCCCGCCGACAACGGCACCGACAACGGCGCCGGGCCTAACGACACCGAAACCACCCCGGCCCAGCACGCGTCGGCGTCCAAACCCACATCGGCGTCCAAACCGATGTTTAAAAAGATCCTGATCGCGAACCGGGGCGAGATCGCCCTGCGGATTCTGCGGGCGGCGCGCGAACTCGGCATCAAGACGGTGATGGCGCACTCTACTGCCGACGACACCTCGTTGCCGGTGCTGCTCGCCGACGAGTCGATCTGTATCGGGCCGCCGCCCTCGCCCAAGTCGTACCTCAACGTGCGCAACCTGTTGTCGGCGGCGACGGTCGCGGGCGCCGAAGCGATCCATCCGGGTTACGGCTTTCTGTCCGAAAACGCCGAGTTCGCCGAAAAGTGCGAGGAGCACAACATCGTCTTTATCGGCCCCCGCGCCGAGACGATCCGCAAGATCGGCGACAAGGCCCAGGCCCGTAAGCTCGCCGAACGCGCTGCGGTGCCGACCGTGCCGGGGTCGGGGGCGCTAGAGGGGCTCGAGCCCGCCCGCAGCTTCGCCGCCAAGATCGGCTACCCGGTCATCCTCAAAGCCTCCGCTGGCGGCGGCGGTCGCGGTATGCGCGTGGTGCACAGCCCCGCCGAGCTAGAACGGCAGCTTAACAACGCCCAGGAAGAGGCCCGCGCCGCGTTCGGCAACCCCGAAATGTACATGGAGAAGTACCTCGAAGAGCCGCGCCACGTCGAAATCCAGGTCTTCGGCGACGGCGAGGGCAACGTGATCCACTACTTCGACCGCGACTGCTCGATCCAGCGCCGCTACCAGAAGGTGTTAGAAGAGGCGCCGAGCACCCTGCCGGACGACCTGCGGATCCGGATCGCCGAAGCGGCGGTGCGGCTCGCCGAACAGATCAAGTACCGGGGTGCGGGCACCTGCGAGTTTCTGGTCGACCGTGACGGCAGCTTCTACTTTAGCGAGATGAACACCCGGATCCAGGTCGAGCACCCCGTCACCGAGATGGTGACCCGCTTCGACCTCCTCCAGGAGCAGTTTCGGATCGCCGCCGGGCTGGGCCTCAGCCTCAAACAAGACGACGTCCGCGTCGAAGGCCACGCCATCGAGGTGCGGATCAACGCCGAAGACCCCGAACACGACTTTCGCCCCTCGGCAGGCACCATTACCGACGTCCACTGGCCGGGCGGGCCCGGCATCCGGGTCGATTCGCACGTCTACGCCGGTTACCGGATTCCGCCGAACTACGACTCGCTCGTCGCCAAGATTATCGCCTGGGCGCCCGACCGGCCCCAGGCCATCGCGCGGATGCGGCGGGCGCTGCAAGAGACGGTGCTCGACGGCGTCAAGACCACCATCCCGTTTCACCTTAACGTTCTCGACAACGCCTTCTACAAACGCGGCGCCGTGTACACTAACTTTATCGCCCGGAGGATGAAGCTGTAGCGCAGCAGGCCCTCCGCGCACGACCACCTCGAACGTTACACCGCCATAAGGCAGTAACAGCGCTTGCCGCGCATGTCCGGTACCGGACGCGTGTAGCAGGCGCTGTAGACGTTACCGCCGGCCTACCGCCGCGTTGTAGCCGTAGCGCGTATGCTAGAGATTGTGCGCGCAAAGCCGCGAGCGTGTTGCGGGTGTTGTTTGTGGGGGCTCGAGCCGACCGACACTTCAATTTTAGAGATCCTTGTTTTTAGAGATAAGAGATAACTGACGACTGTCTGAAACGATTGTCTGAAAGGAGACATGGCATGACGAAGCAACCGATTCTGATGGACGAGCACAGCCCAAGCCCGCTCCGACGTGCGCCCGTGTGGGGGTGTTGCAGCGCCTCGCCGTGCCGTCACGCTGTGACGAAGATGATGAGATATGCGGGGCATGACCGTGGCTAGGCGCCGCGCCCGCGAAGTCGCGTTTCGGGCGCTGTTTCAGTCCGAGCGGGGCTCGAGCCCGCTGCTCGAAGTGTGGCAGGGTGTCCGCGCCGAGGCGCTCTCCGACGACGAAGACTACGGTCAAGATTACGGGCAAGACTACGGACAGGCCTACGGCGACCGCCTCGACAGCGAAGGGCTCGACTTTGCCGAACGGCTCGTGACGACCTTCGGCGCCCACCGTAGCGAGATCGACGACCGGCTCGAGCGTAGCCTCGAAGGCTGGACCTTTAGCCAGATGGCCCAGACCGACCTGACCGTGCTGCGGCTCGCGCTGACCGAGTTTCTCTACTTTGACGACATTCCGAACGAAGTCACCATCGAGATCGCGGTGCGGATCGCGAAAAAGTTTGGCGGCGAAGAGTCGGGCCGTTTCGTCAACGGTGTGCTCGCCCGCTTCTACCGCGCCATGCAGGCGCCCGTTCGCGGCTAGCGCTGCGCGTTTCGCCCTAGACCACGTCTACTAGACCACGCCTAAACGTCACCTCGAACTACGTCATCTCGAACACTCCTTCCCTAACGGGATACAGCAGTAGGCGCGAGACAGGATAGGATAGAGCGTTATGGCCGCAACCCTTCTAAAAGGTCGCGAGGTATCGGCAGCCGTCACCCAAGACCTCGCTGCAAAGATCCGCGACCTCTCTTTTACGCCCGCCGTCGCCTTTATCCGTATCGGCGACGACCCCGCTAGCGTCTCCTACGTGCGGAGCAAAGACCGGATGGCCGCCTCGCTAGGCGTGCAGTCGCAGGTGTTCGCGCTCCCCGCCGACACCTCGCAAGATGCGTTGCTCGAGCTGATCGCCGACCTGAACGCCCGCCCCGATCTCGACGGTATCCTCGTCCAGCTGCCGCTCCCCGACCACTTCGAGGTGCGCACTGTGCTCGAAGCGATCGACCCCGACAAAGACGTCGACGGTCTGCACGTCCGCAACGCCGGTCGTCTGTGGCGCGGCGAGGCGGGGCTCTTTCCGTGTACGCCGCTCGGCCTTATCCGCATCCTCGACTACTACGAACTGCCGATCGAGGGCCGTCACGTGGTGATCGTGGGGCGTTCGAACCTGGTGGGCAAACCGGCTGCCGCGCTGTTTTTGCGCCGTAACGCGACCGTATCGATCGCGCACTCGCGGACCCGCGACCTCGCCGGGCTCACCGCGCAGGCCGATATCCTGGTCGCGGCGGCGGGTCGCGCCGGTATGATCCAGCCGGATATGGTCAGGGCGGGCGCGGTGGTGCTCGACGTCGGCATTACCCGGGTCGACGGCAAGCTGACCGGCGACGTCCATCCGGAGGTCGAAAAGGTCGCGAGCTACCTTACACCGATGCCGGGCGGGACCGGCCCGATGACCGTCGCGATGCTGATGCACAACACCTACCGCGCCGCGCTGCTCCGCCGGGGGCCCGCCGATGTTCGACAATAGCGCGCTCTGGACGGCGCTGCTCGCGACGGTTGTAGCGCAGGTGTTTAAGGTGCTGCTCGTGCTGCTCACCGAACGGCGCTGGGCCTTCGACCGGATGCTCGAAACCGGCGGGATGCCCTCGTCGCACTCGGCAGCGGTCACCTCGCTCGCGACCGGGATGGGCTTTAGCTACGGTTGGGACAGTCCCTACTTCGCGCTCGCAGCGGTGTTTGGCAGCATCGTGATGTACGACGCGACCGGGATTCGCCGGGCGGCGGGGATGCAGGCCGAACTGCTTAACGAGCTCGTGCAGGAACTCGCCGACGTGTTCGACGAGGGGTTTCAGCCGCAGGCGCTCAAGACGCTGCTCGGCCACACCTATCCGCAGGTGATCGTCGGTGCGATTTTAGGGATCGTCACCGGCGTAGTCGTTTTTTTGTAGGGGTGTGGCGGTCGGTCGGGGTTTTGGCGACGGCGGCGAGGTAGACCCGTCCGGCGCCGGCGCCGAGCAGGGCGAGCGCGCACTCGGTCAGGGTCGCGCCGCTCGTCATGACGTCGTCGATCAGCAGGACGTGTTCGCCGCTTAGCGGCTCGTTGACCTCGAACGCGTTAGCGACGTTGTCCTGGCGCTGGGCGCCGCCGAGCCGGGCCTGCTGCGCGGTCGCGCGGACCCGCGTCAGACCGGGGTAGAAGCGGCAGTCGAGCTCTTTGGCGGCGATCCGCCCGACCAGACCGGCCTGGTTGTAGCCCCGCTCGAGCCGCCGTTTGAGGTGGAGCGGTACCGGGGTGACGAGGTCGATCTGCCAAGCCTGGTCGCGCACCGTATCGGCGAGGGTGACGCCGAACAGCGTCGCGAGGCGGGTTACGTTACGAAACTTGAGCGCCCGAATCGCCTGCTCGAGCCTACCGCGATACCAGCCGAGGACGAGCTGGCTCTCTTCGGCGTGCGGTTCGAACATCTCGTCGGCGCACTCGGGGCAGCAGCCGAGCGAACTGCTCGGGCGGATACGGCAGACCGGACAGCGGGCTAACCGGAAGAAAAACTCGTAGACAGACGTCACCACGCAGCTATTCTAACCGTTTTTGGCGGGCCGCTACACGGTTTCTGATAGAATGCTTTGGCACTCTCTGTGCGCTCGCGCCTAACTCCCCGGTCTATCCCTGCCGCGAAAGGTTTTTATGAAGCAAGCTCTCGACGACATCTTTAACACGTTACGCGACAGCAGCGAAGCGCTCGGCGTCGGCCTGGTCGACGAAAACGGCCTGGTCGTGCAGAGTGCAGGCGACCACGGCGGCAAACGGGTCGACGAGCTTGTACCGCTAATGCTCGCCTTCTACCCGCCGCAACTCGCGCGGCTCGAGCAGTTTCTAGAAGACGCGATGAGCGAACATATCGCGATGGGCCGCAACCACTGCTTCTATATGGTGCGGATGCGCCGCCGCTACGTCCTCTACGTGCTGACCACCGGCCCAAACAGCAAGGCCCGCCCCGCGCTCCGCCGGGCCCGGGCTGACCTGTTACCGCTCCTCCGTGACGACGGCCTACTGACGACGCCGGGCGACTGAATCGAGCAGGGTCAGGAGTTCGTCGGCGGCGGCGCGACCCGGCACCTCGGCGAACAGATCGCGGAGCAGCACCAGCCCCTGCCGGGCCTTCGTTTCGGCGACGTGTTGGGCGTAGTCGAGCGACCCGTGGTGCTCGATGTACCCTAAAATCGCCTCGATATCGTCGTTCGTCTTCTCGCCGCGCGCCTTCGCGAGCCGCTCGCACACCTCGTCCTGTTCGCTTCTGCGCAGCGTGCGCGAAAAAGTGCGCCAGAATCAGCGTCCGTTTGGCCTCGTAGAGGTCGCCGGCGAACTCCTTGCCGTAGGCGACGTCGCGGCTTAGGTTGAGCACGTCGTCACGAATCTGAAACGCGGCGCCGAGATCGACCCCGGCCTGCGTGATGCGCGGGTCGGGACTCGCGCCGCAGCGTAGCGCCCCGAGCCGTAGCGGCGCGATGACCGTGTAGTAGGCGGTCTTTAACGTCACCATCTCTAAATACTCGGCTTCGGAGACGTCGAAGCGGCCCTGCGCGACCCAGCAGAGGTCTAGGTGTTGGCCTTCGGCGGTGCGGTGGATCATCTGCGCGAACTCGGCCAAGAGCTGCCGGTGGACGTCGGGCGACACGCCCGGCAGGGTGTGCAGCAGTTGCCACATGTAGACGTGCATGGCGTCGCCGACGTTGAGCGCGACCGGCAGCCCGACGCTGCGGTGCAGAGCCGGCTTGCCGCGCCGGTCTTCGGAGTCGTCTTCGATGTCGTCGTGAACGAGTACCCAGTTCTGGAAGAGCTCGAGCCCCGCCGCCAACTCTAAACTCGCCCGCCAGGGCTGCCCGTACGCCTCGGTCGCGTAGAGCAGAATCAGCCCGCGCAGCCCCTTACCGCCCCGTTCGGGGTAGTCGCGCAGCAGCCGGTAGAACTCGGCGAGGTCGGGGTTGTCGTGGTCGCGCGGGAGGGGGGCGAGGGTCGCGTCGAACAGAGCCTGACGGAGCGTATTGCTGTTTAAGTCGCTCATTAGGACCGGGAGACGGACCCTAAACCCTGGCACGACCGCCGCTAGCTCGTCTAAAAACTGCCGGTGC
>JAXHMC010000014.1:0-56402 GCA_034521635.1 Trueperaceae bacterium | reverse complement strand
GGAGCGCCCACCTCTGCCTTCTGGCAGATATGATTTTGCATAGGAGTCGAATCCGAAGATGCTAGTCTTTGTAGCCAAACGACTTCTCGAGCTCTTGCCGGTTTTGCTCGGAGTTTTGTTGATTACGTTCGGCGTCACGCGCTTCACGCCTGGTGATCCGGCCATCTTGCTAGCCGGTGAAGACGCTGATGAGGCTCTCATCGAGGCAACGCGGCAGCGTCTCGGCCTCGATCAACCTGTACCGGTGCAATTTGTGCGATACCTCGGTCGAGCCGTACAGGGCGACCTCGGAGTCTCCTATGACCGTGGTGTCGAAGTGTCGTCCCTGATCGGTCGTGCGCTCGTGCCGACAGGACAGCTTGCCGTGGTGGCTATGTTGTTCACTGTTCTGGTTGGTATCCCGTTGGGGGTGATCTCGGCGATCTACCGAGATACTTGGCTTGATGCGGTCGCGCGAGTCGTGTCGCTGATCGGCGTTTCCATACCCAGTTTCTTTTTTGGATTGTTGATGATTCTTCTGTTCTCCCTTGTGCTAGGTTGGCTCCCCTCGTTTGGACGGGGAACTTGGCGTCACCTAATCATGCCTGGGATTACTCTCGGGTTGTTTTCGACCGGTCTGGTAGCGCGCCTTACGCGGGCCAGCATGCTTGATGTTTTGAACCAGGACTACATCCGAACGGCGCGCGCTAAAGGGCTTAAGAACATGACCGTCATCTATAAACACGGGCTTCGCAACGCTGCGATCGCGATCGTGACGATTTTAGGACTCAACCTTGGAAACTTGTTGTCTGGATCGGTGTTGACCGAAGTCGTCTTCGCTTATCCTGGCCTCGGCAGACTGCTCGTAGACGCGATCTTTAATCGTGACTATGCAACCGTCCAAGGAGCGATCTTGGTAGTAGCGATTATCTACGTTGGAGTGAATCTGCTGGTGGATCTCATGTACGCCGTGGTAGACCCAAGGATTCGGTACTCGTGATCCGTAATCCGAAGACGCCCGCAGAAAGCCGGTTCAGACGCCTCTTGCGTGACAACCCCATATTGCGGGAGTTAGTGCGGAGCAAGATCGCCCAAGTTTCGGTGGCAATCACGCTGATATACGCACTAATCGCCCTGTTGGGACCCGTGCTCGCCCCCTACGATCCGACCGCGATGTTAACTTTGCCAAGGCAACCCCCGAGCGCCGAGCACTGGTTCGGCACGGACGAGATTGGCCGGGACATCTTCAGTCGCCTGCTCGTCAGCGCTCGGGTGGCTATGACCGTAGGATTCGTCGCCGTCGGCATCGGCCTTGTAGTAGGTGGGTTGATGGGCATCGTAGCGGGTTTCTACGGGGGCTGGATCGACTCTTTCGTGATGCGACTCGTAGACATCCTACTGGCGTTTCCCGGCATTCTCCTGGCTCTGGCCGTGATCACATTTCTAGGACCAGGTATGACGAACACGATGATCGCGATCGGTATAGGTGGAATTCCGGGATATGCCCGTCTCATTCGTGGCGAGGTGCTGTCTCTCATCGAACGAGATCACGTGTCTGCTGCGCGTGCGCTCGGTGCCGGCGGGATTCGTCTCGTTTTCAGACATTTAGTGCCGCTGTTGCTGTCGTCAATGCTCGTCTACTCTACTTCGCAACTCGCGCGGGCTATCCTGGCAGAGGCAGGTCTTAGCTATCTAGGTCTGGGCGTTCAGCCACCGAATCCCTCTTGGGGCGGCATGATCGCGAGTGGCCAGAGATTTTTCCTGACCGCGCCGTATATGGCAATCTATCCTGGTACCGCCATCATGATTTTGGTGTTCGCACTAAACCTTCTGGGCGATGCGCTCCGCGACGCTTTAAATCCGACGTTGCGCCGTTCCGGTAAGTAGGCAAGCCCTCGAAGGGGCATAGCATGTCCAAAGTCCGCGAGGATCACGAGGGGTATCGCGATGTCGCGGGTTTGGTAGCGCAGGTCGAGGAAGGCGAAGACGGCGTCGTTGATAGTGCGGAGGAGCGCGATTTTGTAGCTCGTTTGCTTCGCGTCGTGTTTGAGGATGGTGCTGATGAGGCTGCTGGGGTCGATCACCGGGATGTGCCGCCAGTCGCAGCTACGAGGGGGCTCATGGGTGCTTGCATTGTAGCGGGTGGTGGAGGGCTCGAGCCCTCCCTATTTGCCCTCCGCCCCACCATAGGCTATGCTGGCTACTAACCAAAACAGACGCCGGGTGCCCGCCCGACGCCTGCCTCACGAGGAGTTCTAGCCTGTGATTGATTCAAGACCATTGTACTACTCTTTGTTCCGTTGCCTTTGTTTTGGCTTGAGTATGCCCCTTAGCCCGTGCCGCAGTGGCTAAGCTAACCCTTTCTGGGCCCGAACGACCCTCGTCAGTACCGTTGATAGGGTCGCTTACTCGGTTTGTGGGGACAGGGTTTGGTAGGTACGGGGCTTTCTTAACGGCCCTGCGCCGACGCTGCGTGCTTGCCTTTCGAGCCGTCTTTTGAGGGTTCCCAGGTTACCTCTATGAACTCCCTGTCCACCACGATTGAAGAGGTGCGCGCCATCGTAGCGAGGGCTGGCGAAGCCGATCGCCTTAACTGGTGGCCTTCTAAGGTCTACTCCTCGGGCGCGAAAATCCTCGAGCGCCTCTTCCCCAAAACCGATTCACGAGCTGCCTACGCGATCATCTGCCACGCTGCCAGGCAAAAAGACGGCACTTTCGAGCAGCAGGAAAGCTTGTTAAGCCTTTTTTATCTGGGAGGCAAGCGCGAGGCGCTGCTAGGTCACGATAACGCTACGCCGCCCGGAGAGCTGCTGCAGACGGCGTTTCGGGACGGGGCTGAGCTGTCCGAGGCGCTGCTAAGCCACTACGCTGACGCTCTCGGCGGTCTCGTTCCGACCAGTTCCGAAGCATCCGAGGTCAACCAGGTACAAAAGCGTGTCGACGTCATGACCGTCGAGAGTGCGGATATGCGTGAGGCCGATCTAAAGCGGGTTATGGCGCTACTGATTGCTGGGTTGCGACACAGCACAAAGAACAACTACCTCCCCCCGGTTGTCCGCATTCACGAGCGCACCCCGTGAGCACGTCGGGTCCCTACAGCGCTCGCATCACCAAGGGTGGTCTGCTGTTTGAGGCGATGAGGACCCTTATCATGGCGTATCGACCGGAGTGGAGCCGCTCCGAGTTTCGTTCGTACGTCGTAGAGAAAGGTGTGTTAGCCGGAGCTTCGACCGCACGGCAGAAGACGTTGCTGTCGTTTTTCTACAGCCGCTATGTCGAAACCGTGGTGTCGTTTTCGGCTCTGCAGACCCTGCTACACCACGGCTCGCCAAAAGCTCAAGGCTACTTGCTCTACCTGCACGCTGCTCAGGGAGACGCGCTGATTCGAGACGTCGTCAGCCGTTACCTGTTCGAGCGCTTTTACGCCGGGAAGACCCGAGTAACGCCAGCCGAGACCGCCCGGTGGGTGCACGAGTTGCTCACCGAACAGGGAATGTCGTGGAACGCCGCCGTCGCAACCAAAGCGGCCCACAGTATCCTCGCGCTGCTACGCGACGCCGGGCTTCTTGAAGGTATTCAGCACAAACAGATCCGCTACCCCTACCTAACCGTCGACGTTGCGGCCTATCTGGTCTATCACCTACGAGCCGAAGGCTTTTCGACCGGCAAGCGCGTGCTCGAGCACCCCGACTGGAAACTCTTCTTGCTCACACCTAGCGGTGTCGATGAGGTGCTAGGGCGGGTCGCTGACGCCGGTCTTATAACCTGGGTGGCAGCGGGGAGTGTGTACCGGCTCGAGCCCCACCACACCAGCATCGAGGAGGCCGCCCATGCCCTCGTTTAGCCGAGGCCTCGCCGAACTAGCGCCGATCCTCCAGCGCAACCCGCGCGATATCGACGACTACGCTGCCAACCCCTTCGGTGTGCTGGTCTACGACCCTAAAGACGAGTTCGCTCTGCGTAGTAGCTTGGACGCCCTCGCAAAGCGTCTGCAAGACCAGCGGAGCGTTCGCATCGTGTCGTTTGCCGATCTGCTCGTAGACGTGTTAGACGAGCAGATCGAGCACGAGCGCAGCAGCTACGACGCGCTCTACGAATTAGAAACGTTTGACGGCTTTACCGAGTTTGCTAGCAAGCTCACCACCATCCTCGATACCCAGCACCACCTCGACGACAAGATCGCTGCTGCTGCTGAAGGGCTCGACGAGACGCGTGACGTACTCTTCTTGGTTCGCGCCGGCATACTCTTTCCCTTCTATCACGTTAGCCCGGTGCTCGAGCGGTTAGGTCAGCGCACCCGCGTCCCGACCGTGCTCTGCTATCCAGGCGGGCGCGAAGGCGTGACCGGCCTACGTTTTTTAAACGTTCAAGATGCGCTACGAGGCTACCGCCAGCGCATCTTCGGCTAACCGCTAGGTATTTCCGAAAGGCTCGTGTCCTAACCATGCTTATCGGCACCCAACACATCAGCTACCAGACGCAGCGGAGACGACCATGACCCCAAAAGCGCTTACCGAGCACCGCATCGCCGAAGTCTTCGACCAGGACATCGCTCGCTATATCGAGCCCGTCATCCAGATTCAAGCCGATAACAACGACAAGCTCGCCCAAGAGATCCAGGAGTACGTCGTTACGGCTGCGATTCGCGACCACGTCAAGGCGCTGCTGCAAAACTATCTCGACCAGCAGGAACGCCCTACCCAAAAAATCGGTGTTTGGGTTTCGGGCTTTTTCGGCAGCGGTAAGTCGAGCTTTGCCAAGATGATCGGCTACGCTCTCGAAAACCGTACCCTCGGCGACGAGACCGTACGCGACAAGCTGCGCCGACGCTTTGGTGGTGACGACGAGATCCGCACACTGTTCGACCGGCTCGATGCTCTAGAGCAACACCGCCCGGCTCGAGCCATCGTTTTCGACTTGGCCAAAGACGCGGTGCGTAGTCACGAGTTCGTGTCGCAGGCGATGTACATCCAACTGCTTCGCGAGTTTAACTATCCCGACTCTCCAGAGTTGGCGGCGTTAGAGTTACAGCTCGAACGCGAAGGCCGCTACCCGGCCTTTAAAGAGCGGTTTCAGGCGCTCTACGACCTCGACTGGGAAGGGCAGAAAAACTCCCTCAACGCCAAAAGCCGTGCGAGTGCGGTGCTGCACGAGCTCGAGCCCCAAACCTACCCCGCTAAAGATTCCTGGGCTAAGACCAGCCGCACCATCCCGGAAAGCCCCGCCTACCTCACCAACCGCGCTATCGAGATGACCCAGCGCCGGGGCAACAACGCCAACCTTATCTTCGTGATCGACGAAGTCGGACAGTTCGCTAGTCGTAACGAGTTGCGGCTACTCGACCTGCAAGGGGTGGTGCAGTCGTTCGACGACGGCGGCACGGCGCTTGGCGAAAACCGCAGCGAGACCGGCGTAATGCCCGGCAGCTTTCGGGGCCGACTCTGGCTGCTCGTCACCTCGCAAGAAGCGCTCGATTCGGTCGTCGAAAACCTCGACTCGAAACGGACCGAGCTGCAGCGGTTACAAGACCGCTTTCAGAACCCGATCGACCTTAAACCGACCGACATCACCGAGGTCACCAAGCAGCGCCTGCTCAAAAAGAAGAGTACGCTCGAGCCCGCCTTTCAGCAGCTCTACGACCAGCACGCCGGTAGCCTCAAGCTCCACACCCGGCTCGACAGCGCCGAGCAGCGTGAGCTAAACACCCAGTCCTTTACCGACCTCTATCCACTGCTGCCCTACCAGTTCGACCTGCTTATCGACATTATCGGCACCATTCGCTCGCAGGGTCAGGCAGGGGCCACCTACGGCGCCGCCGTCAGGCCGGTTCTGGCGATGGTTCGCGACCTGCTTAACGACGACACCCTCGCATTAGACACGCGCGACGTCGGCAAAATCGTCACCTTCGACGAGGTCTACGACATCCTCGACCACCGCATCCGCACCGACCTGCGCGACAGCATCGACCAGATTAGCAGCGACCTCGGCCCCGCCGCCCTCGCCACCCGCGTCGCCAAAGCCCTCGTACTGCTTTCGATGACCCGGCGCGGTGTCAAAAAGACCCTGCGCAGCCTTAGCGCGACGCTCTACTCGGAGATCGGCGCTAACAGCCGCGAGACCGAAGTGCAAGCCGCCCTGCAAAAGCTCGAAGCGATGGAGCGGATCGGTCTTAACGACGGCGAGTACGAGTTTTTAAGCCAGGAAGCCCGCAACTGGGAGAGCGAACGCAACGCTATCGACCCCGGCAACAAGCTTCGCGAGGAGATCCGCAAGGTCATCATCGCTAGCGTCGCCCGGCAGACCTACAACCACAAGGGTCTCAAAACCTTTCAGCCTACGCTTCTGCTCGACGGTACCCCGCCACTGGGGAGCAGCAAGGGCGACATCACGCTGCGCCTCGACACGCTCGCCGCCGATCCCGATCACGCTTACGTCCAGAGCAACCAGCACCAGCAAGACATCTGCAGCGTCATCCCGATCACCCGCACCACCGAAGATGCCGCTACGCAGCTATGGCGCTCGCGCACCATGATCGAACGCTACGAACGCGACGACAGCCAAGCCCAAAACATCACCCGCGAACGGCAACGTCTTAGCGCCGCCGAAGTCAAGCTCTCGGACGACCTCGCGGGCGCTATCATGAGCGCCAAGTACTACTTTCGCGGCCAGGACATCAGCCCGACCAGCGACAACATCAACCGGCTGGTCGCCGAGCTTTTCGAGCCGGTCGTCGACAAAGTCTTTCCCAAACTTAGCGACCTTACCATCACCCCTAAGTCTGAAGACCTGCGGATGCTCTTTACCCAAGACACGCTTACCGCGATGAACGAGCTGCTCGGCCCGAGCGGTCTAGACGTCCTCCGCACCGAAGCGGGCAAGCCGGTACTCGACGCGAACGCAGCGATCTTTAGAGACCTCAAGCAGTTCGTAGAGCAGCGCACGCAGAGCGGCCAGACCCCCAACGGTCTCGCGCTCACCCAAACCTTTAACGAGGCCCCTTACGGTTGGAGCCAAGAGCGGGTGCGCTACCTGGTCGCGGCGCTCTTTCGGGCCGGAGCGCTCGAAGTCCACGCCCAAGCCGACCGCTTTACCAGCTACGCCGACCCCGGCGCCCAAGACATCTTCGAAACCCTCGCCAAGTTTCGTCAGGCACAGTTTCTGCCGCGTGATAACCCCATCGACACGATGGAAGTGTTTAACAAGTACACCGAGCTAACCGGCGACCCTATCGACAGCCTCGACGAGGCTATCCTCGCTGCTGGGGTGCGCAAATATATCGGTACGCTCGCGACCCGGGCGATTACCGTCGTCAGCCGTCTAAAAAGCCACAACCTCCCCGGCGCCGCTACCTTGGGGCCCGTTTCCGAAGCGCTCGACAACATCCGCAACGCGAGCAGCAGCGACGAGGTACTCAAGCTCTTTCTCGCTAATGTCAGCAGCATCCAGGAGCACCAGAGCCGCATCGACACCCTTGCCGAGCGTCTAGGGGGTAACACCCTCCGCATTATCGAGGCCGCCCGCCACGCCACCAAGGTCTACTATCCGGCTCTTCAGACCAAGACCGAAACCATCAAAGAGGCCTATCAGAAGCTACAGAGCGAGTTAAGCGCCGAGAGCTTTATCGAGCGGCTTAGCAGCATCGAAGAGTTAACCCGCACCATCGAAAAAGCCGTCGAGCGCGACTACCAAAACCCCTGGTTGGGCCGCTTTCAGAAGTACACGCGCACCATCGAAGAGTTACAAGCCGATGCAGGCTATCAGGCGCTTCCAGAAGACGAGCAAGACCGTTATCTCAGCAAGTTAAAGCGTTACCGGGGCGACACCGACACCCCGCCCGAGCATGTCTGGCAGCAGCTTAACCCCACCATCGACCACCTCAACGCCGACACCCACGCCGCCGAGAACCGACTGCGCGACATCCTTAAAGAGATTCGGCAAGCCTTAGAGCCCGAAGCCGCTCCCCCGACCACCATCAGCCTCAAATCTCTGCGCATCCACCTCGACCCCGACGACCCCCGTGCGCTCGAGCAGTTAGACGCTCACCTTGTCCGCTTAAAAAACAACGTCGAAGCTGCGCTCAAGCGTGGCGAGCACGTGGTGCTGGAATGACCCCCACTACAGAGGTGCTTACAAGATGAAACCCAGTCTCTTTTTCCGTGTTTTGAGACCTGAGCCGAGAGATAAAGGTCAAGAACTCTTTGAGATGTTGCAAGACTCGGAACATCCAGAGCGGTATAGCGTCGAGCAGTCTGAGTTTAACTTAGTGCCGAACAGCCCCTTTGCTTATTGGATAAGTCATTCTATCAGGATGTCGTTCCAAGAAATCAAACCTCTAAAGGATTTAGCGCTGACTCAACATGGCGCTTCCACAAAGGATGATTTTCGTTTTCTGCGTTTAAGGTGGGAACTTGATGCACACAATATCAAGCATTCGCGGGCGAGCCTCTTAAACAAGAGTGGGTGGGCAATTTTTGCCAAAGGTGGTAAATATTCTAAATATTATGCTGACCTGTATCTCTGTGTAAATTGGGGCTTTGATGCAGAAGAAATACACGAGTACGTAACGGGGCGTTATCCTTACCTAAAGGGTAACAGTAGCTTCATTTTGCATAAGAAAAATGCCTACTTTCATCCTGGTTTAACCTGGCCTCGTCGAACAAACGGCTTGAGTTTTCGGGCAATGCCAGAGGGATGTATCTTCGCAGATAAAGGTCCAGCAATTTTCGTAAGAAATGATTCAGAAAAAAGTTTATCATTTCTTAATGCAATCCTGACAAGTTTACCTTTTGAGATGCTAGTTAGATTACAGCTAGCTCGAACAGAACTCGCTCAGTCTTATGAAGTTGGCGTCATTCAAAACACTCCTGTACCAGACTCAACACCTGAACAAATCGAAGAATTATCATCCCTAGCAAGTCACGCCCACGACCTCAAGCGCTCTCTCGACACCGGCAACGAGGTCAGCCATGCGTTTCGCCTCCCTTGGCTGCTGCAATTCTCGGGCGATTCGCTTACCGAACGTGGTAACGCCGTAGCGTCGTTTCAGGCAGATACCGAACAACAACTCGCCGACATTCAAGACCAGATCGACGACATCGCCTTCGATCTGTACGAGTTGTCCGACGAAGACCGTCAGCTCGTGCGCGAAGAGATGGGGGTTAGCGCTTCGCCTAGCCTTACCGATGAAGACGACGACGTAGAAGCCGATGCAGAAGACGACGTAGAAACCGCTGACGCTGACGACGAAGAAGAGGAGATTGAGGCGGAAGACCTCGACACGTACGTGCATCGGCTGCTCTCTTGGTGCGTCGGGGTGGTGTTCGGACGCTGGGACGTTCGCTTCGCGCTAAACCCAGAACTGCTCCCGGCGTTGCAAGGTGCGTTCGAGCGGCTGCCGGTGGTAGCGCCGGCAGGGTTGGTGGGGCCCCAGGGGTATCCGGCGGAGCCGGGCCAGATGGTGCCAGAAACGTGGTTGCGGGCGCGGCCTAATGTGATCGCCCTGCCCGAAGGTGACGAGGGAGAGACGCTTGACGGTGCGGCGGCGTATCCGCTTGCGGTGCAGTGGGACGGGGTGCTGGTCTCGGACCCGAATCATCCGCGCGATATAGCGGCCCGGGTGCGAGAGGTGCTCAAGGTGGTTTTTGGAGAGCGGGCTGCCGATACCGAAGACGAGGCGGTGGCGGTGCTGCGCGGAACGGGGCGAAAACCAGACTCGCTAGAACAGTACTTTGCCGAGACGCGGCAGTTTTTTGACGTGCATCTAAAACAGTACAGCAAGTCGCGGCGTAAGGCGCCGATCTATTGGCCGCTACAGACCAAGAGCGGGTATACCGTCTGGCTCTACTATCCGCGTATCAACCAGGACACCTTGCCGCGCGTACTGACGGAGGTGCTCGAGCCGCGCATCAGCTTTCAGAAGGTGGACGTGCAGCGGCTCGAAGGGCAGCGGGCTAAGTTGTCGAGCGGGCCGGAGTTTAACAAACTCGGTAAGGAGCTAGACGAGGCGAAACAGCTCTTGGGCGAGCTGCGCAACATGGACGCTGAGATCCGCATGTTGATTAACCGGGGTTACAGCGTCGACCACAACGACGGCGTGGTGCTCTCGGCAGCGCCGCTGCACAAACTTATCGCCTGGAAAGAGGCAGCCAAGGAGTTTAAGAAGTTGGTCAAGGGCGAGTATCCGTGGTGTAGCCAGCACACCACCTGGAGTGAGGAGCAATGAACCAAGACCAGCGTAACAACCTGCGCAGCGCCGTTCAGGAGATGCGGCGCCTGCTCGAAGACGACCTCGGACAGCAGCTTAGCGCGACCTACGGCATCCGCGACGACGGCACCGTCTTCGACCTCGCCAAACTGCCCCATCTGCACGGCGACAGCGAACGGCTCGACAAACGCGAGATCATGCTCGGAGCGATCCGAGACTACGCGGCGCGGCGAGCCGCGCATAGCGCTAAGGCAAACCAGGCCATCGCTGCGAGCGACCGCGAGGACTACTTGCGAGCACACGCCTTTACGCTTCTTAACCGCTTTGCCGGACTGCGCCTGCTCGAAGCGCGTGACTACCTGATGAACGTATTAAAAGGTGGCAAAGAGGCGCAGGGCTTTAAGTTTTTTACGGCGCTCGCCAAACCGACCTTGCCGCTCGGTGAGGACGGCTATACGCTCTACATCGACCTGATGCTCGAAGAAGTCGCTACGACGATTCCGGCACTTAGAGAACGTTCGGGCAAGTTCGATACACTGCGGGCGAGTGAGGGGGCGGTGCTCGAGCTTATCGCGGCGATGGACGCTCTGCCCGACGACATCTGGCGCTCGGACGAAACGCTCGGCTGGATTTTTCAGTACTTTACCCCCGAAGAGCGACGCAAAAAGGCGCGTAAGGCATCGGCGGCACCCCGCAACAGCGACGAGCTAGCATTTCGGAACCAGTTTTTTACGCCCGACTACGTGGTGCGTTTTCTGGTGCAAAACACGCTCGGGCGTATCTGGTTAGAGATGCACCCCGAAACGGCGCTTAAAGAGACGTGGGCGTATCTGGTAGAGGAGGGGCTCGAGCCGCGTGAGTATAAACCACCCTACGACCTCAAGGTCATCGACCCGGCTTGCGGCTCCGGTCACTTTCTTCTCTACAGCTTTGAGGTGCTTCACGACATCTATCACGAGGTCTATCGGCACCCCGAGCTAGGCCACAAGCTGCGTGCGGACTACCCCGACCCCGACGACTTCGCCCGGAGCGTCCCCGAAGTGATTATCGCGAACAATCTCTACGGCGTCGATATCGACCGGCGGGTGGTGCAGGTCACGCAGGTAGCGCTCTACCTTAAAGCTAAGCGGCTCCACCAGGGCGCCGAGCCGAAGCTAGGTAACATCGTTTTCGCGCAGCAGCTTCCCGGTAGCGACGAGGACTTCGAGCGCTTTACCGACACGGCTATCACCGACGCTCAAGAGCACATGTGGGTCAAAAGCGCGCTTAAAACCATCTACAGCGACTTTTTGCACGCCGACGAACTCGGCATCATGCTTAAAACTGACGAAAAGCTCGAACAGATCTTCGATCAGGGTCCGCTGTTTGACATGACCAACCTGCTAACCCGCACCGAAGACGTGCTAGACCGCTATATCGACGAGGCCTCCCAAGATGCCGAGGTGCTCGCGCTAATGTTTGGTGACGAGAGTCGGCAGGCGCTAAAGTTGCTCGAACTGATGCAGTACCACTACGACGTCGTGCTGATGAATCCACCCTTTGGCGCCGCTGCTAAGAACAGCAAAAAAGCCTTCGAGAAGCTCTACCCTAAGACCAAAAACGACCTCTACGCCGCCTTTGTCGAACGCGGTCTCGACCTGCTCCATACACGCGGACGCCTCGGCGCTATTACGAGCCGCACCGGCTTCTTTCTCAAAAGCTACAAAAAATGGCGCGAAGAGATTCTGCTCGGCATGGGTCACCTCGCCGTCGTCGCCGATCTCGGTTACGGGGTGCTCGACAAGGCGATGGTGGAGGTGGCGGCGTACGTGGTAGAGCGAAAGTAACTCTCCATATCACGTCGCCATAGTTTCGTGGCCTGAATATCAATCTTCTAAGTACAAAGGTGTTTTGGCAGTGTGCAGGGCACCAAAATACCACTAAACCGTTAAGTAGGTTACGCAGTGCGTGTTGTGTATTGGTAAGAAAAAGGAGTCTTTTATGACGACAGCTAGGCCACCCATATTTCTCAATCCGGACCGAGGCGGCGATCTTACTCCCGGAGAGCAGCACCTTTTAGGTGCGTTTACCACGGCTTTTCAAGGAGGGCATCTGGAGGGCTGGAAGCTTTATGCTCAGCCTCACCTTAACGGTGACCGTCCTGACTTCGTGCTGATGAACCCTAACTGGGGCGTTCTGATTATCGAGGTCAAAGACTGGGACATCGAAGACCGTTCGAAGTACGCACCTGTGAGTATCTTCATCGATGAACACGGTCACAGACATAGAAAACTTAATCCTGCCGATCAGGTCAAGAAATACGGAAACAACATTAAAACAATGTACTCCCGCAAGTTTCTAGATCTTCTAGATGAGCATCCGAAGTACGGCTGGACTGTTATCGAAGCGGCTGTCTACTTTCATAAGGCGTCTAAAGAGCGGGGTCAAAAGTTCTGCGGGAAAGTGGACTATGTACAGATTCTTGATTCGGATAACATCCACAAACTTGCCAACGGCAAGCTTGATGAGTTCGGTTCGACACTTCTCAAGGGATTCAAGTCTAATCCATTATCCAGGAAGTCTGGAATAAACCCAAACCTTCTGAGAAGCTTTGTTGAGGACTTAGAACTCTGGATGTACCCGACGGACAACCGTGAGAATCTTGGGGCTATTGCTCTGTCTCCAGAACAAGAGAAAGACGCTAAACCTGCCCTTGGAATTAGCCGACGTCTCAAGGGTGCGGCGGGTGCTGGCAAGACCTTGGTGCTAGCGACCAGAGCGGCCAGGATACTCGATCAGGAGCCAAGACAACGAGTGCTTCTGCTAACTTACAACATCACGCTACGGTTCTACATTCGCGATCTGGTCAATTTGCAGTACGTGGGTAGTGAGCCGAATGCGGTCAAAGATCGACTTGTAATTAGGCATTTCCATGACTTTCTCAAGTGGGTGGCCGAAAAGCACGATGTCGCTCTGCCAGGAATTCCGAAACACGCGACGAAGGAAGAGCGCAGTCACATTTTGGAGGTCGTGTGGCCCCGTATAGTCCGAAAACAGGTTGTCGAGTCCGGACGCGCAATCGATCCAGACTGTCAGTTCGATGCGATTCTGATCGACGAAGGTCAGGACTTTATACGTGAGTGGGCCCTGCTAACACGGGCTTTCTTTAGGTCCGGTCAAAATCAGTTTCTGATCGCTTATGACACAACCCAAGACATCTACAGCCGTCGTACTCAGACCTGGTTAGATGCAGGTGGCGATGTTCGGGGTCTAGGCTTTCGGGGTCCACCAGCAGAGCTTAAAAAGACGATGCGACTGCCAAGCACCGTAGCCGAGTTAGCTCGCAACTTTGCCCAGAAGTATCTCGGTACCGACGCTGATGCTATCGAACCCAACTCGCAGCCGGAGCTTTTCAAGCACTTCTTGCGCTGGGCTAATCAGTTGGTTGGTCAGGAAGCAACTCTTAGTGAGACGATCTTGACGCTGGAGCAGACTATTTCTAAAGAGATGGGAGCACACCGTAACGATATCACCATCCTTGTCGAAAATCATGACATCGCCCTCGAAGTCACAAAAAAACTTATTGCGAATGGTCATCGTGTAGCGCATGTTTTCGATCTTGTCGGCGAGCACGACCACGCGCGAAGACGAGAACAAAAGTGGCGCTTTCAACCTACTACAGGAAGCATCAAGGTCTCTACGATCCACAGTTTCAAGGGGTGGGAATCTCCGTACATCATCGCGGTTTTCGGCAGTCCTAACGAGCGAATTACTCCTAACGCTGAAAGGCAATACTTTCTCGAACGGGCAGCCCTTATCTACGTCACTCTGACCCGAGTAAAGCGTAACGAGGGCGGAACGAGTGGAGCGCTGGTCTGCTATAACTTTGACCCTCGGTTTAACGGGGTAGCAGAGCTATTTCGAGCGGCCAACGAAGGTCAGGCCGAATTGACGATGGCTCCTAGACGGTAGCTTTTGGTGTACTGGTCGGTTGGTTGTTGTGCGCATGTACTCGTCTGTTTGTTTGTAGATTAGCGCGTATATAGCGCTACACTCTAAGCCTGAACTGTTAGCTTAGGAGGAAAACGTGAGCGACCGACCTGTAAGCAGCTATATCGCCACAACGCTGCAAAAGAAGCTCGAGCGTTACGGGGTGGTGCTGTTTTACGACCCGGCGCTCGACATGCGTTCGGCGCTCGACATGCTCCCGCAAGACGTACAGATTATCGACTACCAGGGTAGCTATCTGCGCGTCAAACTCGAAGCCGAGATGCGGTTTAGCCAGTTACGTCCAGGGTTTTCGCTAGAGGACACGCTGCTTATCTACATCCCCGAGCGACCCTTTTCGCAACCGCAGAACGATCCGCTGCTCGAATACGCCCTCGCCGGAACGAAGTACAACCACAGTCTTCAGGCCGTGACCCGGCAGGCGCTAGAGGGCCGCGTGACCCGCGAGCAGGTCGATGCGCTCTTTGCCGCTGCCGAACCGCCGAGTCTGGCCGCGCTCGATAGCTGGGGGGCCCGCGAGGAGGTCGATTCGGGGGCGTTAGGCGTCGTGTTCGGCACTTCTGACAGCGTGGCGATTATCCGCAACTTTCTAAGCGATGCGTCGTTCGACAAGCACGTTAGCGTGGACGAGTTGCAGACTTTTTTGCGGTCCGCGACCGGCTTGGCCGAGCTAGATACAGACCGTGCCGACGAGGTTCGTGCGGCGTTGTGGCGGCACCTGCTGCTTAGCGAGCTGGCGAGGGGCTCGAGCCAAGACGTCCGCACCGACCCTCCCAAGTTGCGTAAGGGTCAGCAAGACACCATCACCGAAGTGCTTGACGCATTACGCCAGAGCCAGCACGCGGCGTACGGTGAGTGGGCGGAGCGTATCGAAACTGAGGAGTCGCTCCCGAGTCGGGTGAGTTTTGACGGGGTAAGCCGAGGGGTAAGTCGAGACGTGTTTGCGTTTCAGAACAGCCAGGCGCTTGCCCAGCTCGCGGACTTAGTTCGGGAGGATGTTGGGGGGGCTCGAGCCCTTATCGAACACTACAAAACGAGCTACTGGACTCGAACCAACCCCCAGCGGCAGGTCGCTTGGCAGGTCGCTGATCACGCGGTCGAGGTTCTGAGCGAGGTCAAACGTATCCGCCTGGAGCTCGAGTCGGTCGGCACCGACCTGGGCAAGCTAGTCGGAAAGTACGTCGCGGGCCAGGGAGCGACCGGCAACTGGTACAAGCTCGACACGCTACAGCGGGGGCTCGAGCAGGGCGTTACCAGTCTGAATAGCTCCTCGGACGTTCGCCCGCTCGTGGCTCGAGCGCGGCAGGCCTACAGCGAGGTGCTCTACGCGCAGAACGCGCAGCTTACGAAGGCCTACGAACAGCACGGCCTCACCTTGCCGAACGTGCGCCCACAACAAACCATCTTTAGAGACGTCGTGGAGCCGTTACTTACCGAAGGGCCGACGGCGTTCTTTCTTATGGACGCGTTGCGCTTCGAGATGGGGCTCGAGCTCGCTACCCTCCTTAAGGGTTTGGCGAGCAAGGGCTTGCAGTCGCTCGAGGTTCATAGCGAACCCCGGAGCGGCGTCCTGCCGAGTACCACGGCGTTCGGTATGGCGGCGTTGCTACCAGGTGCCGGACGCGGTCTCGGGCTAAGCGAGCAGGGAGGGCCACAGCTCGACCGGGTGTCTCTCGCCGGGTGGGCGGAGCGCAAGAAGTATTGGCGCAACCTCTATTACGACAACATGGCCGAATACCGAATCGACGATAATTTTCCCGACGCCCCGGCACTTCACAAAGAGCTAACGAGGGGCGTCAACCTGTTGCTCGTGCGAATGCAAGACATCGACCAGCTCGGCGAAAACGATACCCCGTTCGGCCTAAGTGGCATGTCGAACCTGCTCGGTAGCATCCGGCGGGCAGTCAAGACCGTTATCGAGGCGGGCTTCGAGCAAGTGGTCATTACCGCCGACCACGGTTACTTGCTCTTCCCTAGCTCGAGCGCCGACGAAGTCGAGCCGCCCAAAGGTCAGGCACTCGCAAGTCATCGTCGCTACTGGCTCGGCCACGTCACCACCAGACCCGAGGGGGCGATCTTCTTTTCGCCCGAAGATGCCGGTTTCGAGCATGTCGATGCGCCTGGCGTCGTCCTCGCGTTTCCGAAGGGACGCGGCATCTTTAAGAGTGGCGGTAACAAGACGTACTTTCACGGCGGCCCCAGCCTTCAGGAGCGCATCGTCCCGTTGCTACGTGTCCGGGGGTCGGCGCACACCACACCCAAGGGTAGAAAGCTTAAGGCTTCGTCAAGCAAACAGTCTCTAGACGCCCATCTCGACCGAATACCGAACGGGGCCCTGCTTGTCGGAAGGATCAAGCTGCAAGGGCAGATGGGTGTTCTAGGTGCCGACGCCGCCATGCCGACTGTTCGTATCGTATGCGAAAGCGAACATGACGAGGTCTGCACCGTGCTGCACCCGCCTAGCACCACCGGCGAGTACGAACTTGGCCCACAGGGTGTGCTCGACGTTATCTTGCAGCCCCAGGGAGCGCTCGAACAGCGCTGGACCCTTAGCGTCTATCAAGACACCACCTCGGACGCGGCTGCCACGGCAACCTGGTCTCCCGACCAAGCAACCCCGCCAAGCAGCTCTGCCGCCGAGCCGTCCGCACCCGGTACATCCTCCGATAGTCTGTTCGGTAAATCTTTGCCGCCCGGCGTCTCTATGCCGCCCGAAGTGCTGCGTCCGGTTATCGAGCGGATCGTAGCGTCCAAAGCCGTCCCCGAGCCCGATCTCGACGATTTTATGAAGCAGCAGGGGTTGGGCCGAAGCGGAGCGCGAAAGCTGCGCAAGTACGTCGAGACATTAGCTCAGTCGGGATACCCTCTCATTACCTTAGACACCTCGTCTATGCCACCCATTTACCGGCTTAACGACTCTTTGCTCGCCACCTTGTGAGCGGAAACGGTGTAACTGATGACATCACCAACCCAGCAGGAAGCTCAAAAAATCATCAACCCACTGCGCAGCGGCACCGTCCCCAGCCAGGGGCTACAGCATTACGCCGTAGGTCTCGACCGCGAAATCAGCGTGCTACGAGACGAGCTTAAAGAAGTCAAAAACGGTACGAGTCACATCAAGGGGATTCGTGCACCCTACGGAGGCGGCAAGACGTTCATCACCTCTCGCCTCGCCGAAGACGCTTTAGAAGCGGGTTTTGTGATCTCCCAAGTCACTCTGAACCGAGAGGCCGCACCACTCCATCAACTCGAAAAAGTCTACAACCGAATCATGACGGGGTTGCAGGTACGCGGCGTAGAGGGGGGTGCACTTTCCTACCTACTCGATCGCTGGTTAGACAAAGCCGAAGAGTATGCGATCGATGTACGCGGTGTCTCCGAAGACGACGAACCAGCACTTCGGGAAGCTGTACGAGAACGCGTCCGTGACCTTCTAGGTGAGTTTGCTAAAGAACGCCCGGCTTTTGCGGGAGCGCTTAACGCGTACTACGAAGCCCATATCGACCGTGACTATGGCCGAAAACAGCAGATCATCGGCTGGCTTTCTGCAGACTCTAATGTTTCTGCCCAGGGCATTCGTGGTATTCGGGGCCGCGTCGAGCGTAAAGATGTTGTTGCGTATCTACGCGCTTTCATCGGCATGGTGCGGCATCTTGGCTATAGCGGTCTTGTCATTATCCTCGACGAGGTCGACGATATGCGTAAATTAAAGCGCAACCACCGTGAAACAGCGTGGAGTAACCTTAGAGACATCATCGACCAGATCGGTTCTGGCATCCCTGGCTTCTACCTAGTCTTAGCCGGCACCCCTGAAGTATTCGATTCAAACGCCGGATTTAGGCAGCTTATTCCCCTCTACCAACGCTTTGAAGACCCTACTATCGAGACAGAACGTCCAAACTTACGCGGCCCCCAACTCCCGCTTCCGCGTTTCGATAAGAAGCAGCTTACCGAAGTAATGCAAAAGCTCAAGACGATTTGGGAGATCGCGTACGACACACCAAGCCGTATCGACGATGACTTCGCGCCTTATCTTGCCGAGGGCTGGACCAAGCAGCTCGGTGACAAATCTCCGCGTATCGCTATTCGCGAGTTCATCAGTATTCTTGACCGCGCTAGAGACTATCCAGAGTACGACCCGTACGCCGAGTATCACTTTAATCTTGGCGAAGCAGAGCTAAACGACGAAGAGATGCCTAGCTCGGTGCTGACCGACGACAATACGTTCTAGCTGGTGGCAGCCTTTAAAGACCTTTCTCGGCGGATGCAGCACAGCATTGCAGACCGGCTGCGCTGGGACGGTTTACGCCCTGTCCAAGAAGCAAGTATCAAACCGATCTTAGCCGGCGAAAACCTTATTATTCTCGCACCAACCGCCGGAGGTAAAACGGAAGCAGCATTTTTACCAGCACTCGACATTCTGTCGAAAGAAGCTATCACCGGCGTTGGCATTCTTTATGTCAGTCCGTTAGTCGCGCTACTGAATAATCAGGAAGAGCGCGTCGCGCAATTAGCCGATCTTGTCGGGCTCAGAGCCTTTAAGTGGCACGGCGGCGTCAACAGTTCGGCTCGCAAACGTTTTCTTAGCGACCCGGCAGAGGTGTTGCTAAGCACTCCCGAAAGTCTCGAGGCCATGCTTATCGGGCGATACGTGCCGGTTAACGAGCTTTTTGCCCATCTACGATTCGTTATTATCGACGAGATTCACGCCTTCGCCGGAGCCGATCGTGGTGCGCACCTTATTAGTGTTTTAGAGCGTCTCGCACGTTTCTCGGCGTACGACGTGCAGCGTATCGGCCTTAGCGCTACGGTCCAAAATCCTCTGGACATTGGGACGTGGATGAAAGGCCGTAGTCAGCGTAAAGGGCGCCTAGTTGATCCGCAAAAGAGCGCGAACGAAAAGCAGGCGCATATTTACGCCACCACTAAGGATGCAGAGCTAAACCAGCATCTTGATGTTTTAGGCAGACTTGTCGCACAAAAAAAATCGCTGCTGTTTACAGAGAGCCGTGCCGACGCCGAAGATCTGGCTAAGTATTTAAGCGCAGCACTTTCTCTAGACTACGTCAGTACCTATCACTCGGCGATCAGCTCTTCAGCTCGACAAGAGGTCGAGGACACTATAAATAGCCAGCAAACCCGCTTTGCCTGCATTACCTGTACGAGCGCGATGGAACTCGGCATCGATATCGGCGGCATAGATACGGTTGTGCAGTGGGGGCCACCTGGAAGTGTATCTAGCCTACTTCAGCGCTGGGGGCGCGCGGGACGTCGTGCGCATACCTTACAGACCACGACCGTCGTTACTACATCGCCTTGGGATACGCTCACCGCGACCGCGCTCGTAACCCTGGCACTAGAAGGCTGGGTCGAAGCGGTGCATCCGTCAACACGGGCCTATCACATCCTGTTTCAGCAAATCATCAACGTCATCTTGCAACGTAACGGCAGCACCCTACAGAGTATCTGGAAAGATATCGAAGGGATTTCGGCCTTTAAGGACATCTCTGCTGCTGAGTTTGAAAGGTTGCTACGTCATCTGCTCGATAACGACATACTTAGAAATCCGGGTGGCACCCTCGTGCTTGGCAATTACGGTGAAGAACAGCTTTCGGCTCGACACTTTCAGAGCCTTGTGGTCTCTTTTGAGATACCCGAGGAATACACGGTTGTCGATATTAACAATCGGTTTGAAATCGGGGTGCTCGAGCTGTTCTTTGTCGAGCAGTTACGTAAGGGGCTAGAGGAAGAAGGGGACAGACCGATCATCCTTCTAGCCGGTAGAGCCTGGCAAATCCAGCACATCAACGATAACCAAGGCATCATCGAGGCCGTACGCTATCTAGGCGGTAAGCCTCCAAAATGGAAAAGCAGTTCGCTACGTATCATCGATAAGCGCGTTGCAGAGCGGCACCGTGAAATCCTACTAGGCGAAGTTAGCTATAGCGATATGAACACAGCGGCGGCGAAGCAGCTACAGTCACTTCAGCGGACGTGGCGGGCGACCCTTCAGGCGTCAGATCTTCCCTTTACAACGCTTGGCCGCGTCCTTGAAATCTATACCTTTGCAGGCACAAAAATAAATGCAACACTCGAATATTATCTTGCTCCCCACGTTAATAAAATTAGCAGCGACGCTTTCGGTTTAGAGGTACAGCTTTACGACGGGCAAGAACCGAGTGACGTCTTCGTACTCCTCGAAAAGGCATCCCAGGGCATCAGTCTCGAAACACGGGAGGCCATGACGCAGGGGCTCGTACCTGTCCGCATCAGCAAATATCAGCCCTTTCTTCCTAGCGATATGGCTATTCGCATCGCTGCTGACTACCTATTTGCGATGGAGGAAACAGAGAATTTCTTACTGCGGCGACTACACCAGAAATGACGCAGACGCTGATGCTTATCACTGCGCTTTTGGCTTAGCTCTGTTCTAGCGTTCGCCGAGAGCTACGCTGGGCTCGAGCCCCCGACAAACAACCCGTGGCGTGGCGTGGCGTGGCTCGAGCCCTCCCCATCTACCAGCTTGGCCCGGCCTCTCTCCATTTATTCGTTATCTCACTCGCATTTGAGTGATGCTTCTTTTCAGGATGATGCCTTAGCTGATAGCTTTCGTCTCGTCTGAGTTTTTTTTAGAAGCTCAGAAGATAAAGATGTTGAGGACAAACGCGAAGGCAGATTCCGACAGCACCATGTAGCTCTCATGCAGAAAGCCCCCAATCACACGGGGAGCTTTCGAAGATTTTATGTTGGCTGAAGAGTCTTAGAAGATTGGCAGATGAGCGCGAGTATCTAGAACGGCCTCGGGGTGTCGATCCGCAATGCGAAGAAGCATTGCTGCCGGACCTGTAGGTATACGTCGTCCTTGTTCCCAGTTTTGCAGAGTTCGGACGCTAACGCCTAATATGGTTGCGAATTCACTCTGGCTTAGCCCGAGACCCTCGCGAATTTCTTGGGGGTCTGGCGCTTTATAACTTGCGACCGGTTTTTCTTTACCCTCGCGGATCCGTCTTACGTTCTCCAGAGCTCTGGCGTACACATCGAATACACGTTCTTGGTCTGGTGATACCATTGGTGCTCACTCTCATTCCTGTTCTTAGGTTATTCCTTGAGACCCAGGGCTTTTTATGCTTATCTCTTACGGCAAAGTAAATATGGCAGGAGCATAGAATGGAAACTCCACTGATCCATACATTCTTCTATGGACAGTTAATTGCTATTCTCTTTGTATTAGAGACTTCGCTAGCTGCTCAAGTTGTCTGGTTTCTTGCGGTGTTAGGCTCTCTTTGTCACCTTTGTAGTAAACATCAAGTAACCATACTTCTCTACGTTTTTCGCAATAGTAATACACAACTCGCAGACCGCCGCGCGTACCGATGCGTTTGGATTGAAATTTGACGCGTAGTTTGCGCAGAATACCAGCCCCTGAAATAGGGCAACCAAGCTCGGGATCTCTCGACACTTTATCGATTATCTCAAGTTGATCATTTTGCTTGAGACATGCTTTTTTAACTGCCCTCGCGTAGTCGTTGTAAAAAGACACTTTTATCGACATACCCACCTCCTTGGGTGAGATAGCGAGATAAGCAGCCCTGGTTTTCAAGGTTCGCGCCGAACGATTCGCACGGCTCCTCAATATACGTCAGAGGCGTAGCACATTGCAAGTCCTTGTATGCGTATTACGGCCAGCTCCCGAACTAGAAGTTGATAGAACTCGAAACAGGTTTGAGGTGGCGACGAGTATCGATTAATAATCTGGGGCTCGAGCCCCCCCACCAACTACCCCGCAGCTCGGCACCGTCCCGTTCGAGCAGGGTAAGGCACCGGAGATGCAGCTTGGCTCGAGCCCTAATTCTATCTGTCCACAGCAGCTTCAGCCTCTCACCAAACAGATTGTGTGCTATAAAAAACAAAAGAAGGCGAGGTATAAGACATGGCGCATCGTAATGCGGTAATGGTGAAGCTCAGTGACATTGTGAATGTTAGTCGCTCCGATTTAAGCAAAGCGAAACTCGATGCTCTTGAGAACAGCTACGATTCGTTTGATGCTCAACTCAACTACTCATCAGATCCTATTGCCTTGGACAAAACAACGAGGCCGTATCAGATTACCAATGGGAGGCACCGTGTCTTTCTAGCCCGACAGAAAGGCTACAGGTCAGTTCCAGCGCTTCTTGTGTAGCGATAGAAGCTTTAGCCATGTTGATGTCAGGAGATGGCTCGAGCCCTCCCTCACCTCCCCATCTAACTTGTCGTCTCTTTGTCCACCCATCGTCTCACCAGCGTTCTAGCGTTCTTTCTTTTCCCCACCAAATTCCTCTAGGGTGATGCTTTAGCTGATAGCTTTAGCCTCGCCCTAATTCTTTTTTAGGGGGATGGGACTGAAGGCAGCCAGAACCAGGCGGGCACCTGGGGGCTGTGAGCAGAGCGTATCAGCAACGGATTGTCGGGCGTCACACCTCACCGGCTAGTCTTGCTTACCGAAGTCCTAAACGAGCGACGGCACAGGCGGAGACGGTCGGTAATGCCGTGACGCAAGCCAGATGCCGCCGCAGCTCACCTCAAATGAGCTTCGGGGCTAGCGTAGGTAGGCAGCGCACCGTGCGCAAAGCCGCGCTACGTCCTCGCGTCGTTAGCGGGCCACTCGCTGCGGATGCTTGGTCGCGGTGCGATTCGTACGTCATCACCTCGAAAACGTATCCCTACGTCACCGCGCCGTCCGCGCCCAAGCCGCCTTGCTCGGGTCTTCCAAATAAAAAGCGAAACACCGGCCTGTGGGATCGCGTACCAGACGGCGCTCGTCGGGGATTAAAAAGCGGTTTTGTGGGTGGTTGTCCTGTTTTTGGTTCGGGGTGCGGCTGCGGCGCTAAATGCCCTCCCAGGGGTCGGGTGTTTTTCGTGTTTTATGGGCCGGGTCGTTTTTCTCGTTTTTCTCGTCCCTGTCGTGTGTTTTGCGCTTTCTTTTCTCATGCTTTCTGTGGTATTATTTGTTTATAGCTTTCTTCTCTGCTACTTCCGCTTTCGGCTCCCGGTCGGGTTCCTTCGCTACGCCCGTCGCGGGTTGCCCCGGTGCTTCTTGGGTTTTTCGTCGCTCGGGTGGCCGCTCCTTCGCCCCTACGCTCGCGCTCGAAGTGCCGCCGCACTGCGCCCATCTTGCGGGTGCTTTCCTGGTGGCGTGCTCGCGGCGTTTTCCGGGTGTCGCTGTGTCGCGCCGGTCGGTCGGCGATCGCGTGTTCTTGCGGGTGCGCGGCTCCCGGTCGGTGCTGCGTTCCGTCGCGCAGTGGTGGGTGTGGTCCTAGTGGCCGCGCCTGCGTTTTCTCTTGTCGGGCCCGTCGCGGTGGCGGGCTCGCGCCACGGGTCGCCGTGGGCGGGTGCCGTGGTGCGGTCGGTCGCGGCGTCCGGTCTGGCGGTTCGCACCGGGTGCGCTCGCGGCGTCGATCAGTGCGCCCGCTCGGTCGTGCCTGCCTCGCGTCTCGTCGTGGTTTCGGCGTCCGCGCCTGCCTTTGCGGGCCTGCCACCAGCTCGCGCGTTAGCGGCTCGCACGCGGTCGGTCGTGTCGGGTGCCGCGTGCCTCGTGGCGTGTCCGGGGTCGGGCGGGTCGCTCGGTCGCGGCACCGGCCTCGCGGTTTCGGTCGCGCTCGGTCTGGGCCTGCCGGTGTTCGTCGCGGGCCCCGTTCGGCCTGTCGGTTCAGGCTGGTCGGCGTCGTCGCTTGGCGGGGTGTCCGGCTGGGCTTTTTTCTCGAATCAACCCAGCTTATTCTAGTCGGGTTTTTCCCTTCATCATCTGCTTTTTAGGGCTTGACTTGTCTTAGCTTTTCTGGTATTATTTGTTTATGGCGGTAAGCCGCCGGGGACCATGACAACCGAATAAACGCCATTTTTTAGGAGGGTTTTTTTAGTCCGCCGTCCATCCAAAGAAAAGAGGCTGCCCTAGTCGCCAAACTCAAGCAGCCTCGTTAGTCCTCCCTGCTAGGAGAGAACAGTGAATAACGTAGCACATACCTTCAAGCGCTTGACCCTCGTCTGGTACGTCGACCCCGCTTCCGAGTGCGTCGACATCGCCGCCGCCGACTTCGTCTCGGCGTTAGCCGCTAGCGAGAGCGAGAGTCCCATCCTCGGCCTCATCGATCAGTACAACGAGAAGAGCTTCGAGCGTGAACTCGTCCTCGAGGCACTCGGCACCTACCTCAAAAACGCGTTCGGCGTTTGGCTCATCGCGCCCACCGGCACCCCCTATCTGCACGCGGAGCTGCGCGGTGTACCCCGCGAGATCGACTGCACCGGCATCGTGTACGAAGTGGCGGTCGCCGCATGACTCACGAAGGCTGGAGCAACTACCCGACCTGGTGCGTCAACCTCTACTTCCAGAACGACGAGCGAATGAGCCGCTGGGCGCTCGAACTAATCGCGCAAGCCACCGACGACTACGTCCCCGACGGGGACGAGTACGAGTACGAAAGCGTCGACCCCGTCACGTGGCTAGCGGACGCCATCCAAGACCTCACGAGGAAGGAAATGCCGGGCTGCATCGAGCAGGCGACCGGCTTGTGGGGCGACCTCATCACCCACGCGCTCGAGCAAGTCGACTACCGCGAGATCGCCACCGAGTGGCTCGCCGAGCACGCGCTCAACCAGGAGGGTGGTCAGTAATGGCCGCCTACTTCCAACACTGCACCACGTTCGACGAACTCCGCCAGGAGTACCGCCGCTTGTGTCTCGCCCACCACCCCGACCGGGGTGGTGACACCCGCACCATGCAGGACATCAACGCGGCGCACGCCACCGCCACGAAGCGCTTAGCATCACCCGAGGGTTGGCGCGAGGACGCGCAGCACGGCAAAGCCTGGTCGGAGGGTCGCGAGTCGTACTACACCGACCTCAGCGAGAAGTTACGCGGCGTGCTCTACGACCTGCTCAGCATCCCCGACATCGAGATCGAAATCATCGGTTACTGGTTCTGGATCGACCACCCCGACACGCGCGGCATCAAAGAGCAGCTCAAAGCGAACGGCTGCCGCTGGTCGCCCACGAAGCAACGCTGGTACTACCCCGGCGTGCCGTCACGCGGTCGCGGCAAGGCCAGCATGGGCAACATCCGCAACAACTACGGCAGCACGAAGGTGCGCGGTCGCGACAAGACCAAGAGCAACACGATCGAGGAGGGTGGCCGCTAATGGCTACCCCCCAACCCCAACACCACGACGACACCCGCGAGTGCCCGTACTGCCAGGGCGAGGGTGAAATCCTCGTGCGTACCGCGATAGACGACGACGCGCCCGCCACGTGCCCCGCCTGCTACGGCGACGGCTTCTTCGAAGCGTGGGAGAAAATCCCCGACGAACTCCCCGCCCTTTACAACCCCTGGAGGGATTACTGATGGAATGGCTTAAAAGTGACGCCTGGCAGGAGCTTATCGCCGAACTCGAAAAGCCGTTCGATCCCCGCGTGGTGAAACACCGCGCGGGAGCCACCAACAAACAGAAGACGAGAGCGCTCGCACTGCCGTACGTCGACGGGCGCGAGTACGAACGCCGCCTAGACGCCGCCGCCCCTGGCGCGTGGAGCGTGGACTTCGCGAGGGTCGACCTCGGCTCGGAAAAGGTCGGGGTCATCTGCAAGTTGCGCATCCACAACATCGATCGTTCGAGTACCGGCGAGGAAGTCTTGGGTGACGACAACGCCCTGACCTCAGCAGAGCAGCAGGCGTTCAAGCGCGCGTGTAGCAAGTTCGGGTTAGGCCGTCACCTCTACGACGAGCCCGCGCAGTGGCAGCCGTACGACGCGAAGCGCAAGCAGATTGTGCAGGGCTCGAGCACCGCCCCCCGTGATGACACCGACGACGCGATCGCCGCGTACCAAGCAGAGCAGTCCCGCTCGAAACCACAGCCAAAGCCACAGCAGAAAGCACCGCCACCCCCGCAGAAGGCAGAGCAGGAGGAGCCGCGCGACATCGACGACCTGCTAGAGCGAGCGTTGCAGGAGTACCAAGCCGAGCAGAAGCGCGAACCCGACTTCGACCCGAACCACCGCGAGCAGCCCGCCGACCCGCCGCAGGTAGACGCCGACGAGGACCGCTACCTCACCAAGCAGGAAGCGCAACAGCTCCACATCTACCTCGCAAAGCGCTACGGCGACTACGTGAAGCGCATGGATCACTACGACATCGCGACGGAAGCCTTAGACCGGAGCATCACGTCCTTTACGCAGATCCGCGCGAGTGAGGAGAAGACCGTGCGGGAAGTCACCCGGCAACGGGCCATCGAGAACAAGCGCAACCAGACCAACATCCCGGTACGAGGCGAAGCGAGCTACCGAGGCTACAACTAACCACCACGTCGCCCCGCCCGAGGCATCGTATCGGGCTCACCGAGTGCGTCAACAAGCCAGCTACTCAGACCTGAGTCCGCGACGGGGACGGCAAAGCCGCCCCTTGTCGTTAGGGTGTTTCGAGACGTCGACACATAGCGCTGTCTGCTACGGGGATGGCAAAGCCACCCCTTGGTGTAGGCGTAGCGCAAGAGGGCTCGAGCCCCCGAGCGAAGCACACGCGGATACCCGACCCCCACGGATAGCGCCGGTCTCTACGGGGATGGCAAAGCCACCCCTTGGCGTTGGGGTGTTCCGAGGCGTCGACGGAGACCGACGTCCTTTACGGGGATGGCAGAGCCACCCCTTGTCTCCCGCACAGAGCGCTGGCAAACCCGCGAGCGCTTCTTCCCTACCGATTCACCGTTGTAAAATGGTAAAAAATGCCCGATAACCGCCCGAAGGAGGCACCCCATCATGACCGACACAGACACAACTAAAGACGAATCCCTCCGGCCCGCTCACGGCGAAATCCTGCCCGAGATCGTCAAGGACTTACCGACCGCAGCGAAGCTTATTTACGCCTACCTCGACACGCGGCGCTCCAAAACCCGCCAGCAGATCGCCGAGGCACTCGGCCTGTCCGAGCGAGGTGTGAGGATCGCGCTCGAACACCTCGACGGGGTGGGCGTCCTCGACATCCACGTCGCTGCCGAGAAGCGCGGTCAGCCGATTTACTACACCACGCGGTAACTGCGCAGCACCGAAGTCGGCTCAAGCCCCCCCCACCTACACATCACCAAGACCTTCCAACGTCTCCCGCAATCCCGACAGGTCCATCTTTGCGTAGATGCTCGACGTGTTCACGTCACTGTGCCCGAGAATCTGCGCGACCCGGTAGAGGTCACCCGTCGCCTGGTACAGCCGCGTCCCCGCCGTATGCCGCAGCGAGTGCGCCCCCTTATAGGCGATGTCCGCCCTGTTCGCTAAGCGTTCGAGACGCCGCCGAATCGCGATTCCAGACAACCTCCGACCGACGTACTTTTTTGGGATGTTCGGTGTCGCCAAATGCACCAGCACCGCCGCGTCATCTGTTTCGGGTCGCTCGCCGAGGTAGGTGCATATCGCGTCTCTCGTCATCTTCGTAAGCGGGAGCGTCCTCTTTTTACCCCCCTTACCCCGCTGCACCGTGAGGGTGTTCTGCCGCAGGTCGATGTCTTTTAGGTCGAGGCTACACACCTCGGCGTTTCTAAGCCCCTGGTCACCTAACAAGCGGAGCAGAAGCGTGTCGAGTGCGGAGTCTGCCGCGTCGAGCATTGCTCGGTAATCGCCGAGGGCCACCAGCTCGCGCCGCGCGTGCCGTGGTCGCGGGTCGCTCGGCGCCCGCACATCTGCGGTCGGGTCGCTATCGGTCGCGTCCGCCCACCGCAACGCCGCATAAAACGACCGTACCGCCGCCAGGTAGAGCTGGGCCGAGGCGGGCGAGAGCCGCTCTGCAGAGACGAGCAGCCACCGCTTGACGTCGTCCCGCGTCACCCGCAACAGGTGGACGGTGGGGCTCAGGTCTCGGTCCGGCCAGCAGTACCGCAACCAGTCTTTTACCCCCACCGCGTACGCCCGTCTTGTTTTGTCGGAGATCCTCGCGCCCTTCTTGCTTTCGTACAGCAGGTAGACGTCGAGCAGTTCGCGTAGGGTCTCGTCATCTCCCTCGTGAACCGCCTTGACCGCCGCGAGCTTCCGCCTCGGTCGCTCGTGCCACGTCGTAGCGAGTACGAGGCTAGCCACCACTTAACCCCTGCAACAGCCTGAGGATGGTCGCGAGATCGACCGCCCCCGCCAAGAACTGCGTAACGCCTAACGCGAAGACACCGATGCCGAGCAGTAACCGGAGTCGCTTCGCAAAGCGTTCGAAGTCCTGCTCTCGCTTCGCAGATTCCTTCTCACGAGACTCGCGTAGGGTCTCCGAAACGGTGGTCGTGATGAGGTTCGGAAGTGTGTTCTGCAATTCGCGTAGCTGCTCCCTGAGTTCTCTCGTGTCGAGTTCGACCGCACGGACCCGCAGCAGCAGGCCGTCCTCGCCCGCGTGCGGGTCGCTAAACATCTTGGCTTTAAGCAGCGCGACGGTGGGGGCGAGGCCGTCGTGACCATTGCCCACAACGAGCTGCTCGAGCCGCTCGACTTTCTCGGTCAGCCCGTGCGACGCGTCAGACATCACTTACTCCCCAGTTTTTCTGTTCAGAACGAGATCGCCACCGAGCACCCGCACCGCAACATCCCCGCCGAACAGCAGGCCGGACGCGGCGAGCAGCGCGAAGAGTTCTTCGGGTAGGGCTGCTACGCCGAGGGTCGGTACGAGGCCGTACTGCCAGAGGAGCGAGAGCAGGAAAATGAGGGCGGTGTAAAAAGACTTCGATTTTAAGATATACTTCATAAAGGCTAAACTCCTTTTCGAGGTATCCCCCCTCTGTCTGTGGGCCAGAACATCGAGGGGGGTGTCTTTGTAGTTTCGGACGGGCGTCGTGCTAAGCGATTTTGCGAACGTCGAGCCGGTCGTCGCGAACGGTGTAGACGTGCTCGGTCCGCCTCGTAATCTCCGCGTCGCCGTTGTGGTACACGAAGACCTTTACGCGGCGCTGCTGCGGTTCCGGGTCGAGCTGTTCGTACGCCTCCGCGACCTCTTGCAGCGCGTATGAAACTCTGCGCGCCCAGCCTTTTCCGTAGCGCGACCACAAGCCGAAGGTGGTGTAGTCGTGCAGGCGGATGGCAGCGAACTCGATCGGGTTTCGGGTCTGCTCTAACAGGCGCTTCGCGGCCCCCACACCGCTGTTGACCGCCACGTCGAAAGCGAGGAGCGAGAGCGGATGTGGTAGGGCGTCCGCACCGATAGCGTCCCAGTAATCCCGCTTGTAGAGTGCGTCCGCTCGCTCGCGGGTGATGTTGGGGATGTCTTCGTTCGGGTAGCTCGCGGCAGAGATGCCGTACTTCGTCCCGACAAGCTCGCCGTGACCGACGCGCCCACCCGTCCAGTTACCGGGGTCGTCGGGGTCTTTGGTAAAGCCGCCCTCGACCAGGCCGACGAAGTGTAGTGCCTTGTAAAACTTATCCATACCTACCAACCTCTCTTCGAGCGGCCACGCACGACCGCTCGGGTGCTCGGGTACCGCCAGGGGCCACCCAAATCTCTGTAAACGCGCAGCCAGTACTGCGCTCGGCGCTCGAACATCTCGTAGCGCTTACTCGATATGTCGTAGTAGTACGTCTTGCCGGTCGTAGCGTTCGTGGTGCCCGTATCGTCGACGAATCCAAAGACAACGTGGATAGATGTGTACGCCCGGTAATAAACCCAGGCCCGAAACGCCTCGATTTTCGCGGAGCCTTCCGCCATGCCAGACACTTTCTCGTGGCCGTCCTTGACGAATTCTTTGAGGTACGCCTCCCAGTTGCGGCCCCCGATGAACTGCGCTTCGAGCTCGCCGCGACCGTACGGCGGTGCCATCCAGTACCAGTACGTGCTGTACTCGGGTGGCACGCCCGTGTCATCATCACCACCGGCTGGATTGTCGATACCGGTGCTACCGTCTTGTGCGAGTGCGGCCAGAAACGCTTCGAGCTGCGCCGCGATGTAGGCAGAGGCGTCGTCGTACACCCCCCAGCCAGAGTCCCCCGACCGTGTAGGGCTGTTCACTCCCGCGTCGTACGCCACCCTCGCGCGGTACGTAACCTCGCCGTCCGAGTTCGAGACATCCCACGCCACCGCGAAGTAGACGGGTTCACCCGCCGCACCGTGGACGTAGTACCAGGAGCCGTACATTGTTTCGTCAGCCTGCGGGATGTCAGGAGGGGGAACCGGAACGGGTGTCTCAGCACTGCCACCGGAATCCTGACCGCCAGAATCACTGCCGGAGTCGCCACTGGAATCACTGCCAGAGTCACCGCCGGAATCCTGACTGCCGGAGTCACCACCGGAATCCTGACTGCCAGAGTCACCGTCGGAGCTGTCACCGCTGCTGCTATCGCTATCGCTGCTGTCGCTAGGCGCGCAGACGTCCGCCCACACCAGCCGCGTAACGTTCGAGAGGGAAAGGCTCCAACCAGGGGGATAATCTCCAAAAGGAGCCCCACGTACAACGCCGAAATTGTCGAGAAAGACGAGTAGTGGTACGGGCGGTAGGGAGTACGACGAGTCGTAAGTTCTGAGCTGTTGCGGGGGGTGCGCCGCGAAAGAGGCCGAGGGTTCGCGTCCGAGCGGCGTCTGGTCGACGGGTAACGGCATCGTTTGGCCTACGGCTGTTCAAAGCCCGCGTAGAGGCAGGCCCGGCCCGACTTGACCCACCACTCACCCAAACCTGCAGAAACTTGTGGCACCCCGTTCGCATCGAGGCCGAAGTACGACGCCGGTGTTGTGCCGAACATGCCGCGCTCGAGCCCAGTGAACTCGTTGCCCATGTCCCCCCCGCGCGATGCGTAGCGAATCCATTCGTCGCCGAGTTTGATGAGGCCGTTCGTCTCCGGCCAATCTGCTACGGCAAAGTGCGGTTCACTCTCGGCAGCGGCGGCCAAAACCGAGGTGAGTTTGAGACTTGTCGCATCCGACGTAATGTTTTCCATGAGGTGGTTTCGGGTGTAGCCCGCCACCAACGAAGCACGACTGTCGGAGAGGATGGCAACCTTGTTAGCCGCCGCGCTGTTCGTCCGGTAGACACCGGGCAGCTCTGTGTGCAGAAAACCCGCCGCGAACCTAAAAAGAGAACTACTGACACTGTCTAGGGTGCCGTAGCGAAGCGTCGGCGACCAGATACCCGCACGAAGGCCCGGCGAAAAGTTCGTGTAACCCCACAAACCGGCATTCGAACCTAAGTCGTGCGACATAGTTGCCCACGACGAAGAGATCAGACCGCTTTGACCATCCGCTGAAACCCACTGCTGCGGGTGCGATGTACGACTACCCGAGTGTCCGTAAAGCGCGACGTTCGACGTGTGAAACGTCCCCTCGTGCGGCTCGCAGACCCAACACACCGGCACCGTGATCGTTTCGTGGATGTTGTCGTTGTACTGCGCTTTGTAAACCGGCGACGACCAATCGGGAAGGCGAACGCCAAAGTTGATCGGTGTCTGTACGCCTGCGGTCGTCTCGAAAAAGATAGTGAAGAAGTCAGGGCCGACCTCGGCAAAGTAGCTAAAGCCGTTCGCCAAGTCGTGCGGGCGAGAGAGATCCGCCGACAGCTTATACGCCGAGTGAGAGTTTGTGAGCCACATGTCAGCCGCATTAAACGTGGTCGTGGTGCCGTCAACGCTCACCTTGAGTTCGCCGTGGTAAACCGACCTCGGAATGACTTGCTCGGCGGGTTTAAACACCCGGTAGCCGCTCGGCTGTCCCTCGGGCATCTGATCGTCGACCACCGACCAGCCCTGCGCCAGCAACAGACCCTCGATGATGTCGAGGCAGCCCGCAACGGACGTACCGAGAGGGACGTTACCGCTTACATAAGCCATGCCTTACTCACTTTCTGCTGCAAAGTACACCGCAACCGCCGCGAGAATCTCCCGCACGGTCTTCGGGCCGATGCCCTTAATCGCTTCGAGTTGTTCTGCTGTGACGTCACTAAGGCTCTCGTACGAGTCAAAACCCGCCGCCCGGAGCAGATCGACACGGTCGAAGTCGTCCGGCAGGGGTGTATCGGTCGGTGCGGGTGCAGGGGAGGACGCTACCTCTCCCTCATCTGCTTTTTTGTCCTCGTTATCGCTTACCGGGGCGCTCCGGTAGTGCGCTTTCCAGGCTTGCCAGGCCATGCTTAGCTCGGCCCGTTATGCACGATGCGAACAACACCCGGCTTGGTGCTGCCCGGCATCCGGCTGTAACAGTGCGACACGAAATAGATGTGCGCCGCGATCGCGTCGACGTCTGTGCTGATGTCGCGATCTTGATCGACGCGGGGCCGCGCGTTCGCCCAAAACACCAGGCTGTTGCGCTTCAAGATGAGCGAGGTGTACTTCGGCGGGCTTACACCGTCGTCCTCGACCGGCAGGCGGTCACTCGTCATGATCTTGAGGCCGTTCGTGCTTACCGCTGTGCCGTCCTCACCGATGTCCCGAATGAACGGACGTCCGAAGCCGTCAGCTTCTTCCAGAAGGCTCTCGAAGGTCGCAGAGTGGACGATCGCGCCGATCACGCCCTGCTGCTCGTCGCCGAACTTCATGCGGGCTTTCGTGAGCTGCTTCCACCCCGCCGCGACGGGCGTCCCTGCATCGTAGATGTCGTGCTCTAGGGTCGTAGAGAGCGCCGCGTTAATCATGGCGGTATCCACACCCCGCTCGATGCTCTCGATGACCTGGCGGGAGCCCTCCTCGTAGACGTCGGTGTAAACAGCAGCCATCTCACTCCATACGGTGCGGGCGAACATCTTGCCGCCGTGCTGCACGAGTGCCTGCTCGGCGGTGATGTCTAGGCCGGTCATGGTGAGGCCCGCGACGGCGGTCGGGTCGGTCGGGTGCTGCTCGTTAGGCGGGAGGATCTCCATCTCGCCGATGTTGCCGAGGTACGGCACGTGTACGCGCAAGCCGCTCGTGCGGTGCGGCATCGTCCAGTTCGTGATGACCGCGCCGGTGCCGTAGAGCGCCCTGACGCCAGGAAAGCCAGCACTTACCGCGTCCGCGAGGACGGTGGGGGAGAAGACGTCTTGGTTGGTGGTTGCGTTAGCCATAGGTGTCTCCAAAGACAGCGAGCCCCTATCTGGGGCTCACAAGAAAAACCCCGACCGGAGTCAGGGCGTGCAGTGTCGAGCGTGCAGTGTCGAGTGCTAAAAGGTTCGGGTGTTCGGGTCGTGCTTAGAGCAGGCCCGCATCGCGGCGGAGTCGTGCGAATGTTTGCGGGTCTTCGCGTTCGAGTCGCACACGCTCGGTGTTGCTTAACTCTCGGTAAGACTTACCGGCTAGGCTCGGCTCGAGCAGGCTGTTGTCGCTCTGCGGTTGCTTAAAGCTCTGCGCGTGGCGGGCGGTGAGGGCGGTGAGGAGGGGCTCGAGCCGTCCCGCTTCGATCTGGCCCGCATCGTTTGCGAGCGCCGCCTTGTACGCAGCGACCTCAGCCGGAACGATCTTGCCCTCGCTTAGCGCCTGCTTAAAGAGCGCCTCGACCCTGGCGTCGTTCTCGGCCCGCTGCATCTCGGCGACCTGCTGACGGAGCGCGGCCACCTCAGCTGCGTCACTGCGGAGCTGCGTCGCCTCCTGGCGAAGCGCGGCGAGTTCGGAGCGTTGGCTTTCGATAACGCTCACAGCGTCGTCACGACTCGCGTCTGGCTGCAAACCGAGTGCGCTTAAAACCTGGTTGTCCATATCTTGTGTCCTCTCTGTGCTAGGTACATCATCTTGTGTGCTCGCTTCGCCTTGCTGGCTGAGCAACACCGGAATGTCGTGCATCGAGGGCGTATTCGTCAGTCCGAAGTTGAAGTAATCGACGATCCTGCCGGTGTCCTTCTCGTAGAAAAACGCCGGGCTAAAGTAGCGGTACTCTTTCGCCACGAGGTACTCGAACGCGCGCGGCGTCCACTCGATATCGACCGCGTAGAGGCCGTCCTCTTTAAGCGCGAGGCGGTACCACGCGGCGGCGGGGGCCCGCACGACCGGCTGCGCGAGCGCCTGGTGCTCGTAGTCCGCACTCCGAAGATTGCCGTAGCTCGCGTCCTGCTGCATAATCATCTCAGCGGACAGAGCGTCGAATAGAAACGAGCCCTTCGTCGAGTCGATCGTGCCGTACTTGAAAAGCCGGAACTCTCGTGGCGGTTCGTCATCTACCCACGCGACCCGCCAGCTAAACGCGCCGACCTCTACGCCACCCTCGTGCCGAGCGCGCAGCACCGCCAAACGGATCTCTGTTTCGTCTATCGCCATAAGTACACCCACACCTCGAATACGTTGTCGGTCGCGCCCGTGTTGACCACCCACACCTGCTGGTCTTCTGGCGCGAACACCGGCTCTACCTGCATCAGCGTGGCTTTGTAGAGCCCCTCGTATCCCTTGTAACGAGCGGCCCGGCCAGCAAACGTGCAGTCGTCCGGGTCGAGAAAGCGTAATTGCAACATGAAGCGGTCGTTCTGCTCGGCCCGACCGTAGAGCGCGAAGTAGCGGTAAGCGTGCGTGCTAAACGCCGGTAAAATCTTGTGTTGCCCTGCCGGGATGCTTACAGGCGTCTCGGTGAGCTTGACGCGCGTAGGCGTGTAGCGCCCTAAAGCGAGGTCGGCCTCGTTGATGAAGGTGCCGTCCTCTTTAAGGATGCGGCCCGTACGAGGCGACATACTGTTGACGTCATACGCCATACATCACCCTCTCCCAATCGGTTCTTCCGAGCCGTCCCGTGACCGGTCCGAACCGGCCAAACTCGTCTACAAACCGCGAAACGTCTTTGCCTAAGTACACGATCGCGGTGCCGTGCGCGCTCCCCCCCGTACCCGCAAGGGGCGTGTGGTAGTCGACCCTGCCGGTGTGCCAACAGATCGCGTAGTCGAAGAGCGGCTGAAACCACCGGGTCTGATACGAGTAACCGTTCAGCATCAGAATCGCCGCCTCGACGTCGCCCGCTCGGTACGCCGTGACCGCTTTCGCTACAAACATCGGGCCGAGCTGGCCGTACGGCGGATTCAACCAGACCCGCCCAAACCACGGCAGCGCGAGACCGTCGTCCTCTTTCGTGTAGAACACCCCCGCGCGAACGGTTTCCTGTGCGAGCACGCAGCTCGCCGGGTCGAGATCGATATCCCCCATCACCTCCCGCGCCGCGTCGATGTAGTGTTCGGGCGTGTACCACTCGCTGTGCTTAGAGGTCTTCATACGCCGAACCGTCTCGGCAGTCTCTTCTGTACTAGGTGACATCGTGGGCCGTCCTCACTAACGGGATGCCGAAGCGCTCCGCTAACTCGTAAACATCGAAATCCACCTTCGAGCGCCGCAGCGTACTAACCGCTCTGGCGAACTCTTCGAGCGCTTCGCTTTTCAGTTTGGCGAGTTCGGCCTGGACCTTCGCGTCCTCGGGCGGCGTGGTGTCCCACCGGTGCCACGGTGCGGGCGTTTCGGGCGAGAAGTTAAAGCGCGTCCACCAGGCGAGCACCTGTCGGCGCAGCATCGTCGCAACGGCCTCCTCGTCGAACTCCGCGATATCTTGCCGCACCACCTCGTGTGCTGACGCCGCCGCGAAAGAACCCCCGTCGATTTCTGTGGTGAGGTTCTGACCGAGCAGCGCGACCGCCGTCGCGATATTCGCCATCTGAATCTGTCTCGAAAAAGTTTCGAAGGTGTTCGCAAAGCTCTCGACCAGTTTTACGTCGAAGCCGGGCGGCAGAGAAATCGCCCGGGTCTCCCCGAGCGCGTCTAGGTCGTTCGCCAGCTCTTGCCGGTCGTCTAACGTCGACATCTGCGGGGCCGTGCCGACCCACGTACCGGCGCCGTGCCGCTCGCTGTAGCGTGCCCAGTCTGTGATGGCATAGTGCTTTAAAAGCCACCACCTCGACAAACCGCGCCACACCCCCCGTTGCCACGGATAGCGCTCGCCGTACGGTGTAAATAGCACCCAGCGACCATCGCCCGCGTCGAGCCGCTGTTTTCCCTCGACCGTCTCGATAAACCACGCGTGTTCGCGGCTGTCCCACGAGAGGTGCTTCGGGTGCCAGACTTCTAGCCACGGTACAAGTCTCGCGTTGACCATCTGCCACCGGAGTTGTGCGACGCCCACACCGAGCAAAAACCCCCACCGCATCAGGTGACCTAGCTCGGTCTCTACGAAGATATGCCCGACGTCCTCTTTGAGAGCGGTCGTGGTCGGCGTGTCCCGGACGGTGCGGTCCTCGGTCTGGATGACCCTGGGGTAGCCCAGCATCGCGTTCGCCCGTGTAGCGAGCACCCCGCCGATACGGTCCTCTGACATCATCAGTTCGCACAGCTCCGCCGCCCGCGTAAGGTTGCCCCCGTCCGCTAAGCTCTCGGCGTCGCGGATGGCGACGGGTGAGGGCATAAACATCGAGCGGGTCGAGGGCTCGAGCCCCGCCCCCTTCGTCGCACTGCGCTTCGTGACAGCTCGCCTACCTAACGTGGCCGTCCCATGCTTGTCTCTACCTGTCCCATTGCCTGTCCCATTCTGTCTCTTTGCTGTCTCACGGCGTCTCTTTCGCGCCATCTCCCTCACCTCCTCGCTCTGGCCTTGTGCGCCTTGTAGCTCCCCGCCGCCCCTATGTGCCCGATGACGTAGCCGATAAGCTGCGTTAGCGCGTCTACCGGGTCATCGTGAGCGCCCTGCGGAAACGTCGTCAGGAACGCCTCGAACTCGGCGAGCAACGGGTGATGTTGCGGAAAGAGCACCTTGCCCGCCTCGAACCACCCCGTCGTCGCGTTCGCCCTCGCCACCTTGTCGCTCTCGACAGACACCGGAAGCAGCGGGAGCGACGTCGTCGCCCGCAGTGTTTGTGTCAGGCTGCTCCCGGACGCCTTGTCCTCGATAAGCACCAGCCGGGGCCCGCGCTCACCGATCCGTTTGACCTCGCTAACCAGGTCGGGAAACTCCAAGCGCTTCCAACCCATATCCGTCACGTAGATGTTTTTGTGCTCATCGACGAGCGCCTCGACGTACGCGTTGTAGTCGTTCTTCTGCCCCGCTTTCTGGGCGGTGTCCCAACTCTGTAAGCGCGTCAGTCCCGCAGCGAGGTCGCTGTCGTGATACCGAAACCACGCGGGTTTGAACACGTCGCCCGTCCCGCCGGTCGGGTTCTGCTGATACATCGCTTCGAAGATGTGCGGGTCGGCCTGCCGTTTCTGCTGCAACAACCGCGCCGACATCCCCTGCGGCCAGAAGCTCGAGCCGTCCTCGTCGAGCGCCCTAATCACAATGGATGACGCGCCGTAGTGCCGTTGCAGCTTTCCGGTCACGTCGTCCTCGTGCAGTCGCTGCTGTACACACAAGATGGGCGCGCCGGACACGCCCCGGCTTAGTACCGTGCCGTTGATAAGCTGCCAGGTCTTCTCGCGCCCCGCCTTCGTGTTCGTGACGGGTGTCTGCGGGTCGTCGATAATGATGAGCGTCGCGCGTTTCCCCAGGATGGAGCCCTGCAACCCCGCCGCCATAATCGAGGGGGAAGCCTCGCCGAACGGAAGCCCCTTGAGGTAGAGCGCGTCGTTCGACCAGCCGCGCGTCTTGTCCGGCCTGGCGCGCTCGTCGGGAAAGACCTCTCTGTAGAGCGCGGAGTGCTCGATGGTCGCTTTGGTAACGGTCTGAAACAGCGTCGCTAAGTCCGCCGCAGCGCTCACCACCAGGATGCGCTCCCACGGGCGGTTGCCAAGCACCCACTCCGGCAGGGTCTGGCTAATCGTCATCGATTTGCCCGCACCCGGCGGCAAGTTCACCGTCATAATGTGCAGCCCCTCAGCCGCTTCGGGTGGGGCCGACCAGCAGCGCTCGACGAAGGTCTGCACGCCGTCTAGAATCTCGACCTGGTGAGGGGCGGGCTCGAGCCCCCGCGCTAACCTAAAGTACGCCTTGAGGTCTGCTCTAGCGTTCGCCTTTTCCGCGCCTGAGAGCGGCTCGGTAAGTGCTGTAGCGTGCCTACGCACCTCCTGCATCTTGCGGGCTTGGCGTTGCAGACCCTGCATCTTGTTGATGATCTGCAAGTTCTAACACCTCCCGAGCGATCGCGACCTCTGACGCCGCCTTAAACGCTTTCACAATCGCTTCGACACTCTCCGGAGTTATGTCGTACAGCCCGTCGATGTGTGTCCGCAGCGCGGTAAGGGTCGCTTTAAGCGTGTCGTCTAGCTCTTTCACCCACGTCGCGTTAAGCGCTTCGCGCGAGCGCTGCTGGAAAAGCCGTGCAAGTTCGGGGTCTTTCGAGAGCATCGTGCGGTAGTTTTGCAGCGTCCTGAGCGCGATCCCGTGCTTCTTCGCAACGTGCGCGTCATCGCCCACCACCATCGCTTCGACGAGGGCTCGAGCCGCCGCTTCATTATCTCGGCGGGCCATACGCCTCCCTTCTTGCGCCAACTTGCGCGGCCTTGCGCGGTCTTGCGTTGTCTGGTGTGGTCTCGGTCTGTGCCAAACAGAGCCGCCCCGACCGGAGCCGGGGCGGTACACGTCGTAGTGATAGCTAGTGTAGAGGGTGGGGCGAGAACAGTGGGGGCTGAACCGAGAACAGAAGCGGATGCGAGGGCGACGCTTATGGGGCACCGTGTCGGTGTGGGTGGTGGGTGAGGGCTCGAGCCCGGCTGTTTCGACCACGAATCTAACCTGTAGGCTATCAAAAACGGTGCCCAAATCTACTCGTTCTACAAGCTCAACGTGAGTGAAGTTTGGATCGTGACGAATCAGAAGCCACCCCGTACGACAATTTACCTACCTATTGAATACTAACCCTCAGCGGCTCGAGCCCCTCTTCGTAGGCAAACTGTGAAAAGGGTTTGAGTGCGGACGTGGTCGATTGGCTCGACCGTTTTCGCTGGGTTACTTTGCCGCTCTTTTCCGGTGTTTTTGTAGTGGCGCCCAGGTTGTTTGGTGAAGTAACTTAAAGCTCTATATGGGCGCCTGGTCCAGCATCTTTTTGATTAACGGTTATTGCCTCGTACTCTCTACAATATCTGCTCAGATTATACCGTTGCGCCTCATGTTTTGTCCCTGTCTTTTGGTATTGTGTCAATAGTTTAAATTGAAAAGTGATTTAAAATTACCATACAAGATAGTTATTTAGTCTAGGTTTATTAATAAGTAAACTCGTAGGCTTCGCCGATCTGATATCACTCTCCTCCTTTACACAGCATTCCAGACGGCAATTTAAAGGGGAATTATCATGTCATCGAAACGAAGGGAATCAGACTCTGCAGCTCTAGAGGTAGAGGACAGGGATTTAGGGGTCGTTAGTACGCCTTTAGTGGACTTAATGGCTGATATCACTGAGAGAAATTCTCCAACAGCGCCTGTTAAGATACCCAACAAAAATGATTTGACTGTCCACCTCGTGAATATTGACCTGTTACGTAGACTAGATGAGCTAAGAGGCGACGTAAGTTTGTATCAAACAATGTTTTGGACTTTCTTAGGCATTGCGTTTGGATTCATTGTCAGTTTTTCAACATCGGGTCAAGTAATGACACGCGATACGTGGATGCTACTTTTCCTGGGAAGCGCAGTCGTTACGATCTTTGGTCTACTTTGGCATAGAGCAACAGTGAGAGCGCAGAGAATTAGGGAGAAGGTTTTTAATGAGTGAATTCAATCGCGTTTCTGGATCTGTAGGTTTGGAACAGGAATTGGTTGAACTTTCTGGCGTGTATCCTGTATCAGACTGGGATTTCAATCATTGGGGTCATTCGGATATTGACCTCGGAGCCTATGAACACACTAACAACTTAGTCAGGGAAGTCGAGAAAAAGCTTCTTGCAGATGGCTTTGCAATTGTGGATTTTGCTTTCCTTCTTGAAGAGCACGATGAGGCAGTGGTTGCTTCAGCAATTACTATTTTTCTGTCTGGTCTAGGAGATCCTCTACGCATCTTCTTGAACAGGCCTCACTGGCGAAAGTTAAGAGTTGATCTCAGTCGCTCTCCAGAGCGGTCTGAAGGAGCAGGGCAAAGTCCGCTCCATATGGATTTCGTAAACGCTGAAAACCCGCCGGATCTTGTTTGTCTGTTTTGTGTAACGCCTGATCCTCTTGGCGGCGGAGCATCTCTCCTAAGTGAGATTAATGGGGTTGAAAAGCTTCTTGCAGACGAACACATTGATGTGCTGTCAAATGCACAATTTTCCGACGGTAAGGTCGTCAATTTAGGAGGGATAGGAGTAGACATTAATCCTTTTCCCGTTCTAAGTCTTTCTGGTAAATGGAGGTATCGATTCACTGGTGGATTGCTGAGTAATCCGAAACACGAAGACTTCCGTGACTCGCTTATGGAGCTCTCTCAAGTGCTTAATGATAGAACAGTGACAACGATTCTGAAACGCGGAGAGTTGTTAATTGCCGACCAGCATAAAGTCTTGCATGGGCGTGGGAGCCTTGGAGAAGGCCAGGACAAGATAGCCGAAGATGAACGAAGATTTCTCTTTCACTCATTCGTACGCAGGCGAACTGGCCTTTAAAGATTCGCAAACAATAACGCTAATCACTGCGGTTTTGAACTTTAGAGGTGCTCATGGATAAGCTAGTTCTAGAAAATGCCAAAGTGTTATGGGATTATCACTTACTTAATCATGATGTTGATTCCAGGGATTTTATTCTCGTTCTAGGCAGTCACGATACACGGGTCGCAGAGTTTGCTGCGAAACTCTTCCTCGATAAAAAAGCGTCGCTCCTCATTACAACCGGCGGCTTTGGAAAGATTACGCGCGATATTTGGGGTGTCACTGAAGGAGAGAAGTTTGCTCGGATTGCAATGAGCCTGGGTGTTCCGGAAGAGAATATCCTGGTAGAAGATACTGCATCAAATACTGGTGATAATTTTCAAAAATCACGTGATCTACTCCGCGAAAAGAAAATAGAGGTAGCATCTGGAACAATCGTCACGAAGCCTTACATGTGTCGCAGAGCGTTTGCTACGGGTAAAAAGCAGTGGCCTGAGGTAGATTGGGTTGTAACAGCACCACTAATCTCTTTTGAAGAATACCCTAATGAAGAGGTTCCATTTAACAGAATGATAAACCTTATGGTGGGAGACCTGCAAAGAATTAAGGTGTTCGCCGAGAAAGGATTTCAAATTCCGCAAGACGTACCTCGAGAGGTTTGGTACAGCTATAATTTCTTGGTTCGTAAAGGTTTTGATAAATTTGTAATCGGGTGAGATTTTTCAATGCTAGAAAATAAATCAATTACTAACTGGTCAGCTAGTGTCCCTGTATTGATTTCGATGGATGAAGTTGAAAAGCTTCATCAGGGAGGATCAAGGGCGATAGATATTTTTCTTTTGCCAGAGATCCGGAATCTCAAAAAAGAGTATGGTCTTTCCGGTAATCCCTACATCATTTACCTTGCTGCGAGCTCCTTGTCGAACTTTATAGATCAGTATCTTCCGAAATCAAACGAGTCTTTTCAATTTTCGAGACTGCAGGCACTCCAAGGGGAAATGTTGCTTGCTCAAGGAAAAGACCGAGTACATTTAGAGCGTGCGATCAACCATTTTCAAAAAGCGCAAGAGATAGCTTTTAACATAACAACAGTTTCGGAAGATGTAGTTAAGGCACACATTGCTTACGCCCTCCTGCTAGGTGTCGGATATAAGACAGTAGGGTTATTCGATGAGTCCATCGAAAGTATGAGGGACACGGCCACGTTTTTTTTGAAAAAAGATTTGGCTACGGAAGTAGACTTGGTTCCTTTAACCCGGCAAGAGATTATTATGTTTCAGACTGTTGATGGACATCGATCCTTAGCAGAAAGAGCAAAAACATACGCACTTCTTAAGCCTGTTGAATATTATCGTTCGTTAAAGCGTGTTTTTGAATTTCTCCTCAATAGAGGGGGCGGAGAGGAGGCACACAGAATATACTCTGAGTACCAGAGAGCCTTTCGTGAAGTTGACGCTGAGTTAACAGCGATTGCGCGCATAAGCTTTGCAAAAAATATAGGGCAGTATCACTTAGTTCGTGGCAATGTTGCATCTGCCCAAAGTCATTTGAGTAAAACTTTAGTCGAGGCTAGAAATAGAGGGCTCTATGGACAAGTTCGTCAGCTTCAGAGGTTGTTGGAAGACGCGAATTTCGAAAATAGAGAAGCAGAGCTAATTACGAATTCAGTTGTGAGCGATTAGCATCGCAGAAATACTGCCGGCGGCAAAGGGGGGTGCGGGATGTCGGATGAAGCCCATCGGTCTTCTCAAATTTGTCATGACAACTCTGCAAAAAGCATTAGCGTTTATCATTCTAAACACTAACCTAAGCTACCAAAAATTCTATCGATACCTACCGCAAGACAGCCTTACAAGCTTCCAAGACCTAATGCATTTTTGGACCATAAGACGCGTCGAGCGCCAAAAACGAGGACACCCATAAGCTTTTGGTGTTGTTTGTATTTCTTATGATTGGTAGTTATGAAGCTCGCCGCTGTTTCAAAGTTATTCATGTTCCACATTTAAGAACACCGTCTCATCACAGAACAGACCCTCAGCGTAATCGCCCAAAACCTTGGAGCGTCACGTCGAGAGTCATGTCAAGTAAGACCGCAAGCGTTAGGCAGCGTTCGGCAGGGAGGGCTCGAGCCCCCCACCTACCAGTTCGGACACCGTCTTTAGTGGCGCCGCTCTCGCCACAAGGATAGCCGCACGCTCGAGCACCTCCGAAGCGCTCGTGTTTCGCTGTACCGAGTGCGCGACGCGCGTCGACACGACCGCATCATTCTCGACGCGCTTTCTCGTAACTTTCTTATGCGCGAAAATCGCCGAGCGTCTCGGCTTATCGATGTAGTCGAGCCACGCGTCAAAGTGAGTTTCGGACAGGTCGGCCAGTACCGCCTCGTAATCGCTCCGGCACAGCTCGACGGTGTGCGCCGGAATGTCGCATTCGGGCAACGCCGGAACGTCCACACTTAAGAACTGCGCGGTCGCGGCTTTAGGGAGTGCGGGCTTGCGGTAGTCGTACTTACCGCTACGGGCGTCGTAATGACCCGCCGAGCGGTTCAAGTGGATAATGGGCGCGAGGCTATCCCAGCGGTCTCGCTGCTCAGCTCGCCAAATTGCGTCGCACAGATGGGTGGTTTGCCAGCGGAGGAGGTCGCGAGGACGAGGAAGGGAAGATGAGTGAGGCATACGGTAGTCCTTCGAAAGAGAATTACCGACTCAGGCTCAGCCATTTTAGCAATCTGTTGCGTCTACGTCCTCATCAAATGAACAGCGCCCGTATTCGTAACGGACGCTGCGGGTGCCTGATCTGTCGGGGCTAGTAGGTTAGCAACCTCTCCAAACCTGTGCAAGCCTCTGGTGAACATAGCAAACGCCGACTGGTCTAGCGAGAGTACCCTCCGCACACATCGCGCGGCGCGGGTCGACAGCTGGGCGAGCTACGAGGCGCTCGCACGAGACCTTCAAGTGGGCGGCATCTTTACGGCAAACGCCTAACAACCGGCAGCAATTCGTCCACCGCGACACGGGTATCCCGATCGACATCTTGCCGTTCGGCGACATCGCCAACCAGGCAGGTCTTATCGACTGGCCAGAGACCAAAAAGCAGATGTCGGTGGTCGGTCTTGACGCGGCGTACGAACACGCCGTCGCTATCGAGCTAGAAAACGAGACGATCCGCCTCGCAACACCCCCCTGGCACGTCGCGCTCAAACTGATCGCGTACAGCGAGCGGCGAGCGGAGAAAGACCTGCGAGACCTCGACTTCATCTTGCGGCACGCGACAGAGGTCTTCATCGACCGAATGTTCGACGAGCTCGGCGGTCTGCTTGCAGACGACGTTTTAGGGTACGCCGAGGCGGGAGCGTACCTTATCCTCATATCTCGCACTTACATGGTCACCACCTTCAAACGTTGCCGCCGCCCCAAAGCAAAGCGCTCGCAGTCAATCATGAGCCGAAGCAGGCGCACGCTCTCTAGTGCGGATTCCGGTTAAAAGTTGTATGAAGTAATCATGGCAAGAACAGGCAGACCTAAGCTAGAGTTACAGGTGCAGCATGGCGTGTCAGGGTTCGAGCCAAAAGCTAATGACTCTCACGATATCAAAGCTTTTTTTTAGTAGTTGATGGAATTCGCCGTGGCTGACGCTATCAGCGAAAGTATAGCCAAGCGGGTGCGAGATGGGCTGGGAGGTGGACAGATGGTCACGAAGTACAAGGGCGTTGAGGTCAAAGTTTTATCTGAAGACGAAGTGACAGATAAGAAGCTTATGGCGATGCTCGTTGAAACGAAGGACGTGGGGGCAACTGCCGTCCCCGTTCGAATACGCTTCAAAAATAAAAATTTCGAGATGGTGCTGCTGCCTAGGCTAATCAACAATGGTCGGACTATTCACTCGCAGCTCGTTTTCACTAAAGACCACAAGCTCTTCATACACCGATGGGGAGACAGGATTACGAAGGCGAGCAACAGGGCTCTTTACGAGCAATTCGACGTTATCGTCACGACTACCACTTGATAGCCGTACAACACGAGCATGTCGATAGTTGCGGGCTACTAACTCTCGAAAACTGCGCTGTCGTCACCCCTTTACATTATTTGGCTCACGATATATCTGACGAGAACGGTCTCCCGTCAGGTTGCAGTATCGATCGACGCCGGGGCACAGGATGAGCATCGAGAGAAAAACATAGCGACACTACCCCCTCGTCTGGGGTATAACATGAAAATCCCTCGGCGCCACACCGAGGGAAATCCATTAACTGCGTTAAAAGCAGGGCTCCCAAATCAAGCCCTAGTCTAACGCACAACGGCTGTGTAGCCAATGAAGGAGGACACGATATTGTGTCTAGCGTTCGACGTGCGAACTACATTAACTACTCCTTATATCGAATTAGATACGTCCTAGACGACGCTCGTCGCGTTCTTAACGGACACCTCCGATGAGCCGCACACACGCGGAATACCTCACTCAAGCCGTCTCTATAGCCGACTTACCCGCCCTGATCGACGCGCATTACCCGGATGCGCGAGTGTTTTCCGGGCCGAAGAACCGACTCAAAGCCGTGTGGCGCGGCGGCGACGACTACTCCGTAAGCCTCAAGCGGGGCCCCGACGGATGGTTTTGGAAAGACTTCAAGACCGAGCAGGGCGGTAACGCCTATACCTGGCTCGTGACCGTGGCGGGTTACGAGAAGCGGGACGCGGCAGAGCTGCTCTTAGCCGAGGCGGGCTTCGCGACGAACGACCCGGTTTCGAGACTTAGGGCTCGAGCCCGCGTACAGTCTCGACGCCGTGATGCCAGCAAAGCAGCACAGACCGAAGCTCAGCAGAAAGCCGCGAACGTCGCCCGCGACCTCGCCTCGTGGAGCGACCTCGACCCGACCGGCAGCAGCGACTACCTCACGCGTAAGGGACTTCCCACCCCTCACGGCGTACGGTTCGGTCGCGACAAGCACGGTTCCTTCGTCGCTTTACGACTGTTTAACGAGGACGGCCCCGTCGGGTTGCAGCGCATCTACGACGACGGCGGCAAGAAGTTCACCTGGGGTCTCAAGAAGACCGGCGCGTACGTGGTTGTGGCGGCCACCGCACGCGGCCTCAAGGTCGGCGGACTCCCTAACAAGGCGAAGCACCTCTATGTGGCAGAAGGCTTCGCGACTGCCGCGTCTGTCTGTTTAGCGTCCGGCGAGCCGGTCGTGGTCGCGTTCGATAAGGGCAACCTCGGCCCGGTCGTGAGTATGCTGCGGCGTCGCGTCGGTACACCCAGCCGGTTAGCTATCACCATCGCGGCGGATAACGACCGCTGGAAAGCCGACGAGCTGCACCAGGGCATGAAGAAAGGCAACCCCGGCTTAGAAGCGGCGCACCGCGTCGCGCTCGCGCGGAGCTGCCGAGTGGTCGCGCCCTCGTTTCGGGTCGAGCTATGCGCCTCGAAGCCGACCGACTTTAACGACCTGCACGTGTTGGGCGGCTTAGAGCGGTTAAGGGCCCAGCTTACCTACGCCATTCTCCCCCAGATCGACCTCGCCTTCGCGGACGACCTCCGCAAGTATGACAAGAAGCTCCGCGACATCGGCGCGACGACCGGGCGGTACCTCCCCGCCATCGAGCAGCTCCCGGAAGGTGTGACGGTCATTCGTGCGCCGCAAGGCACCGGCAAGACGTACGTGATGGAGGAGCAAGTCCGTAAGGCGCTCGACGCCAGCCAGCGCGTCATCTACTTAACCCACCGCACCTCGTTAGCCAATGCTGCCGCCGTTCGTTTAGGTGTGGAGTGCTACGACGCGTATAGCGCCGCCGAGCTGCGCCAGATCAGCAGCGCCACGATGTGCGTCAACAGCCTCTACAAGCTCCGCCGTGACGACGGCACCGTGGAGCCCTTCGACATGATTATCCTCGACGAGTCCGAGCAGTTCGCTCGGGCGTTAAGCGGCAAGCATATCGCGAGTAAGCGCCTCAACTTAGACGTGCTCGAAGTCTTGATGCAGCGGGCCGACCAGCTCGTCTTCATGGATGCGGACATCGGCTCGATGACGCGCCAGATGCTTCGCGAGTGGCGACCCCGCGAGAAAACCCACCGCATCAACCACCACTACGCCGTGGGCGCGGGCAAGACCATCTACATTCACAGTCACCCCGGCGCGGTCTACGACGCCGCGCTATCCGGCCCTACCTTTGTCGCGACGAACAGTCGTAAGGAGAGCGAGCGCTTCGACGCCTTCCTAACCAAGCACGGCTCGAACGGCAAACTCGTGAACGGCGAGACGAGCTTCGAGCAGCACGACTTCATGGCGAACATCAACGAGCAGAGCCGGCACCTCGACCACCTCGCGATGAGCCCGTCCGGATCGACCGGCCTCAGCATCGACCACGACCGCTTCGAGCGTGTGTGCGGCATCTTCTACCGCAACGTCGGCACACCCGAGGATGTCGTGCAGGCTATCTCGCGGGTGCGGAAGGCCAAGACTTACCACCTCTGGCTCGATCCCGTAATGGCGAGCGACGCGATCGACCTCGATGCTCGCTACGGCGTCACGCTAGACAAGGAGCAGGAGCTGCTCGGCGTCGACCTCACCGAGGGGCACGAGAGCAACGATACCTACACGACCCTCAAGAAGCTCGCGCAGCAGCAGATCCAGCGGGGCCGCGTCGCGTACCGCATGAACGTCTTGCGTTTACTCGCGTTGCAGGGCTACACCATCGAGATCGTCGACGACCGGGAGGACGAGCAGTTCGAGCGTTACAAGTCACTCCAGAAGGAAGCGCGGGAGCTAGGCGACCGGCGCTACGCCGAGAACCGCTTGAACGCCCCCGTCCTCGACACTGACCAGGCGGACGCCCTCCAAAGCTCGTGGGAACTCACCACCCTCGACCGTTACGCTCTCGACCGCTATAACCTCACGAGCTTCTACGTTGCCGACCCGTACGATTACGATGAGGTGAAGCAATGGCTCGAGCGCGACCGGCGCGGTCAGTACCGGCAGCAGATCGAGAGTTTGGAGTACACCTTGAGTCCTACCCATCAACTCGCAGACTTAGCCAAGCAACTCATCGAGCAGCGCGACTTCGTCGAGGACCTCCCCCTTCTAGCGACCCGTCAGCACTTCTATCAGCAGGTGCTTAAGGCGGTCGGGTTCGAGCGGGCCGCCGCGGGCGAGGAGGTGCGTTACCGCAGGGAAGACGAGAGCATCCAGACCCTTACCGCGTGGATAGAGGAGAACCGGACGTGGCTAGCAGGAGTGATTTCGCTACCCTCGAAGCAGAAGCTAGACGAGAACATCATCCGTTACATCGGCACGTGGTTGCGGCAGCTCGGTCTTAACCACAGGCGAATCGGGAAGAACGCTAAGGGTACGTACACGCTGCGCCCGGAGAGCGTTCGGGAGACGCTCGGCGTTATCGAGAAGCGAGGGACAATTCCGTTAGAGAACATTGTTTCAAGCAGAAATGTCCCCGACTCGAAAAAGCCCGAAAAGCTCGTCCCCGATGATACTCCTGAAGTTATCCACAAGCTGCTAGAGCGTCTGATGCGGGGTGAGCTACCCGATGAAGTCGCCACCCGCACCCAGGACCTGCTCCGCTTGGCCGAGAGCGATGAAGCCAAAAGCTTCGAAGGTCTGATAAAACTCGCCGAAAGGGAGGGCATCACCGACCGATAGAGCCCGAACCGAGCGACAACCAAGCAAGCGTCGAAGCTGTACGTGACTAGCCAAGGGGAGTTTGTGTCTACACTAGCGACGTGCGGCGTCACCCAAGAGCTTTTCGAGAGCCTCTTGAATAAGGCTGCTGCGGTTAGCAGCCCGGTCGCCGTTCTGCTTGCGGCGCAGCACTTCCGTATCGGCCCGGTTGAGGACGTCGCTCGGCAGGGTGATGTTAAGCCTTTGCAAGTCGTCGCCCCGCTCTTCGCCGCGGGCGTTCTGTCTGAGCTTTGTCGCTTTCGGTCGGGGTGGTCGTGGTGTGGACGGCGTCCGCTTGTCGTGCGTTGTTGACTCCTGGTCGGCCACAGTTGTCTCGCTTTCGGTCGATTTTGGCTGTGCGTCTCCTTTACCGAGCTGCTGCAAGTCTTGTTCGAAGGCTTGTGCGACGCCTTTCCCTTTCGGCATCAGATAATCTCCAATTCTTTTAGGACGGCTTCGTACTCTTCGAGATAGGTCGGCGTAGCGAACTCGGCGTAGCGCGTGAGCTGCCGAATCCGCGCGTCGAGTAAGGGCATCTGCTTCTCGCCGAGAAGTTCGTCGACATCCCGGCTTAGGTTGAGTCTGCTGTTCCAGCGCGTGAGCAAGACCGAGGCCAGGGGAGCGCCCCGCATCCGTTCGAGGTCAGCGATCGGCCTAATCGTCGTGCCGAGGCGTCCTACGTCGAGGCCGGTTGGAGCGAGCGGCACGATGACTTCGTCTGCTACCGAGCCCGCCCGGTAGATCACGGCTTCGTCGTTCGGGGGTGTATCGATCAAAACGAAGCCGTCCATCACTTCGACCTGCTCGATGAGCTTGTCGCGGTCGCCCTCGACGACGTCGTAGGGCAGCATTCCGGCTCGAGCCCACTTGAGCCATGACTGGTCGGGGTCGGTGTCGACGCCCGTAACCTTATGACCGCGTTCGTAGAGCACAGCTGCGAGGTAGGCCGACGAGGTCGTTTTGCCGGTCCCCCCTTTTCGGTTGGCGAGAACAATAATCTTTTCTGGCATTTCTAGAGTATATCGCCATAGTCATAAGAAGTGATATAAAGATTTACTGCTTTCGCTATATAGTTATATAGCGAAAAATATAAATACACATAAACATAAAGCAACATGTAGCGATATATGACTTTCGTGCTTTAGTGAAATGTGGAAGAGCGAGTCTCTAAGGGTGCTCTCCGTGTCCGGTGTGCTGGGCTCGAGGCGCAACGTCTGTAACCAGGGCGTCCTCTACAACATAAGTAGTGAAAGACATAAATACACATATATCTAAATAGAGATATACTTAGTTAAGTAAATGCTATGATGTAGCTCCTAGAGGAGGTTGACATGCCAATCCGCCCCGACTTCAAACATCTCTACTCACGCGATTGGAAAGCGATCAGCCACCGCATCCGCTTCGGGCGAGCTGGTGGGCGGTGCGAGTCTTGCGGTGTAGCGCACGACGCTCGGGGACTTCGGCAGGAAGACGGCAGCTTCGAGGTGTGGAGTGCCGAGCAGATCGCCGCGTACCCGCACGTAAAGCTGACCCGCATCGTGTTGACGACCGCGCACCTGAATCACGACCCCCGCGACAACCGCGGCGAGAATCTCGCGGCGTTGTGTCAGCGCTGCCACTTGGTCTACGACCTCGAAAAGCACGCGGAGAGCCGCATCCTGCGTCGACATCGGCGCGAGATCGAGGGTGGGCAGCGGCCCCTGTTTGACGCCGTGACGTGGGCGGTGCTGTGGGAGGCGGACGCGAAGCTCTCGTAAGGCTCTTCGCTAGAGTCGGTATCCGGTTCGCCGGATTCTGGTATCATCGTTGTTATGGACGTTGTCAAACTCGGTAAAAAAGGCCAGGTCAGTATCCCCAAAAAGATTATCGACGAGCTCGGCATCGAGAGCGAATCGCTGCTGATCGTCGAGACGACCGAAGACGGCGCACTTATCCTTCGTCCGGCGGGCGTCTACCCGATCGAAATCTATAGCGACGAACGCCTCGCGGAGTTCGCCGCTGCCGACGAGATGAGTCCGGAGATGGCGAGACGGGTCGAGGAGAAGCTAAACCGCAACGCCTAAACGTTATGCTGACTCTTTTCGTCGACGCTAACGTGATCTTTTCGGCGAGCCTTAGCAAGCGTGGCCAGGCCAGGGCGCTTTTCGACCTCGCCCGTGGCGGTTACTGTGTCCTGCTTACGTCGGCCTACGCTACCGAAGAGGCCCGTCGCAACATCAGCGTCAAGTACGCCGAGCATCTTCCGGCGTTCCAAGACCTGCTACCGCGCCTAACGACCGTGCCTGAAGCTCCGCCCACTCTGCTGGCGTGGACCCGTACACACGTCGTCGCTAAGGACGCACCGATTCTGGCCGCCGCCGCCGCGAGCGACGCGAGTCACCTCGTCACGGGCGACCGGCGACACTTCGGGCATCTGTACGGCCAAACGCTCGATCGGGTAACAGTGGTGACGTTGACGGAGGCGTTAGAGCTTGTGCTGTGACGTGTCCTGTCGCAGCAATCACCGACTGAGGTCGTCTGCGCCGCCTACCCCGCGCTAACCTCTTCGGAATCGTCGTCTTCGGCATCCTCCCCGTCGACACCGTCCTCGCCACGCTCGGCATCCTCGGACCCACCACGTCCGCCCGTAAAGCCCGGCAACTCCCGCAACTTGACCTTCGTCACCGCGCCCTTACTAATCTCGACCCGGTAGCGCCCTTCGGGGAAGAGGTGTGCGAGGTCGATCTCCTCGTCAAACTCCAAAACCAAACGCTGACCGTCAACAGTCGCAGCAGCGTCAGTCTTAAAGTGCCGGTACTTCCGCACCTGCAAAGCATCTTCTGTATCTGCCTGGGTAGGCGGCGCTACCGCAGCAGGCCGGTTTGTTTTGCTCGGTTTGCTGAAGCGCGTCTCCGCAAGCAGGTCGACTTCCTGGCCGTTGCTTGGTAGGTCGACCTGCCGGTCTTTCTTGAGTGATTCAAGCAACGCCACACGCGCACCCCCCTCACCGTGCATCAACACCACGCGCGGGCTCGGATAACGCGATAAGTGCGCTAAGATGCCGCCCCGGTCGGCGTGCGCCGAGAGGTAGTAACGCGACACCTCGCACAAGGCGGGTACTGGCTCGAAGCCCTGTACGTCACGCTCTTGTACGGGGAGCATCACCTCGCCACCCCGTTGCAGCTCTAACAGCCGTCGACCGGGTGATTCGGCGTCCTGATACCCCACCACGAACAGCGCCGAGTCGACCTCGCGTAGGATATGGCGGGCGTAGACCGGGCTCGCCCCGCCGGACAGCATCCCCGAACTCGCCAGAATCACAGCGGGCTCACTACGCTCCGCGATCCGCATCCGCTCCCGCTTGTTCTTGACGACGTGCACCCCCTCGCGGAGTAACGGCGGTTGACCGCTCGACTTGACGAAGTTCTGCAGCTTGGCGGGGAGGAGTTCGAGCAGCTCCTCGAACGCGTTGGTGAGGGTCCGCACCAGACCGTCGAGGTAGATAGGCGTGGGCGGCAGCACCCCGCTGGCCTGGTGATTCAATAGCAGCAGTACGAGTTCTTGCGCGCGGCCTAGCGCGAAGGTCGGCACGAGTACCCGTCCGCCGCGACCGACGACCTGGCCGATTGCCTCGATAAAGCCGCTGATCTGGTCTTTGCGGCCCGGCAGTTGGGTGTCGCCGTAGGTCGCTTCGCTCACGACCGCGTCGACGGGGATGGGTTGCGGGGGGAGGTAGGCGGATTCGGTCGTTAAGGTGGCGATGTTCGAGAAGTCGCCGGTGTGGAACACCCGCCCGGCGTCAGTCTCGATAAGGAGGCCGACCGCCCCCAAAACATGCCCTGCTGGGTAGCAGGTGATCTGGCCGCCCGCAAAAGACAACGGCTCGAAGGGCGTGAGGGTCTTGATGTCGGCAGCCGCGCGGAGCGCTTCGCTCGCGTCGTAGAGGGGGGCACCTTGGATTTCGCCGACGCGGACGGCGTCACTAAGGACTTCTAACGCGATGCGTTGGGTGGCGCGGGTGGCGTAGACGGGGAGGTTGGGGAACTTCGCTTTGACTCTGGGCAACGCGCCGACGTGGTCGAGGTGGGCGTGGGTGATGACCATCAGGTCGGGGGGATGGGTGTCGAGCAGGTCGAGCGAGGGCAACGAGGCTTCGCCCATCATGGTGGGGCGGAGACCGGCGTCGACGAGGAGGTTGAGGTTGTTGAGGCGGTAGAGGTAGCTAGAGGCACCGACTTCGTCTGTGCCGCCGAGACCGATGAAGTGCATGGGGGTACGGTAGCATTCTGGGGGGTGATGGGCGGGGTGCTAGAGGGAGCGGGCTCGAGCCCCTAACTAGACCTTCCCCCACCTCTCGAAACGTTGTTACTCGCGTAGAAAATGCAAACGCTAGTGTACCAAACAGATACCAAAAACAGACGTAGACTAAGCAGGATGAGTAGGCGGTCAGCAGCAGTGGGTGAGAGCCCCCGTCGCAGGCTTAGTGTCCGACATCCGCCTGGTCAGCGTGTCGACGAAGGGCGTCGATTTAGACGTGATGATTCTGGAAGAAGTCGGTGGGGAGCAGACGCCGAGCGAATCCACGAACGACGAGGCGGAAACGCCGGGTTAGAACGACCGATGTAGAGCGGCCTAAAAAGACGAGCGCGGCACCGATGAGGATGCCGCGCTTTTTGTTGGTTGTTTGTGGGGCTCGAGCCCCCACGCGCCTGCAAAATTGCTGTACTGCTATGCCCTCGACGCTCAGCGAGGACTAGGATGACAAACGAGACGCGGCCTACACCTGTTCGGGCGCGTTGCCGTGCCCTTGCGCTTTGTTCGGGCGTTTACCGAAAGATCGCTTTAGGCAGATAAGCCGACACAACCCAGTTCGGCGCGTCGACGATTTCGCTGATTTTGAGGTCGACGGCGATGCTACAGAGGGTGTAGGCGAGGTGGGGCTCGAGCCCATACTCCCTCCCCAAATGCTCGATCATGTCCCGCACCGCATCCTTACTCGCTTCCATCAGATCCGGCCCGATCCCAGTCGTCGCGTAGTAGCCTTTGCTCTCGCTCTGCGGACGCGTCTCCCCCACCGTGTCGAACTGCGGACGGGTGATACCGGCGTTCTTCTTGAGGCCGATCTTGACCCGCAGCGTCATCGGCGTCTCGATCGCCGTCCCGCACACTTCGCCGTCTCCCTGCGCCGCGTGGGTGTCGCCGACCGAAAACAGCGCCCCGGCACCGCGACCGGCAGATACAGCTTCGTCCCCCGCGTCAGGTCGCGGATGTCCATGTTACCCCCGACCGGACGGGGCGGCACCACCGAATGGTGTCCCACTTCGGCGGGCGCGAGGCCGATCGTGCCGGGAAAAGGCCGGGTCGGCAGATGGATGTCGGGGGTAAACGCGACCCGTTCGCGGTCGTAGTGCGAGATGTGCAAAAACGGATCGGAAAACTCGTCGGCGAGCAGCCCGAAGCCGGGGATAATGGCGGTCCAGCCCCAGCCACTCTCGTCAAAGTCGAGGATTTCGATCTCTAACGCGTCGCCGGGTTCGGCCCCTTCGACGTAGACCGGGCCAGTGACCGGGTTGATGCGGGCAAAGTCTAGGGTGGTGACGTCGGGAGTGCTAGAACGCTCCGTCAACTGTCCTCCCGACGCGTCGACGATCCCGATCTCTAGCGCCGTGTCCGGCTCGGCGCGCAGGTACGGCGCGAGGCTGTTGTCCCACCCGAAGTGGTGGTGGTCGTGGTGGATGGTTTTGTAGTTACTCGGTGGCACGGACGAGTTCGTAGTGTACCGGAATATGAATGGGGTCTACAAAGATTGCTTCGGGGCCACCGACACGCGCCGAGTGCATAGTAAAGCGCCTCTCGTGAAACACCGGTACCCAAGGTGCGTCTTCTTCCATAATCTGCACGAACAAGTCGCGGTAGATCGCGATCCGCTCGTCGCGCTGATCGTCGGCAACCATCGTGTCGGCCTCAGCCGCCATCGTTTCGATCTCAGAGTCACAGTAGCGCGCCCAGTTCCAACCCCCCGGCACCGCGCTCGCGCAGGCAAGAATCGGCCAGTAGAAATTGTTAGGGTCGGGATAGTCAGCAATCCAAGCCATTCCACCCGACCACAGTAGCGGCGCTTCACCCGAGCTGCCCGCTTCAATCACGGTGCTCTGAGCTTGGGTCCGAAGTTCGACGTCGATACCAACCTGCGACAAGTCTTGCTGAATCGCCTGAGCGATCCGGTCGTTAGGCGCGACGTTGTAGGCGTAAAGGACGGTGCTAAATCCATCGGGGAAACCCGCATCAGCAAGCATCTGCCTGGCTGCTTCTGGGTCGTACGCGTAGCCTTCATAGTCATCAGCGTAACCGGGCATCAGGGGCGGTAGAATCTGCACTGCTGGCGTCGCGCGGTTATTAACTACCCGGACGATCCGCTCTTTGTTAATCGCCATGTTGATCGCCTGACGCACCATCGGGTTGTTAAGGGGCTCGATTTCGGTGTTGATGGTGATGTAGCCAGTTTGAATCTGATCGCCTTGCGCAACAAGCTGCGAGAGTTCGGGGTCGTTCATCACTTCGCTAAAGCGGGCTGACGGGATACCGTCACCTAAGATATCGACCTCACCACGTTGCAACCTCAAGAAAGCGACGTTTGGATCGACTCCGACCTGAAAGGTAATTTCGTCTAGAAAGGGACGACCCTCAACGTGATAGTTGGGGTTGCGCTCTAACACTACCCGTTGGCCGAGCACCCACTCGCTCAGCATAAAGGCGCCAGTTCCGACCGGTTCGCGACCGAAATCGTCGCTCGCCTCGACCGCCTCTTGCGGGACAACGTGCGCGAAGTTTAGGGCGAGCTTATGGAGAAACGACGCGTCGGGCTCGATGAGCTGAAAGACGACAGTGTATGGATCGATAACTTCGATACCTTCAACCGTATCGACCTCACCGGCGACGTAGGGCTGCGCACCAACAATGCCGAGATAGAAGCCTAGTCCGGGGCTCTGCGTCGCCGGATCGAACATCCGCTCGAACGAGTACTTGACATCGTCGGCGATCATTTCGCGACCATTATGAAAGGTCACGCCCTGGAGAAGCGAAAAGGTGTAGGTCCGTCCGTCTTCGGAGACCGTGTAGCTTTCGGCGAGGTTCGGAGCCAGGGTCGTCGTTCCCGGCTCGTAGTCCATCAGACCGTCGAAAATCGACTTGATAATCGACCAGTTCTGCCAGTCGTAGCCGACTGCCGGATCAAGCGTCGAGAGATCGTCTTGAAAGGTGACCGTCATGCTGCCACCTTGCGCGAAAGCGAGGGGGGTAAGGGTGATTAGTAGCGTTAAAAGCAGTCGCTTCATAGCTCCTCCTAGAGCGTTAACCGTACTGAATTCTCGGGTCTAGCAGAGGGTAGATAAGGTCGGCGACAAGGTTGCCGACGACGACAAAGCAAGCGGTTACAAGGACACCTCCTAAAATCACCGGAACGTCAACGAGTTGGATCGCTTGCCAGATCATCTGGCCGATACCGGGCCAGCCAAACACCGACTCGACAATGACGATGCCACCCATAAACACACCGATATCTAGCCCAACGAGCGCGACGACCGGTAAGGTTGCGTTTTTAAGGATGTGTTTGAAGAGTAGGCGACGCGGAAAGACGCCTTTCGCCCGAGCTGTCTTGACATAGTCTTGCCGCAGTACATCGATCATCGCCGAACGCGTCACCCGGGCGTACCAGCCGCCGCCCGCTAGCCCGACGGTAATTGCAGGCAGGATGATGTGGGCAACGCTACCGTAGCCACCAAGCGGAAAGATAGGCAGCAGATAGCTAAAAAGGTAGAGCAAAAGTAAACCAACAACAAACTGTGGTGCCGACACGCCTAGAAATGCCGTGCTCATAAACAGTTGGTCGACCCATGTTCCCCGTTTTAGGGCAGCGATGATACCCGATGGTAGACCGATCAGCAGCTCAAACAAAATTCCTGCGAGGGCGAGTTGCAACGTCGGTATAAACCGCGAGGCAATAATGTCGCTAACTGCTGCCTTTTGAACGTATGACCGACCCATATCACCCTGGACGAGACCCCACAGATAGCTCGCGTAGCGCTGCGGGAAAGGCTGGTCAAGACCTAGTTCGCGGCGAATCTGCTCAACGGTCTCGGGTGTTGCACTACGGCCAGCAACCATCCGCGCTGGATCTGCTGGCAAGAAGTAGAGCAGCAAAAAAGT
>JAXHMC010000013.1:0-116731 GCA_034521635.1 Trueperaceae bacterium | reverse complement strand
GCTCATCATGGAGTTTGGCGGTCTGCGCGACCCGTGGGCCGAACTCGTCGAGATTCGCGAAATCATCGAGCCCGAACTCGCCTTTCGGGCTGCGCTACGCGCCAACAGCGACGACATCGACGCGATGCGCGACGCGATCGCCGATATGGACGTGGCGATGGGCGACGCCGACGCGTTTATCCGGGCCGACAACCGGTTTCACCTCGCGCTAGCACGGGCTACCCAAAACACCTTCGTCCCGCGCCTACTCGACTCTGTGGTCGACGTATTGCAAGAACTGCGCGGGCAGATGTTCTGGGTCGATGGGGGGCCGCAGCGAGGCCAAGCCCACCACAAGCGGATCTTTAGAGCGATCGAAGACCGCGCCCCCGAAGCGGCCCGCGAAGCGATGCGGGCCCATCTCGACCAGGTGCGGCGCGACAGTCAGACCGCCCAACAACAGGAGGAACAGCATGAGTGATTCGCAGCGCCCCGGCGTGCGGGCATCCGCCCCCGTCGAGGCCAACGTTTCAGACACGAGCGCGGCGCAGTGGACGCGCATCTACCGTCAGATGTGGAAGATACGGATCTTTGAAGAGCACGCCAACGAACTCTATCTGTCGGCGAAGATGCCCGGTCTGACCCACATGTACACCGGCCAAGAAGCCGTCGCGGTCGGAGTGTGTGAAGCGCTCGGCCAGCACGACTACATCACCAGCACGCACCGAGGCCACGGTCACTGCGTCGCAAAAGGTGCCGACTTCAAACCGATGTTTGCCGAACTGCTCGGCAAAGAAGCTGGGTACTGCCGGGGCAAAGGTGGTTCGATGCATATCGCCGACCAGGAGAACGGCAACTTGGGCGCGAACGCGATCGTCGGTGGCAGTGCCGGTATCGCGACCGGCGCGGCGCTGTCGGCAAAGATGCGCGGCAGCGGTCAGGTCGCGGTCTGCTTTTTCGGCGAGGGGGCGCTCGGTCAAGGCTTAATCTACGAGGTAATGAACATGGCGAAGCTCTGGAATTTGCCGGTCCTCTACCTTTGCGAAAACAACCTTTACAACGAGTACACCCACTACTCCGAAACGACTGCTGGTGAGGTCGTCGACCGCGCCAAGGCGTTCGGTATCCACGCCGAGCAGGTCGACGGTCAGGACGTACGGGCGGTCTACGCGGCGTCGCAGCGTCTCGTTAAGCAGATGCGCGAGCAGCAGGGGCCGGCCTTTCTCGAGTGCCTGACCTACCGCTACCACGGCCACCACGTCGGCGATATCAACCGCGAGTACTACCGTTCGAAAGACGAAGAGGCGACCTGGAAGAGCGAACGCGACCCGATCACCCTGTTCGAGCGCTGGCTTATCGAGGAAAAGATCGCCGACAAGGCGGCGCTCGAAAAGATCGAAGCCGAGGTTCGCGAAGACGCGCAGGCCGCCGTCGATTTCGCCCTCGACGCCCCCTACCCCGACGAGAGCGAAGTGACCCAACATGTCTACGCTTAGCCCGACCACGCGCACCATCAGCTTTTCGAAAGCGGTCAACGAAGCGATCGCCGAAGAGATGCGCCGCGACCCAAGCGTGTTTATTCTAGGCGAGGACGTCGCCGAAGCGGGCACACCCTTTAAGGTGCTGTCCGGGCTGGTCGAAGAGTTCGGTACCGAGCGGGTGCTCGACACGCCGATCTCCGAAGCGGGCTTTACCGGCGTCGCCGTCGGCGCCGCGATGACCGGGATGCGCCCCGTCGTCGACCTGATGTTCGGCGATTTTTTGACCATCGTTATGGATCAGCTCGTCAACCAGGCCGCCAAGATTCACTACATGTCGGGCGGTAAGTTGCGGGTGCCGATGGTGCTGCGCACAACTCTCGGCGCGACGCGTCGTTCGGCGGCGCAGCACAGTCAGAGCCTGCACGCTTGGGTCAGCCACATTCCAGGCCTTAAGGTCGCGATGCCGTCGACCCCCTACGACGCGAAAGGCCTTATGAAGACCGCCATACGCGACGACAACCCGGTCGTGATCTTCGAAGACAAGCTGATGTTTCAGGAAAAGGGCGAAGTGCCCGAAGAGCCCTACACCATCCCCTTCGGCGAGGCCGACATCAAACGGGTCGGTCGCGACATCACCCTAGTCGGGACGAGCAGCATGGTGCAGGTCGCGCTAAAAGCTGCCGAACTGCTTGCCGCCGACGGGATTAGCGCCGAAGTGATCGATCCGCGCACCACCTTTCCGCTCGACAAAGAGACGCTGATCGAATCGGCGAAAAAGACCAGCCGAGCCATCGTCATCGACGAAGGTCACGAACGCTACGGGGTTACCGCCGAACTCGCGTCGGTCATCGCCGACGGCGCTTTTTACTACCTCGACGCGCCGGTCAAGCGGCTCGGCGCGATGGACGTGCCGGTACCGTTCTCGCCCTCACTCGAAGACGTCACTGTTCCTACCCCTCAGAGCGTAGCGGACGCCGCTAGAGCGCTGCTCGCCCGCACCCCCTAACCCCTCAATAAGGAGGCCTACCATGGCAATCAACACCTACGGCACGATGGCAGTCGACTGGGAGAAGCGTATCGACTTCGACCGGTTACGTACCGAGCGGCTCGAGCGGATCAAACGCGTCCTTAAAGACTCCGAGGCGGGCGCCCTGCTCTGCTTCGACATGAACAACGTCCGCTACATCACCTCGACGCACATCGGCACCTGGGCGCAAGACAAAGTCGCTCGCTACACGCTGCTCCCCCAGGACGACGAACCGATCCTCTGGGACTTCGGTTCGGCAGCCAAACACCACCAGATCTACGCCCCCTGGCTAGACGGCGAAAAGCGCTCGCGCCCTGGCACCTCGGTGATGCGCGGGACGATCTCGCCCGAAATGGGTCGCGCCGACAAAGTCGCCGCATCGATCAAGACCGAACTCGAAGAGCGCGGTCTGCACAACGACCCGGTCGCGATCGACATCTTAGAGCCGCCCGTACTGTTCGCGCTGCAAGAGCTAGGCATCAGAGTGATCGACGGCCAGCAGATGATGCTCGAAGCCCGTAAGATCAAGACCCAAGACGAGATCAGCCTGCTCACCCACGCGGCGGGGATGGTCGACGCGGCGTACCAGCTTATCTACGAAAATCTGCGCCCCGGCATCCGCGAAAACGATATTGTCGGGTTAGTCAGCAAGTTTCTCTACGAGCACGGCTCGGAGATGGTCGAGGGCGTCAATGCGATTTCGGGCGAGCGCTGCAACCCCCACCCCCACGTCGCCTCGGACCGGATGCTCCGCCCCGGCGACCCGGCCTACTTCGACATCTTGCAGAGCTACATGGGCTACCGCACCTGTTACTACCGGACGTTTGCGGTCGGTAGCGCGTCGCAGGCGCAGGTCAACGCCTACGCGAAGTGCCGCGATCTGCTCGACGAGGCGATCAGCATGATCCGGCCCGGCGTGACCACCGCCGACGTGGTCAAGATCTGGCCGAAGGCCCAGGAGTTCGGCTTTCCGAACGAAGAGCTCGCCTTCGCGCTCCAGTACGGTCACGGTATCGGGCTTAACATCTGGGAGAAGCCGATCTTTAGCCGCCTCTACAGCCTCGACCACCCCGAAGTGATCGAGGAGGGGATGGTCTTCGCACTCGAAACGTTCTGGCCTGCTACGGACGGCTGGTCAGCGGCGCGGATCGAAGAAGAGCTGGTTGTCACCAAAGACGGCTGCGAAGTGATCTCGCGCTTCCCCGCCGAGAAGCTGATCGTGACGGGGCCGAAGTACTACACAGCGGGTAGCCCCTTGGGAATGACCCGAGACACCGAGTCGAACCGCAACAACCCCCGTGTCGCAGCGGGTGGTGTGCCCGCCGACAAGGTCGTCGCGGCGAAACAAGACGAGGTGTAGGCCGGTGCGTCGCGAAAGGACCGACCGTGGCTAAAGACGTGGTGATGCCTGTACTCGGCATGTCGCAAGACAGTGGCGTGTTGCTCAAGTGGCTCAAACAGCCCGGAGACGCCGTGACCAAGGGCGACATTCTGATGGAGGTCGAAACCGACAAGGCCGTGGTTGAGGTCGAAGCGCAAGCGTCAGGCACGCTCGCACAGGTGAGTGCTGCAGAGGGCGAAGAGATCCCGACCGGCCAGGTCATCGCTGTGATTTTAGGTGAAGGCGAGTCTGCCGAGGAGGCTGCGGGTGCTGACGAAGCGCCTGCCGAACAGAGCTCTGCAGACGCTGCACCGACAGCTGCACCGACAACCGCACCGACAACGATTCTGCAAGACGATCCGGCATCGCCCCCGGCATCTGCTGCCGCGCCGCAAGGGTCGACAGCATCCTCGGCAGCACCGAGTGCGGTCATTAACCCGGTCATCAATGACGACGGAAAGGTGCTCGCGTCGCCGAAGGCCAAACGGCTCGCCCGCGAACACGGCGTCGCACTCGCGTACGTAGCGGGCCGAGGACCAGGCAGCGCGGTGCTCGCACAAGACGTGCTCGACTACGAGCCGCCCGCCGCCGATGAGGCGCTTGGTGAGGGCGTTGCTGCTGACGCAGTGGCTGCTCAGACAGCGGCGGCCCAGACAGACGCGGCAGACACAGCGTCTACAGCAGAACGTGCCGCCGCAGCGGCTACCGCCTCGTCTCCCGCAACCTCGGTTTTACAGAGCGACGTCGACGTTACCGCGCTCGGCACCTTTGTCGCACGGCTTAACGAACGCTCGAGCCACCCTCTCACCCTAAGCGACGTGTTGGTAAAGTTTGTCGCGGTCGCGCTGCGCAAACATACGGCGCTCAACCCCGAACCCGAGCGGATCGACGTCATGCTGGCCACGCCCGACGGGGTGAAGGTCGCGCTGCTGCAGGCCGATCGGCTTAGCATTGTGGAGATCGCTAAGCAGAGGCTCGAGCCCCCCCCATCCCCCCCCTCCACAACGTTTACCCTCTACGCCCTCCAAGACACCCGCGCCGACCGCGTCAGCGCCCCGCTCCCGGCCAACCAACACGCCGCCCTCGCCGTCGGGCGCATCAGCCCGCGCGTCGTACCCGAAGCAGGCGAGACCGTCGTCCGTGACTACCTGACCCTGACCCTTAGCGTCCGTGACGACCTCGACCTCGCCGACGCGAGCGCTTTTTTAGACAGCCTCGTCGCGCTATGCCACGATCCGATGGACATGGTCGTCGCATTTTAATTCATCACCTTAATCACCCGTTAGGCGCCGTTAGGAGATTTTATGACTGTACAACGCTTACGAAGTGCCGACATCAGCCGTGCGACCCGCCAGGACACCCCTGCGGTCGGCGAATTCGGCGTGTTGATCGGCGGGACGTGGCAGCACACCGACGACCCGGTCGAGGTGCGTAGCCCGTTTGACGGCTCGCTGGTCGCGGTCGCTCACCACGGCGGCCCAAAAGAGGTCGAAGCGGCGATTGTGTCGGTTGTGCGGGGCTTCGAAACGACCCGAACCCTGCCGAGCTGGAAACGTGCGGAGGTGCTCGAGCGCACCAGCGAAGCGCTCACCCGCCAGGCCGACAGCCTAGGCCGGATCCTCTCGCTCGAAGCGGGTAAACCGCTCAAAGCCGCGATCGGCGAGATCGGTCGCGCCGCGTTTACCTTTAAGGTCGCTGCCGAAGAGTCCAAACGGCTCGGCGGCGAGATGATATCGCTCGACTGGCTGCCCGGCAACGAACGCCGCGAAGCCCACCTCTACCACGTCCCGCGCGGCCCGATCACCGGCATCACCCCGTTTAACTTTCCGATGAACCTCGTCGCGCACAAGGTCGCCCCCGCCCTCGCGGCGGGCAACAGCATCGTGCTCCGCCCCGACTCGCAGACGCCGGTCAGCGCGCACAAACTCGCCGAGATCATCCTCGACGCGGGCTGGCCCGCCGACGGCATCGCCGTCGTTCCGACCCGGGTCGAACACGCCGCACCGCTGGTCGAAGACGACCGGATCAAGATGCTGAGCTTTACCGGCAGCCCCGGCGTCGGCTGGATGCTTAAGCGCAACGCCGGACGCAAACCGGTCGCGCTCGAGCTAGGCGGTAACGCCGGTGTCATCGTCCACCACGACGCTGACGTCGCGTACGCCGCCGAGCGGGTAGCGTGGGGCGGGTTTACCTACTCGGGTCAGGCCTGCATTTCGGTGCAGCGGGTCTACATCCACCGCGACCGCTACGACGCATTTGTCGACGCGCTTATTCCGAAGGTGAAGGCGCTCAAGGTCGGCGACCCGTCGGACGACACCACCGACATCGGCCCGGTCATCGACTTAGGCGCTGCCGAGCGGATCGAGGGCTGGGTCGACGAAGCCGTATCGCAAGGCGCGACGGTGCTGAGTGGCGGCACCCGCGAGGGCAACCTGTGGCAACCGACCGTGCTCGCCGACGTTCGCGAAGACATGAGCGTGTCGTGCAACGAAGTGTTCGGCCCCGTCGTGGTGCTCTACCGCTACGACGACGTCGACGACGCGATCGCGGCGGTCGACCAGAGCGACTACGGCCTTCAGGCCGGACTCTTTACCAACGACCTGTCGGTCATCCGGCGGGCGACCGAACGGCTCGAGATCGGCGGCCTAAACGTCAACGACGTGTCGACCTTTCGGATGGACCACATGCCTTACGGCGGGGTCAAACAGTCCGGCTTTGGCCGCGAAGGGGTCCGCTTCGCCATCGAAGAGATGACCGAACGCAAACTCGTCACCTACAACCACCGCTAATCTGTTGAAGTTTCATCTTTCTACGCTTTAGGAGGCGTTATGGCCAGAACCGAAGGAAAAGTCATTGTTATCACCGGAGCCGCTCAGGGGATGGGCCGCGCTATCGGTCACAAACTCGCCCATGAAGGGGCAAAAGTCGTCTTTGCAGACATGAACGAAGACGGCGCCAAAGAAGCTGCCGAGTACGCCGCCAACAAGTTTGGTGGCCAGGCGATGGGCTACAAGGTCGACGTGGCCAAGCGCGAGCAGGTCAAGGGGCTGATCGACGCTACCGTCGAGGCGTACGGACGGCTCGACGTGATGTTTAACAACGCGGGTGTCAACCGTCCTCAGCACTTTTTAGAGACGACCGAAGAGAACTGGCACTTCATCATGAACGTCAACGCGCTAGGCGTGCTGATCGGCATCCAGGAAGCGGCCAAGCAGATGATCGCCCAGGAGAGCCAGGGCGAGATCGCCGGTAAGATCATCAACACCGGCTCGATTGTCGGTCGTGTCGGGATGGACCCGAACGTCGTACCGTACAGTGTCAGCAAGTTTGGGGTGTGGGCGCTCACCCAGATGGCCGCCAAAGAGCTGGCCAAGCACAAGATCACCGTCAACAGCTTCGCGCCCGGTGTGGTCGACACGCCGCTCTGGGAGACGCTCGACGAGCAGCTTATGGAGCTCGGTGTGAGCGACAAAAAGGGTCAGGCGATGAAGAACTTCGCCGAAAACATCCTGATGGCGCGCCCCGCGACCCCCGCCGATATCGTCGGCACGACGACTTACCTCGCGTCGGCAGATTCGGACTATATGACCGGTCAGACGATGATGATCGACGGCGGTATGGTGCTCGACTAATGCTCGAAACTGTCGCCTAGAATTCGCTGCCTAAAATGTTACGGGGGGCTCGAGCCCCCCCAATCCCTCACCACCAGTCGCTTAACCTGTACACCTTAACCTGAGACGAGTCTTCAAGCACTCAGGCGCAGCACGCAGCGCGAAAATCCGAGTCACATAGCCGCGCCGGCGAAACGGTGCAGGCCGCAGAACGTTTGGGGTGTGCTGGATGTTTTTGCAACCATACTATAAATTAAATCGTTATAGAGAATAACCACCGAGTTTTATGCGTTGGAAGGGCTGAAGGGGGGGCTCGAGCCCTCCCCCTACCGTTCGGACCGCACCAAGACCCGCAACCCGCCGACAAGACCGTGTCTTTCACCCTCTGTTTCGGGTAGGCTAGAGCTTATGTTGGATCTCAAATACCTTCGCGATAACCCCCAAGCGGTTCGCAACGCCATCGACGCCAAACAGCTCCCCGGCGCCGCCGAAACGCTCGACCGGCTGCTCATGCTCGACGAAGAGTACCGCATCCTGCGTAGCGACCTCGAAGAGAAGCAGGCCCGGCGCAACGCCGACAGCAAGAAGATCGGCGACCTCAAACGCCGCGGCGAAAACGCCGACGACCTCATCCGCGAGATGGGCGAGCTAAGCGACGACGTCAAAAAGCTCGAAGAGAAAGCCCGCGTCCTCGCCGCGCAGATCGAAGAGCTGATGCTCGAAATCCCTAACCCGCCCCACGACTCGGTGCCTTATGGCCGCAGCGAACACGACAACGTGGTGGTCTTCGAAAAGGGCGAACGCCGCGATTTTAGCTTTACCCCTAAACCCCACTGGGAACTCGCCAAGGCGCGCGGCTGGCTCGACCTCGAAGCGGGTGCGGCCATTACCGGCTCCGGCTTTCCGGTCTTTCGCGGCGACGGCGCCCGGTTTATGCGCGCGCTGGTGCAGTTTCTGCTCAACACCCTCGCCGACGAAGGCTACACCGAAGTGATGGTGCCGCTCATGGTCAACGCCGAAAGCGCGACTGGCACCGCCCAGCTGCCCGACAAAGAGGGTCAGATGTACGAGGTGAGCGACGGCTTCTATATGATTCCGACCGCCGAAACGCCGGTTACGAACCTGCACCGAGGCGAGATTCTAGACACGACCGACCTGCCGATCCGCTACGCCGCCTACTCGCCCTGTTTTCGGCGCGAAGCGGGCAGCTACGGCAAAGAGGTGCGCGGCATCAACCGCGTCCATCAGTTCGACAAGGTCGAGATGGTCCAGTTCGTCGACCCCGCGACGAGCTACGACGTGCTCGAAGCGATGACCGAATTTTCCGAAGGCGTTTTGGCGAAGCTCGGCCTGCCGTACCGCCGCCTGTCGATGTGCAGCGGCGACATGGGCTTCGCACAGGCCAAAAAGTACGACCTCGAAGTCTGGAGCGCCGGCCAAGACCGCTGGCTCGAGGTCTCCTCGGTGTCTAATTTCGAGACGTTTCAGGCGCGACGCCTCCAGACCCGCTACCGCGACGGAGGCGCTCAAGGTCAGGGCAAGCCCAACTACGTCCACACCCTCAACGGCAGCTGTCTCGGGATGGTGCGCACCTGGGCCGCGCTCGTCGAGCACTACCAGAACGAAGACGGCACCGTCGACGTGCCCGACGTCGTTCGTCCTTACATGGGCAAAGACCGACTTTCCTAAAACCTCTAAGCATACCATCTGGTAGGGTGCGCCGTGCGCACCTGCTTTTTTAATCGATGTAGAAGCCCAAAAATCCGTCTAGCGCAGTTCGTTCGCTCGTATCTGTCGGTCGATGTCTTCGGGATTAAGCCCGACGTAAGCCTTAGCCGCAACCACGTCCTCGGCACTTAACGATGGATAAGCCTGCAAGATCTCGGCGTCGCTGGCACCAGCACGGCGAAATTCTTCGATAAGCCACACTGGGATACGCGTTCCGGCGATACACGCATCGCCCCCGCAAACACCTTCGGTCTGCTCAATGCGAGAAAGTTCGACGCGAGCAAGATAGTGCTCGACTACCTCTTCGGACTGCTGGAGATCGTCGAGCAGCAACCCGAGTAGCCGGAGTTTGTCCGTAAGCGCCATTTTGGAAGGAAGCGCTCGCGCCTCACGCATGGTCTGGTCCATCGTCACCTCTGCGGTCTATCGTGGCTATTGCGACGACATCGCGTTATAGCGTGACGGCAAAGGTCAGTCCTTCGATACCGTGATTCGTCCGGAAAGATCCTCTTCTCGTGCTCGTCCCGCCCAATGGTGTGCCTGCCGTAGCGGTTCGGGCAGCTTGGTCTGTCCGGGCAACGACTTTACGAATGCGAGCGCCGCGTCCATCCCGACCCGGTGGCCGGGCGATACGTACACCGGTTTGACGTTCGTGCGCGAGCGGTAGACCCAACCGATCTGCTCGTCGTCGTCGTATAGCGGGACGGTGCACCCTTTTTCGGTGCCGAGATCGCCGTCTTCTGTACCGACCAGACGTTTTTTGGCGACGCCGATCGCGGGTAGGTCGCAGTGGACGCCGAGGTGCGCGGCGAGCCCGAGGCGGCGCGGGTGGGCGTAGCCTTGGCCGTCGGCGAGGAGCAGGTCGGGCACGACGGACAGCTGCCGGAGGGCGGCGAGGTAGGCGGGCGCTTCGCGAAACGACAGCAGACCGGGCACGTACGGGAAGATCTCGCTCTGCGGGACGCGACCGACGCCGACTTCGAGGATGCGCTCGTCGGCGACGTGCCACAAGACGGCGACAGCGACGTAATCGCTATCGCCCTTTACCGACGCGTCGAGCGCGGCTAGAGTCTCGACGTTCTCGGTCGTACCCTCGATACGGAGTTGCCGGGCGAGGTCGTGCTGGAGATGTTTGGCTTCGCTGGCGTTTTGCGGGGTAGGAAAGTCGGGGTAGGGTGATTCTCGACGAGACAAGGTTAGAGGAAGCGGGCGAACGGGCTGTCGGTGGGGATGTAGGGCTCGAGCCCTCCCCACGGCACCAACACCTCGAACGTTCCCGCCGCGTACGGCCCGACCACGTAAGGCGCGAAGTGAAACCGTAGCCCCGTCGGCGTCACCACAAACACACTAAGCGACTCGTCGTCTAGGGTGCCGCTCTCCTGCACCCACACCGCCCCCTCCTGTTCGCGCAACTCGGCGACGACGTAGTCGCGCACCGCCGCGACGCCGCTTTCGCCCAACACGTCCCGAAGGCCGAACGGCACCGCGTCCTGACCGAGGCCGACGTTGTAGGTGTTGTAGTAGAGGTTCGGGTGGGCGCCGCCGGTATAGACCGACACCGTTTCGAGCACGCTGATGAGGTCGGAGGCGTAGTAGACGATGTCGTGTTGGGCGTCGAGAAAGTAGCCGGTCACGAAGCTGCCCTCGGCCATCTCGTCCATATAGTCCTGGCCTTCCCGGACGAACGACAGGTGCTCGTCGATCGCCCGCGACTGCCAGTCGTCGTTAAGGATGTTGCCTCTCGATCCGGCGATAAAGTAGGGAAACACGGTGCTCGCCTCGATCATGTTCTGGTCGAAGCGGAGGTAGGCGTAGTCGGCGACCGTCTGTAACGCCACGGCCAGAGACGTGTCCGCGCCGCTCGGTGTGTAGTCGCCTTCGAAGCGGGTGGGCTCGAGCACCCCCGTAATCGTCGCGAGCTGCGTTTGGTCTGCGCCGAGCACCACGACGCTTAGCTCCGCACGGTTGCCTAGGCCCCCCTCGAGCGTCCGCTCCGTGCCCGCACTGTCGTAAAACGACCCTCTCACACTACCGTTGTCGACGATAAGCTCGACCTGCACGGCGTCTTCGCCGATGGTACCGACAAGGTAGCTGTGCTGTTCGGGCTGCGCGAAAGCGGCTCCGAACAAAACCAAAACCCCCACCATCACGGTGCTCGTAAGCTGTCTAGATATGTTCATAGCTCCGAGCATACCCAATCGCCGCTCCGTAGCGGTGAAGTCGCTCTTCATCTTCTTATCGCTCACCCCGATCGCCTACCCCAGACGCCGACACGTGCGAGGTCGGCGAACGTGCTACATTCACGTCACGCTTACACCGCTACAACACATCGCTACAGATCGTGCCGGGTCGCAAGTCGTATGCGCCCTCAAACCGTACCGGCTCTTGAAAACATCTACTCGGCGTCGACGGTGCGCGGCACCTTAAAGAAGCCGTCTTCGGACTCTGTCGCCAGGGCGATCACGTCGCTATGCGGCAGGGGCGGCACAACGACGTCTTCCCGAAACACGTTGACGCTGTCGATAGGGCGGGCGAGCTCGTCGACGGCGCTCGTGTCTAGGTCGCGGATATCCTCGAAGTAGCCGAGTGTCTTGTTGAGGTCTTCTTTAAGAGCCTGGGTCTCCTCGTCGCTCATCTGCAGGCGGGCGAGCTGTTTGAGGTGTTCGATGTCCTGGTCGCTAATGCTCATCGGTCGAGTCTACCATCTATGGCGTAAGGTAGTAACAACCAAGCTATAATGAGAGACGTGAAACCGAGGAGACTTAATGACTGAAGACACGATCAGCCCCGCCCGCGAACGGGTGCTCGACAGCGCCGAAAAGCTCTTTGGCGAGCGCGGCTACGCCTCGGTGACGATGCGTGACATCGCGAACGACCTCGGCATGAAGCAGGCGTCGCTCTACTATCACGCGCCGGGGGGCAAAGAAGCGCTGTTTACGCAGGTGCTCGAGCGGAGCCTAACGCGGCACCAGGAAGGCTTGGAGCGCACCCTCGCGAGTGCCCGGCCCGACATCCGCACCCAGCTTCACGTCGCCGCGGACTGGCACCTGTCACAGCCCCCGATGAACTTTATCCGGATGCTCCGCTCGGACATGAGCGCGTTGCCGCCCGACGAGGCCAAGCGTCTCTCCGACATCGCCTACCGGGCGATGATCACGCCGCTCGCGAGCATCTTTAGCGCCGCCCAGAGCCGAAACGAGATTCGCAGCACCTATCCCGACGTGCTGGCCGGGTCGTTTCTCGCCACCCTAGACGGGATCGCCTTCGTCCGTGACACCCGCGAAACCGTCCACACTCCCGACCAGATGGCGCAGGAGATTATCCGGGTCTTTCTAGAAGGCCTCTACCGAGCGGCGTCTTAAGCGACGCTGAAGGGCGGCGTGTTGGGTGTCGATCTACTCCGCACGAGCTAACTACTTTTAGGTCGATAAACGCTCTTCACGGGGCTGTCGAGCAGGACGTCTAGTAGAAGAGCCGCCCCAGATAGTAGAGCCCGATCACTATTAGCAGACTCGGCAACAGGCTCGCGACCCGCAGCTTTTTAATCTCTAGGAGCCCGAAGCCGAGCCCGACAATCATCAGCCCGCCGACCCCGTTCACGAGCAGCACCCTCGGGTCATTGGCGGGGTCGCCGATCAGGTCGGCAAAAAAGCCCGCGCCGAGCGATAGCGCGCCCTGGTAGACGAGGATGACGAGCGCCGAAAAGATGACGCCGAACCCGAACGTTGCGGCGAGTGCGAGCGACGCGAAGCCGTCTAGGGTCGCTTTAAGGAGCAGAAACGCGTCGTCGCCAACCAGGCCGTTCTGGATGCTGCCGATTAGGGTGAGCGGGCCGACACAGAACAGCAGGCTCGCCGCGACGAAGCCTTCGGTAAAGCGGCCCTGACCGCGAAAACGGGTTTTGAGCCAGCTCCCCAAACCTTCGAGGCTCTCTTCGATGCCGAGCCACTCGCCGAGCGCCCCGCCGAGTGCGAGCGCGATAAGCCCCAAAATCACGCCGGGCGGTTCGCTGACGCGGGTCAGGTCTTGGGCGTTGGTAAAGCCGATAAAGAGGGTGGTCAGGCCGATTGCCTGCATCACCACGGTAATGATGCGCTCGGGGAGGCGTCCGCGTAGCAGCAGGCCGAGGCTCGAGCCCACCAACACCGTCACCACATTCCATATCGTCCCCGACGTCTGGTCGAAAAGCGTCATCGGGCTAGCGTATCACGCGCGACAGGCGTCTTTGCGACAAGCATCTTCGCGACAAGCATCCGAGCTGGCTACTTGTGACCGAGTACGGGGTGCGGCACGTAGGGCGCTTCTAACTGCGCGACTTCGTCGTCGGTTAGCTCTAACGCGAGAGCGTCTACCGCGTCTTCGAGGTGCTTCATCTTGGTCGCTCCGACAATCGGCGCGCTCACGCCGGGTTGCCGTAACAGCCAGGCGAGCGCGATCTGGGCGGGGGGCACCGCGCGCGCTTCGGCCACCTTAACGACGGCGTTGACCACGTCGCGGTCGCTGTCTATCTGGTAGAAACGACGGGCGATGTCGTCGGTTTCGCCGCGCGGGGTCGCTTCGCTGTCGTTCGGCGGGCGGGTCAGGTAGCCCCGGGCGAGCGGGCTCCAGGGGATGATGCCGACGCCCTCTTCGCGGCAGAGCGGCAGCATCTCGCGCTCTTCTTCGCGGTAGATGAGGTTGTAGTGGTTCTGCATCGACACGAAGCGGCTCCAGTCGTGACGCTCGGCGAGGTAGAGGCTACGGGCGAACTGATAGGCGTGCATGCTCGAGCCCCCCAAATAGCGCACCCGGCCCGAGCGTACCAGGTCGTTTAGCGTCTCCAGCGTCTCTTCGATCGGGGTGCTGTAGTCCCAGCGGTGGATCTGGTAGAGGTCGATGTAGTCGGTGCCGAGCCGTTTGAGCGACGCGTCGACAGCGTCCATGATGTGCTTGCGCGACAGCCCGCCCTGGTTCGGCTTGTCGCCCATCGGCATGTAGACCTTGGTCGCGATGACGACCTCGTCGCGGCGGGCGAAGTCTTTAAGCGCCCGGCCCACCACCTCTTCGCTCACCCCGAGCGAGTACATGTCGGCGGTGTCGAAAAAGTTGATGCCGAGCTCTAGCGCCCGCTGCAAAAAGGGGCGGCTTTCCGCCTCGGGCAACACCCACGGACGCCAGTCGGGGGTGCCGTAACTCATGGTGCCTAAGCAGATACGCGACACCTTGAGGCCGCTCCTGCCGAGGTTGGTGTAGTGCATGTCGGTGTTAGACGGGTTAGACAGGTTAGACATGGGGCGAGCTTATCACGTTTAGAGGGCGGCAGAACCGCGTTTCTAGCGACTCGTTAGCGACTCGAACGTCGGGCGACTAGACCGCTAACGGAGGGCGCGCTAGGAGGTTTTCGGCCCGGTCTTGCCCTCCTGCGGCTTGTTGCCCGTCAAGACCAATACCGTTACGGCGGCTCCGGCGGCGATAGGTAGACCGATCAGCCAGACCAGCCAGGTGCCGAGGCTCGAGCCCCCCGTCGCCGTCGGCGGAAACACGAACGAGCGCGTCTCCGGATTACTCCGCCCCTGGCCGTCCCCCACGATAAAACTTAGCGTCGCCTGCGCCTCCTCCTGGCGGTAGGTCTGGTCGCGCATCAGCAGCAGCCAACTGCCCGCTTCGGGCAGGCTTATCGTCCCCTCGTACACACCCGGCTCGTCCTGCTCGAACAGCCGCGTGATCAGCGATTCGCCCGTCTCCTCGCCTTCGTCGCCCGGCAGGCTAAAGTCGGCGAGCACAAACGCGTCCTCGACCGGCACCCGCGTCGGGTCTTCCATATAGATACGGATACTAAACTCTTCGCCTACGTCGGGCGTTTGCGGCGTAGTGCTCAGGTCGACGATGACGATGGTTGCGTGTCCGAACGCAACGCCGCTAAGCAGCAGCAGCAAGCTGACGAGCAGTGCCGGTAGTCTGTTCGGTCGTGTCGTTTTGCGTGTCATGTCGGTGTCGATTATCTCCTCTTGTGAGTTTCTAGCGACAATACTTTTGGCGACCATCTTCTAGCGACCATGTTCGCGCCGAGTTCGCGTTAAACGAGACGAGCGCTAAAACTGCGCCCTAAACGTGTCGGGTTGCTGTAGCCACAGCCATTCGCGTAGCGTCAGCCCGCTGTTGTGGATTTCGGCGGCGAGTTCGCGGCCCATGTAGCGGTAGTGCCACGGCTCGTAGATGTAGCAGACGGTGTCGCGCGTCCCCTTCGGATAGCTCAGCACGAAGCCGTAGCGCCAACTGTTTTTGACGGCCCAAGCTCCGGCGGGCGTCGCAGCCCAGTCTTCTAAATCCCAAGCCGCCGGTCCGCCCTCACTACGGAGGTCGATAGCGGTGCCGAGTTGGTGTTCGGAGTGACCGGGCCGGGCGCTGCTTAAACGAGCGCGTTCTTCACTGTTTCGCACCCTTACCCAATAGTTAAAGGTGCGCTCCTGGTAGCTGTAACTCCGGTAGGCTGACTGCACCGCGACCGGATGACCTCGCTCGCGAGCGGCGGCGGCAAACGCCCGCAGGTCGTCGATAATAATCGCGCGAACGTTGTAGTTACCCGGCAACCCCGCTTCGGCGATAGAGACGAGGTCGTTCGGCGCGTAGTCGGCGGGGAGCTTAAACACCGTGTCGAGCAGGCTTTTGTGCCACTCGTCGTACCCGGTGTAGGGCGTTTGAATGTCGAGGTACTCGCAGGGTGGCGGCGAATCGGACGGTGCATCGGTTTGGGCGGCGCTCATGCTTAGCAGCGTAGCGAAAAACAGGGTACCGAGCGTCGCCGTAAACGTGATTGTAAAGCGTCGAAACATCATCATCCTAGGATAACAATCTGGACGGTTAGAAGCTCGGCCCGAAAATCGTCCCGCGCATCTCCATCGGTTGGGCGAGGATGACGAGCGACAGCGCGGCGAAGGCGAGCACGAACAGCAGCATCGGCCACATCGCGATCACGCCGTTACGCCCGAAGTCGCGTAGCGCGATGCGGACCGTGACGTACGCGGCGAGCATCGCATAAAACGTGGTGATGCCGGCGGTAATCGGGAACAGCCAGGCCGACGGCACCATCTGCGACAGACGCCAGTTCGGGTCGACATCGAAACCGCGATAGCTGAAGAAGTGCTCGAACACCGGGACGATGCTCAACGCGCCGGTCAGAAAGTGAAACAGGTAGTGCGCGCCCCAGAACCCGAACCCGAGCGCGACAATCACGTAGCCCCAGCGTTGCAGCGCCCGCCACGGCCCGTCGCGTTTGCCGCCAGCGAGGTCGGCGAGCCAGCTCACTAGCGTCGTAACGCCGAGACCGATCACGGCGGTCAGCACGAAGAAGAGCGCCAGCACCGGCAACTCTTGGCGGGTGCCGAGCAGGTGCGCGACCCCTTCGGCGAGGCTAAAGTAGGGGCCGATCATCGCCACCGCGTTTAGCAGCCCGTAAAAGGTCAGCAACACGCCCATGATGATGACGGCGAGCTTGCCCCGTTTGGCCCACGGCCCCCGCGTCCACTCCCAGGTCGGCGGGCGGACGGTCAGCGCGACGTTGTCGTAGGGACAGGCGCGGACGCAGTTAAAGCAGCTCGTGCAGTCCATGTTGGATTGCATAGTCGGCACGAACAGGTCGGTCTCGCAGCCGGGAAAGTAGCCCTGACCGTTCGGGTTTGTAATGTCGCTTAGCGGGATAAAGGCGGCGCCGCTCGGCGACGGACGGATCGGCGAGGTCGACGGTAGCAGTTTATCGGTGTACGTCTCTCGTCCGTGGAGGCAGGGTTTGTGTTCGCAGCTCCGGCAGAGGTCGTGGTTCGCGGCGGTGATCTGGGTCGGCGACCCGGACGCGAAGGCGAAGTTAAAGTTGCCGAGCGGACAGACGTAGCGGCAGAAGGTGCCGACGGGGAAGAGGGTGTCGATGGCAAGGGCGGCCCCGAAGTAGCCGATCGCCAGCCACGCGGTCAGCCAGGGGCTCGCCCAGAGGTCGAAGTACTCGTAGGAGAAGAAGAAGCCGACCAGCAGCACCGTCACCAGATACTTGTTTTTGAGCCCGCGCGGCCAGCTTAGCTTGCTCGGTAGCAACCGCTCGAGCCGCCGACTTACCCCCCGCGTCAGCATCAGCGGACAGGCCGCACAAAACGCGTTGCCGACTAGCGCGAGCGCGACCACGACCAGCCCCCGGTAGTGGAGCCAGACGCTCGTCGTCGCGACGTTGCGTGGGGCGAGCTGCCGCCCGGTCAGGCCGTCCCAGATAACAAACACGGCTAGAATGAGCAGGGGGAGCTGAAACAGAAAGCGGGCGTACTTCCAGCGGATAAGCCGCCGTAGGCCGGGGATGCGGAGCAGGTCGAAGCCGCGCGGCTGTTCGGCGATCGGTCGGTACGTCGGAAGCGAGACGGGGCGGGTGTGCGGCGTAGAACGCAGCGGATGTTCCATAAGGACCTGATCTTTCTAGCGCGAGAAACGGCGGGTTAGGCGTCTATAAAATCGGTTAGAAGACGCGACACCGTCGGTGGTAGCTGTGTAGAAAGAGTTAGGCCGGAGGGGCGCGGCTCGTAAAGCAGCGGGGCCAGGCAGGAGAGACGGTCTGGCTAGGCGCGGCAGACGCGAGCGGGGCCGCAGAGCAGAGCAGAGCTAACCCTACAACCACACTCGGCACCGGCCCCGACACCAACACCGCCGTCAGGTCGTGCAGGTGCGGCGTCACGCCGTCTGGATGCACGTGCCCGAAGTCCGTCTGCGACGCGAGCAGCGGCGCGACAAAGAGAGCCGACGTCAGAAACGCGGCCACACAGGTCGCAGCGCCCAAGCGCCAAGCAGCACGAACCTCGTTCATTTGGCGTCTACTGTCCCGGAACGGTAACGGCGAGTTCGCCGTCGTGCTCGGTACCGTCCGGCATCGTCACCTCGGTGGTGATAATCCAGTCGCCCGCCATCGTAAACTCGAACCCCTCAGTCGCGTAGAGACCTGGCTCCTGCTGCGGTGCCTCGGCGACGACCGGCACCATACCGGCGTGGGTCATGTCACCGGTTACGGTCACGTCGGCACCTTCGACCGCGTCGGTTCCGTCTAGCACGTAGACCAGAATCTCGGCTTCGCCGAGGGCGGGGTCACCGCTTAGCTCGGTGCGGATCGCGACGCCTTCGGCGTTTAGGGTGCTGTTGGTCTGGTTTGCCGCACTGTCTGCTGTACTGTCTGCCCCGTTGTTGCCGCCGGGAGCGTTGCAAGCGGCGAGTATGAGGGCCACCATCAAAACGATAACTTTTTTCACGAGGCTAGTCTAGCACGCGTATTTACGGGACAGATGTCCTGACCACAGCGTGCACGAAGCTACCTTTGGAGCACTACTTGGGCGACGCCGCGAGCGAACGGCGGAGCAGCGGCGTGTAGTGCGCTCCGGTACGGCTAAGGCTGCTCTGGTAGAGGATGATCTCGCGAACCGTCCAGCGCTGCCGGGGGATGTCGATGTGCTCGAGCACCTGGCGTAACTCGTCTGGGGGCGGCGGACGTTTGATCCGTCCGAGCGTCAGGTGGGGCCGGAACTTGCCCGACGAGAACTTGCCCGACGAGGTCGCGTCTGACGAACCGGACGCGACGTGCTGCTGTAAACGTTGCAAACAGCCCAGCTCGCCCGCGACGCCGACCCAGACCACCCGGGGCGGACGCCCGAAGCTGCTGAGGGTGGTGAGCTCGAGCCCAAACGGTGTCACCCGCTGGCTCGCCGCCCGGACGCGCTCCTTGGCGGCGGCGACCTCCTCGTCGCTAAGGTCGCCTAAAAACTCGAGTGTGAGGTGAAACTGTGCGGGCTTGGTCCAGCGTACGACCACGTCGTTAGAAAGCTGTTTGCGAAGTGCGCTCTGAGCCGCGACGAGCGCCTCTTTGACCGGGCCTTCGAGCGGCACCGCGACGAAGCTGCGCACACTCACCGGATCCGTCCCTGGTCGCGCAGGTATTGGATAATGCCCGCGTGAATCGCCCGTGCTGGCGCGTCGATTTGCCGGATGTAGGCGAGGTCGCTAAGGTTGCTGATGTAGCCCATCTCGACGATGAGGGCGGGCGTGCGCGGGTCGACGCTGTGCTCGAAGCGGTGGTGGTTAAACGCGTAGTAGTGGTGCATGTTAGGCGCGTTGTTACGGTGGTCGTGGGGCAGGCCCGATAGGGAGAGGTAGGCCTCGTCGAGTGCGGCTTTGAGGAGGGGCTCGAGCCCATTGCGCACTGGTGTAAAGTGCGCCGACTTGTAGCCCCGCCGCGACGGGTCGGTCACGCTGTCGGCGTGGACCGAGATAAACAGATCGGCGCGGTAGTCCGGCGGCACGACCGCGGGCAGCACGTCGACTACGATACCGTCGGCTTCGAGCAGCGCTTTAAGAGCGGCGACGACCGCCCGGTTGATGTCGACCTCGTTGACACCGTTGGCGTGTCCGCCGGTGCTCGCCCGCAACGCCGCGAGTTCGTCGGGGTGTTCGTGCGCGTTTTCGTGACCGATCTGCAAGCCGACCCGCACCGGAGGGCGCAGGGTGTTGAGCGCGCCGCGCCAAGTCTCGGTGACAGCGTTCTGGAGACGGTCGCCGAATGCTGGCGCTTCGAGCGCTTCGCTCCAGGTAAACGCGAACAGCGTCAGCAGCAGCGCGAAGAGTCCGAAGCCGATCGGCCAACGGTAACGGCGTTTTTTGCGGACCGTCGTAAGCCAGCGCGAACCCTGGGTGCTGTAGTCAAAACGGCGCCCCGAAACGTACGGTCGCTGCGGTTTCGGCTTCCTAGAACGCATGTTCGAGAGTTTAGCACGAATCGGGCGCGGCGCCGTAAGGAGTTCCGCGAAATGTAGGTGTGCGGGGCTGTCTACCCCGGCAGGTATCCGCTAAATTCGCTCGCTGGTGAGCCAAAATACGATGTGTTCGTTGACGTTTTCGATGTGGTCGCCGAAGCGCTCGAGGTAGCGCGCGACGTTGATCAGCTTGGTCGCGGTCGTGATAAGTTTGGGCTGCTCCATCATGTGGGTGAGGAGTTCGCGCTGGATCTGCTGGTAGAGGTCGTCGATCTCGTCGTCCATCACCAAAACGCTACGCGCCGCCGCCTCGCTCGACTCGGCGAGCGCTTCGATCGTCTTTTCGACCATGCCGTCTAAGATTTCAAAGATACGGGCGATGTCGACATATTTTTTAACCGGCGCGGTCTCGGCGAGTTCGGCGCCGACGCGCGCGATGTGTTCGGCGTAGTCTCCGGCCCGTTCGATGTCGCTTAGCGCGCGGTGCATCGCCCCTAAAAAGCGCAGGTCGGTCGCGGCGGGCTGGCGCCGGGCGATCACCGTCAGGATGGTCTGTTCTAGCTCTTCTTGGAGGGCGTCGATCTTCTGGTCGTTACTCACGCAGCGTTCGGCGGCGCCGACGTCCGCATCGATAAGCGCGTGCTTGGCCAACTCGCCCGACTCGCGGACGAGGCTAAGCATCCGCACCGTCGACGCGGTGATGTCTTGGAGGTTACGGTCTAGAACATTCATAAGATTCGATCGTAGCATGACGCGAAGTATGGAGCCTGTGTGTCAAGAGAGCGTCAGCGTGTAGGGTTAGCGACAAAGCCTGACGAGAGGCCATGACCTGTGGCTGACAAAAAACTCGCTACAATATAAAGTTGTGCACATAAAAACGAGGGTTGTGGACACAAAAATGACGAACACAGCTGTAAACACAGTTGTGGGCGTGGTTGTAAATACGGTTGTGAACACGAACGCGCTTGGCAGTGTCGGGATGGAGGGGTACGGTGGGCGCTAAGGTACTGCTCGTCGAAGACGACGCGACGGTGCGCGATCTGCTCGCGTTTCATCTGTCGCAGGCGGGGTTTCGGGTGTTAGAAGCCGAGACGGCGGGGGCGGCCTGGGATCTGCTCGGCGAAAGCGATGTGGTGGTGCTCGACTGGATGCTGCCCGACCAATCGGGGGTGGCGTGGTTGAAACGGTTGCGGATACAGCCCGGCGGCGGCGAGGTACCGGTGTTGTTGTTGACGGCTCGAGCCAGCGAAGTCGACAAGGTGACCGGTTTAGAAGCGGGCGCCGACGACTACCTGGTCAAACCGTTTAGCGCCGCCGAACTCGTCGCCCGGTTGCGGGCGCTGCTGCGGCGTACCAAGTCGGGGCAGATCCACCAGATCGGCCCGCTCATCATCGACGAACTCAAAGGCACCATCCGGCTCTACGACCAGACCTTACAGCTCACCCGCCGCGAGTTTGAACTGCTCGCGTTTTTAGGTGCTCATCCCGAACGCGTGTTTAGCCGCACCGAACTGCTCGACCGCGTCTGGGGCGAAGACTTTTTGGGCACCGAGCGGACCGTCGACCAGCACGTCGCGCAGCTCCGGTCGCTGATCGGCCCGGCCTGGATCGAAACGGTGCGGGGGCGCGGCTACCGCCTCGTCGAAGGCTGCGATGAGCGCTAGGCTCGACGCCGTCGCGGCGTTACCGGCCTGGTTCGACGCTTTAGAGGACGGCGTGATTACCGTGTCCGACGGGCGGGTGACGGCGCTAAACCGGGCGGCGGCGACGCTGTTGCAGGTCGACCCGGCGGCGGTGGTGGGGTTGCCGCTGATCGCGACGGTGCGCGACCACAGGCTCGAGCACATCTACTTAAACGGCGGTGAGGCCGAGCTAACCGCGCGGCAGCGGGTGCTCTACGTTAAGGCGCTGCCGGGTGGGCTGTTGCTCCGCGACATCAGCGCCGAGCGCCGCGCTCAGGAGAGTGCGCGCGAACTGCTCGCGGTCTTGTCGCACGAACTGCGGACGCCGGTCACCGCGATCCGCTCGACGCTCGAAGCGTTTCACTACGACCTGCCGGCGGCGCAGCGGCAGCGCTTTCTGGCTCGAGCCGAAGCCGAAGCCGACCGCCTCGTGCGGCTGCTCGACGACCTGACTGTCGACGTCAAACCGCCCCGGCTGCGCCGCGTGCTCCTCTCCGAGGTCAGCGACCGGGCACTCGCACTCCTCCAAGACACCTTCGCCGAGCACGACGTCCGGGTCGACGACGCGGTGCCGCCGCTCACCGTCTACGCCGACGTCGACAAGCTGCTCCAGGTGTTTATCAACCTGCTCGAAAACGCCGCCGTCCATGGCCCCGACCACGCCACAGTCTACCTCCGCGCCGACCTCGACCCGGACGACCCGAACCGGGTGCGGGTCTGTGTGCGCGACGAAGGGAGCCCGCTCGAGCCCGACGTCATCGAAACGCTGTTCGAACCGCACGCTCGCGGACGCACTAGACGCGCCAAAGGGAGTGGTCTCGGCCTCTACATCGTCCGCAGTATCGCCCAGCGCTGGGGCGGCGACGCGTGGGGGCGGGCGCTAGACGACGGCAACGAGTTTGGGTTTAGCGTGTCGCTGCTGAAGTAGGGGCGGAGCTAGGGATTGGAAGTTCTTCTGGTGGTGACGGTGCCGCCAAGCCTGACGAGCATCCTGACGAGCACCCTGCGGTCAGTCGTCGCCGCTCGGTGCGGTTTCGGTTTGGTCGCGGGGCTTGGTGTCGCGCGGCTCGAGCCCCCGAGCACGCTGTTTGAGCCGAGTGCGGTTGTCTAGCGCTTCGTAAACGTCGCCCGCACGGTCGTCTGCACGGTCGTCTACGTCCGGGGCGATGGGCGAGGCGACCAGCACGACGCGGTAGAACCGAGCCGGCAGCAGGCCGAGCAGCAGCGCACAGAGCAGCACACCGCCGAGTTGTGCCTGGTACTGCGCCCAGAACGCGAGGCTGCTAAACGCGCCGTCGCGCCAGCTAATCCAGGCGATGCCGGCACTCGCCGCGACGAGGCTAAAGCCGAGCAGCACGTTAAACGGCCCGGCCAGGCGGTGCCGACGAGGGCTCGGAAAGATGGCCAGCCAGCCGACCACGGTGAGCTCGAGCCCTAACAGCAGCGCCTCTACGCCCAGACCGCCGAACGCCGCGTAGAGCCCCGCTGCGAGCAGCCCGGCACTCGGCCCGTACCCGAGCGCGATGACGTAGAGCGGCAACCGGCTGACCCCGCCGAGCGGCCAGCCGTCCGGCGTCGCGGCGAGCGGGGTGATGCCTAGCGGGGAGAGTAGAGGGGTGAGGTGCTCGAGCCCCCCCACCACCCCGTGCTGCAACACGAGCAGCCCGACCGCCGCCGTCACCCCTAACCCGACACGGAGCAGCGCCGCCGGCGCGAACACCGCGACCAGGTCGTGCCGCGCCCACCCCGCCGCGAGCGCCGACCCGAACAGCAGCAGCGCCGCGAGCAGACTGTAAAACAGCAGCGGGTCGGCCCGGAGCGTGCCCAGCAGCGGCCCGACCTCGGAGACAAGGCTAGTTTCGAACATCATTTAGAGTTTACATGAAAACGAGATGATAGAATTGTCGTCGGCGACCGGATGTCGTTAGACGGTGCCGAGGATGGTCCGAAGGTTTCTGTGCGAAGGTTTCTGTTCGAGGCTTAAAAGTCGGGGTTGGCGTCGTTTAGGGTCGGGCCGAACGGGCTCGCGGAGAGGTCGCCGCTACGCAGACGACGGTGCAGCCGGCGCCAGGCGTCGCGAGTGTGAGGGGTCGGTGCGAATCGTCCGCCGAGGTAGGCGCAGAGCTCGAGCCCCCACCGGTGCAGCCGCCGCGCGCTCCGGGGCTGGTACCGGGCGCTAAGCAGATAGCCGCCCCGCAACCCTTCGAGCCAGAAGCGCGTCGCCGCCGGGGTCGAGCGTCCGCCGAGGTGGAGCACGGCGGTGTCGACGAGCAGACAGCGATACCCCGCCGCCCGGAGCCGCAGGCACCACTCCATGTCTTCGTTGTAGAACCGGAACCGCGTGTCGAGCCCCCCGACGCGGTCTACAACCTCGCGCCGCAACAGCTGCAGACAGCCCGACAGCCAGCCGACAGGCGTGTTGGGAGTGCCCTCCGCCATCGAATCTAAAAAATCCAACACGACATGATGCCGCCGATAGAGCGGCCCCTGGTCTTGCCACCCACCGCCCGGTACAAAGCAGCGCGGCCCGACCATGCCGACATCTTCCTGTGCCGTCAGCGCCCCGAGCAACGCCGGAAGCGTGTCCGGCCCGACCATCACGTCGGCGTTCATATGCGCGATGAAGGGCGTGTCGCTCGCTTTTAGCCCCACGTTGACCGCGTGCGCGAAGCTGTGATTGGCGGTGTGGATAAAGCGGACGTCGGGGTAGCCGAGGCGGAGGGGCTCGAGCCCCTCATCTTCACTCCTAGCGTCATCACTGCTATCGACGACAATAAGCCGGGCGCCCGGAGCATAGGCGCGGAGCCGGTCTAGGCAACGCCGGAGCAGGTCGGGGGTGCGGTAGTGGACGACGACAACGCTCAAGCGGTTTAGAGAGACGTTTTTGTGCGTACCACTATTAATTGTTATTTTGTTCCTTATGTCGGCACCGACCACGCCGTATAATAGCTTGCGTGCCTTACGATACCGATTACGACGCCGACACGTCCCTGACGCGCACGCCACCCTCCGCACGACCCCCCCTACAAATCTCTCTACAAAAAACCGTAGACACTGAAACGGTAAACGCTGTTCGCGCTGCTGCCGAGCGTCGCAGCGACCTTCGTATCGGCCTCGCGCTAGGCGGCGGGAGCGCTCGGGGTTACGCCCATATCGGCGTGCTGGCGTCGCTAGAGCGGCACGGCCTCGCGCCGGACATTGTCGTCGGGACGAGTTTCGGCGCCCTAGTCGGTGCGCTGTACGCGAGCGGACAAGACGCGGACGAACTCGCCGAGTTCGCAACCGCCCAGCGCACCCGCGACCTGTTGCCGCAACTGATGGACTTCGGGCTGCACAAGGCGGCGCTCTTTAGCGGCGACAAGTTAGAAAGTTACCTCGATAGGTTGATGGAGGGGCGTCACTTCGCCGACCTGCCGCGCGAGTTCGCGGTCGTCGCGACCGACGTCGATAGCGGCGAGCGGGTCGTGTTGCAGGAAGGGTCGTTAGCGCGGGCGTTGCGGGCGAGTGCGACGCTGCCGGGCATCTTCGCGCCGGTCGATATCGGTGGTCGCCGACTCGTCGACGGCGGTCTCGGCTCGCCGGTACCGGTCACCACCCTCGCCGACTTTGACGTCGACCTGTCTCTCGGTATCGGTGTCGGTATGCAGGGGAGCGAATCGGCGCCGATTCGCCTCGCACTGCGCTGTCTCGAAACTGACTGGGGCCGACAGCTCTACCAGGGTCTGCGCGACAGCGAGGGGGGCCACCCGCTCCAGGTGCTAGGCCGGGCGTTCGCCCACACCGTCAACTCGTGGCGCGGACAAGAGGTTCCCGTAGGCACCCACCACATCCAGGCCACCCCGCCGATTAGCTGGCTAAACTTTCACAAGGCCGACCTCGCGATTCGCGCCGGTGACGACGCCCTCGAAGCTTACGCCTCGACGCTGCGGCGCGATGTGGCCGCGCTGGTGGGTTAGACGCGCGGTTTGTAGGCTATCCCCGCTCGTATTCCGAGACGTTCGCGTTCCGAGACGTGTGTAGGCGAGACGGGACGAGGTATCGGTGTCGGATTTTGTCGACATGCCATTTTAGGCAGTGCGCACGGCGCACCCTACGAAATCGGAGTTCGCCTGTAGGGTGCGCCATTGCGCACCTAACTTTTAAAAGACATTTCGAGATGTCGAGGCGGTATGGTTCGTGCACCATTTTAGAGTAGCCAAGTCACTACTGGGTTGGACGAGTCACTACGAGATTAGGCGATGAGATTAGGCGATGGTGTCGCGGCGTACGTGTAGGCCGGCGTCGGCCAGGATGTTTTTGACGGCGCCGACGGTGGTTTCGCCCCGGTGAAAGATGCCGGCGGCGAGCGCGGCGTCGGCTTCGCCGTAGAGCAGCACGTCGCGCATGTGTTCGGCGTGGCCCGCACCGCCCGACGCGACCACCGGAATGTCGACTTCGCGGGCGACGGCTTGGGTGGCTTCGATGTCGTAGCCGGTCTTCATGCCGTCGGCGTCGATGCTGTTTAGGACGATTTCGCCGGCGCCGAGTTCTTGGCCTTTAGCGGCCCAGGACAGGAGCTCGAGCCCCGTCTTCTTCCGCCCCCCCGCCACATACACGTCCCAGCCCGACCCGTCCGGGCGCTTCTTCGCGTCGATAGAGAGCACAACCGCCTGCGCCCCGTAGTGGTCCGACGCCTCGCGAATCACGCTGGGGTTAGCGACCGCGCCCGAATTAATCGACACCTTGTCGGCACCCGCCAAAAACAGCGCCCGAAAGTCGGCGAGCGTCCGTACCCCGCCGCCGATGGTCAGCGGCATAAAGCACTGCTCGGCAGACCGCGTGACCACGTCTAAAATGGCCGCTCGACCCTCGCTCGTCGCGGTGATGTCGTAAAACACCAGCTCGTCGGCACCTTGTTCGTTGTAGCGCAGCGCGAGTTCGACCGGGTCGCCGACGTCTTGCAGCTCGCCCTTTTCGGCGCGTCCGAACTGCTGCCCGCGTGTGGTGCGACCGTTGTGGACGTCTAAACAGGGGATGATTCGTTTGGCTAACACCCCGCCATCATACCGCGCCCCCCACGACTCTGCTATGATTCGGTCGTTTACCGGCTGCTGTCGCTATGCCGCCACTTGCCTGCTTCTTACGACTATACCAGTGCGACTTTTGAAGATGTCTTACGCCCCGCTTAGCCCCGTCTACGACGCCTTGTGACGCCTCCGCGTGACGCTTTGTGACGCCCCTGTGACGCGCCGCCCGTAGACTTCTTTTGGGCCAAACAGGAGCGCGTGGTGTCGCGAGTAGGGTGCTCGCCGATACCACGCTATTTTTATGGACTTTATGGACGTCTATCCGGGCGTTCATTTTTTTGGTTGGGGGATATGCGGTCGGGAGACAGGTTCTCGGAGCGCCCTGCCGTACAAATCGACGTGGCTTTTTGTCGCACCTAACATCGTATTAGCGCTGCCGTTCGTGGTGGCTTAGTTGTCGTCGGCCTGTTCTTGTTTCGCACGTTCTAGGTTAAGGGCGAGCAGACGTTCTAACACCGTCTCCTCCTCCAAAGGCCACGCCCTGTAGACACCCCACTATCTCATCCAGCTAAGATCGCGACCGATCAGCAACTCGGTCATCTTGGCATGATGGGTGTTTTTCATCGCGACAGCCTCTGTATCGAAACGATGCTCTGCTGCTAGGTGGTGAACCTCTTCGGTATTGTCATAAGTCATAAGAAAGTCGCCCGCAACAGTGCTAACCAAACCGCATAATCGCTCGTGGTCGAGCTCTGAATGAAGGTACAAGCGACGCCCCGCTTTTTTTCGGCTCGCGGTGTACGGAGGGTCGACGAAGAAAAGAGCACGACTATTCTGGGCGTACCGCTCGATCACGGCCATACCGTCGCCGTGTATAAAATCGATGCGCTCACGCAAGCGGGTGATGTGGTGGATGCGTTTGGCGAGCGTTTCAGGATACCAGCGCGACGACAACCCCCGTCCGTTCTCTCCCTTTTTTATCGTCCCGGAGCCTGGAGCTAAGATTCCTCCATGGTTGACTCTGTTTCTTAAAATCGTTTTAAAGGCGTGCTCTTTTGGGGTCGCTGCTTCCTGCTGGACGACATCAGCGACGTTTTTCGCTGTAAATTCGAAATCTAAAATTCTCTGCGCCAACCAGGCAGCCTCGTCGCTTAGACACGTCTTCCAGACAGCGGCAACGTCGTCGTCAAGCTCTACCATCACGACACGCTCGGCCAACTTTTCGGTCGCGACGCTTAGGCTCACGATGCCACCACCGCAAAAAGGTTCTACAAATATTTTAGGTCGCTCTGCGAGACTGTAAAGCCACTGGCGGATGCGTGGCACGAGCCAGGTTTTGCCTCCAGGATATCGAAAAGGGCTAAGGTGTCTGACAGACGCGACATTGACGATGGTTTTGGTGCTTAGTTCGGGGAATAGAGCGGGCTGACTAGACACTAGAGCGGCCCCTCACCGATAATCGTCGTCGTGTCGGGCGAGATGCCGCTATCAAACTTTGCGTCTAATTTTTTTTGTAGATGCTCGACAAATATGCTTTGTTCGCCTACTCGCGGCGTAGATATCTCTAAAAGGGCGGGACGAAAAGCGGTATATACGGTTTTGTAGCTCTCGAGCTGATAACGCTGCTCGCTGTCGTCGAAAACAAGATCGTAGAGTAGCCACGCCATCTCCGCATCGTCTGATTTAACTTCGGGAAGTGCCGGGAGTGCACCGTAAAAGTCTTTGTGCATGGCCACCGCTTGTCTTTTCTTCCAGGTGCTGAGGATAGCACCTTTGTAAAGTAGCTGGGGCAGTAACCGCTTACGTGACGACGAAAGATAGTCCGCGCGGGGGTAGTTAGCTTGGCCGCGCCAGTCCATATCGGCACGAACGGCAGGATCTTGCATATAGTGCTCGAAGGGTGCGCGAATATTGCCCGAAATATAGACGGCCTGAACTTCTAACGAGCCAAAATCGATAATTTTGCCCTGATCGTTGTACGCGACGAGGACGATGTCGATGTTGCCCGCGACCTTGCCGTCACTATCTTTTAGCCGCACCTCGGTGAGGGTCGTCCAGCGGGTGTCTTGTGGAAAGATGAACGAGGCTGCTTCCTGAGCGATAAGCCATCTTTCACGTAGACGAATAGGGTAGGTGATAGCGATGCCGTCACCACTATAGATACTGCAGACTCCTAAAGGATGACTAGCCTTATCCTTCGTACAGTTCGGAACTTTATTGTTGTAGGGGCATAGTCTGTTGTCTCGGTAGCGCTTTGCCTCGTCACTATCGTTATCAACCGGAAAACCAAACACTTCGGCTAGAGGATGATTAGGCATAGGTGATTCTTACATAGCGTGACGTTTCAATGCTGTGATTCATTACGTCAACGGTAGCAGCTATTATCTCGGAGATCGGCCCTAAAACGCACTAACGCTTTGTTTACGCGTGTTGCTACGTGAAGTGGTCGCGTTTCTACGTCTCGGCATCATTGTCCTGAATTGTCCCGAATTGTCCCGACGACCTTGTCCCGACGAGTTTCGAGACGTGCTTTGTAGAAGGGGGAGACGGCGCGGTAGCTACGTCCGTCTCACTGTTTATCGATGCAAACTCGGAGTAAAGAATTACGTTATTGACAAGATTGGTCGATTACTGTAGGGTCAGCAGTGATGACGACGAGACGGTTCTCGCGAAGAGTCTTCAAAAAGGGGTAAGCGTATGACGTTTAACGACAAGAGCATCGCGCGAGAGATTGTTAGGTGGGGGCTCGAGCACTACCCTAACCTCCTCATCACGAGCGGGTTTAACCTTAACGGCGTCGTTCTGATCGACATCGCGGTTAGAGCGGGCTACCGGGGCGAGGTGGTCTTTGTCGACACGGGCAGCCACTTTCCCGAAACGCTGCAGACGCGCGACGCGATCGCCGAGCAGTACCCGGCGGTGTTGGTGGTGACGCTCCGCGCAGACGCCGAGGCCGCTAAGATTCGCTGCGGTAGCGAAGACTGCTGCGCTAACCGCAAGGTCGCACCGCTCCGCCGCTACATGAGCGCGTACCGACCGGACGCGCTGCTTAACGCCCGCAGCCGCTTTCAGGCTTCTACCCGGCGCGACCTCTCCGCCGTCGACGCGAGCGGCGAGTACCCTAAAATCAACCCGCTCGCCTACTGGGAGCGCAGCGACCTCGAAGCGTACGCTATCGACCACCGGCTGCCGGTCAATCCGCTCTACTGGCAGGGGTTTTTGAGCATCGGCTGTGCGCCGGTGACCCGTAAGGTGGAGCGCGGCGAGTCGGTGCGGGCGGGTCGCTGGGAGGGTCAGCCCAAGACCGAGTGCGGGTTGTGGTTTGGAGACCAGGCGCTGTAGGGTGCCGCTAAGCTATCACCCTAGGTACACGATAAATAATCACCGCAAATAATCATCGCGCTCGGGATAGTTTGGCACTTCGTCGAGTACATCGAGCTGGTCGTTCGGTGTGAGACTCGTCTTGCTAAGCGTCTTTAAAACGCTGTAGTTTTTTTGCGTGTGTGGTTCTTTGGAGGGCTCGAGCCCCCCCTCTCCAACATTCTCGCCCTTCACCTAACCACCGCCCACCCCCCGCGCCTTCTCCGCCCGGTCAAACGCCGGCCCCCACCACTGCAACAGCCCAATCGCCACCACGAGCACGCCGCCCGCTAACAGAAACATCCCGTCAAACCCGAGCACCTCGGCGCTTACACCGAGCAGGGCGGGGCCGAGCACCTGCGCGAGCCGGTTGCCGGTCAGCCGCAGACCGAGCGCGAAACCCCAGATGTGCGAATCGACGTGGTCTACGACTGTCACCATCGAAATCGGTTGGGCGATACCGACCCCGACCCCCACAACAATGGCGAGCAGGCCGAGCAGCAGCAGCGTGTCGAACAGTCCGGTCAGGCCTAGGCCGACGGCGATCAGCAGCAGCATCACCTTTAGACCTTGCAGACGACGGGCGAACAGCGCCATGATGCGGGCGGTAAAGGGGCGTACGAGCAGCGAGGCGAGCGCCCGCAGGCTTAGCAGTCCGCCGACCACCGTCGCGGAAAAGGCGAGTGCGTCTAGGTAGGCGGGGAAGAAGGCCTGGTAGACGCTTAGCGAGAAGAGGACGGCGGCGCTAACGCTTAGCGCGACGCGGACGCCGGGACGACGGAGGAGCTCGAGCACCCCCTCTCCCCCCGACGTTTCCCCTAACGACGCGTCACCACTCGCTTCGTCTCCGTCTTTATCTGCGGACGACACCGCGTCTTTGCCTAACGTTTCGGCAGCCGCGCCCTCACCCTGTTGCGACCCGAGTTGCGGCGTGAGCCCGGACGGCAGCAGCAGCGAACACCCCGCCCCGAGCGCTGACACTCCCGCCGCGACCGCGAACGCCACCCCGAACCCGGCACTATCGACCAGCACCCCCGCGAGCAGCGGCCCGAGCAGCTGCCCTGCCGACACAAACATCGTGTACCACCCGAAGTTCTTCTCCCGTGCGCGGCCACCCCCTAACGACGCGACCAGCGTCTGCGCCGCGACGATCACCACGAGGTGCGCCAGACCGAGGCCGAGCTGCGCGACCGCGACCCCGAACAGTGTCGGTAAGGCCACCACGACCAGCGGCGCCGCCGTCATGCCGAGCGCCCCCACGACGATCAGCGGCCTCGCGCCCCGACGGTCGACCAACGACCCGGCAGCGAGCGCTCCGAACAGCGGCAGCACAAAGCCCGCCGACACGAGCAGCCCGATCACCGCCGGTGACGCCCCGAGCGATAATCCGAACAGCGGTACGAGCGGCGCCATCATCGCCTGCGTAGCGAAGACGGCGGCGACGACAACATAGAGAGCGAGCAGTGACAGACGCATGGCCGCTATCGTATGACGCGTTTTCGGGGCACCGGCGTGTTGTACGTTCTTGCTCGCCCGCACACCCGGTGTACGCACCCCCAGCGTACGCGTACACGCACCCTGCGCGCGTGAAGACAGCACTGTTGACGCTCTAAGAGCCGGGTGTTACACTTTTGGAGCAACTTTACAGTAATTTCATCGTGTCGTAGACGTCGTAGTCGCAGAGTGGTAGGGGTTCGGTAAGGGCCGGTTGTGGTCGGAGTTAATTGTGAGAATGGTCTCGTGTTCATATCGACCGCTAGCCTAGACCCCTCACCCCGATTTCTGGCTAACGATCTCTACAGAGAACGATCTCTACAGAGACTGAGGGCTCGAGCGATGGTCTCGATACTAGCTGGCACGACCCTAAACGGCACGACCCTAGCCAGGCTGCGGCGCTAACCGCACCTGCTCCGAAAGGATGTCCATGACTAAACTGTTGACGACCCTTAGAATAACGCTGCTCGCACTACTGCTCGCGGGCGTCGGTGCGGCCTGGGCGCAAGACGAGTTTATGCCCGAGGGCGTACTCTGCATCGCGCCTGCTGACCCCGGCGGCGGTTGGGACTTTACCTGCCGTAGCATCGCCGGACTACTGCCCGACCTCGGCCTCGTCGACGGACAAGTGCGGACCCAAAACCTCCCCGGTGCGGGGGGCGGCGTCGCGTACGCCAACGTCGTGGCTCGGCAAGAGGGCAACGAAAATGTGATCGTCGCTGCGTCGACCGCGACCACGACGCGGATCGCGCAGGGCCAGTACCAAAACCTCGACGCTGACGACGTCCGTTGGGCGGCGGCGGTCGGGGCCGACTACGGGGTGATCGCGGTCGCGCCGGACAGCCCCTACGACAGCCTGACCGACCTGATGGAGGCGCTAGACGAAAATCCGTCGGCACTCTCCTTTGTCGGCGGTTCGGCGGTCGGCGGTTGGGATCACCTCAAGGTGCTGCTTACCGCGCAAGAAGCCGGTATCGAAAACGTCGCCTCGATCCGCTACGTGTCGTTTTCGAGTGGGGGTCAGGCGATCGTCGAAATCTTAGGCGGACGTGCTCAAGCCTTTACCGGCGACGTCTCCGAGGCGATCCCGCAGATCGAAGCGGGCAACCTCAAGGTGCTCGCGGTTCTTTCTGAAGAGCGGATCGACAACCTGCCCGACGTCCCGACTGCCCAAGAACAGGGCTACGACGTGGTCGGTGCGAACTGGCGCGGTTTCTACCTGCCGCCCGGCATCTCCGACGAAGCCTACGACTACTGGGTAGACGCGTTCGAAACGCTCTACAACTCCGAAGAGTACACGGCGCTTCGCGAGCAGAGCGGTCTGGCCCCGTTCTACCGGGGCGGCGAAGAGCTAGAAACGTTCGTCGACGCGCAAGTCACGGCGATTCGCGAGCTTACCGCACAGATTCTTAACGAGTGATCGCGGCGCACTAGGCGAACGGCCTGACGTCTTCATTGCTCGTGTGGCAGGGGTGGTTCGTCCGCTCCTGCTTCTTTATTGAATAGGAGTGTTGGATGTTAGAGTCACGATGTTAGAGACGGTGTGCAGAAGGCGGCCTTACGGGTGGCTTTACAAGTGGTGTCGCGGGAGACGTCGCGGGGGACGTTGCGGGGGACGTTGCGATGAGTGACCGGGTTACGGCGGTGCTGCTGCTGCTGCTCGCGATGGGGTTCGGTTATGCGGGGTGGCAGTTTACGACGTCGTTTTTCTCCGACCCGTTAGGCCCTCGGGCGGTGCCGCTCGCGACCGCCGCGTCGCTCGTGCCGCTCGCGGTTTATCTGTGGATAAGGCCCGAACAGAAGGCCGACTGGCCGCCGGGGCGCACGTGGTTGCCGCTCGGGATCGGCGTGGTCGGCTTTGTGGCGTACGCGTTGGTGCTCGAGCCCCTCGGTTTCGTCCTCGCGACGACGCTCTTCTTTATCGTATTTAGCCGCCTGTTCGAAGCCAAACTCTGGCAGGGGACGCTGACCGGGGTGCTGTTGTCGGCGGCGCTCTACGTCGTCTTCGTGTGGGGCTTAGACCTCTACCTGCCGACCGGGCAGATCTTCGAGAGGTTTTTCTAGATGGACGTTATCCAGAGCTTACTAGGCGGTTTTAGCATCGCGCTACAGCCCCTCAACCTGTTTCTCGCCTTTATCGGCGTGCTGCTCGGCACCGTGATCGGGATGCTGCCCGGGATCGGGCCGATCAACGGCATCGCGATCCTGATTCCGATCACCTTCGCGCTCGCGCTTAACCCTACCTCGATGCTGATCCTGTTCGCCGGGATCTACTACGGGTCGCAGTACGGCAACTCGATCAGTACCATCTTGCTAAACGTGCCCGGCACCTCGTCGTCGGTCGCGACGGCCCTAGACGGTTACGAGATGTCGAAACAGGGCCGAGCCGGGCCGGCCCTCGCGATTTCGGCGATCGCCTCGTTTATCGGCGGCACCCTCGCGGTGGTCGGGCTGATGTTTTTCGCGCCGCTGCTCGCACAGTGGGCGATCGAGTTCGGACCCGCCGAATATTTCGTGCTGATCATCTTTACCTTTTCGATGTTGTCGGCGTTGACCGGTAAAAACTTCGTCAAGGGTTTGATCGCGACCGTGTTCGGGCTGATGCTCGCGACGATCGGCCTCGACCCCGGCACCGGCATCCCGCGCTACACCTTCGGGATGTTAGAACTCTACGACGGGCTCGACTTCGTCGTCGTCACGATCGGCTTTTTCGCGGTGTCGGAAGTGTTTATGCTTATCGAGCAGAGCCGGGCGGGCCAAGAGACGATGCAGAAGGTGGGCCGGGTGATGATTAGCGGCAAAGAGTTCGCGGCGAGCTGGTGGGTGATGATCCGCTCGAGCGTGCTCGGCTTCTTGGTCGGCGTATTGCCGGGTGCCGGCGCGACAATCGCGAGCTTTATGGCCTACTCGGTCGAACAGCGGATCGTCGACCGCGACAAGACGTTCGGTGCCGGCGACATTCGCGGCGTGGCCGCCCCCGAATCGGCGAACAACGCGTCGGTGTCGGGCGCGCTTATCCCGCTGCTGACGCTCGGCGTGCCCGGTAGCGGCACCACGGCGGTCATTCTCGGGGCGCTGCTCGCGCTCAACCTCACGCCCGGCCCGCTCTTTATCAGCCAGAACCCCGACCTGTTCTGGGGCCTGGTCGCGTCGATGTATATCGGTAACGTGATGCTGCTCGTCCTTAACCTGCCGCTCGTCGGGGTGTTTGTCAAGATTTTGCTGGTGCCGCGCTGGATTCTGGTGCCGGCGGTCGCGACGATTAGCTACATCGCTGTCTACGCCGTGAACTCGTCGTCGTTCGACCTCATCCTCATGACCGGGTTTGGCGTGGTCGGCTACCTGATGCGCAAGATGGCGTACCCGGTCGCGCCGGTCATTTTGGCGCTGGTGCTCGGGCCGCTGATGGAGACGAACCTGCGCCGCGCGCTGTCGCTCGCCGACGGAGACTGGACAATCCTCTTTAGCTCGCCGCTCGCGATCGGGTTGTGGGTGATGGTGGTGCTGTCGATCGCGCTACCGATCCTGACCCGCACCACGCCGGTCGACGCGCTCGCACCTAAAGACGCCGACAAGACGTTAGACCGAGACGATGTACCTCCGCATTCTTAAGCGGTCGCTTGTCAGACGAGCAATACTTGTGAGAGATTGTCGTCTGTGAAACAGCATCTGGTCCGCGTCTATCCGTCGAAACAGCGTCTGGAACGAGACGAGCAACTCGCGTGGAAACTCGCGGCGCTCGCGACCCACACCGTACCGGTCGACGACGACGTCGCCGCGATGGTTGTCAACCGGATTATCGACAACGCGGCGGTCGCGGTCGCGGCGCTTAACCGGCGTCCGGTCGCGAACGCGCGGTCGCAGGCATTGGCGCATCCGCGGAGGGGGGGCTCGAGCCTGTTCGGCCTCCCCAACACCGAGCGTGTCAGCTGCGAGTGGGCCGCCTGGGCGAACGCGACGGCGGTGCGCGAACTCGACTTTCACGACACCTTTCTAGCCGCCGACTACGCCCACCCCGGCGACAACATCGCCCCGCTTATCGCCGTCGCCCAACAGACAAACCGGAGCGGGGCCGACCTGCTACGCGGCATCGTCGTCGCCTACGAGGTCCACATCGCGCTCGTCAGGGGCATCTGTCTGCACGAGTACAAAAAAGACCACATGGCCCACCTCTGTCCGGCGACGGCAGCCGGGCTCGGCGCGATGTTAGGCCTTTCGACCGAGGTCGTCTACCAGGCGATCCAGCAGGCGGTCCACGTCAGCTTTAGCACCCGGCAGTCGCGCAAGGGCGAGATTTCGAGCTGGAAAGCCTACGTGCCCGGTCATTCGGGCAAGCTCGCCGTCGAAGCGGTCGACCGGGCAATGCGCGGCGAGGCGTCGCCGTCGCCGATCTACGAGGGCGAAGACAGCGTGATCGCCTGGATGCTCGGCGGCCCCGAACACGACTACCACGTGCCGCTCCCCGAACCGGGCGAGCCGTACCGGGCGATTCTGGCGTCCTACACCAAAGCCTACTCGGCGGAGTATCAGGCCCAGGCGCTTATCGACCTCGCGTTTCGGATGCGTACACAAATCGACGACCTAGACGCGATCGACGACGTTGTCATCTTGACGAGTCACCACACCCATAACGTGATCGGCACCGGTTCGAGCGACCCCCAAAAGTTCGACCCTCACGCGAGCCGCGAAACGCTCGACCACAGCGCGATGTACATCTTCGCGGTCGCGCTGCAAGACGGCACGTGGCACCACGTCGACTCCTACACCCGCGAGCGGGCGATGCGCCCCGACACCGTGCGGTTGTGGCACAAGATCCGCACCGCCGAAGACCCGGTCTGGACGGAGCGCTACCACGACCCCGACCCGTCTCGAAAAGCGTTCGGTGCCCGCGTCGAAATCACCCTACAGGACGGGCGGGTGGTGGTCGACGAACTCGCGGTCGCCGACGCCCACGCGTTAGGGGCGGAGCCGTTCGGGCGCGACGATTATCTCGGCAAGTTTGGCACCCTCACGGCGGACACGGTTGTACCGGACGAACGGGCGCGGTTTGTCGGCCTCGTCGAACGTCTGGCCGACCTGACGCCGGACGAGGTGGACGCGCTTAACGTACAGGTGCCGCTAGACAGACTCGACGCTCGTGAACGGGACGACCGGGGGATCTTCTGATGTTTTCTACTACAACCGCCACGGAGAAACGGCGTGTGCTACGGGACAAACTCGCGTCGGGAGGGTTGTCGCGCTTTCCGGGCGCGTTTTCGCCGCTCGTCGCGATGCTTATCGAGGAGCAGGGTTTTGACGGGGTTTACGTGTCGGGGGCGGTGCTCGCAAACGACTTGGGCCTGCCCGACATCGGGTTGACCACACTAAGCGAGGTGACGCAGCGGGCGGGGCGGGTGGCTCGAGCCACCAACCTCCCCATCCTCGTCGATATCGACACCGGGTTCGGCGAACCGCTAAACGTCGCCCGGACGGTCGTCGAACTCGAAGCGGCGGGGCTCGCGGGCTGCCACCTCGAAGACCAGGAAAACCCCAAACGCTGTGGGCACCTCGACCACAAAACGCTGGTCGCGCCCGAAACGATGCAGCGCAAGATTAGTGCGGCGGTTAAGGCTCGGCAGGACGACAACTTTGTGCTGATCGCCCGGACCGATGCGCGGAGCGCCGAAGGGATAGCAGGGGCGGTGGCGAGGGCTCGAGCCTACGTCGAAGCCGGCGCCGACGTTATCTTCCCCGAAGCGCTCGCCAACATAGAAGAGTTTCGACAGTTTCGCGATGCCGTGTCCGTCCCGCTGCTCGCTAACATGACCGAGTTCGGCAAGTCACCCCTGCTAAACGCCCACACCCTGCAAGACCTCGGCTACAACCTCGTTATCTATCCGGTCACGAGCTTGCGCCTCGCGATGAAGGCCGTCGAGGACGGACTCGAACAGATTAAAGAGACTGGCACTCAAGAAGCGCTCCTCCCCGCGATGCAGACCCGCCGACGGCTCTACGAACTCGTAAAGTACGAGGCGTACACGGCGTTCGATCAGGACGTTTTTAACTTCGCTGAAGGGCTAGAAGACTAAACCCGGTCGCCCCGAGAGGCGTAGACACCCCGAGAGGCGTAGACGATGGTGCGTAGCGGCGACAAAGCTCGGCTGTCGGCGGAGCTAGACCTAGTGTCTAGGCGTCACTGGTCTCGTCACCGGTCTCGTTATTGGGCTTGTCACGGGGAGCTGCGTCTGCTAGCTGCGCCCGCAGCGCGTCGGTGACGATCTCGTCCTCGCGTTTTCCCTGGGCTCGAGCCTCTGCTCGGTAGCGCCTAACCACGTCGGTCGGCAGTGTCAGCAAAACGTTGGTGATCCTGCGGTCGCGGACGTGAAACAGGTTCACGCCGAGCACCCAGGCGGCAGCGAGCGCCCACCCGGCCAAGATGTCGGACGGGTAGTGAACCTGCAAGTAGAGCCGCGACATGCTCACAAAAAACGCGAACAGCCCGCCGAGCACGAGCGCCGCGTAGCGCCAGCGGGTGCGGTGCCGCCGCGAGAAAAGGTAGAGCGTCAGAAACAGCGCCATACTGCCGGTCGCGTGACCGCTCGGAAACGACGGGCTGCTCGTCTGCCAAAGCTCGGCGTCGGGGAAGAGGTCGGGGCGTGAGCGCGCGAAAAAGACCTTGGTGAGCAGCATAATCAGCGACGCGCCGCCCATGCTAAGCATAAAAAACCGCCACTCGGCACCGCGCCACCAGAGCAGTAGGATGATCAGCGCCGCGACTGGTATCATCACCCACTCCGACCCGATCACGCTTAAGACGTACATGATGTCGGTTAGCCAGCCGGTGCGCCGCTCGTAAAACCAGGCTAGGATCGGCTCGTCGAAGAAAAAGCCGGCCTGTTCGTAGACTTCGTCGCTAAGTTCGGCAAACAGCCAGACGCCGCCGATAAGCGCGCCCCAGTAGAGGATCAGCCGCCAGCTTAGGCGCCGCAGCAGGTCGCGTAAAATCTCGACGAGTTCCATATCGCTACCATCTTACGTCGCCTGTAGCGGCGGATGCTAGCGGGGTAGGTCGACGGAGCCGGGGTAGGTCGGTGAACACAGTGTGTAAACGTTTGGTAAGAAAGGTCACTTTGTCACAGCGTTTTGCCGTATCGGTGGCCTAAACTAAACGCATAGTAGAGGCCTCGGAAAGAGCCATTCGTCCCGAAGTAAGAATTTTGTAAGAGTTGACCTGGTAAGCTTGATGTATGAATAGCTATTTGTCTACTGGTGTATGTTTTAGCTAATAGCTTTTCGCTATAATATTTGTACGAACGCCCAACGCCCGCCGAGACAGTGCCTGTTGTAGACAGCCAAGACGTTGTAGACAGCCAAGACACAGAGACCGACTCGCCAAAACAGGAGGTTGTCATTGTGGACGTGCAAGCAGACCCGCAGAGATTCGCGACGAGGGTGGAAGAGGCTCGAGCCCCCACCAACAGCCCCGACACCACGGACGCCGCTCTGTCTCGGGCTCGTTACCAAGCACTTTTCGGCACCCTATCCGACGGTCTGGTGCGTTACGACACCCGAGGGTGCCTGCTAGAGGTGAGCGCGCCGCCGGATTGCCTGCTGCTACACGGTTTAGATGGGGCGCTCGGCAAATGCTTCGATACGGTGTTGCCCGGCGAGCTCGCCGAGAAGGTGCGGGAGGGGCTCGAGCGGGTCTTTAGCAGCGACGAGGTGCACCACATCGAGGATGTCCGCCGGATTGACGGACGGTTGCGCCGCCGCAGCATCCGCTTAGCCCGCGTGAGCGACCACGAAGGGCTCGCAGTCGTGCGCGACCACGACGAACACCGCCACGCCGAAGCCGAACGCGACGGGCTCGTCACCGCGCTCGCCGAAAAAAACGCCGCCGCCGAAGCGCAGATCGCCGAACTGCAAGCGCTAAAAGCCGAAGTCGAGCGTGCGAGCCGCCACAAAAGCGAGTTTTTGACGACGATGAGCCACGAACTCCGCACCCCGCTGACCGCGATTCTGGGCTTTTCCGAACTTCTGAAAGACGAGTATGTTGGCGCGCTTAACGACCAGCAGCGCGTCTACACTCATGACATCCACACAGCGGGCGAGCATATGCTTTCGCTCGTCAACGACATCCTCGACCTCGCCAAGATCGAGGGGGGAAAGTTCGAGGTCGAAACCGCCCCCATCGACCCGGTCAAGCTTGTTCGCGACGTCGTAGCGATCATGTCGGAAAAGACGCGTAAGCAGGGTGTCGAACTCGCAGCTGCACGAACGATCTTTCTAAACATCGATGTCAACGTGCTGGTCAACTCCGAAACCATGCTCGGCGACGCCCGTAAGATCTGGCAGATTCTGCTCCACTTTCTCGACAACGCGTTTAAGTTTACCCCCGACAGCGGCGAAATCACGCTAGGCGTCACGAGTGTTGGCAAGGAGATCTACTTTACGGTCACCGACACCGGTATCGGCATCACACCCGAAGACCAGCAGCGCATCTTCGAACCGTTCTTCCAGGTAGACGGGTCGTTGACCCGCACCTTTGAAGGTCTCGGCCTCGGCCTCGCCCTCGCCAAAAAACTCGCCGAGCTACACGGGGGCCGCGTGTGGTGCGAGAGCGAGCTAGGCAAGGGGAGCTGTTTCGGGTTTGCGATGCCGCTACACACCGAGCGGTAGCAGCGTCGCCTCGTGTCGACAAACAGCTTGTGTAAATGGACGTGTAGATAGATGCGTGTGTCGATGGATGTGTAGACAGACCGGCAGCACTAGACCGTCGCGGCGCGGTGGTCCAATACTTCGCCGCGAGCCGGGTAGTCTTTAGACAGGACGAAGTCGACGGCCTGTACGATGTCTTCGAAATGGGGGCGGGCGAACGGCATCGTCTGCACGGCGCCGAAGTAGAGGGTGCCGTCGGGCCGAACCAGGTAGAGGGCGGGTTCGCTAAACAGGGCCGGCTCGTCGTGGCCGGTCGAGCTTTTGCCTTTGCCGCTGCTGATAAATAGCCCCCACTCGCGGGCCTTGTCTAGGCTTAGGTCGTAGCCAACGGTCAAGTTGTCGAGCTTCCAGTCGGTCTTGGCCGATTCGGCCCGTTCGGCGCCGTCGCTGCTGATACCGACAACCTCGACACCGCGCTCGCTAAAGTCGGGCAGTAGCCGTTCGAGTTCGCGCATGTACTTGCTACAGACCGGGCAGTGACGACCCCGGTAGAACACGACGAGCGTAAAGTTGTCGGGTGCCGCGTCGCCTAAGCGCCAGCGGCCTCCGCCGACGGTCGGAACGTCGAGGCTCGGAACGGGCTGACGAGGGATGAGGGTGTTGATGGTCGATGGGGTCGTAGACATGTTGGTTGCAGACATGTTGGTTGCAGACATGGGGATGTCCTCCTGAAAGGCTGTCGTGTTGAAAGGCTGTCGTGAAGGGTCGTCGTGAAGGGTCGTCGTAAAAGTTTGCTGTAAAAGACTGTTCTACGTTTGTGAGGTGCCGGAGCCGGGTCGGGATGATCTCGCCCGTCTGCATTCACTTGCCAATCTAGGCTGTATCGCCGACAAAAACCGTCAACTATTAAACAAGACGAAGCAAGACTCACGAGCAGTGGTGCGACAAACTGCGCGTTTACACGCTAGGGCGACGCGGTCTAGACTAGCGCTATGGTGCTGAGTATCGGTGACCTCGCCGCCCGAAGCCGCGAAAGCGTCAAAACCTTGCGCTACTGGACCGACCGGGGTCTGTTAGACGCCGAGCGCGGCGAGAATAACTATCGCTACTACCGCCCCGACATGGTAGAGCGCGTTGTTTTTATTCGGAGTGCGCAGACTCTCGGCTTTACCCTCGCCGATATCGACGGCATTCTGACACTACGGGGTGAAGGTGTCGCGCCGTGCGAGCACGTCCGTGCCGACCTGCGCAGGCAGCTAGCGGGTGTTCGGGAGCGGATCGCGAAGTTGCGGGGGCTCGAGCTCGAACTAGACGAGCGTCTACGCTGGGCGCTCGCCCACCCCGACCCCGACTGCGACACCGAAGGCTGCGTCTACCTCGTCTCCGACATGCCGTAACGCGGCAAGCGCGACTTTCGGGTTTGACAGGCTTGACTCTCCGGTAAGCAGGAGACTCTACACTGCGCGTATGACCAACAACAACTTCCCGCCCGGTAACGCCTCAGATCGTAAGCGATCCGCTGCGAACGAGACAGACACGACAGAACAGGCAGGCACGACAGAGAAGCCGACCGTGCCCTCGCCGCGCTACATCGAGCTGCTCTACTTTGGCGGCTGCCCTTCCTACAAGACGGTCTGGAACGATCTACTCGATCTCAGCACCGCACACGACCTCGACGTTCTGGTAAGGCCGATCAGGGTGGATAGCGCCAAGCAGGCGGACGCGCTCCGTTTTGCGGGCTCTCCGAGCGTAAAGGTAGACGGTGTCGACCTAGAAGATTATCGTGGGGCGGGCGTTATGGCCTGCCGCATCTACGAGGAGAATGCGGGTCGGGGGTGGCCGAGCAAGACACTCCTCCGCGAACGTCTTCTGACGAAGGGGCACCGCGACGATTAGGAGACGACTAGGACTAGTCTAGCCCGAACTCGGCGAGTACCGCCCGAACGCGCTGGTTGTGGTGCTCGAGCCGGTGCTGGGCGTCGGCAAGGGGGAGGCCGGTTTTAAGCATAACGATCGCCGCGCGGATGTCGTAGTCGCTCCGGGTGAGGGTCTGGGTCGCGGCGCCCGGGTCGGTGCCGGTCGCCTGACAGACGATCTGGACGGCCCGGTCGCGAAGTTTGTCGTTGGTGGGCGTCATGCCGACCATCAGGTTCTGATAGGCGCCGCCGAGCCCGACCAGGACGCTGGTCGAGAGGGCGTTAAGGGCCGCTTTCTGGGCGGTGCCGGCAGCGAGCCGCGTCGAGCCCGCCAACACTTCGGGGCCGGTATCGAGCAAGACGGCGATTTCGGCAGCGCCTAGCAGGGGGGTGCTGGGGTTGTTGGCGATGCCGACTGTCAGTACGCCAGAGTGCCCGGCGTGCGCGATCGCCGCGACGGTGTAGGGGGTGCGGCCACTCGCGGCGATGCCGATAAGCGCGTCGTGGTCGCCGAGAGCGAGGTTGTCGACGGCCCGGCGGGCGGCGTCTTGGTCGTCCTCGGCACCTTCGACGGCGTGGGCTTCGGCTCCGCTCCCTCCGGCGATCAGCACCTCGGTACGCCGAAACCCGAAGGTCGGTACGAGTTCGGCGGCGTCCTGGACAGCGATACGCCCCGACGTTCCGGCACCGACATAAACGAGCCGCCCGCCTCTTTCGAGACGGACGCTAAGCGCTTCGGCGGCGCGGGTGAGTGCCGGAAGTGCGGCTTCGACGGCGCGCAGCGCGCGCAGGTTCGCCTCGGTCAGGGCGGCGAGGCTGCCGCCGAGGCTCCAAGAGTCTAAATCCTGGTAGCGCTCGGCGGTACGCTCGGTGTTAAGCGTCACCTCGTTCGCAGCCGGATCTAAGACTGGAGCTCGAGCCCTACCTGATACTTGTCACTCCGGTAGGCGCTGCGGACGTACTCGATCGGCTGGTCGTCGGCGTCGTAGGTAAAGCGCTCGAGCGCGAGCAGCGGCACGTTACGTTCGATATCGAGGTTGACACACTCGAAGCGCATCGGCATCCGCGCACTGATGGTCTGGTGGGCGTGGTGCGGTTTGACCTTGTAGCGGCTCGCGAGGACCTGGTAGAGGCTCCCGGCGGTGCGCAGTTTGTCGACCGGAAAGTCGCTAAAGCGCGGCGACAGCCACGACACCTGGAGTGCGAGGGGCGCGCCGTCGGCGCTCCGGAGCCGCGTGATCTTAAACACCTGGTCGCCCTTGCTAATACCGAGCGCGTCGGCGACCCGCTGGTCGGCGGCCACGGTGCTCGCGTCGAGTACCCGGCTACCGGCGTCGAAGCCGAGCGTCTTGGCCTCTTCGGTAAAGCTCAGCACCTTGTCGAAGTGCTGCTCGACGCGGCTCGGCAACACGTACGTGCCCGACCCCTGACGCCGCTCGACGAGGTTGTCGGCGACGAGCTCTTCGAAGGCGCGCCGCACGGTCATCCGCGACAGTTTGAGGATTTCGGCGAGATCGCGCTCGGACGGAAGCGCTTCGCCGGGGGCGAGCGAACGGTCGGCGATCGCTTCGCTCAGCTTGTTTTTAAGCTGGAGGTAGGCGGGTGTGGGGTAGTTGCGGTCGATTTTAATCGTTACGTTCATAGGTGTGTTCCTGTTCTGGTGATGCCCTGGGTAGGGTGAATAGAGCCGAGCGGCGGGTCGGTAGCGGCGGGCACCGTGCGCGCTACTACGCGTTAACATTCATGCGCGAACATACGGACAAGGTGAAGCAGGAGCCACTCGGAAACGGCGTGTTAGAACAGCTACGCGTCTAGCAGAGTATGTACGACGTCGACAAAGATTTGCCGAGCGGGGGCCGTGTGGTCGCATAGGGTAAGCGACCGGGTGGGTGACTGCGCGCGGGTGACGAGCAGTCGGTGACAGGAGCGGGCGACACAGGGCTTGAGGAGTCGTCGGAATCTGTTGTGTCGGGACAGAGACCGAACGTATCGGTAGCGAGATCGGCGAAGAGACCGAAGGCTATAGAGACAGAGGGCGACAGGTCGAACAGGTCGGTCGGGCCGTAGACCGGGCGCAGCGTAGGGGCGATCACGTCGACCGATGGTTTCAGTCGTACATGTCATACTATTGACCAGAAATATTAAAGGGTGATGAACGTAAAGTCAAGTGACAGTAGCCGAACGGGGCCGCTGCGATCAGACAGTGTCGGCTCAAACAGTGCCGGTGTCGCGAGCCGTGCCCCGCATAAGGGCAGCAGCGCAGAGCTGTGCGGAGTTGCTCGGAGTTGCTCGGAGTTGTGCGGTGTGGTGGTCGGATTATCCTCCTCGTAATAAGTAAAGTTTCTCACACTGTTTTTGCAGAACTCTTACATGTGAGAACATGTCACCATACCTTTGCTAGACCAATGAAGTCAAATCATGACGTGAACCATGAAGCCCGAATGTGGTAGCTTTGGGGCGTGCTCGAGCCCATCACCTCCCTCATCACCGACGCGGTACACAGCGGGGTTGTCCCCGGCGCCGTCGTGGTTGTCGGCGACCGCGACCGCTGGGACGTCGTTGCGGCGAGCGGCGTGCTGGCCTACGCATCTTTGGCCCACGCACCGGGTACACAGTCGGCGACGCCGGTACGCCCGGACAGCCGTTACGACCTCGCCTCGCTGACCAAAGTGGTTGCGACGCTGCCGAGTGTGCTCGCACTCGTTTCGGCGGGGGAGGTGCGTTTAGAGGATAGGCTCGAGCACTTCTTTAGCAACGCCGGTTGGGGGCAGAGCCCCTCGCTCGCCGACGTGACGGTCGCGCAGCTGCTCAGCCACACTGCCGGCCTCGCCGCCCTGTCGCCGCTCTACACCGTGACCGACAACCGCCGCACCGGTCTCGCCTACCTGCTGCAAAGCGCCCGCCCCAACGTCGGCGCGTGCGTCTACAGCGACGTCGGCTACATGCTGCTCGGCGCACTCGTCGAACGGGTGAGTGGGAGGGGGCTCGAGCGGTTCGCCCGCGACCACGTGTTCGGCCCGCTCGGCATGGCCGCGACCGACTACGGCCCGGTTCCGCCCGACAACGTCGCCGCGACCGAAGACTGCGGCTGGCGCGGACGGCTGCTTCAGGGCGAGGTACACGACGAAAACGCTTTCGCACTCGGCGGTGTTGCGGGTCACGCAGGGTTATTTGGTCCAGCAGAAGATTTGGCACGCTACGCCCGGGCCTGGTTACGGCTCGAGCTCCCCTTCGCGAGCCCCGAACTCGCCGCCTCGCTGCTCGTTCACCAGGGCACCTGCTCCACCACCGGACGGCGCAGTCTCGGCTGGCAGCTGCACAGCCCCGACTGTATCGGCGGTCGCGCGGCGAGCCCGGCCTCGTTCGGTCATAGCGGCTTTACCGGGACGAGCGTCTGGATAGACCCCGAACAGGGCTGGTTTACGGTGCTGCTCACCAACCGCGTCCACCCGTCGCGCCGTGCGGGTGCGGGCATACACGCACTACGCCGCGCGGTACACGAGGTGGTGGCTCGAGCCTTCACCCCCTCGTCCTAAACCCTCTCGCCCTAAACCCTCTCGCCCTAAACCTGTACAGAACTCACGTCTCCGTCGCGTCTCCCCATAGGCAGTCTTACGGTCGCCGGTCGCCAAACATGCTTGACTAACGGGGATGTTCGACTACGACCAAGCTCTACCGGACGAGCCCTGTCCCGCCGGAGTCGTCCTCGCTAGCGACGTTCTCGTGTTCCTTATCGGCTGCGCCCGTCGCCTGCCCATCCTCCGACCGCACACCGTGAGCGCTCTGCCGCCGCTTAACGTGCTGGGGATGATGTCGGGGACGTCGCTCGACGGGGTCGACCTGGCGCTTGCTGGGCTCGAGCACCCCGACCTCGCCACCCCGAACGCGCTGCGCTGGCAGGTGCTCGCTCGGCACGCCGTCGACTATCCGCCCGCCCTAACCGAACGCATCCGCGACGCCATGCAGCCGCACCGTTCTAACGTCGTGCTGATTACCGAGCTAAACGCCGAACTAGGGCGCTTTTTTGGCGACGCCGCCCGCGACTTTATCGGCCAACAGGATATCGGTCAGCAGGGTGCGTACAGTGTCGACCTTATCGCGCTGTCGGGACAGACCGTCTACCACATCCCCCAACCCGACGCCGCACGGGGCTGGCAGACGCCGGGCACGCTGCAACTCGGCGACGCCGCGTTTGTCGCCGAGGCGACCGGGCTGCCGGTCATGGCCGACTTTCGGAGTGCCGACCTCGCGGCGGGGGGGCAGGGGGCGCCGCTGGTACCGTTCGCGGACCAGCAGCTCTACGCCGAAGTGGGGGTGGCTCGAGCCGTCCACAACCTTGGCGGCATCTCTAACCTCACCTACCTGCCCGCCGACAACGACCCGACCGGCGTGGTGGCGTTCGATACCGGCCCCGGCAACTGCCTTATCGACGAGGCGGCGCAGCGCTACTTCGGCGCGCCCTACGACGCGGGCGGGCGGCTCGCGGCACAGGGGCGGATTAACGCCGACCTGCTAGACGTGTTTCTGTCGCACCCCTACTTCGACCAGCCGCCGCCTAAATCGACCGGGCGCGAGCTGTTTTCGCTGCACGAACTCGCCCGGGCCGTCGACTTCTTTACCGTCAACCTTAAAGACCTGCTCGCGACGCTGACCGCCCTAACCGCCGAATCGGTCGAGCGGGCCTACCGCCGCTGGGTCGAACCGCGCGGCCTAGACGAAGTGCTGCTCGCCGGCGGCGGCGCCCACAACGACACGCTCGTCGCGATGCTGCGGCAGCGCCTGCCGGTGCCGGTCAAGACCTTCGACGAGGTCGGCTACCACGCCAAAGACCGCGAGGCGCTCGCGTTCGCGGTGCTGGCCTACTTCGCCTATCACGACCGGGCCAACACGCTACCGCAGACGACCGGCGCGCGGCATCCGGTGCTGGCGGGCAAGCTAAGCCGCAGCTATCCGCCCCGGTAGTCCGTAACAAGTTTGTAGAGACGCTGTCTGTAGAGAGTCGTTTGTAGAGACGTTTTTGTAGAGACGTTAGTGTGTGGAAATGTGTAGAAAAGTAGCGACGTGCTCGCAGAAAACTCGCCCCCGACACCAGATTTGCTAGGCTTGGGGGATGAGCACGTCACCGTTATCGTTAGCGCAGCTTCAGGCCGAACTCGGCACTCTGTTAGGCACCCTCGCGCCCGACCGGCGGGTGCGGTTGCTCGAGCCCACCCTCACCCCGGACACGCTCGGCGGGGTCGCAGAAGTGGGGCTCGAGCCGCCCCTCCAACAGTTCGCCGCGCGCCACGGCCTTCGCTGCACCGTCGACTTCATCAGCCCGCTCCGCCACTTTGTCGTTACCGACCAGAGCGTGCTGCGCCGTCACCCCGACCCCAACAGCGAGGCCGTTTCTGACGCCCGCTACGGCGAGGCCGTGTACCGCTACGACGAACAGAACGGCTTCGTCCGCGTCGCGACCGAACGCGACCGCTACCTCGGTTGGCTCACTGCTGACGCCCTGTCGCCCGGTGTCGCGGTTCCGACACACCGCGTCAACACTCCGAGAGCGCACGTCTACGCCGAGCCTAGCGTCGAGGCTCCGCCCCGTTTTCGTCTCTCGCACGGCGTGATGCTGCAGGTACGCTCCGAACCGGGCGACGACTGGAGCGAGGTGGTCTACGGTGCGGGTCAGCACGGTTTCGTCCGCCGCCGCCTGCTCACCCCTCGTGACGAACCGCTGCCACTGCCGCGCGCCGCCGACATTGTCGCGTTCGCCCACACCCTGCTCTACACGCCTTATCTGTGGGGACGCGGTGACGCCTGGGGGCTCGACTGTTCGGGGCTGGTACAGCACGTCTACGCCTCGTTCGGAATCGCCCTGCCGCGCGACGCCGACCAACAGGCCAACGCGACGGAGCCGGTCGCCCGTACCGACATGCGCGCCGCCGACCTGCTCTTCTTTCCGGGCCACGTCGCCATCGCGCTAGACGAGCGCCGCTTTATCCACGCCAACGCCCACCGTATGGCGGTAAGTATCGACGCCCTAGACGCGCCCGGCTACGGACAACGCCTCGCCGCCGCGCTCACGCAGGTGGGCCGTGTCGCGGCTGTTATCGACAAGACCGAGCCGACTTCTGTACGTCACGCCGATGCTGCTGGGTAGAAAGCACTCTGCGGCGCACTCACTCTAATGAATAGGCGAATACTTGTGGTACATACGGGTGTTGGCGGTAGGGCGGTGCGCATTAAGCCGTCTACTCTAAAATGGTGCACCGGAAACATCTCCACAAAATCTGGAAATCTCCGTGTAGGCTGCCGAAAAATGCGTCACGACTAAATCCTGATTACGCACCGTTTTGGGCTGGACGAGCCACTACCAGGCACTCTAAAACAGTGCGTCGGGAACGTCCCTCGAAGTCTAAAAATCTTCGTGTAGGATGGTGGAAAATGTGTCATGACCAAACCCTTGTCGCGCACCGTTTTAGGTTGGATGAGACACTGCTGGGTTTAATCAATGTCGGTTTAATAAACGTCATAATTGACACAGCGAGTTTGCTATAGTCGAGATTAACTATGACTTTATCATCGGAGCAGCTACAGCCTATTTTTAGCGAGGAAGAAGAACAACAACGGCTCGACGCGTTGCGGCGTTACGACATCTTCGATACCGAAACCGAAGAGGTGTTCGACCGGATCACGCGGATCGCGAGCCGTATCTTCGCCGCTCCTATCGTGCTGATTAGCCTTATCGATGTCAACCGACAGTGGTTTAAGTCGTGTTACGGTCTCGACGTTCGCGAAACCGACCGCAAGCTGTCGTTCTGCGTCCACGCGATGCGGATCGACGACGTGCTGGTCGTACCCGACGCGACCCGCGACCCGCGCTTTGTCGACAACGGGCTCGTGACCGGCGAGCCCTACATCCGTTTCTATGCGGGTGCGCCGCTTAAATCGTCGGAAGGGGTCAACATAGGCTCGCTCTGCGTGATCGACACGGTGCCGCGCGACGGGATAAGCGACGAAGAGAGAGAGAACCTGCGCGACCTCGCGGCGGTGGTGATCGACGAGCTCGAGCTCCGCGTTAGCCAACGCACCGCCCTAGAAGCCGAAGAAGAGGTGCGCCGCGCCGAACAGCGGACCCGCACCCTGATCGAAAACGTGCCCGGCGTCATCTTTACCCTGTCGCTCGAAGGAGAGGTCACCTTTGTTAGCCCCGGCTTCGAATCGTTGCTAGGCTACGACGCTGACGTCGGACTCGATCGGTTCGGCACGTTGCTCGCAGATTCTGAAGAGGCGTCGAAGGCTCGAGCCATCATCACACAGGCGAACGAGGGCAAGACTGTCTGGGAACAGCTCTGGGTGCAGCACGCCGACGGTCACGATCTGTTGCTCGAAATGGTGATCGGCCCCAACGACCGCGTCGGCGAGCGGATCGGTCTGGTCGGGTTCGCGCACGACGTCACCGAACGCGAGCGGGCCAAGCGCGACCTCGCCAAGCAGCAGGAGCGGATGCGGCTCCTCTACGAAGTGACCGCCAGACCGACCCGAAACTATAGTGACTGGATCGGCGAGGCGCTCGCACTCACCACGCGCCTGTTAAACCTCGACGTCGGTATTGTGAGTTGTATCCGAGACAATGTGTTTACGGTCGCACACGTCTACGGTGCCGAAACAGACCCGCAGCAGGGCGAGGAGTTCGCACTCGGTAACACCTTTTGCGACATCACACTAAGCCGGGGCCAAGTGACCACCATCGACCACGCCACCGCTTCGGGCCATCACCGCCACCCCTGTTACGAGGCGACCGAGATGGAGTCCTACATCGGGGTGCCGCTTGTTGTAGACGGGCGGGTAGACGGGACGCTGGGGTTTTTGGGTAAGAAGCCGCGCGACACACCCTTTACCAAAAGCGACCGTGACTTTGTCGAACTGCTGTCTCGGTGGGTCGGTTCGGTCATCGAGCGCAAGCGGGCGCGCAACCAAGAGCGGCGCCACCTGAGCGAACTCGAATACAAAAACGAGCAACTCGAGCAGGCCAGCCGCCTCAAAAGCGAGTTTTTGGCCAACATGTCGCACGAACTCCGGACGCCGCTTACTGCGGTTCTGGGCTTTTCGGAGGTGCTCGAAGAGGAGATGTTCGGGCCGCTAAACGACCAGCAGAAGCAGTACATCCACGATATTTACGAGTCGGGCAAGCACCTGTTGTCGCTTATTAACGACGTGCTAGACGTGTCTAAGATCGAGGCGGGCAAGATGGAGATGGGGCTCGAGCCCGTCGATCTCACCGACCTCGCCCAAGACGCCCTCCGGCTCGTCCGCGAACGCTCGGAGCGCCGCGGCATCAGTCTCGAAACCGACCTGCCCGACACAATCGCGCCCCTCTCTGCCGACCCGCGCAAGCTCAAACAGGCGCTGCTCAACTACCTCTCTAACGCGATCAAGTTTACCGATGAAGGCGGCACGGTCACGCTGCGTATCCGTGACGACGCCGAACACGTCTCGGTCGAGGTTGAAGACACCGGTATCGGCATCGCCCCCGAAGACCAGCAGCGCCTCTTCAAACCGTTCGTCCAGCTAGACGCGTCGTTGGCGCGGCAGTACGAGGGCACCGGGCTCGGCCTGCTCCTCACGCGGCGGCTTGTCGAACTACACGGCGGGACGGTGTGGGTAGACAGCGAACCGGGCCAGGGCAGCGTTTTCGGGATGAGGCTACCCCGTTCGGCGCAGCGCTAGCTCGAATAGCAGATAGGTTTGCAGTGATAGGATGATTCTCTGACGTGCGAGGTGGTATGCTAAGAACCGATGTGTCTCGGGCTAGATGTGTTTCAGACTAGACGTGTTTCAGACTAAATGCGGCGTGTCGCGCGCTCTGTACGACGTTTCGGGTCAGTTTTGCGGCCATGTGAGTGACACAAAGCACCCCCGTCGCTTCGAAATTACCGTCGTGTCTGCATGTCGATATCTACATACCGATATTTGTATACTTCTGTATATGCCTACGCGTCGACGCGCCGCGTGTGGTGAGGATGGTACTTGTGACGAAGACCGTTGACGCTGACAAAACTTTTTTGTGTGTGGGGGGGCTCGAGCCCACCACGCCGAACTCGGTCGATCCGATCGTTCGGCGACTAGGCGCACACGACGTGCTGCCGGGGTGTGTTCGTGCCTGACCAGATGAACCAGCACGCCTCCAACCGCGCCGCCGCGGACGAGTCCGGCCTTAGCCCCGAACAGCGGCGCCTCAGAGCGTTAGAGGGTTACCACATCCTCGACACACCCGCCGAGACGGCGTTCGACCGGTTCGCGCGGCTCGCGAGCCACATCTTCGACACGCCGAGCGCGCTGATCAGCTTTGTCGATGCGAAACGGCAGTGGCACAAGGCCGAACACAACGTCGGGATGAGCGAGATCAGCCGCGAACACTCGTTCTGTATCCACACGGTCGAAAAGGGCGCGACGCTGGTCATCCCCGACACCCGCCACGACCCGCGCACCCGCAACAACCCGCTTGTGGTCGGCGAGCCGTACGTGCGCTTCTACGCGGGCGCACCGCTCACGACGCCGAGCGGCGAACACCTCGGCACGCTCTGCGTGCTCGACACCGAACCCCGCGATCCGCCGAGTGACGCACAGCAGCAGGCGCTCGAAGACCTCGCCGCGCTGGTGATGGAGCAGCTCGAGCACCGCCTTAGTCTGCGCCGCGAAACCGAAAGCCGCGAAACCGCCCAGACACTCGTCGACAGCGCCCCCGACATTATCTACACCCTCTCGTCCGAAGGGCTGTTTCGTGCGCTAAGCCCCGCCTTTACCGAGCTTACCGGCTACGCGGTCGAGACGTGGCTAGGCCGGCCCTTCGCCGAGCTTATCTACGAGCCCGACGTCGCGCTCGCGACCGAACTGTTTTTAGGCGCGTTCACGGGCCAGCAGATGCAGAGCGAACTCCGTATCGAGCGGCGCGACGGCGACCTGATCACGCTCGACGTGATGATCGCGCCTAACTATCCGCGTGGCGGCAACGAAGAGGTGTTCGGCTTCGCCCGTGACGTCACGCAGCGCAAACAGATCGAAGAGACGTTCGAGCGGTTTTTCGACCTGTCTGCCGATCTGCTCTGCATCGCCGACCCAAACGGGTTTTTTAGGCGTCTTAATCCGTCTTGGGAGGAGACGCTCGGCTTTAGCCGCGACGAGCTTATCGCGACGCCGCTGTTCGAGTTTGTCCATCCCGACGACCGCGCCGCGACCGAGCGGGCGTTTGCCAAGCTGTTTGACGGTGAGACGGTTCGGGGGTTCGAAAACCGCTACCGCCGCAAGGACGGCGGCTACGCGCATATCGAGTGGAGTTCGCGGCTTACCGCGAGCGGCGACAGCATCTTCGCGATCGGTAGAGACATCACCGAGCAGCGGCAGATCCGACAGGCGCTGTCCGAGGCGGAGGCTCGAGCCGTCGACATCCTCGAAAGTACGAGCGACGCCTTCTTTTCGCTCGACCGGCAGTGGCGTTTTGCCTACCTCAACACGCAGGCCGAACAGCTGCTGTTTCGCTCGCGCCGAGAGCTGATCGGGCGCGGCATCTGGCAGGAATTTCCCGAAGCGGTCGGTACGATCTTTTTCGATCAGTATCACCGGGCGCTTGCAGACAACGAATCGGTCCGTTTCGAAGCGTACTATCCGCCCCTCAAGACCTGGTTCGAAGTACACGCCTACCCGTCGGGTGACGGGCTCGCGGTCTACTTTCAGAACATCAACGACCGCAAAGGGGCGCAGCAGTTGCTAGAGCGACAGGAGAAGCGTTTGCGCAAGCTCTACGCGATCACCTCGCAGCTAGAGGTCGGGGTCGAAGAGCGGCTCGAGGGGGTGCTCGAGCTCTGCGCCGACCTGCTCGGCTTTGAGGCGGCGTTTGTAAGCGAAGTGCGCGAAGGTCGTTATCGACTACGCTATAGTCACGCTCCTGACTATCCCCCCGTACACAACCACGGCGACTGCGACGCGGAGTACCTGTGTACCCGGACGATGTCGCAGGACGGTGCCGTCCTCGCCGAAACGACCGTGCACCCCCACCCGTCCTACCCCGACAACCCACCGCAGCGCTACCTCGGCACCGCGTTGCGCGTACGCGACCGCGTCTACGGCACGCTAAACTTTCTTAGCTGGCGCGACGACGACCTTAAGATAGGCGACCGTGACTTTGTCGCCCTCGCAGCCCGCTGGATCGAAGGGGCGCTCGAACGCCAGCAATCGGCCTCGCAGGAGCGGCGCTACCTAAGCGAGCTAGAGCAGAAAAACCAGCAGTTAGAGCGGGCGAGCCGCCTTAAAAGCGAGTTTTTGGCCAGCATGTCGCACGAACTCCGGACACCGCTTACCGCGATTATGGGCTTTTCCGAAGTGCTCGCCGACGAGATGATGGGCCCGCTCAACGACGCGCAGAAGCAGTACGCCACCGACATCAACAGTTCGGGTCAGCATCTGCTCCAGCTTATTAACGACATCCTCGACCTCTCCAAGATCGAGGCGGGCAAGATGGAGGTTACGCTCGAGCCGCTCTACCTGCCCCAACTTGTCCACGACGTGCTGCACATCGTCCGCGACCGCGCCCGGCGCAAAGACCTAAGCCTCGATCTAAACATCGACCGCGAGGTGCCGACAGTGCGGGCCGACGCGCTCAAGGTTAAACAGGCGCTGCTTAACTACCTCTCTAACGCCGTAAAGTTTACGCCCGAAGGCGGTACGGTGAGCGTCCGGCTACGGCGCTGCGACGGCGAAGTCTGCGTCGAGATAAGCGACACCGGTATCGGTATCGCCAAACACGACCTGCCCCGGCTGTTTAGCGACTTTACACAGATCGACGCGTCGAGTACCCGTAACTTTGAAGGGACCGGCCTCGGCCTCGCGCTTACCAAGCGGCTGATCGTGTTGCAGGGGGGGCGGGTGTGGGCCGAAAGCGAACTCGGCGAGGGGAGCACCTTCGGCTTCGCGCTGCCGGTCGGAGGGGCTCCCGCCACGACCGACCCTGCCACGACCGACTCCGGCTCGACCGACCCTACCGAGCCGAACAGCGCCAACTAACCTTCCGACCTCGCGCGGTATAGTGCGACTCATGATGATCTTGTTACCGGCCCGCCCGACCGACACCCGCCCGTTTTGGAACTGCTTATGAAAGGGGTCGTCGCGAGCGGCCACCCCGAAACGAGCGAGGCTGCCGCGGTCGCGCTACGTGCGGGTGGCAACGCTTTTGACGCAGTCGTCGCTGCTGGCTTCGCCGCCGCAATCGCCGAACCGGCGCTGACCAGTCTCGGCGGGGGCGGCTTCGCACTGACCCGCAACGCGGACGGACACGCCAAACTGTTCGACTTTTTTGTCGACACGCCCGGACGGGCCGGCCCGCCCAAACCCGCACTGCACTTTGTACCGGTCACAGTCGAGTTTCCGAGTTCGCAGCAGGTGTTCTACGTTGGCCTTGGCTCGGTCGCGGTGCCGGGCATGCTCAAGGGGCTGCTGCACCTGCACGCCAAGCTAGGCCGGATGCCGCTCAAGGAGGTGCTCGAGCCCGTCATCACCCTTGCCCGTCACGGCCTCGACATCGGTCCCGGTCAGGCGCAGTTCTTTCGGGTGCTCAGCCCGATCATGCGCCTCACCCACGCGTCGCGGCTGCTCTACGAGCCTGCTGGTCGGCCTCTGCAACCCGGCGACCGCTTCGCCAACCCCGACCTCGCCGACTTTCTCGACACCCTCCCCGACACCCACGGACGCGAGTTTTACGAGGGCGAGATCGCAGCGCAGATCGGCGCGATGATGCGCGACGGCGGCGGGCTGCTAAGCGAAGCCGACCTCGCCGCCTTCGAGGTGCACGAGCGCGAGCCGTTAGCGCTCGACTATCGTGGCTACGAACTGCTGACCAATCCGCCGCCCTCGTTCGGGGGGTCGTTGATCGCGTTGCAGCTCAAACTGCTCGCCACACGGTCGTTGGCAGGGGTAGCGTTTGGGGGGCTCGAGCACCTCCGCCTTATCACCGGCGTCCTCCAGGAAGCTAGCCGCTACCGCCAGCGCGGCTTTACCGGCCTAGCCGACCTAGACGACAACGTCTGGGACGAGAGCCTGCAACGTCTGCCGCAGGTTTCGCGCGGTACCACCCACGTCAGCGTGAGCGACGCCGCCGGAAACGTCGCGAGCCTGACGAGTTCGGGCGGCGAGGGTTCGGGCTGCCTCGTACCCGGCACCGGCATCATGCTTAACAACATGCTCGGCGAAGACGACCTCTTTCCGGGCGGGTTTCACAGCCTGCCGCCGGGTGTGCGGGTGTCGTCGATGATGTCGCCCTCTGCGCTCGTCCGTGACGGTCGGGTCGAACTCGTGCTCGGCAGCGGCGGTAGCAAACGGATCCGCACCGCGATCTTTCAGGTGCTTAGCAACGTGGTCGACTTCGGCATGGACCTCGGTGACGCGGTTCGCGCCCCGCGCGTCCATTGGGACGACGAAACGTTGCAGGTCGAACCCGGCTACGACCCCGACACCGTCGAAACCCTGGCCCGCGACACCCCCGTCAACCCCTGGGCGGTCCAGGACGTCTACTTCGGCGGCGTCCACAGCGTCGACCCGCGCGGTGTCGGCGTCGGCGACGCTCGGCGCGGCGGTCACGCGATGGTCGTAGAGTGAGGCGCGCCGCGTGAAGATTCGTGGCGAAAAGACGCGCGACGTAGAGACTCGCGAGATAGAGATTCGCGACGTGACGGTGGCCGCGTGACCGACCCGCGCCGTCTGCTGATGATCGACTTGTCCGGCCCGACCCTGACGCCGGACGAACGGGCGCTGCTGTCCGGCACACCTCTGGGCGGCGTCTGTCTGTTCTCGCGTAACATCCGCGACCGGTTTCAGCTCGGCGAGTACGTGCTCGAGCTGCGCAGCCTCGCCGGAGACGACTTTATCGTCGCGGTCGACCAGGAGGGCGGCAGTGTGGTGCGGGCCTTAGACCTGCCCTATCCGCCGAGCGCGATGGCGTTGGGGGCGGCAGACGATACCGACCTGACCCGAGACGTCGCGGCTGCAACCGGGCGGGGTCTGCGTTCGGTCGGGATCAACGTCGATTTCGCACCGGTCGCCGACGTGAACCACAACCCGCACAACCCGGTCATCGGCGAGCGGGCGTTCGGAAGCGACCCGGCCCACGTCGCGCGGCACGTCGCGGCGTTTGTCGAGGGGGTGCAGCGCGAGGGGGTCGCGGCGACGGCAAAACACTTTCCGGGCCACGGCGACGTGTCGCAGGATTCGCACCTGACGCTGCCGACACTAAACGTTACGGCAGAGCGCCTAGAACGTGTCGAACTCGTTCCGTTTCGAGCCGCTATCGACGCGGGGGTCGCCGCCCTGATGAGCTTTCACGGCTTGCTTCCGGCGTTAGACCCAGACCGACCGGCGACGCTGTCACGGGCGATTATGCACGACCTGGTGCGCGACCGTCTCGGCTTTGGCGGGGTGATGTTTAGCGACGCGCTTAACATGCGCGCGATTCGCGACCAATACACGATGGCTGAGGCGGCGACGCTCGCGCTGCAGGCGGGGGTCGACATGCCGGTCCACGTCGGGACGTTGGCCGAGACGACGGCGACCTTAGCGGGGTTGGTACGTGCAGAACAAGAAGGGCGCTTTGACCCGGCACAGCTCGCAGCGGCAGGGGAGAGGCTCGAGCACCTCACCTACACCTACCCCGCCCACAGCCCTCGCCCTGACACAGCCTGGCAAGAGAGCGACGACGACCTTCTAGGCCGAGCCGCGACCCGGGGTACCGTCTTGGTCGGCGACCTCCCGACCCTGCCTGACGGCGGACACCTCACCCTCGTCACGCTAGGCGAAACCTCGACCGGGGGTGCGGGCGACGTCGGCCCGAAGACGATCGCCTCCGAAGTGGTCGGCAGCCTCGCGGCGGCGTTACGCGCCCGCGGCTACCGTGTCGACATCGTCAATATTCGCACCGCCGATATCCAGCATGAAAACGACCGCGCCGACCACCTCGCCCCGTTCCGGCACAGCGACGCCACCCTGCTCGTCTCGGTTGCTCGTATCCGTTTAGACCCGTCACGCACAGCGTTCGTGCACGACCTCGCCCGCGTCGCGCCCTGTTTCATCCACCTCGCACTCTGGAATCCGTATCAGCTTATCGATCTTCCTAAGCCCGCCCTCGTCACTTTCGGGTTTCGGCCCGCGTCGTTGCGGGCGGCGGTCACTATCTTGTGCGGCGACGCCTCACCCGGCGGACGCTTACCCTTTGAGCTTGCAAACACGTCTTTGTAAGCGTAATGTAAAGATGGGGCCCGTTTTTACAGCTTGTTCGACTAGGAGGTGTGTATGCAGCGAATGTGGACAAAGACGTGGACAAGCGTTCTGGCGCTCGCGTTTTTAGCGTTCGGGACGGCGCAAACTCTCGACATGTGGTCGTGGCGGACCGAAGACATCGCGGCGTACAACCAGATTCTCGACGTCTACGAGGCCCAAAACCCCGGCGTCAGCATCGACTTCGAGGCGTTTCTAAACACCGAGTACAACACCCTCGTCGCGACCTCGCTGCAGGCCGACGCGGCGGCGGACGTCGTGCAGACCCGCTCCTACGGCGGCGTGACCGAATGGATCGACGGCGGCTACCTGGTGCCGCTAGACGGGCGGGCCGACAACCTCGCCAACTACTCCGACACGGCGCTCGACGCGGTGCGCAGCCGCGACACCGGCGAAGTGTTCGGGATGCCGTTCGCGATCCAGACGTTGCAGATGTACTACAACCGGGCGATCTTTGCCGAGCTAGGGCTCGAGCCCCCCACCACCTGGGACGAGTTCATCGCGATTAACGACACGCTGCTCGGTGCGGGTTACATCCCCCTAGCGATTACCGGCAAGGACAGCTGGATGCTGCCGATCTTTCATACCGTCGTCGGGGCGGGCACCTACGGCGGCAACGACTTCGTCGACGCGGTGCTCGCAGGCGATACCACCTTCGAAGACCCGGCCTTTGTCGAGAGTCTGCAGGCGGTCAAAGACCTGCAACCCTACATGCCGCCGGGCGTGACCGGCGTGTCCTACGTCGACACGCAAAACCTGTTTGTCAACGAGCTCGCCGCGATGTTTCCGGGCGGTTCCTGGGAGGCGGCCTTCTTTAGCGCCCAAAACCCCGACCTAGACCTCGGCGTGTTTACCGTGCCGGCCAAAAACACCAACCAACAGCTCGTGTCCTGGTTCGTCGACGGCTCGTGGGCGGTCACGACGAGTGCGGAAGACGTCGAGGCGTCGCTAGACTTCGTGAACTGGCTCGGCTCGACCGAGTTCGGCCAGCTCTTTACCGACACGCTCGCGCAGATCTCGCCGATCGAGGGCGTGGTGCCGACCGACCCGATCCTTAACGAGATCGTCGAGCTGTGGAACGCGAACGCGACGCCCTACATGCTGCTCGTCCACTTTCGCTACGGCGCGCCTTCGGGTACGGTGGTGCTCGGCCAGGACATGCAGAGCCTGTTTTTAGACAACATGACCCCCGAAGAGGTCGCGACGAGCTTGCAAGAACAGATGGCGACCTGGTTTACACCGGGCTCGAGCCCCCAAGCCTCGCAGTAGACCCGACTGTAAGCCCGACGCTCGCTTGCTCGGCACAATCTACTCTTTGGCGCGTAGGGTCGGTATCCGGCTCTACGCGTTACAGCGTTCCTCTCCCTTCGCCCGCCCCGACCTTCTGTTTCTCACCACGAAAGGCGCGACCGTGGCGATTCCGACCGTTGACCCGGCAAAGCCGGCTCGAGCCCCTCGCCGCCGCAAGCTCAAAACCTTTCTGCGGCTGCTTCCGTTCTGGCTGCCGGCCTTTGTCCTCTACAGCGTCTTTATCGTCTGGCCGCTCGCCAACGCGGTCAGCTACAGCCTGTTCGAGTGGGAGGGGTTGCAACGCGGCGCCTTCGTCGGCCTGCAAAACTTCGTCACGCTCCTCACCCAAGACCCCTGGCAGCGCGACCTGTGGCGGGCGTTTCGGCACAACATCTACTTTTTTGCCGGGACGATGCTGGTTCAAAACACCGTCGCCCTTCTGTTCGCGGTGCTGATCTCGCGGCTCCGGCGGGGGCAGCAGTTCTGGCAAAACCTCTTCTTCGTCCCGCATGTACTCGCGACCGTGCTGGTCGGCTTTCTCTGGGACCTCATCCTCAACCCACTGTTCGGCCCGCTCAACAACGCACTGCGCGCGGTCGGTCTAGACCGGCTCGCGGTGCCGTGGCTCGGCCTACCCGAAACCGCCCTACCGACCATTATCGCGGTCAACGCGTGGGCCTGGCTCGGCTTTCCGATGATGCTGTTTCTGGCCAACCTCGGCGGCATCCCCGACAGCTACCGCGAGGCGGCGCGGCTAGACGGCGCGAGCGGCTGCAGGCGTTCCCGCGCATCGAACTTGCCGCGTGGCTCCGTTCGATCTATCGTTATCGCCTGGCAGGCTCCTGACCTTTATCGGCAACTTTAACGCCTTCGAGCTTATCTTTGTGATGGCGGGCTCGAGCGGCAGTCCTGGCGGCGCGACCGACGTGCTCGGCACCTACTTCTACCGCACCGCCTTCGCGGGCGGCCCCGACCGGATCGCGCTCGGCTCGGCGCTCGCGGTCGTCATGTTCGGCTTTATCGCGGTCGTGTCCTGGACGGCGCTACGCATCTTTAACCGCAACCGTATCGTCTACGATTAGGCGATGATGACGAGACGATGATGGCCAAGCGATGATGACCGAGCGACCCGTAGCGTGTGCCGAGAACCGGTTCGACGCCCACTATGTCGACGCTTACCATGTCGACGACCGCTCTATCGATCTCGCCATTCCAGAGGATGCTGCAACAAGCACATCCGACGGATATTGACGGTGATGCTTTACGTGGATTATGTGGAGCGATGTTTCGTAGAACTGCTCATCGTAACCGGATCTGCCGTGACCGACACTCCGTCTACCATGACCGAATCTACCGCGACCGACGTTGCTAGCTGACGAGAGAGGATGTTCGTGACCTGGCGTCTTAGCAAGACCTTTCTAACCCAACTGATTCTCGTCGCCTACGGCTTTACCGTCGTCTACCCGATATTTCTGATGATTATCTCGTCGTTTAAGAGTACGCGCGAGATCTTTCGCGACCCCTTCGCGCTCCCGGCGTCGTGGAGCTTCGCCAACTATACCGAGGCGTGGGGGGCGGGCAACTTTTCGAGCTACTTTTTTAACAGCGTGTTTGTAAGCGCCGTCGCGCTCGTGATTGTGTTGGTGCTCGGCAGTCTGGCGGCGTATCCGCTCGGGCGTTACACGTTTTGGGGCAAGCAGTGGCTGATGCTCTACTTTCTGGCCGGGCTGATGCTACCGATCCGGCTCGGCATCCTGCCGCTCTTCTTTCTGATGCGCGATCTGGGTCTGCTCGACACGCCCTGGTCGCTGATCCTTATCTACGCGGCGTCGGGGTTGCCCTTTACCATCTTTGTGTTGGCCAACTTTTTCGAGACGCTCCCTAGAGAGCTAGAAGAGGCGGCGCGGCTCGACGGGGCGAGCGAGTTTTGTATCTACGCGCAGGTGATGTTGCCGCTGGTGCGTCCGGCGCTCGCGACGGTAGCGATCTTTAACTTTATTCCGTGGTGGAACGACTTCTTCTTTCCGCTCATCTTTATCCGCTCCGAGCAGTACAAGACGCTCCCGCTCGGGCTGTTTAGCTTTTTCGGCGAACACCAGAACGACTGGGCGCTGCTCTTTGCGGGCCTGACCATTACCGCGCTGCCGCTGCTGGTGCTCTACCTGATCGCGAGCAAGCAGATTATCAAGGGGTTGACGTCGGGGGCGCTACGCTGATTTTAGAGGCGGACAGGGCCGGACGCGTGATTTGATGGCGGACGAACGGTACTATCTCGGCGTCGACGGCGGCGGGAGCGGCTGTCGGGCGGTCATCGCGTCGGCAGATGGGGACGTGCTCGGTTTGGGGACGGGTGGCCCGGCCAATCCGCGTGGTGTCGGGGTTGCCGCCGCGTGGCGCAATATTCTGGACGCGGTCGACGAGGCGTTGGTGGCGAGCGGATGTCCGTGCCGCCCTCATGAGCTTTATGCCTGTTTGGGGCTAGCCGGGGTAGGACGAGACAGCGACCGGGCGGCGTTTTTAGCGGACGGGCAACCGTTTGCAGGGCTGAGGCTCGAGCCCGACCTCCACGTCGCCCTAGTCGGTGCTTTAGGTCAGGAACAGGGCGCGCTGCTCGTCGCCGGAACCGGCAGCGTCGCCTACGCGGTCGATTCGCAGGGGACGCGCTACCGGGTCGGTGGTCACGGCTTTGTGGTCGGTGATGAGGGGGGCGGGGCGTGGTTGGGCAAGGAGGCGGTGCGGCACGCGTTAAGGGTAGGGGATGGGCTCGAGCCCTCCTCTGCCGTCGCTAAAATGGTGCTAGAACGCTGGGGACCTGGCGCCGATGCCGTGCTGAGAAAGGTTCGCGACGCGACCCCACAAACCTTCGGAACCTTAGCCCCGCCGCTGCTCTCGCTCGCTGACCAAGACGCTACCGCCTACACCCTCAAGCAAGCTGCGATCAACGCCCTCGTAGAGCTTCTGGCCGTTTTAGATGACCGTTATCCGCCAGGATCGGTGTGTTTTAGTATGGTGGGCGGCGTTGCGTCGGCCTTGAGCGAGTCGATTTTAGAGCGTGCTCCGCAACGGTTTCAGCAAGGTTATGTCGCCGCAAAAAACGCGCCGGTGATCGGTGCGCTCGCCCTCGCCCGTACGACGTTCGCCGCGCTCCCAGACAACATCCCACACAACGTCCCACACACAACAGACGACTAGACCGGTAGGCGAAACTTCCAGTTCGGGGTAATATGGGGGTCATGTCTTTGCCTGCGATAGACCTCGACTACTGCAAAAAAGTGCTCGTCGACCTGCTTAACATCCCCTCTCCAACTGGCTTTACCGACTGGGCCGTCCGTCACGTCGCGGGCGAACTCGAAACCCTAGGCGTGACTTCGCGGCGGACGCACAAGGGGGCGCTGCTCTGGACGCTGCGCGGCGGCGCGGCACCGGCGCGGGCCGTCACGACCCATATCGACACGCTCGGCGCGATGGTTAAAGAGGTCAAGTCTAACGGTCGCCTCAAACTGACCAACCTGGGCGGCTACGACTGGGCCACTGTCGAGGGCGAGTACGCCCGGCTGCACACCCTAAGCGGCGACACGCTTAGCGGCACCGTCGTCAACACCAAACAGTCGACCCACGTCCACGGTAGCGAACTGCGAACCCTCAAACGGAGTGACGACACCATCGAACTCCGCCTCGACGCCCGGGTACACAACGCCGCCGACGTCCGCGCGCTCGGCGTCGAGGTCGGCGACTTCGTGTCGTGGGACAGCCGCGCGACGCTGACCGACCACGGCTTTGTCAAGGGGCGGCACCTCGACAACAAGGCCTCGGTCGCGATCGCCCTCGCCGCGACCAAGGCGATCTGCGAGGCCGGGCTCACCCCCGCCTCGGACGTCCATTTCTTCGTGTCGAACTACGAAGAGGTCGGTCACGGCGCCGCCGCCGGCATTCCCGACGTCGACGAACTGCTCTGTATCGACATGGCGGCGGTCGGCGACGGTCAGACGAGCGACGAGTACAGCGTCTCGCTCTGCGTCAAAGACTCGTCGGGGCCCTACGACTACGAGATGAACCGGGCGCTGCGGCGGCTCGCGAGCGCACACGGCATCGACCTCAAGGTCGACATCTACCCGCACTACGGCTCGGACGCGTCGGCGGCGTGGGCGGCGGGGGGCAGCTTTCGGGCGGCGCTGATCGGCCCCGGCGTCGACGCCTCGCACGCCTACGAACGGACCCACGAACGCGCCCTCGCCGCGACCTCGAAACTGCTCTGCGCCTACTGCCTCAACGCGGCGTCCTACTAGGGTGTTTACGCTTTGTAAACGATTTAGGATAGACTAACGGTAATGCACGAGTATCCTAGCCTAGTCTGGCACCTCAAAAATACGCAACTCTTCGAAGACCTCTCGGTCGACGAACTCGAAGAGCTCTCCCAGATCACGCCCTACAAACGCTTTGCGGCGGGCGACATCATCTATCACATGGAAGATCACGCCGACGCGCTCTACTTTGTTCGCGACGGTATGGTCAAGATTTCGATGTATTTTCCGAACGGCAAGGAGATGATCCTGGCGCTGTTAGGCCAGTACGACATCTTCGGCGAGCTGCTGCTGCTGCCGAGCGAGCGGCGCCCCAACCAGGCCGAAGCGGTGATGGACACCACCCTAATCGTTTTGCCCGAAGAAGACTTTCAGCGGCTGATCGCCCAGCAGCCCCGCATCGCTATGAAGTTTATCAAGGTGATGTCGACGCGGCTCTGGCAGGCGCAGGCCTGGTTTGCCGAAGTCGGAGCGTTCGACGCGCCGGGGCGGCTCGCCAACCTGCTGCTAAGGCTCGCGAGCGATTTCGGGGCCGAGGGCGAACGGGGCACGGTCATCGACCTCAACCTGACCCAGCAAGACCTCGCCAAGATGATCGGGGCGACCCGCGAAACGGTCAGCCACTGCCTCGCCAAGCTGCTCGAGTACGGTGCGGTCAAACGCCGCCGCGCCCCGATCGCGGTCGATAAGGAGATGCTGCAGCGCTTTCTCGACGAGGCGAGCGAGTAGGCTAACTCTTTAGAAACCAGCGTTCGAGACTGAGCTTTTCGCCGTACTTATCGAAGACGTTGCGGTTGATCTGCATGTAGTTAAGGATGGCGACAAAGACCACGCCGCCGACGATATTGCCGAGCGTGACCGGAATCATAAAGCCGGTAAAGAAAGCGAGGGTGTCGAGACCGCCGTTAAAGGCGAGGTAGAACAGCTCGAGCGAGTTGGTGATGCAGTGAAACAGCTCGGCGGCGCCGATAAGGTACATAATCAGCCACACGAAGACGATGCGGGAGATGTTGTCGCGCGAACTGTGGACTAGCCAGACCATACTACCGACCAGCCAGCCGGCCAGAATCGCCCGTGCGAAGACGCTGATCCAGGAGAATTCGAGCAGGTGGTTGCCCATCGCTATAGCGATTGCGGTCGCGCGTTCGTCGAAAACCTGTGCGTTGGCGAGCAGCAGCGCCATGCCGACCGCGCCCAGGATGTTGGCGGCGAACACCACCCCCCACAGTTTGAGCAGCCGGGGCAGGCTCGCGAGCCGGGGCAGTACGAGCGTGACCGGCGTTAGGGTGTTTTCGGTAAAGAGCTGATAGCGCCCCAACACGATCATGACAAAGCCGATCGGGTAGAAGATGTTGTCGACGAGGCCGGGGGTGTCGCCGGGGGTCGCGGCGGTAAAGATGACCCGCGCCAAAAAGCTAAAGCCGAGCGCGCCACCAGCGGCGATCCCGCTCCAGAACAGCAGGGCGAGGTCTTTGCTAAGCTCTTCGTCGGCGGTTGCGAGCACGCGCTGAAAGATTTCGCCGGCGCTAAAAAAGTCGGGCACGTCTTCGTGCGAGATGTCGCGGCCTTCGACCGAGCCGGGAATCGTTTCGGCGGTGACAAGGGGGCGTTTCGGGCTGATCTGTTCGGTATCGTCTGGAGTCGAATCACTCATCAGTCAGAATCCTTTACTAGGCTATGGGGGGCGTAAGGTCAGCGCGTCTCGGCGGGTGCCTCGAATGGATTCGGCACTGTCCTCGATCATAAAGATCGGGATCACATAGACCGGTCATCGAGCAGCACCCCGGCGATGCTCTGCACTGCTCTGCAGATGTTTTTGTTGTGTTCGGATCGATCTGTTTTTGCAAGCCGACCGGACAGAATCGGTTGTAGAAGCACGCGGCGTGGCGCTAGCCAACCTCCATACACTACCCTAATCTGTCGGTGACTAAGGCGTCTGAGTGTTGATTTGTGCCGATCGGGGAGAGGTTGCGGCGGGTGACGGTGTTATACCGATTCCGATTGATTCGTGAATCAATCCGAGCGTAGCGAGTAGGAAGAAAATACGGATGGAGCGCTGCGAACGGTTCTTGAAGCTTTTTCTCAATAACCTGGAATTAAGCGGAATCCGTATTAGGTAGGGCTGTGTTACCTAAGTCTTGGTCGGTGTTCGCTCGCCCGAAGCGGTGTTTTTGGAGTCGGGCTCGAGCACCAGCGACACCACAACCGCACCCGGTTCGGGGTTAAGGTCGCGGCTCGTCACCACGCTAATGTCGCGGCCCCGCAGCACGAACAGCGGCAGATTGTCGCGCCCGTAGATCTCGCTGTTGTCCTGCTTACGCTCTTCGGGGCCGACCGGGCTCTTGTTAAGCTTGCCGCCCCGGCTAAAGAGGTTGCTAAGCTCGGCGTAGGTGGTGCCGTGGTAGAACACCGTCCGGCCCCGCTGCTGTTCGCTAAGGTTGTCGCGGGCGCTGCTCGAGCGGTTCGGGGTGAGCTGATAGACGTGGCTCGAGCCGAACTCTTTCGCAAACTTGAGCGCCGCGAGCGCGTTCGCCTCGTCGTTAGAGGTCAGCGCTAACAGCTTGCCGATCCCGGACAGCCGCAGCTCGTCTTCGCTCCGGTCCGAAAGCGGGCTGCCGTAGTAGGCGTTAAGCCCTTCGATCCGCGCCGTCGACACGTTCGACCAGTTGGTGTCGGCGAGTGTGACCGCGAAGCCCTCCTGTTTGAGAAACGCGCCGATGCGCCGCGCCATCGGGTTCGCGCCGATAATCAGAAAACCTTGCGGGTCGGGTTCGGCGATCCCTAAAAGCTGCGCGACCGGCTTAGCGCTAAGACTGTTGATGGTTACCGTTCCGACGATCACGATAAAGACCAGCGGGACGAGTTCTTCGGCACCGCTGTAGCCGCTCGCGGCGAGTTTGGTCGCAAACAGCGAGGTCACCGCCGCCGCGACGATACCGCGCGGAGCGATCCAGGACAGAAACAGCTTTTCGTTTAGAGAGAGGCTCGAGCCGATGGTGCTTAAAAAGATGGTCAGCGGCCTCACCACCAGCATCACGGCGGCGATCAGCAGCAGGCTGCTCGGCGTAAGCACCTGCATAAACGCCTCGAGCTCGATATTCGCGGCCAGCACGATAAAGAGCAGCGAGATAAAGAGCAGCGACAGATCCTCTTTAAAGCTTAGAATATCCTCGATGTTAGGGATGCGCAGGTTCGCCATCAGCAGGCCCATCACGGTAGTCGCGAGCAGCCCCGACTCTTCGGCGACCGCGTTAGAGGCGGCCAAAACCGTAAACACCACGGCGAGCGCGACGACGTTAATCAGGTAGTCCGGCAACACCCGCCGCCGCAGCAGGTAGGCGAGGAAGAGCCCGCCGATGATCCCGGTCACGCTGCCGACACCGATCATCTCTAAAAACAGGAAGAGCGTCTGGCCGAGCGCTTCGCTCCGGTTTTCGATCACGATAAACTCGAACACGAGCACCGCGACGATCGCCCCGATCGGGTCGATCAGGATCCCTTCCCACTTCAACACGTTGCCGACGCGGGCCCGGGGCCGCACGTTACGGAGTAGCGGCCCGATCACGGTCGGCCCGGTCACGATAATAAGCGCCCCGAACAGAAACGCGAGCGAGACGTCGAGGCCCATAATCCAATAACCCGCCGCCGCCGAGCCGAGCCAGGTAATCACGGCGCCGCTCGTCACGAGGCTAAACACGACCCGGCGCGTCTCTTTCACTTCGGGGAAGCGGAGGGTGAGGCCCCCTTCAAACAGGATAAGACCGACGGCGAGCGCGACCGCCGCAAAGAGCAGGCCTTCGCCGACAAATTCTACCGGGTCGACGATCCCTAACACGGGGCCGACCGCGAAGCCGATAAGGAGTAACGGTAAGATCGCCGGAATATTAACGCGCCACGACAGCCACTGAGCTGCCGCTCCGAGGCCGATAACAAACGCGATCGCAAGAGCCGGACTGAGTTCAATCATAGCGGCTATCATGTCATGCGATGAGGGTGGGGCCATGTAAGGCTGCGTGTAAAGCTAGATGGAGCGCGCCCGTTCGTCCGCGATCGCTCCGTTTCGTTATTGCAGATTGTTGCCGGGAGTGCCAGATTGTTGCCGGGAGTGCGACGCTACATCACGAAGACACTACGCCACAAAGACACCACGACACCGATTCCGGTCGGTTCGGTCGTCTGGAAGGAGTAGGGTCTGCATGACGAGGGTTGGTGGGCTCGAGCCTAGTCTCTACCGCCGCCAACCTGCTACGCTAGTGGATACGTAAAAAGACAATCCCGACATAACCGTAGCACCGACACCCTACCAACCCGCCACTCAACCAATAACTTCGTTCATCACGTGCTTATTTCTAGGCACGCTGGCTTTTGAACACCCCGCCAAACACCCTGGAGGTTTCGATGTCATTAACCCGTCACGCTAGCGAACACCCCCCCGAACCCGCACCCGCCGACACGCTACCGCTCGACCGAAACGCCCCCGGCCAGACCGAAACCGCGACCTTCGCGCTCGGCTGCTTTTGGGGTCCGGACGCCTACTTCGGTTCGCGACCGGGCGTGGTGCGTACCCGCGTCGGCTACGCGGGCGGCGGCAAAGACAACCCGAGCTACCACGACCTCGGGCGGCACATCGAAACGGTCGAAGTCGACTACGACCCGGCGGTGCTTAGCTACGAGGATCTGCTCGAGCACTTCTGGACCCAGCACAACCCGACCCGACCGTCGCTCAAGCGGCAGTACCAGTCGGCGATCTTTTACCGTAACGACGACCAGGAGCGGATCGCCCGCGCGAGCATGCAGAGCGAGGCCGACAAACGGGGCGACCTCGTCACCGAGCTGATCGCGCTAGACACCTTCTACCTCGCCGAAAGCTATCATCAGAAGTACCAGCTTCGTCACCACGACGCCCTGCTCGGCGAGCTTAAAAGCGTCTACGACGAAAACCAGCTGGTCAACTCGACGGTCGCCGCGCGGCTTAACGGCCTGGTCACGGGCTACGGACGCGCCGAGTGGTACAAGGAAGAGATCGAGCGCTACGGGCTGTCGTCTGACGGCGACGACGCGGTTGTAGAGCTTATCGCGCGACTGTAGGTCGACGTTGACCTCAGATCGATGTTGACTGTAGGTCGATATTGACTGCAAATCGACGTTTGAAAGAGACGCTGCCGACCCGACGCGTTGACGATCGCAGCTATACTCGTCACGAGATCGGTAGAACAGCCGAACAAGACGTATCCTGTAGACGGGTGCGTCTTTGCTGTTTGCCCCGTCTGTCGCTGACCTCTGTTAGCGAATCAACCAACCAAAGGAGACGCTATGGTGCGTAAATACCTCGTCAAGACCGACCACGGCGACGTCGTCGTAAACGTGAACGAAGCGTGCGACAATGCGCTCGAGCCCGACCTGCTGACCTTCGCCGCACCGACTCCGGAAAACACCGCCGACATCCGGGTCGAGGTGCCGCTACGGGCGTTCGGCGCCAAAATGGTCGAGATTATCGAGATGGTCGGTACCGGCGACTTTTCGGCGAGCCCGACCATGATCGAGATGATGAAAAAAGAGAAGGCCACGAGCGACCTCAACCGGATCGAGCGGTGGGCCCGCGACCACCGCGCCTAACAGCGTCTAGCACGGGTGACCACAAACCGCACCCCGTCTTAGCCAAAGCGTGCGAGACGGGGTGTTTTTCTATCACGTAGTTTGCTGGTTGTTAGGTGTCGCTGCGGATCAGGCCGGAACTGCCCTCCGGGGATGTAGCGCGCTAATCGGCGTCTTCGCTGGTGGCTTAACCGACGTGCTCTTCGAGGCTGTCGTCGACCTCGACCACTTCGCCGAGCGATTCGAGGCTGTCTTTGTAGAGCTTGAGCGCGAGACTGCGTACGGCGTCGATCGCTTCGTCGCCTTCGAAGCGCTTGCTGGTGCGGCTGTTGGCGATGTTAAGGCTGGCCGCGAGCACCTCGGGAAAGATCGGCCAGGGACCGTCGAAGGGGCCGTCGAAAGTGCTGCTAGCACCGTTGCCGACACTGCCGTCAGAGGCGGGTGCGGGGCTGTACGGGCCGTTCGCGGCGTCAGCGTCTTCGAGGCTGATGTCGGTGCCCGGCTGCTGCATTCGGGCGAGCTGATCGAGCGCTTCTTCGCTGGCACGGCGTTCGGCGTCGCGTTTGTTGCCGCCCTGGCCGGTGCCGTACACCTCACCGTCGATAATAACGTCGCTTAGAAAGGTCGGTTCGTGGTCGGGGCCGGTGCTGCGGGTGTCGAATTCGGGTTTTGCGAGACCGAGATTTTTGCAACGGTCGATAAGGCTACTCTTGGGATGGGCCATAAAAACTCCTCGAAACAGATGGATATTACGCGTAAACGTGTTGTGCGGCTAGTGCGGTGCCGAGCCGGTAGATGTCGGGAGGCAGACGCCCGGTCGCTGCCTAGAACGCTGCCTAGAACGCCGCCTAGAACGCCGTGGTCGGAGCGGAGAGAGGTTGGGCCCTACGCTCGGTACGGGAGATGCGGTAGATGGGGTGGGGTTCTGTTCGGTATGCGGTCGGTAGAGACGTGGTTCGGTGATCCGGGTCTGGTCGTCGGGCTCCTAAAAGCCGTGACCGGGCGCGTATGCGCGGGGAGGGGGAGGGGCTCGAGCCCCACTCTAACTATCCCGCGCTATCCCGCGACCTGTGTGAACCTCGGCGCGGCCTCTAATGCCCCCCTTACCGTTCGGGTCGCCGCGACACAGCAGACGCCGCGTGCACGTCTCTCTTACCGTTATGTTCAGCGATTTAACCTCGACCTGTCTGGTTTGAATTGTGGTTTAGTTTCACACTTATACGTGGAGGCGAGTTTAGGCAGACGCCGGAGCGGCACCTGCCAACGAACCTCCACCGCTTCCATCTTAACATGCAGTCTGCCGTGCGTACATGCGGTAGCATAAACGACATGACGCGTCTACTACTATGTGACGACCACGCGATGTTTCGCCAGGGTCTGCGCAGCATCCTCGAACTCGAAGAAGGTTTTCGGGTGATCGGGGAGGCGGCGACCGGGCGCGAAGCGGTGCGCTACGCCCTCGAAACCAAGCCCGACGTGGTGCTGATGGACATCCAGATGCCCGAACTAGACGGCGTCGCGGCGACCAAAGCGATTTTGGGCGAACGCCCCGAGATAAGAGTGATTATTCTGACGATGTACCGCCAAGACCGCTACGTCTTCGAAGCGATCAAGGTCGGTGCGCGCGGCTATCTGCTAAAAGACGCCGATGCTAACGACCTGATCGCGGCGATCCGGCGGGTCGCGAACGGCGAGACCCTGCTCAACCCGGAGATGGCGGCCTCGATCCTAGACGACTTTAAAAAGGTCAAGGAGGAGCTGCCGGGCCACTCCGAACACCCGATCTCGGAGCTGACCGAGCGCGAAGCGACCATTTTGCGGCTGCTCGCGCAGGGCGATTCGAACCAGCAGATCGCCGAGGCGCTCGACATTAGCGAAAAGACGGTGCGTAACCGGCTGTCGGAGATATTTTCCAAGCTGCGGCTAAACAACCGCACCCAAGCAGCGCTCTACGCGCTCCGCGAGGGGATCGCGACGTTGCAGCAGGACGACCGATGAAGCGCTTTCGTGCCGGGTGTGGCCGCGAACAGACCGGGCCGGACCGAGTGCGCGACCTCGCCTACGTCGCGCTCGCCTACCCCGAGTGCCCGACCTGCGAACACCGGCTCGAGCCCGAAGCCGCCGCCCCCTTCTGCCGTTGGGTGCCCGCCGACGCGGCGCACCCGTTCGCCGCTCTCGGTGATCTAGCGCTTACCGACGAGGCGCCGACGAACCCGGAGACCTTATGAGCGTATCTGCAACCACCCCGCGCGACCAGCAGCGTGCCGACCTGGTCGGGCTGCTCACCCAGATCTGCGAGACGCCCGCACCGACCTTCGCCGAACAGGCCCGGGGCGAGCTTATCGCCTCGCTGCTTAGCGCGGAGGGGCTCGAGCCCCACACCGATGAGGTCGGTAACGTGATCGCCAACCTCGGCGGCGGCCAGGGCCCGCGTCTGCTCGTCGCTGCGCACCTCGACACTGTGTTCGGCGCCGACACCGACGTGAGCGTCCGCCCAGACCGTGGCCCGGACGGTAAAGAGCGGCTCAAAGCGCCCGGCATCGGCGACAACAGCGCGAGCCTCGCGGTGCTGATGCACTACGTCCGGCAGAGCCAGCGCCACGGCGCCAACCCCGAACGACCCCGCCTCTGCGTCGCCGCGACCGTTGGCGAAGAGGGGCTCGGCGACCTCTACGGCGTCCGTCACCTGATGAAGACGCGGGCGGACGATTTCGACCTCGTCCTCGCGCTCGACGGCCACTTGGGGATTATCGTCAACGAGAGTGTCGGCTCGAAGCGCTTCGAGATCACCTTTACGGCGCGCGGCGGCCATTCGTGGGGTGACTACCCGAGTCCGAGTGCGACCCACGCCCTCGGCGACGCGATCGCGGCACTTAACAAGCTGCAGGTGCCGGGGCAGCCCCGCAGCAGCTACAACGTCGGGCAGATCTCGGCGGGACGAGCATCAACGCGATCGCCGAGTCGGCGCGCTTTAACCTCGACCTGCGCAGCCTCGACAAAGACGTGCTCGAGCGCCTGACCCGCGAGTCGACCGCCCGCATCGAACGAACCGCCCGGCAGCACCGGGTTACGTGCGACATCAAACAGGTCGGCGACCGCCCGACTGCCCGAGTACCGAACAGCGCGCTGGTGCGCTCGGCCCGCGACGCCCTCGGCGCGCTCGGCATTACGCCCCGTCTGACCGCGAGCAGCACCGACGCGAACGCGGCGATGGATGTCGGGCTAGCGGCGATCGCGTTCGGGGTGTACCGGGGCGGCGACGCCCACCGGCTTAGCGAGTGGCTCGAGCCCGACTCGCTCGTCACCGGCTACCGCGCCTTCGAACGCCTGCTCGCGAACCTGAGCCACCTGCCGGGCTCGAGCTAACCCGAGTCTGTCTGGAGCCCTGTCGCCCTGTACAGAACGTCCTGTCTAAAACTTTCTACCCAGAGTTCTTCGAAAACTTTGGCGAACTCTATACAACTGCTGTGAGTCCTTTTTTCTCTGCCGTACACCCCCAGCTCTATCCTGAAGCGCTCCGGTCACGGGGCGTTTTTCGTATCGGTAGGCGTTTGTGAACGTTTGTAAAGATGTGCCTATCGTATCGGCTGTCTGGGTGCGAGACGACGCTACCCCGCATGACACCTTCCTGCATGACACCTTCCTGCATGACACCGCTGCGCATGACATCTCCGGGCGCGACCATACAAAGGTTGTACATCCTGATGAGGGTGCTCTCATGATCTCGTAGCCGCCGCTACGTTTCGCCGCACAAGCCCTGTACAACCCTGAACAGGGTGATTTCTACGTCTTCCCGACGATAGTTCGTGACAGACGTCATCGCGTGAAAATTGGAAAACACTTGACATTGTACAATGTTGTCTCTATACTACGTTTAAGTTTGTACAAGGGCTATACAAACCGAGTTTTACAGACCGGCTTCTCCCGAACCGGCTTCTCTCCGACATAGCCCCCGTGCACACATCCTTCCGGGCGAGGCCCGCTCGCCAAAGCGCACCGCTAGATTCCCTAAGACTAGATTCTCCGAGAAAGGTCGACAGGAAAGGTCATTGTGACGATAAGAGGCAAGTTTACAGTCAACGAAGTCGAAGAGCGCGTCAAGGTGCCGGCTAGTACCCTCCGTCAGTGGGAGCGGCGCTACGGTTTTCCGAAACCCGAACGCTCCGGCGCTGGCTACCGCCTCTACAGCGAACACGACCTCGACAACATCCGGGCGATGAAGCGCCATATCGCCGAAGGGATTCCGGCCTCGCGGGCTGCCGAACTCGTCAAACGGCTCCATCCGGCGCCGAGCGGCCCTCGCTCGCTCGCCGACATGCGCGCCGAACTCGTCGACGCGCTTACCAGTCTCGACGAGTCTCGGGCTGACGCACTCCTTAGCGAGGCGCACACCCTGCACACCGTCGACGCGGTCATGGCCGAGCTGATGCAGGGTGTCGTCACCGACATCGGCAAGCTGTGGCACGAGGGCAGGGTCAACATCGCGACCGAGCACTTCGCGAGCAGCTATATCCAGGGCCGGTTGCGGTCGCTTCTAAACATCACCGCGAACATCAAGAGCGCGCCGGCGGTCGTGGTCGCGTGTGCGCCGACCGAGCAGCACGAACTCGGCCCGCTTATTCTGGCGGTCACGCTGCGCCGGGCGGGGTACCGGGTCTACTATGTGGGTGCTAACACACCAGTCAAAGACCTGCGCGACATGGCCAAGCAGCTTCGTGCGGTCGGGGTGCTTGTGTCGGCGTCGACGGCGGAGTCGATGCAGCAGCTGTTCTTGAACCGTGACTACCTCGCGGGGATCGCGCCGGTGCTCGCCTTCGGAGGGCCAGCGTTTAACGAACAGCCCGACATGGCCGAGGTGCTCGGCGGTACCTTTCTAGCGCGCAGCGTCGACGAAGCAGTCGACCACTTTCACGAACTCGTTCAGAACAAGCACGACCTCGTTCAGGACAAGGGAGCGATGCGCGCGTGAGCACGACGACCTCGCCCCGTCACGAGCCTGTCTCCGCCGACGTTGCGGTGATCGGTTCGGGGATCGCCGGCATGACCGCAGCGGCGCTGCTCGCTAGGCGCGGTTACCGGGTGGTGGTGCTAGAGCGTGACGTGCATCCGGGCGGCTGTGCGGCGGGTTTTTCGCAAGACGGTTACCGGTTCGCGGTCGGCGCGACCGTCGCGATGGGCTTCGAGCCGGGCGGTATTCACCGGCGTATCTACGACATGGTGGGGCTCGAGCCCCGCTACGTCAACGTCCGGCCCGCCATCCGGGTCCATATGCCCGACCGCGTCGTCAACATCGCGACCGAGCGGCAGGCCTGGCTCGGCGAGCTCGCCCGCGCTTTTCCGGGCCAAAACGACGCCAAACGCGCCTTCTGGAACGAGATGGCGAACCTAGCAAGCGCCATGCACCACGCCTCGCAGCGCTTTCCGGTCATGCCCTTCAAGCACCCCTACGACCTGCTCGACACCGCCCGGGGCGCCCACCCGAAGCTGCTTCCGGTCCTCTTTAACCTGCGCCGCACGGTCGGCGACAAGCTCGCACGCTACGGTGTCGACGACCCAGCCCACAACGCTTTCGTCGACGGTCAGCTGCTCGACGCGATGCAGACCACCGCCGAGCGGTGCGTGGTGACGAGCGGCGCCCTCGCCCTCGACATCTACCGCTACGGCTGTCAGTACAAGATCGGCGGCCTCGAAAGCATCGCCCGCGACCTCGCCGACTACGTCACGGCGCACGGCGGCACGGTGCGCTACGCGAGCCGCGTCAACGCGATCCTGCACGACGACGGCGGCATCCGGGGTGTCGCGACCAACCGGGGCGAGGTGCACGCGCCGGTCGTGGTCAGTGCGGTCCCGCTCGAAAACAGCGCCGAACTGCTCGAGCACCCCACCATGTCGAATCTTTCTACGCGCGCCGCCGCGCTACCTAAGATGTGGGGGGCGTTTACCCTCTACCTCGGCGTCGACGAGCGCGCCCTACCCGAAGACGTGCACTACTACGAACAGATTACCGATCTAGACGTGCACCAGGAAGCGGGCAACATCCTTGTTTCGGTAAGTCCCCACTGGGACCGTTCGCGTGCGCCAGTCGGCAAGCGGGCGATCACCGTAAGCACTCACGTAGACGCGGCACGCTGGCTGGTGTTGGCAGCAGATAAGGAGAGTTATGTAACGGAAAAGCGTCGGTTAGAGACCAGAATGCTCGACCAGCTCGAGCGCGCCCTCCCCAACATCCGGGACGGGATCGAAGTGATGAAAAGTGGCAGTCCTCGGACCTTTAAAAACTTTACACTTCGGGCGGGCGGCACCGTCGGTGGGTTTCCGCAACAGCTCGGCGTCGCAAATTTTGCCGCGCCCTCGCACCGCACCGATATCGCAGGCCTGTTTTTAGCCGGCGACACCGTGTTTCCGGGTCAGGGAACGATCGGTGTCAGCATCTCGGGCCACAACGCCGCACGTAGCGCCACGCGCTTTCTCTCCAATCGTCCCCGTCACGTTTCTCAGCACCACGCTTACCAGAACCACGCCTAAAGGAGGCACTTTTTATGAATAACATCATTAACGAAGTCGGTACCGTCAACCCCATGCAGGCGCTCGAAGCTCCGAGCCAGACCCTCAAGTTTCAGCGTAAGCAGACCCTCTACCACAACGGCGACCCGGCCCAGTCGGTGTTTCGTGTCCGCGACGGTCTTATCCGCATCACCCGGATGACCCCCGAAGGCCGTATCCTGACGGTGCGTCACGTGATGCCCGGCGACTTCTTCGGCGAAGAAGCCTTTACCGCCGGCAAGCGCGAAGAGATCGCCGAAGCGCTTACGAGCGCCCAGATCGAAGCGATCGACCCGCAGATGATCAACCACTCCGACCTGATGACAATCACCCAGTCGCTGTCGTTGCAGATGCAGCGCCTGATGGATTACGAATACCACCTCCAGACCGGTGACCTGCGCCAGCGCGTGGCCCGCTACCTCATGAAACTCTCCGAAACCCCGCTCGCCTCGCCGAACGAAGAGGGCTACATGGTGGTGTCCGCGACCCACGAACTGATCGCCGAAGGCACCGCGAGCACCCGGGAGAGCGTGTCGAAGATCATCACCGAACTCCGCGGCGAAGACCTGATCGAGTCGGGCTACCGGAGCATCGTGCTGCTACGCCCCGACGACCTAGACGAAATCGCCCACGGCTTCTAAGCACCGACCACGGACGCCCGCCAACGGCTAGACCGTACGACCCGGATTGTACGAATCAGACTGTACGACGGTGTACGAGATGATGTACGACGCGCTCTAGCCTTTACAGCCCGGCAGCTATGTCTTTATGATCCATGTTTATGATCTCAGGGGGGAGCACCCGGCCTGAGATTTTTTTTGTCCCGTCTCGGTCCGGCCACATCTCGGCCCGTCGTAGAGATAATGCGTACGATTTGGCGAACGGTTTGCCGAGGGTCGCCGAGCGATACGCGACATGTTCTGTGACGATCTGTGACGACTCGCGACAACCGCGGGCGCGGCTATCGTTGCCTTCGCGGCTGGGCTGTTATGTTTGGAAGACGACTTTAGAGGACGGCTGCGGCGGTGCTCTCACAAAGTGCCCAAAGCGCGGGTCCGAGCGGCAGCTCTGCAAAACGTAACTCTACACGGCGCGTCACCGTGCGCGTCAGCACCGATATTCGCACAGCGTGATCGTCGCTGTGTCACTGTTGCAGATCTGGGATTGACAGAGAAAGCGCAGGACTTAGAAAAGGGGTTGTTATGAATGTCTTAGTCACCGGAGCGAGCGGATTTGTCGGTCGCCACCTCTGTACTTACCTGCTCCATCAGGGCCACCGCGTGATCGGCTTAGCGCGTAGTGAAGGCGCCGAGCTGCCGGGGGTGGAGTGGGTGCGGGGCGACGTCGTTACCGGTGCGGGCCTTGCCGACGCGATGACCCATGCGCAAGCGGTTATCCACCTGGTCGGTATTATCCGTGAAAAGGGTAAGCAGATCACGTTCGAACAGGTTCACGTTGAAGGGACGCGAAACGTAGTCGGGGCGGCGCTCGAGGCCGATCTAGAGCGGTTCGTGCATATGAGTGCGTTAGGGGCGGTGGAGGGCGCCAAGAGCCGCTATTTTGAGACGAAGGCTCGAGCCGAAACCATCGTTCGTGAGTCGGGGTTGCGCTACACAATCCACCGTCCGAGCCTTATCTTCGGTCAGGGCGACGACTTTTTTGGTGAGACGCTTAAAAACCTGGTCGAGGCCGGCCCGGTCGTACCGCAGATCGGCGACGGGCACTTTCCGTTTCGTCCGATCTGGGTCGGTGATGTCGCGCGGGCGTTCGAGCAGTCGCTGACGCGGAGCGCCGCCGACCAGCGTAGCTTCGACCTGGTCGGGCCGACCGAGTACAGCTTTCGGGAGTTGCTCGAGCTGATCAGGCGCACCCTCGGTAGCCGCAAGCCGATCGTCCCGGTACCGCTCCCGCTCATGCGCGTCGCGGTGCCGCTGCTGCAGATTCTGCCGAACCCGCCGATCACCTCCGACCAGTTCGAGATGCTGCTCGCGGGCAACACCGGCGACCCGACCGAGGCTACCGCCGCGTTCGACCTCGTCATGGCCGAGCTACCCGAACATCTGCCGCGAATCTTGGCGCTCGCCTAGAGCCGCTACGCTTAAAGCTGCCACAAAAAAGCCGCCGGTACGAAACCAGCGGCTCGGAGCCTAACGTTTGTGACGGTTGGTAGCGCGTCTAGAAGGCGCTTAGTGCCCGCAGCGCTGTGCTCGCCATCTCTACACCCATCAGGATCGCTTCGAGGTCGGTGGTGTTGCTGCCGACGGTTACGGTGACGTTTTCGCCGGGGACGCCGTTATCGTTGCTGTCGTCGAGGGTGCCCGAAAAGCTCGCGGCGGTCTGTCCGTCGACGCTAATCTGACCGTTGCTAAGGTCGACCGATTCGAGCACGCCGTTCGTAAGCACGATGTTATCGAAATCGACTTCGAAGCCGAGGCTGCTGCTCTGTCCGCCGACCGTCGAGGACGCGCCGAACTCGATACGACCGCTATCGACGCTAAAGTCCGAGGTAAAGCAGTCGCTGTCTCGTTGCCGCTGCCCGCTCACGCTTACGTCCCAGGTAATCGAAGCACTGTCGGAGCCGACGGTTGTGGTGATGTCGCCGTCTGTCGCGATGTCGGAGCCGCTGTTCACCACACCGATGTCGAGGCTTAGGCTGCTGCCCGCATCGTTAACGCTGCCGTTTAGGTCGAGGCTAGTCGGTTCGGCGATGCCGTCGCTGGTGCCGCACCCGCTCGCGTTGTACCAGGCGGCGTCTAGGTCGAAGTCGAGTACCTGACTGCCGTCGACGCGGTGAGTGATGCTTGCCGAGGTCGGCACTTCGACAGTTTCGAAGCCGTCGTCGACAACGACGGTGCTCGAGCCGTCGTCCCAATCGATGGTGAGTTCGGCGGTGCTGCTGCTACCATCCGGATTCTGAAACGGCCAGCTAAGGACGAGATTCGCGCTCGACGCTTCGTTCCAGGTTCCGGTGCCCGCGTCGTAGGTGTAGCTGCCGCGGGGGAGGGCGCTGTCCTGCAACGTACGTAGGTTGTCGCCAAGAAGATTTAGTGAGGCGCTTACTGGCGGGGTCGGAAGCTGCTGTAAACCCTGCAACGATGCGGCGGTAGCCGACTGGTTAAGCGCGGTGGTCGCCAAGCTGCTAAAAGCGGCCACGTCTTCGTCGATGCGGCTAGTAAGCTCGTCGGGGCTGGTGGGTGGCGGCTCGGTGCTAGTACCGCCACAGGCTGCTACCAGTAACAGAATAAGGGCTGAAATGCTAAGGTTGCGTAGAGTTTTCATCTATCTCCTTTCGTTTATCTCTCGTCGATAGTGACGCTAAGATAAATCAATCATCACGAAGAACGGGAGGGTGTCTGGTGTGTGCCAGAGCAATACGACTCGTCATCTCTGGCGACGTTACGAAACCTCTGAAGGCTCTCCGTTGTCACCGGCAAGACTTTCGGGATAGTGGGCGAGATGCTCGGCTAGCGCGGCGAGGCTCGCGAACTGGCGGGTGTCGTCGCCGCGCACGTTTTCGAGGGCCGCCCGCCAGGCGTGGGGGCTACTGCCGTCGCGCCAGAGCCGTAACAGATAGACCGCGTCGTCGTGCCGCATCGCTTACGGAACCTACAACCCGAACAGCGCGAGTGCGACGTAGTCTTCGAAACGTTCCCGGTAGGGCGCGACGCGTTCGAGATTGACGTCGGGAGGCGGGGCGAGGTCGGTAAAGTCGGTGATGGCGCGCTCGTTGTCGGTGTTTTGGGCGAGTTCGGTTAGCCCGATGCTCAGACCCTGATAGCCGAGTGCGCGGTAGACCTGGAGGCGGATCCAGTCGTACTCCGAAAGCGACAGGTTGGCCTGGTTGAGCGCCGCGACCTGCGCCTGTTTTGCGTCTACGACCAAGCTCGCGATGTCGTTCCAGGCGCCGATCAGTTCGCGCAGGCTCGGCTCGCGCTGCGCGCTCTCTAGCTCGGCTTCAAGCTGCTGATACTTGCCGACCAGTTCGTCGTAGCGTCCGCTAAGGTCGTCGCGGATGGTGTCCTGAACACGAAAGAACTGTTCGACCTGAGTCTCGCTAAGCACCTCGTCGCCGGGCGGCGTATAGCTGACGCGGTTGTCGACCTGGCGGTTTAGCTCGTTGACCTCGGCCGGAAGCCTCTTGTTCGAGTGCTGGCGAGGTACGGTGTCGGCGGGATCGCCGCACACCAGACTCGACGGCGAGCACGCCGCCCGCGACCACCACGATGCCGAGCACGCTAGCGCAACCGATGGCAAAACGTTTCATCTCTTAAAAGCTCCTATGTCCGAAGAGTCTGCGGATAGTACCCTAGGGAGAGCGAGGTTATCGGCCACTGCCGGGCGCGTCAGAGCGGTGCGCTAGCGACGCGCTAGAGTGGATCCCTTCTAAGCTAACCTAGGAGCGTCAAAGATGCGTCACAAATCGTCCGGGACGAGATTTTTAATACCGGTGTCGAGGCTAAACCAACCCCGAGGTGCCTCTTTTTGCAGGCTGGTAAGGGCGCGGTAGGCGGTTTCGTAGTAGGCCGCGTCGTCACTGAGCCGGTAGAGGCGTAGTGCGAGCAGCCGCTCTAGGTTTCGTAGGCCGCGCTGCTGGCTCTGGGTGAGGGCGTCGGCGAGGGTTGCGCGGAGGGCGGGGTCGTGCGGGGTCGGGTGCGCGAACGAGGCGAGCCACTGGGCGTAGGCGTGCTGCTCGGCGGCGTGGCAGTCGCGGGCGAGCTCGGCGGCGTGCTGCGCGGCGGCGAAGGCGCTCCTCGGGTCGCGGTGGCGCAGGGCGATAAGGGCGTCGGCCTGGTAGGCGATGATGCGCGCGAGCGGGTGTTTGAGACGGTCGGCGCGCTGCTTGGCGGCTCCGATATGGTGCCGGGCGGTGTCGGGGTCGCCGCTTAGGTCGCAGGTGAGTGCTAGAACCGCTTCGATATAGGCGAGCCGAAACGGGTCGCCGACCTGCTGCATAAGGTCGAAGGCGGCCTGGTGGTGGCTGCGGGCTTCGGTGTGGCGGTCGGTCCAGAACGCGAGCATGCCGAGCCGCTGCCAGACGTCGGCGCGGCTGGTGTCCGAACCCTGCTGGGCGAACATGGCGTCGGCGTTGCTAAGCTCGTCGAAGGCGGCTTGGTAACGCCCGAGGCTGGTGTAGACGAGGCCGAGGTTAGAGCGCGACAGGGCTTCCTGGTAGGCGGCGCCCCGCTCGAGCCAGGTTCGTAAGCTCTGCCGCAGCCACGGTTCGGCGCGGTCGGGTTCGCCGAGCGCCCAGTAGGTCATCCCTAAGTTGTTGTGCAGCGTGACCGCGTAGCTAAAGTCGGGGTGGTGCTGGGCGAGGTGCTCGAGCCCTCGGGCGCTGCTCCGAAAATCGCCCCGGTGCCAGTGGAGCAGTGCGAGGGCGAACTGTCCGCTAGGCGCGTCGGGATCGCGCTGGCGCGACGTCTCTAGGGCCGCTTCGGCCCCGACGAGGTCGCCGCTACGCACCGCGACGTTAAAGCGGACGTCGAGCAGCTGCGCGGTTTCGGCGTCGCTAAAGTCGTCGGGGACGCGCGCGACCGCCGTCTCGAGAAGCTGTTGGGCGCGGGTCTGGTCGCCGCGTACGACCGCGAGGTCGGCGAGGCCCGCGAGCGCCCACACTTCGGGCCGGACGAAGCCTTCGCGGCGGCTTAGGGTCAGCGCCTCGTCTAACGCGTGCTGACTCTCCTCGACCGAACGGTGGCGGTAGGCGTCGCCGAGTGTGATCAGCGCCCGGACGCGCAACTCGCTCGTGTCCGGAGCCTGACGCGCGACCTGCTCGAGCCACCCTACCGCGTCGTCGGGCCGACCCTGCCGGACGATCTGCTGGCCCGCCTGGAGCAGCCACGGTAGTGCCCGCTCGGTGTCGCCGGCGTCTAGGTAGTGCCGAGCGATCGTGTGCGCCTGAGCGCCCCGGGCGGTTAGTTCGGCGGCGGTGCGCCGGTGGAGCAGCTGCCGCGTCGGGGCGGGCATGGTGGCGAGCGCCGTTTCGAGCAGCAGGTCGTGGGCGAGCCGTTCGCCGCGGATCATCTGGGCGTGTTCGAGTTCGGCGTAGACGTCGCCGAGAGCGAGTGCGTCTTCGCCGAGGACGCTCGCGGCGAGCTCGAGCCTAAACGCGTCCTGCATCACCGCCATAACGCGGAGCAGCTTTAGAGCCCGGGCCGAGATCCGTTCGAGCCGTCTTTCGATCAGCGCGCTGACCTTTTGGGGGAGGGGCAGCCGGAGCGGTGCCGGTGTTGCGGAGAGATTCGCCCCGTCCTGAAACCCGCTATCCTGAAACCCGTTATTCTGAAAACCGTTGCCGAGACCGCCCGCTTCGAGCATGCTTTTAAGGCTTTCGACGATAAAGAGCGGGTTGCCGCCGGTGTGTTGTTGCAGGGCGCGGCTGAGGGTGGGGGTCGCGGGGAGCTCGAGCCCCCGCAAAAGTGCCGCGACCGCCTCTTCACCGAGCGCGCCGAGGTCGATCCGCACCGCCGTACCCGCCTCGACCATCGCGTCGATATGGCTTTCTAGGGCGGGCTCGAGCTCGTCGGGTCGGTAGGCGTGCAGCGACCTCAGCGTCGCGATAATGGTGCTGTTTAAACTCGACGGTACGAGCTTGTTGAGCAGGTAGAGGTGCGCCTCGAAGCTCGCCGCGTCGTAGAGGTGCAGGTCGTCGACGACGAGGGCGGCGTGGCCGGGCGTGACCTGCGCGACGACCTGCGCGACCGCCTCGAACAGCCGGATCTTCTCCTCGCGGGTCTCGATCGGTCTGCTCGGCGTGTTGCTAAGACGCGGGATAATCGGCGCGAGACCCTGCCGCACCCAGGGCTCGAGCCGTACCTCGCCCAGTTTGAGCAGCCGCCGCAACCAGCGCGCGTAGCTCGCAAACGGCACCGCCCCGTCGCCCGGGCGCCCCTCGCTCTGCAGGTACGACCCCTTGTCGGCGACAAAGTCGTGCATCAGCCGCGTCTTACCGCTGCCGGCGGGGGCCCGCAAAAAGATAACCTGCCGCACCAGCCACGCCTGTGTGAGCGCCGCCCACTCCTGTTCGCGACCGGCGAGCAGCGGCGGCCTGAGGATGTTTGCTGGGATCTGAAAGCGGGCCGGGGCGGCGCCCGTTTCGTCTTGTAGGTTCTGTTCGATGTTGCGGGCGAGGTTGATGGTTTCGGGGAGCGGTTCGACGGCGAGTTCGGCGGCCAGAGTGCGGCGGCAGCGTTCGTAACGACCGAGCGCTTCGCGCGGTCGCCCGAGCCGGCAGCAGAGCTGCATCCCGTTCCGGTGAGCGCTTTCGTTAAGCGGATCGCGTGCGATAAGCGTGTCGACGACGTCGAGCGCGTCGCTGTCGCGTCCGGCCTCTTCGAGCGCTTCGGCGTGGCGCTGCAGTGCGTCTAGGTAGCGGATGTCGAGCCGCGAGCGCTGTTCGTCGAGCCAGTCGAGAAAGTCGGGGGCTTCGCGGGGCTCGAGCCCTTCGAGCAGCAGCTTAGGCTGCCCCGCCTCGTCGTGCCAGATCGCGAACGCCTCGTCGAAGCGCGACTCGGCGAGCGCCGCCTCGACCCGCCCGAGGTCGGTGTCGGCGTGCACCCGCAGCCCGCGCCCCTCGTCGACGCTAAGCCAGACCTCCGAACCGCCGAGAGAGCGCATCCGGTAGAGTGCCTGACGCAGATTACGGGCGCGTCCCGGCCCCCAGAGCAGCTCGCTAAGCGTGTCGCGACTGACATAACGTGGTTGCAACGACAGATACGCGAGCAACGCCAGAACCTTCTGGGTGGGAGGTTCGAGAGCGTCGCCCCGATACGATGCCGTCGGTGGGCCGAGCAGGGTCATAACGAGCGGTTCGGAGACCGGTCGCGGGGGGGCGTCAGACACAACAGCTATATTGTACCCCCTAGCACTGCAATGTGTAAGGGGTGCGTAAAAATGCAGACCCGCGTACGGGCCTCGGAGTGTTTCGGGCGACCTCGTTCGGGCAACCCTGTTCGGGCAACCCTGTTCGGGTGACCCCGCGACGGGCGAAGCTCACATAAAGGTTAGACGGGCGTCGGGATGCCGGAGGGAAGCGTTAGAATCGGGCCTATGAAACGTCTTCTGTTTGTGATGTTGGTGCCACTCACGCTGGTTGCGGCCTGCGTTCCGGCGGCGCGCGTCCCTGCCGACCCGCCGCTGCTGCCGGGCGCGTTCGAGGCGGCGACGGTGCCGTTCGGCCCGTACCAGACCTACTACGAAAAGGTCGGGCGGTCGGGCTACGCGGTGCTGATGCTGCACGGGATTGGGGGGGGCTCGAGCCTGTTCCAGTACCGCAACAACGCGCCCGCCCTCGCCGACGCCGCCTACGAAGTCTATGCGCTCGACCTGCTCGGCTTCGGCGGTAGCAGCCGCCCCGCCATCCGCTACACCCAAGACCTCCACGTCGCCCAGATCGTCGACTTTATCGAGACGACCATCCGCGAACCGACCGTGCTGGTCGCGAACGGCCTGAGCGCGGCCTACAGCATCCGCGTCGCCGCCGAGCGGCCCGACCTGGTCAGCGCCCTCGTCCTCACCGTGCCGACCGGCTACGACAGCCTGGCGAGGCCGCAAAACGACGACCGTGTCGAACAGTTCGAACGCTTTCGGGGGTTTGTAGGCGATCTGCTCTACGGCGCGCTGCTCGGCGAAGACGTCCAGCGGATCTTTCTGCTCGACGCTTACGCCGAGCGTAGCAACGTGACCGAAGACGTGGTGCGCAGCTACGACCGCAACCTGCGCGTGCCGGGTGCGCGGTGGGTGGTGTTTTCGTTTATCAGCGGCAACCTCGACCAGGACGTGTCGGCCTACTGGCCGGAGGTAACCCAGCCGAGCCTGATCGTGTGGGGCGAGGACGCCGAGACGACACCGCTAGAAGACGCCGAAGCGTTTTTAGCAGCTAGGCCGCAGACGACGCTGGTCACGCTAGACGGCGCGAAACTCTTGCCGAACGTCGAGCGGGCCGCGGCGTTTAACGAGGCGACGATCCGGTTTTTGGCGCGGAGGTTGGCTCGAGCCGCCCCCTAACCCTCCTTCAGCACCACTGCTTCTAACACCACCATCGCCGCCGCGTGCTCCTTGCTGTGCGTCAGGCTCAGGTGCGCGACCCAGCCCTTAGCCGCCATCTCGGCGGCGATCTCGTCACAAAACGCGAGTTTGGGCTTGTCGTCCTCGCGGATGACCCACACGTCGCGCCAGCCGTGCGAGACCGGCCAGCACTTCTGAAACGCCTCTTTGGCGGCGAACCGGGCGGCGAGGCTCGGCAGCGAGTTGCGTTTGCGGAGGCTGTACTCGACCTCTTCGGCGCGAAAGTGACGCTCTAAAAAACGGTCTTTGTGGGCGTTCCAGACCTTTTCGATCCGGTCGAGTTCGACAATGTCTAAACCTACAGCGACGATCATGTGCGCACCCCGTTGTTTTGTGTGAGGTTGTTTTGTGTGAGCTCGAGCACCTCATCTTCGGTCGCGACGTAGGCCCGTTCGGCGATCTCTAAAAACAGACCGTGTTCGACCACGCCGGTTGTGCCGTCGAGCCGTGCGGCGAGCGCGTGCGGGTCGTCGATGCCGCCGTCAAAATGACAATCGACGACGTAGTGACCGTTGTCGCTTACAAACGGATTGCCGTCAGCCCCTTTGCGGAGCGCGGTGCGGCAGCCGAGCGCGGCGAGGTCGGCTTCGGTCGCGCTCAGGCCGAACCGGAGCACTTCGACCGGTAGCGGCGCTTTGGCGCCCAGACGCTCGACCTGTTTGCTGTCGTCACCGATCAGAATGAAGGTTTTGGCGCGTACCGCGACCATCTTTTCGCGGGTCAGGGCGCCGCCTAGGCCTTTAATCGCGCCTAAGTGCGGGTCGACCTCGTCCATACCGTCGATAGCGAGGTCGACGCCGTTCGGGCCTAAATCGACGAGGGGGATCTGGGCGGCTTGAGCCAACGCCGCACTCGCCTCGGAGGTCGCGACCGCCCGGATGTTTTGTAGCTGTCCGTCCGCGAGTCGCCGCCCGATCGCTTCGATGGCGTACTTGGCGGTGCTGCCGGTGCCTAAACCGATCAGGGTACCGCTGCGCACGTGTTCGACCGCTTTAAGCGCCGCACGTTCTTTCTGGACTTCACGGGGGCTAGGCGTACTCACAACGCCCTCGCAAAACGGATGATGACGCTGGGTGGGCTGATTCGACCTACATCCGCACCAGCATGTGCGAAAGTGTAAGACGTATAGGACACAGGCATATAAAACACAGAGGTGTGGGGCATACTGCTATCCATCATACCGGACGCCTTGCTAGACTGTCGGCATGACAACGCAGACCGAAAAACTCCAACCCGGCAACCCCGCCCCCGACTTCACCCTTCCCTCGACCCACGGCGAGCAGTCGCTAAGCGATCACCAGGGCGAGTGGGTGGTGCTCTACTTCTATCCGAAAGACGAAACGCCGGGCTGTACCCAAGAAGCGTGTGACTTTCGCGACCTAAGCGCGAACCTAGACGCGGCCGTGCTCGGCGTGTCGACCGACAGCCTCGACTCGCACCAGAAGTTCGCCGCGAACCACAACCTCTCCTTTCCGCTGCTAAGCGACGAGAGCGCCGAGGTCGCCAAAGCGTACGGCACCTTCGGCCCTAAGGTCATCTTCGGCAAAGAGCGCGAGGTGACGCTGCGCAGCACCTTTATCATCGGCCCGGACGGCAAGATTCGCGAGGCGATGTACAACGTCAAGTCTGACGGTCACGCCGCCGAGGTCGCCAAAAAGCTCGACGCGCTTAAAGCGTCGGCGTAGCGGCTGTGTAGATTCACGTTTATAAGCTGTACGCCCTCGTGGTGACGGTGTTAGCGACGCGGCGACGCGGCTACCTCGCGATCCCAACTAAGCAAAAATCACGCGCAAGTCTGTAGCGAGTCATGCTTTTTGGGCAGGTTATGTGCTATTGTCTTTGCTATAAAAGCTGTAGGATCGGCAGTGTAAACTCAGCGTAATCTTAATGTGCCGTGTCGGAAACAGTGTTAGGAGATAACGCTTAGAGACAGCATTTGAGGAAAGTTCTGGGTTCGAGGAAAGTGCTGAAGGTGACGGGGGCGCTCATACATGCGGGTCGTAACGTAGTGGTGATACCGGTGAAGGATATCGGCTCACGGAGTAACTACGTTGTTAGGTCGTAGCGTCGTTAAGACGTTTAAGACAGAACTGGGAGCAACGATCGTGTATGGTGAAAGAAATCCCCATCACCAAAAAAAAGTGGACTGTACTCGTTGTAGATAGCAGCCCCGCGCGGCGCGCCGCGCTAAAACGGACTCTGCGGCGTGACAACTACGGTGTGTCGCTCGCAGAAAATGGTGAGGAGGGGCTCGAGCACGCCCGCACCAACACGCCCGACATTATCTTGCTCGACGTCCCCCTGCCCGGCATGAGCGGCATCGAGGTCTGCAAACAGCTTAAAGCTGACGACGCCACCGCGGCGATCCCGGTCATCTTTCTAAGCGCTGCGCGCGACCCCACCACGCGTGTCGACGCGTTTCGAGCGGGCGCGGTCGACTTTGTTGACGCCTCGTGCGACGCCGCCGAACTGCTCGTGCGTCTCGACACCCACCGCCGCGTCATCGCGTTACAGCGTCAACTCTACGAGCAAAACAGCCGTCTCGAAGCGGAGGTCGAGCGGCGGCGCCGCGCCGAAGACGACTTGCGGCGGCGCGGACAGCGGCTGCGGGCGATTATCGAAGCGCTTCCCGACGCGGTGTTTGTCATCGACCGAGATTATGTCTACCGAGAGGTGTTTGCCGCACCGACGTGGACGCCGCGCGCACAGATTGGCGCGTCTGTTCGCGCTATCAACGCCGACCCGCCCGGCCTCGCCGACGAGATCGAAGCGATGCTCGAAACCACCTTGACCAGCCGGGCGCTTACCACCATGCGCTACACCCAGGAGACCGACGGAGCCGTGCGTCACATGGAAGCGTACGGCTACGCGATCGACGACTCCGAAGTGGTGGTCATCGACCGCGACGTTACCGCTCAGGTCGAGGCCGAGACGGCTCTGCGCGAACGCGAACGGCGCCTGCAGGTACTGATAGAAGCGATCCCTAACACCGTGGTCGTCATCGACCGCGACGGTGTGTACCGTGAAGTCTTCCCCTCGCCGTACGAGAAGACGATTGCCGAGGTAGGCCAATCGATCTATCACACCACTCCCGACGTCGCGCCCGCGATGCATCAGAAGATCGCCGAGGTGCTCGCGAGCAAAACGCCACACACTGCCGAGTACAGCGTCGAGGTCGACGGTGAAACCCGCTACGTCGAGTCGTTCGGCTGCGCGCTTAACGACCACGAGATTATCGCCGTTAACGTCAACATCACCGCTCGCAAACAGGCCGAGATGGCGCTGCAAGCGCGTGAAAAACGGCTGAGCACCCTGCTCGCCGTACAGCCCGACAGTCTGGTTATTTTCGACCGCGACGGCGTGATGCGCGAGGTCTACGCGTCGAGCGTCTGGCAGGGCCGGAGCCGGGTCGGAGCGGACCTGACCCTCTACGGTTCGCCCGAATGGGCCGACGAGATCAAAGAGGTGTTCGCCTGGGTACACGACAGCGGCTCGCTCGCGACCATCGCGCTGACCGAGGTCATCGACGGGATAAGTTACGACCGCGAAGCGCGGGTGGTCACGTTTGACGACGGCCACGTGCTCGCTGCGATCCGCGACGTTACCGAGCAGCGCCGCGCCGAAAACGCGCTCAAGGAGAGTGAGGCCCGTTTGCAGGCGATCCTCGACGCGCTCCCCGATCCCATCATCCGCCACGACCGTGCCGGGCGGTATGTCGAGGTCATTATGCCGCCCGGCTTTACGGCGATCCGACCTGCCGAAGAGCTGCTCGGGCGCTCGGTCGACGAGGTGTTGCCCGCCGAGATCGCCGCAGACATACAGGCGAGGGTCGCGCAGACGCTAGCGAGCGGCACCTTGCAGAGCTACGACTACGCGCTAACCCTCCCCGACGGCGTCCGCTACCGCGAGGCGCGGATGGTCCGCTTAGGTGACGAAGTGCTGTCGATCGTACGCGACGTTACCGAGCAGCGCCGCACCGAAAACGCGCTTAAAGAGAGCGAGGCCCGTATGCAAGCAATCTTGCGAGCGGTGCCCGACACGATCGTTGTATTAGACCTAGAGGGAAACTACCGAGAGGTCTATCCTTCTGCCGAGTGGCGTCCTGCTGCTAAAGTGGGTATAAACGTTGCCGACATCTTTCCACCCGACTTGGTGGCGGGTTTTAAAAAGGCTGCACAGCGCAGCCTGCGCGAAGGTGTTGTAGAGCACGGCGAGTATACAGTGGAGAAGGACGGCGAACTGCGCCACCACGAAAACCGGGGCTTTGCCGCCGACGAACACACCGTCGTTGTTGCGACTCGCGACATTACCGACCGCAAAAAGCTCGAGCTCGAACGCGAGCGGCTGCTGCGTATCACCGAGCGGCAGCGCGACCTCGCCGACAAACAGATCGCCGAACTCGAAGCGCTGCGCCGCGACCTAGAGCAGGCTAACCGGCTCAAGCGCGAGTTTTTGGCCAACATGTCTCACGAGCTGCGCACCCCGCTGACCGCGATTCTGGGCTTTTCGGAGGTGCTCGAGATGGGCCTAGGTGGGCCGCTAAACGAGACGCAGGGCGAGTACATCGGCAACATCTACAACGCTGGTAAGCACCTCCTCGACCTTATCAACGACATCCTCGACCTCTCGAAGATCGAAGCGGGCAAGATGGAGATCCACGCCGAGACGGTCGACCTTGCCGAACTGATTAAAAGCTCGCTAACCATCGTGCAGGAGCGGGCGCAAAAAGCGGGTGTCAGGCTGCATAACGACTGTCAGGGCGAGCTGTCGCTACAGGCTGATATGCGCAAGGTCAAACAGATGCTCTACAACTATCTTTCAAACGCGGTCAAGTTTACGCCGTCGGGCGGCACGGTAACGCTTAGCGCGTGGCGCGACGACGACGAACTGCTCGTCGAGGTCGTCGATACCGGGCCGGGGATCGCCCGCGAGCAGTTAGAGCAGCTGTTTCGCGAGTTTTCCCAGCTTAGTAACGAGCAGACCCGTTCGGGTGGGGGGACCGGTCTCGGACTCGCGCTTGTCAAGCAGCTCGCCGAGTTGCACGGTGGGCGGGTGTGGGCCGAGAGCGAACTTGGCGCGGGGAGTTGTTTCGGGTTCGCGCTACCGCACGTCCCGCAGCGCCCGGACGGACGCCTCGAACGGGCTGAAGACCCTGCACGCGAAACGGCGAATGCGTCCGACGACGCGTCTAACAACGCGTCTAACAACGCGTCTAATAACGCGTCTAATAACGCGTCTAATAACGCGTCTAATAACGCGTCTAATAACGCGTCTGACGAGGTGCGGCTCGAGCCCTCCCCCTCACAAGGCACCGTCATGATCGTCGACGACGCCATCGCTGACCTGCGGTTGCTGAGCGACCTGCTCGCCCGCCACGGCTACGACGTGCGACCGTTTGACAACCCCCGCGAGGCGCTCGACGCAGTTTTGCAGCAGCCCCCCGACCTGCTCGTGCTCGACGTTGCGATGCCGGAGATGACGGGGCTCGAGCTCGCTAGCGAGATGCGCACACGCGCGGCTACCGCCGAAATGCCGATCCTGTTTGTGACCGCCTACGAAGGCGAAGACACCATCGTAGAAAGCTTTAAGGTCGGTAACGACTACATCGTCAAGCCGTTCAGGCGGGCCGAGGTGCTCGCGCGGGTCGGGGTACAGCTCGAACTCGCCCGGCTCCGCCGTCGCCGAGACGCGCGGCTAGACGAGGTCGAGACGCTCTACGCACAGGTTAACGATCAGGCTCGAGCCCTCAAGAAGCTAAGTAGCGAAGACAGCCTGACCGGCCTCGCAAACCGTCGCACCCTCACGAACCGACTCGACACCATGGTGCGCTACGCCGCGACAAAAAACCGCCCGCTAAGCGTCCTTATGATCGACATCGACCACTTTAAGCAGGTCAACGACCGCTTTTCGCACGCTGTCGGTGACGAGGTCATCAAGCAGGTTGCCGAGATTTTAGCCGCGAATGCGCGCGACACCGATCTGGTCGCCCGCTACGGCGGCGAAGAGTTTACGGTGCTGCTGCCCGGCACTTCGGCAGACACCGCTTTTGAAGTCGCCGAGCGGATACGCCAAACGGTTCAGGCGTTCGACTGGGAGAGCATGCAGGCGGGGCTTAGCCTTACTATAAGTCTGGGTGTAGCGAGCGTCTGGGGCCGCGACAGCGACGCCGAACCTCCCGAGCGTCTGCTCGACATCGCCGACGACAAACTCTACAGAGCGAAACGGCAAGGCCGCAACCGCGTCGTCTGCTAGTACCGCTAAGCGTAACAGGCACTCGCCACCCCTAACAGTCGCCGCATTAGGTAGATTAGGTAGCCATTCCAGATGACGGTGCAACAATCACATCTGACGGGCATCGACGGTGACGCTTTACAAAGAGTAACGTTTCGTGGAACTGCTATTCGTGGAACTGCTAAAGGAGCCGCGAACCGCGCGTGTATGCGCGTAGGCGCTCCTACCTGCGTTCGCGCCGCAACGGGTACACTAGAGGTTGCTATGGTGCTTTCAGGCCCGACGTTTTCCTGTTCTGTTAGGCCCACCCGTTCTTTTTTTGCTTGCCCCACACGTCAGGAGTTACGATGCGTATCGTATTAGCGAGCGGCTCGCCGCGTCGCCGCGAACTGCTGCAGAGTCTAGACCTCGACTTCGAGGTCGTACCCGCCGATATCGACGAAACCCCCCACCGCAGCGAGTCGCCCGACGCGCTCGTCAAACGGCTTAGTATCAGCAAAGCTTCGGCGGTCGCTGCAAGCCACCCGGACGCGCTCGTGATCGCCGCCGACACCGTGGTGGTGCACCGTCGCGACATCCTCGGCAAACCCCACGACGACGCCGAAAACCGCGACTTTATCCGCCGCTTATCGGGCCAGACCCACCACGTCTACACCGGTCACGCGCTCGTGTACGGCACCCGCTCCGAGGTCGGGGTGCGCAGCACCAAGGTGACGTTTCGGCGCCTGCGTCGTGGCGATATCGACTGGTACGTCGGCACTGGCGAAGGACGCGACAAGGCGGGCGGCTACGCGATTCAGGGCTACGGCGCGACGCTCGTCGAGGGCGTCGAGGGCTGCTACTTTAACGTGGTCGGCCTTAGTCTGGTCTACTTGGTCGAACTCTGCCGGGCGCTAGGAGTCGAGCTTGTCGGATCTGCTTAAAGCCTGGTACCTCTTTCTGGCGCTTATGCTTCTTACTTTCGTATTGACCGCGTTTGTCGGCTCGCCGCCCTACCTGCTGAGCAGCCTGGTCGCGGCGCCCCACGATCTGCTCTACCGGACGAGCCACAATCTGCGCGGCACCACCCTTAGCGTGATCGACCGGCGCGAGTACCGCGCCGAAATCTCCTCGCTCCGCGAACAGGTCGACGTGTTGCGCTCGGAAAACCGGCAGCTCGAAATCACGCTAGAGCGCTACAAGGAGGCGCTCCGGGTGCGCGAGTTTCAGTCTCCCGGAGTTGTCGGGACGGCGCCGGTCGTCGGTGTCGACCCTAGCCCGCTGCTGTCGCGCATCACCCTAGGCGAAGGCTGGGCTGACGGGGTTGTTCGCAACATGCCGGTAACGACGCCGGCAGGTCTGGTCGGTATCGTCACCGAAGTGCGCGAAAGCCGGGCGATCGTGCGCACCATCACCGACCCCGAGTCGCGGGTCGGCGTGACGGTACAGGCGCGCGGCGGGCAAGGGATCGCGGTCGGCGACAACGGCGGGTTTGTGCGGGTCATTAACTACTACGAAGACGAGCCGGTCGAAGTCGGCGACCTGGTCGAAACGAGCAGTCGCGGCGGGCTGTTTCCGCGCGGCATCCTGGTCGGCGAGGTGGTGCAGGTCTATCCGAAAGACCCCAACAACTTGCGTAGCGAGTTTCTGGTCAGACCGGCAGCAGAGATCCAGAACCTGCTCGAGGTCGCGCTAATCGAGCCTTTGTAGTCGTCGTAACTGTAGTCGTCGTCGTAGCTGTAGTCGTAGATAGAGACGGGGTCGTCGCTAAGGCGAGGCAGAAGACGGTGCGGGGTCGGTGGTGGGGCCGCCGAGTGTCGCCGACATCTTTTCTGCTCGGTGGCCAATCCGGTGGCCAAAGGGTGGTTGAAGGGTAGTCCTGCCGAGTCACCGTGAAGAGAACCAACACGCCCGAGCGTCTACAAAGCCTACAAAACATGCTTGACCGTCTGTAACGGGTATGCTAAGCTTTGCAAAGTTATTTTGCATTATGCATAACTAAACGCACCGATATCTCGTTACCGGCCTGCGAAGGTCACTCTATAAACGCAAGATGAATGCAGAATATGAAATGAATGCAGGGTATGCAGGGTCATTTACGAAGATCGCGATGACATAGAGTTTCACCGCTTTGTGACTCATTGTCACGACGCCCGTGCTCGCAGTCGGGTCGGCACCGTCGGATACGTGCGGCACGCGGGGTGCTTACGGCGGTAGAGTAAATCTATGTCTGGAGGAACGATGTCTAACGGAAAGTCTCACAAAAACGTCAAAAAAGTCGTCCTCGCCTACTCGGGCGGGCTCGACACGTCGGTTATCTTGCAGTGGATCAAAGACAACTACGGCGCCGAGGTGATCGCGTTTACCGCCGATATCGGCCAGGGCGAAGAGGTCGCCGAAGCTAAACAGAAGGCGCTCGCGACCGGTGCGAGTGCGGCGTACGCGCTCGACCTGACCGAAGAGTTCGTGCGCGACTACATCTTTCCGATGTTTCGGGCCGGAGCTATCTACGAGAGCTACTACCTGCTCGGCACCTCGATCGCCCGACCGCTGATCGCCAAGGCGATGGTCGACATCGCCGAACGTGAAGGCGCCGACGCGATCGCGCACGGTGCGACCGGCAAGGGCAACGACCAGGTCCGGTTCGAGCTGACGAGCTACGCGCTCAAGCCCGACATCACCGTGATCGCGCCGTGGCGCGAGTGGGATCTCAAGGGCCGCGAGGACTGCATCGCCTACGCCCAAGAGCGCGGCATTTCGGTGCCGGTCACCAAAGAGAAGCCCTACTCGACCGACGCCAACCTGCTCCATATCAGCTACGAGGGGGGTGTGCTCGAAGATCCGTGGGCGGCGCCGCCTAAAAACATGTGGCAGCGTACCGTAGACCCCAAAGACGCGCCGGACGAAGCGGAGACCGTCGAGATCCGGTACGAGGCGGGCAACCCGGTCGCGATTAACGGGCAGAGGCTCGAGCCCGTCGCCCTTCTCACCACCGCCAACGAACTCGGCGGCAAACACGGTGTAGGCCGCGTCGACATCGTCGAAAACCGCTTTGTAGGCATGAAGTCGCGGGGCTGCTACGAAACGCCCGGCGGCACGCTCCTCTATCACGCTCACCGCGCCGTCGAATCGCTCGCGCTAGACCGGCAGGTGTTGCGGCTTCGCGACGAACTGATCCCCAAGTACGCCGAGATGGTCTACAACGGCTTCTGGTACGCACCCGAACGCGAAGCGTTGCAGACCATGATGGACAGCATCCAGCAGCGGGTGAGCGGTACGGCACGGCTTGAACTCTACAAGGGCAACGTCACCGTGACCGGACGAAAGTCGCCCAACAGCCTCTACCGCCAAGACGTGGTGACCTTCGAAGAGGACACCGTCTACAACCAGGCCGACGCCGAGGGCTTTATCAAGCTTAACGCGCTGCGGCTACGGATCGCCAAACAGCTCGGTGTCAAAGACCCGGAGCTGGTGTAAGGAGGGACGATGGCCGTCATGGAGAAAAACAGCCACCCGCAACAGACCGAAAAACCACAGAGCTACGACGCCGCGCGCGTGCGGGAGGCCAAGCTCCGTGACGCCCCCGCCATCGCCGAGCTGTACGAGCAGTCGTGGCCCGAACGCGACGTCGACGAAGAGACGGTTGTGGGGTGGCTCGAGCACGGCGGCGCCCTCATGCTCGAAGACGACCAGGGCCGCGCGGTCAGCGTGTTGTGCTGGACCGAAAAGCCCTACGGCTGGCAGCTCGACCCGCTCGCCATTCGGGACGACTACCGCGACCACGGGCTCGAGCGCTGGCTGATGACCAAGGCCGAAGCGCTCGCCATCCAGGACAGCGTCGCCTCGCTCCACCTCCACTTCGGCAAAAAGTACGTCGGCGACAGCTACGACGACTGGCTGACCTTCTACCGCCGTCTCGGCTACCAGGTCAGCGAAGAGAACGAGGTCGACGCCGAAGTCCACCTTAGCAAGCAGGTCGGCGGCACCTGGCAGTACCAGCAGCGATAGCTCGTAGTGACCGACACGTCCCCTGTTGTGGTGGGGGCGTGTCTTTTTTGGGTGCCTCCGGGATGGTTCGCTATGCTGATGTGACTCGGTAGCGATTCTGTAAGCCGATGTACCGTCGTGCGCACGCTCATGACGAGCGAAACGCGTACCGACCGATGACGCTCTCACCGAACACGCCCTATCCCCCTCGACGTTCTCGCGACACGCTCGTCTACGCGGCACCTCGTACCTACGTCATAATACTTACGTCATACTCACCTCGCACCTACGTCGCACCTCTAGCCAAAGGACGGCACACCGTGACTGACAACTCCGACGTACAGACGCCCAATACCTCCGAATCGTCTTCTGCTCGCAAACGGATGTGGGGCGGACGGTTTCAGGAGGCGACCGACCGCCTCGTCCAGGACTTTAACGCCTCTATCGACGTCGACCGGCACCTCGCCCTGCACGACATCGCCGGGTCTATCGCCCACGCGACGATGCTCGCCGAACAAGACATTATCTCTGCGGACGATGCCGAGGCGATTATCGGCGGTCTGCGAGACGTAGAGCGAGACATTAACGCTGGAAACTTCGTCTGGTCGGTCGAACTCGAAGACGTCCATATGAACATCGAGCGGGCGCTGACCGAGCGGGTCGGGTCGGTCGGCGGCAAGCTCCACACCGCCCGCAGCCGTAACGACCAGGTCGCGACCGACTTTCGGCTCTGGCTCCGCGATACCATCCACACCCTAATCGCGGGACTGCAACGTCTGCGTACCGTCCTCGTCGACTTAGCCGAGCTGCACGACGCGGTCATCATGCCCGGCTACACCCACCTCCAGGTCGCCCAGCCGATTCTGCTGTCTCACCATCTGCTCGCCTACTACCAGATGTTTTCTCGCGACCAGGCGCGGCTCGAAGATTCGCTCGAGCGCGTCAACGTGTCGCCGTTGGGGGCGGGCGCGCTCGCGGGGACGACGTTTCCGATTAACCGCAGACGTACAGCGGAGTTGCTCGGCTTTAGCAGCGTCGCGGCCAACTCGCTCGACGCCGTGTCTGACCGCGACTTCGCGCTCGAATTTCTAGCGGCGGCGAGCATCGCCATGATGCACTTTTCGCGGCTTAGCGAAGAGCTTATCGTCTGGTCGAGCCAGGAGTTCGGTTTCGTCACCCTGCCCGACTCGCACACGACCGGCTCGTCGATTATGCCGCAGAAGAAAAACCCCGACGTCTGCGAACTCGTCCGGGGCCAGACTGGGCGCGTCTACGGTAGTCTTATCGGGTTGCTGACGGTGATGAAGGGGCTGCCGCTCGCCTACAACAAAGACATGCAGGAAGACAAAGAGGGCGTGATGGACGCGGCGAAGACGCTAGAGTACGCACTCGCGCTCTACGTGGCGATGCTGCCGAAGGTGACGGTGCACGCCGAGCGGACCTACCACGCGGCGGGGCGGGCCTACAGCAACGCGACCGACCTCGCCGACTATCTGGTGCGCAAAGGTCTGCCGTTTCGGGAGGCGCACGAGGTGGTCGGGAAGCTTGTCGCGTTAGGCTTAAACGAGGGTAAAGATTTGCAAGAGCTAGACGTGGCGCAGATGCGGGCGGTGTCGGAGCTTATCGGCGAGGATGTGTTTGAAGTGTTAGGGCTCGAGCACGTCGTCAACACCCGCCGCAGCGAAGGTGGCACCGCCTACGACTCGGTTGTCGCCCAGATCAAAGCCGCGCGAGCGAGCCTCGACCAGGAGAACGCCCAGGAGCACGCCGATGTCCCAAGCACTTAGCACCCCCCAACCCGCCGCCGCCGACATCACCGTGCGGCCCGCGTCCGCGAACGACGTCCCCGACATTTTCGAGCTTATCGGCTACTGGGCCTCACAAAACCAGATGCTGGTGCGCCCGATGCCGAGCATCTTCGAAAACCTGCGCGACTTTTTTGTCGCCGAGCAAAACGGCGACTTTATCGGCTGCGCCGCGATGCACGTGTTGTGGGGTGACATCGCCGAAATTCGCGGTCTCGCGGTCAAGCCCGACGTCCGCTCGACCGGTATAGGCCGCAAACTGGTCAGCGCCTGCGAAGCCGAAGCGCGGCGGCTCGGTATCCCGAACCTTTTCGCGTGGACCTATTCGGTCGGCTTTTTCGAGAAGTGCGGCTTTACGCTCATCGACAAAAACAGAGACCTCCATCCACGGCTCTGGTCGGAGTGTCTCCGCTGTCCTTTTTTTGTCGGTTGTAACGAAAACGGCATGCTCAAACGGCTCGACGGTGTGCCGATGCCGCGTAACCTACCTACGCCGCCGCCGACCGAGGTGCCGCCGGGGATTCGCTAGCGTCACTGACAAGGGTGAGTATTGCTGATATGCCTGGCTAAAGCAGCACCAAACCTTCACGTTCGACAGGAGTTCAATATGAATACGACCGTGCCTAACCCCTGGATAAATCTCCCTGACAGCGCCCCGTACGTCCTACCCGACGATGCGAGTGCTATCCGTGCGTTCAACCAGCGCCCTCGGATTAAGAAAGAACACCGTTACGAGTTTACTCTGCTTCCCGAACCGTTCGCCGGTCCACCGACCGCTCCGGTGGTGGTGTTAACTCTCAACCCAGGCCTGAATTCTAAAGACTTCGCTACTCATGAGCGACCGGGCTTCATGAAATCACCTCTCGCATAACGAATACTGTTGTGGCTGCTGACCCAGTTGTTATCGCCGTCGTTCTCGCGACGTTCGGACTGCTCTTTTTCCGGCAGATTCGGGTCTATCCGCTCACTCGGTCGATCACCGCTGCGACCGGCGCGGTCACCGTCATCGCACTCGGGGCGATCTCTCCGGAGGAAGCACTGCGTAGCATCGACAGCGAAACGATCCTGTTGCTGTTCGGGATGCTTGCGCACGTCGAGGCGCTATCGAGAAGTGACTTCTACTCGTGGGCAGCTGCTCAACTGGTCCGGCGGACAGGGACAGTTCGGCGGCTGGTGATCGGGACACTCTGGCTGGCTGCGATCTTAAGCGCGCTCGCACTCAATGACGCTATCGTGCTTCTGATGACACCCGTATTGATACAGGCGGTTCGAAACGCTGAGGCCGACGCTACGGGGCCGCTCGTCGCGGTCATCCTCGGGGCGAACATCGGGAGCGTCGCAACACCGCTCGGCAACCCACAGAACGCGTATATTCTCAGTCAGAGTGGGTTCACCACGCTCGAATTCGTGAGTGTGCTCGGCCCGATCGCCGTCGTGTCTCTCGTCGTCACGTCGGTGATCCTCGCGATTCAGCACAGCGGCACGCCTATCGAATCAACCGTTTCAGTCCCCGATATCGACCGCCGCTGGGCGGTCTCAAGCAGCGCGTTTCTGATCGGAACGTTCGTGCTGATGGCTGCGATTCCAACGGTACCAGCTGGAATTATCGCTGCGGGGACAGGCGTCTGTCATCTCGCGTGGCTTCAACTGTTTCGTCGGCTTCCTGGGGAAGAAATCCTCGCCACAATGGACTGGGGAATCCTTGTATTGTTCGTTGGACTGTTTGTGCTCGTGGGAAGTGTCCGTGACACCGTTCTCGTCGAAAGTCTCCAGCAGGTCGGTAGCGGGCTAGGCCTAGCTGGTGTGACGTTCGTCCTGTCGAACCTCGTCAGCAACGTGCCCGCCGTCGTGCTACTGTCGACAGCCGTCTCCGATCCTACCGGCTGGTATCTTCTTGCGGCGGTTAGTACGCTCGCGGGGAATGCGACGCCGATTGCGAGCGCGGCAACACTGATCGTCCTTGATCAGGCCAGTCGACGCGGGGTCGATCTCTCCGTCGTCGATTTGGTACGTATCGGACTTCCGATCGCCGTTGTGACGAGTACGCTTGCAACAACGATCTTGCTGGTGGCGAGGTGAATCACATTTCGAAAGTTACTTTTCTACTAGCTCGCTAACCTGCGCGACTTTTTTGTCGCCGAGCAAAACGGCGACTTTATCGGCTGCGCCGCGATGCACGTGTTGTGGGGTGACATCGCCGAAATTCGCGGTCTCGCGGTCAAGCCCGACGTCCGCTCGACCGGTATAGGCCGCAAACTGGTCAGCGCCTGCGAAGCCGAAGCGCGGCGGCTCGGTATCCCGAACCTTTTCGCGTGGACCTATTCGGTCGGCTTTTTCGAGAAGTGCGGCTTTACGCTCATCGACAAAAACAGAGACCTCCATCCACGGCTCTGGTCGGAGTGTCTCCGCTGTCCTTTTTTTGTCGGTTGTAACGAAAACGGCATGCTCAAACGGCTCGACGGTGTGCCGATGCCGCGTAACCTACCTACGCCGCCGCCGACCGAGGTGCCGCCGGGGATTCGCTAGCGTCACTGACAAGGGTGAGTATTGCTGATATGCCTGGCTAAAGCAGCACCAAACCTTCACGTTCGACAGGAGTTCAATATGAATACGACCGTGCCTAACCCCTGGATAAATCTCCCTGACAGCGCCCCGTACGTCCTACCCGACGATGCGAGTGCTATCCGTGCGTTCAATCAGCGCCCCCAGATTAAGAAAGAACACCGTTACGAGTTTACTCTGCTTCCCGAACCGTTCGCTGGTTCACCGACCGCTCCGGTGGTGGTATTGACTCTCAACCCAGGCCTGAATTCCAAAGACTTCGCCACTCACGAGCGACCAGGCTTCATTTCGAGAGTCCGTCGCTCCTTAGCTCACGAACTCGACGACTATCCCCTATATCACTTTGACCCCGCTATGACGACACCCGCGTCCGAGTGGTGGATGAAAAAATCCCGAGAGCTTGTCGAAGAAGTTGGGGTCACTGCTATAGCCAAAGGCGTCATTTCTATGCAATGGTTTCCCTACCACACAGAGGAATTCAGAGCACCATCTCTAAGACTGCCCTCGCAGACCTACACTTTTTACCTGCTCCATCAAGCACTAGAGCGGCAAGCCGAAGTCGTGATTATGCATTCTCAAGAGCTTTGGTTCCGTTCTGTACCTGAACTAAAAGGATACCCGAAGATTCATAAAATTAAAAACGCTCGCAACCCAACCCTCTCGCCCGGCAACCTCGGTGACGAGAACTTCCGCACCTTGTGTAGCCGGCTCATCAGCGCCGAATCATGACGTCAGTAGTGGATGACCGTTTTCGTACCGAGAAAAAATATGCCTCTATAGCGTGTCTCGTTCGGTGTCAACCCCGTAACCCTGCCGAAGTTCTTCGACTTTGGGAAAGTCGGGCCACGCGCCCGCTAACGCCTTCACTTCGTCCGGCCACGTTGTCGCGACCTCGACCTTCGCTTCGACAAGTCGGGTGACCCACTGGCTTAAGCTGAGCCCCTCGTCTTGAGCGGCTTGTCGCGCCTTCGCAGCTGTATGGGGCTCGAGCTCAATCGTTATCTGGCTCATAAGGTTAGTACAGGTGCGCTTCTGCTTGTTCGCAAGCGGCTAGGACGACACGACATCGGCCCCGTCGCTCGCGTGACAGACGTAAACCTCGGGGTCGTTGTCACTCTTCTCTTTATATGCGGATACAACCGCTTCGGTAAACGCATCGACAGCATCGACATCGACCAGCGCCACCGCGCAGCCGCCAAACCCCGCGCCGGTCATGCGGGCGCCGTAGCAGCCGGGTTGCTGTTGGGCGCACGTCACCATGATGTTTAGCGCGTCGCTCGACACCTCGAAGTCGTCGCGGAGGCTGTCGTGGCTCGCGTCCATCAGCTTGCCGAGGGTGACGGGGTCGTGTCGGCGCATCGCGTCGGTCGCCTCTAACACGCGTCGGTTTTCGCCGACGACGTGGCGAGCGCGGCGGTAGGTGAGTGCCGGCAGGGTGTCGGCGTGTTGCTCTAATGCTTCTACGGTGACGTCTCGCAGCGCCTGTACGTCTAACGCTTCTGCGGCTTGGTCGCACTGTTGTCGCCGGTCGTTGTACGCCGAGCCGACCAGGCCGCGCCGCGTACCCGTGTCGAGCACGACCACCGCCGTGTTCGAGGGTAGCGGCACCGCCTCCGTCTCCAGATTCCGGCAGTCGATAAGCAGGGCGTGTCCCTCGCGTCCGGCGGCGCTTGCGAGCTGGTCCATGATGCCGCAGTTGACGCCGACCCAGTCGTTTTCGGCTTGCTGGGCGAGGCGGGCCATAGTGGCGGGGTGCCAGTCGATAGAAGAAAGGTGCGCGAAGACCCGCGCTGTCGCCAATTCGAGCGCCGCCGACGACGACAGCCCCGCACCGTGCGGTACGTCGCCGCTGAGCACCCCGTCGAAGCCGCGCAGGGTGTGTCCGGCCTGCTGCAACGCCCACGCCGTCCCCTTGAGGTACTCGTCCCAGGCGTCGCTCGTCTTTTCGAACGAGGCGAGGCCGAAGCGCGTCTCCTGGTCGTAGTCGAGCGAGTAGACCCGCACCCGTCCGTCGTCACGCGGACGTACCGCAAACCACACCGCCCGGTCGATGGCGATAGGTAAGACGAAGCCGTCGTTGTAGTCGGTGTGCTCGCCGATAAGGTTGACCCGGCCCGGTGCCCGGACGAGCGCGGACGGCGCGTCTCCGAATCGCTCTGTAAACACCTGCCGGACGCGGTCGCCTAGCCGCGCCATCTACGACACCTTTCGCTGGGCGTAGCCGTGCGGGTGGGCCTGGTGCCAGCGCCACGCACTCGCGATAATGTCGCGCAGGTCAGGAGTCTGGGGCTGCCAGCCGAGTTCGGTCTCGAGTTTGGACGCGTCGGCGACGAGCCGGGCCGGGTCGCCGGGTCGCCGCGCTTCGACGACGGCGGGAATCGGGTGGCCGGTCACGTCGCGGGCGGTGTCGATAACCTCTTTGACCGAATAGCCCTGTCCGGTACCGACGTTGTAGACGAGCCGTTCGTGGTCGCTAAGCGCGTCTAGAGCGAGTAGGTGGGCGCTCGCGAGGTCGCTGATGTGGACGTAGTCGCGGACGCAGCTACCGTCGGGGGTCGGGTAGTCGTCGCCAAAAATCGCGATTTTGTCGCGTTGACCTAACGCGACCTGAAGCACGAGGGGGATGAGGTGGGTTTCCGGGCGGTGGTCTTCGCCCCGGTTTTCGGTCGCGCCGGCGGCGTTAAAGTAGCGGAGCGCGGCGTAGCGCAGGCCGTAAATCTGCTGGTACCAGGGAAGCATCTCTTCGACCATCCACTTGGTCTGGCCGTAGACGCTCGACGGGCCGATAGGGTCGCTTTCGCGGATAGGGCGGTCTTGGCTCTGGTAGACGCCCGCGCTCGACGAAAACACGAACCGCTCCACACCGTAACGAGCCGCCATGTCGAGCAGAACTTGGGTGCGGCCCACGTTGTTGTCGAAAAACGCGCCGGGGTCGCGCATCGACTCGCCCGCTTCGATAAGGGCGGCGAAGTGGATGATGGCCTGGTAGGGACGGGCGGAGAGGACGGGCTCGAGCCCCCCCTTATCCCCAATATCGCCCCGCACAAACTCCGCCCCTGTCGGCACCGCCGCTTCGTGACCGCGCTGCAACGTGTCGTACACCGTTACAAAGTGGCCCGCCGCAATAAGCTGCTCGGCGACCGTCCCGCCGATATACCCGGCACCGCCGGTGACCAGTACGTTCATCGTAACTGTCCTGTCTCGCGATAAAAAGTCATCATATCTCCTAAAGGTCTTTCTAAATCCTAAACGAGTTCGGGCGAGCGCTGCCGCAGGTCGTCGGGAATAAAGTCACCGTGCGCCTCGATAAGCTCGTCGACCAGCGCGTAAATCTCGTCTACACCAAGCTCGGCTGCCGTGTGCGGGTCGAGCATCGCCGCGTGGTAGACGTGGTCGCGGTTGCCGGTTAGCGCCGCCGCGACGGTTAGCTCTTGGACGTTGATGTTGGTGCGCATCAGCGCGGCGAGTTGCGGCGGGAGCGTGCCGATACGGGTCGGTTGGATACCGTTTTTGTCGACCAGACAGGGCACCTCGACGCAGCAGCCGCCTGGCAGGTTGTCGATAAGCCCGTCGTTCGGGACGTTACCGTACACGACGCGAGGCGTGCCGGTCTCGACGCTGTGAATGATGTACGAGCCGTACTCGTGGCTCCGGCTGACGTCGTTAAGGCTCCGAAAGTCGCGGACGGTGTGGTCGATAGTGCCCGGCATCACGTCGATGTCGGCCTCTTCTAGCGCCCGGCGCAGCTCGTCGGCACTCTGCGAGCCCGGCTGCTGCAACTCCCGTTCGATAAAACGCCAGGCGATTTCGTAGACCTCGCAGCGGCCCGGATACTCGTCTAGGGGGATGTTGCAGCGCTCTATCAGCTCGGGCCGGTCGCGCTTGATAAACCAGGGCACGTACTCGCTAAAGTGTTCGCTCGACTCGGTCACGAAGTAGCCGAGCCGCCGCAGCATCTCGTAACGGACGCGGTTATGGTTGGGGACGCGTCCCTCGTCTAGAACCTTGTGGAGGTCGGGATAGAGGTCTCGGCCCTGGCGTTCGAATTTTAGGTAAAACGCCATATGGTTGATGCCGGCGGCGAGATAATCGACCTCGTTTTCGGGCACACCGACGTCGCGGGCGAGTTCGGCGGCGGTGCCCTGCACGCTGTGGCAGAGGCCGACGGTGTTAATCGGGCTGGCCTGCCGGAGCGCCCAGACGACCATGGCCATCGGGTTGACGTAGTTTAGGTGTAGCACGTCGGGGCAGAGCCGCTCCATGTCGCGCTGCATGTCTAGCAGGACCGGAATGGTGCGGAGTGCCCGCATGATGCCGCCGATGCCTAAGGTATCGCCGATGGTCTGGCGGAGGCCGAACTTTTTAGGGATGTCGAAGTCGGTCACGGTGGCGGGGCGGTAGCCGCCGACCTGAATCATGTTGAGCGCGTAGTCGGCGCCGTCTAGGGCGCGTTCGCGGTCGGTGGTCGGGATGATGGTGGCGTCGACGCCGAGTTTCGAAGCGATACGGTGGGCGACGGCGGTGGAGAGCTCGAGCCTTTTCTCGTCGATGTCGAACAGCGTTAGCGTCGCGTCGGCGAGTTCGGGAAAGCTCAGAATGTCCCCGACAAGGTTTTTGGCGAACACGGTGCTACCCGCGCCAATGAGGGTGATTTTGGGGGGCATAAGACGATAAACTCCTTAGACGTACGGTGCACTGTAGCGGTGTTTAGAACCGCGTCGTTGTCGTAGCGTGCTGATAAATATAGCGCTGTTTGAGCTCTACTCGATGTTCGCCGCGTGCTACGTAAGATAAACGAATAGCTAACAGACCGGTTACCGTTCGCTTGTGGTTATCCGAGGAAAGTCGTACCCTCGTGCCGTCCAAAGGGTTACGAACCACCGATTATCTGCACTCCCGAAGAACTAATGGAGGACGTCGATGACAGACAAAACAGATAACATCGTCGAGGAAGTCCGCCGCGCTAGAGAGGCTTACGCCGAGCGGTTTGACTACAACCTTCAGGCCATCTTTGCCGACATCAAGAAGCAGCAGGACGACAGCGGGCGTGAGTTCGTGTCACTCCCGGCAAAGCGTATTCTCCCTTTAGGCCGAGCGAAACCCGAACATTGATGCGCGAGCTAACGACCGCCGCGAAGGGGGTCTCTGTGCCGTTTTAAGTTCGCGAGGCGGACTTCGGAAAGAATTATTTTGCGCGTGGTTTTGCGAGAGCTTCGCCGACTGTTTTCGAACGCTTGACGTACTCCGGAAAGTCTGCTAACCTTAATATTCGCGTCGGGGCGTAGCGCAGCCTGGTAGCGCACATCGTTCGGGACGATGGGGTCGGAGGTTCAAATCCTCTCGCCCCGACCACAAACCCAGGAGCCTCTACATTGACGTAACAGTTGTGTAGGGGCTTTTTTCGTATCGTGAGACATGATGACTTTTACACCGGTACAGCAGAGAAGGTTTGCGAGGAGGACGTCGTGAAAGGGCTGATTGTCGACCTTAACGGGACGCTCTACTTTAAAGATGCGGTGATTGAGGGGGCGCCGGAGGCGATAGAGGCGTGGCGCGAGGCGGGGCTCGAGCTCCGCTTCATGACCAACACCGACTCGAAAACGCCCGCCCAACTCGTCGCCATGTGCCACGACTACGGCCTAGACGTCCGCGAAGACGAGGTGTTTAGCGCCGCGCAGGTCACCCACCGCTTTTTAGAGCAGCAGGGCAAGCCGTTTACCGGCCTCATCCACCACAGCCTGCACGATAACTTTAAAAAGCTCGACTGGGACGACGACAACGCCGCGTATGTGGTGGTCGGGGATATCGAACGGGGTGCGGGCTACGACGAACTCGACCGGCTGTTTCGGCGGCTGATGGACGGGGCCGAGCTTATTTTGATGCAGCCGAGCCGTCATTCGTACAGCGCGGACGGGCCGCACCTCGACGCGGGGGCGTTCGGGGCGCTGTTCGAGTTTGCGAGCGGGCAAGACGCGCAGATTATGGGCAAGCCGAGCGAGCGGTTTTTCGAGATTGTGTTAGGCGATATGGGGCTCGAGCCTCACGACGTCGCCGTTATCGGAGACGACATCGAAAGCGACATCGCCGGGGCGGCCCGCATCGGCGCGACGAGCGTCATGGTCAAGACCGGCAAGTATGACCCGCAGACCACAGAAAAGGCCGAGGTATCCCCCGACCTTGTTGTCGACCGTGTTGCGGATGTGCTAGATGCGCTAAATAAAGATTAGTCTCGAACCAGAATCACGTGCGCGACGCCGGGGCCGTGGACGCCGGTCGAGAGGGTCAGTTCGATGTCGGCGGTGCGGCTCGGGCCCGTCGCCTGTACCCACGCGCTCGGTAGATGGCCGCCGCGCGCTTCAATCGCCTCGGCTAAGGTTGGTACGAGCTGGCTGACGCGGACGACGGCGACGTGGTTCATCGGTAGCAGCGAGGCCTGGCGTCCGTACTCACTCGACAACAGGATGCTCCCGGTCGCCGCAATCGCGAAGATGACGCCGCTAATCCCGATGTCGGCGTCGGCGGGGTTGTCGGCCATCGGGATGCTCACCGCGCTAAGGACCTCGTCGACGATGGGGTCGCTCGAACAGAGGTAGGAGGCGGGCTCGAGCCGCGCCATAATCTCCTTGAGCCGCTCCCGCGCCGCCGCGATGTCGTCGACCTGGTGCACGACGCCGCCGACCGCTTCGAGTTCGGTGGTAAACGGCTCGATTAGCGCCTCCGCGTCCCACGTCTCTAACGGTTCTAACAGCGCCGGGGGCACCTCGGTCGGCTTGTCGCCGTGGCGGTGGAGCGCTTTCTGAATCCGTTGGATAAAGGCGGTACGCTCCATTACGCCTGCCCGCTCTCGTTCGCCCGATCGTTCGCCTGACCGTCATGTTTAAGCTCCTGACGCCAGATTTCGCGAAACGAGGTCTGGGGCGGCTGCGGAAAGTCGCGTTCGCGGAGCCATTCCTTCATGATCGGTATCCAGCCGCCGTGCAGGTACCCCTTGCGGCCTAAAAACTGACTGCCGAGCCGCGCGACCTTCGTCCCCGCGTCCCACAGACCGGGCTGTTGGGCGATAAACGCGAACGCACCGATACCCGCCTGTTCACTCTTGGGTGTCAGGCCCCGCTCGACGCCGCGCCGCCGGTGTTCGATCAGCAGTTCGGGGAGCGGAATCTTGACCGGGCAGACTTCGCCGCACGCGCCGCACAGACTGCTCGCCTGCGGTAGGTTGGTGGTGCCTTCGAGACCGAGCAGACCGGGGTTAAGCACCGCACCGATCGGGCCCGGATAGACCCAGCCGTAGGCGTGACCGCCGACCTGCTGATAGACCGGGCAGGCGTTTAGACAGGCTCCGCAGCGGATACAGCGGAGCGCGTCGCGAAGCTTCGGGTCGGCGAGGACGCCGGTGCGCCCGTTATCGACCAGCACCAGGTGAAACTCGTCGGGGCCGTCGACCTCGTCGTCGCGGCGGGGGCCGTTAATCATCGACACGTAGCTCGTCGATTTCTGGCCGGTCGCGCTACGCGGCAGTACCGCTAAAAAGGCGGGCAGGTCGCGCAGCCGCGGGATGATCTTCTCCATCCCCATCATCGCGACGTGGACGCGGGGCAGGCTGCTCGAAAAGCGGATGTTGCCTTCGTTTTCCACAAGCGCGACGGTGCCGGTTTCGGCGACGGCGAAGTTGGCGCCGGTGATGCCCATGTCGGCCTCTAAAAAGCCCTGCCGTAACACTTGCCGGGCGGCGGCGGTAAGCTGCGGGACGTCGGCGTCGGCGGGGGTGCCGAGCTTTTCGTGAAACAGCTTCATGACGTATTCTTTGCTGCGGTGCACGATCGGCGCGATGATGTGGCTCGGCACGTCCTGGTCGATCTGCAACACGTACTCGCCGAGATCGGTTTCGATCGGTATCACGCCGACCTTTTCGAGGGCGGCGTTGAGGTTGACCTCTTCGGAGAGCATCGACTTCGACTTGACCGCGGTCTTGACGTTGTGCTTTTTAGCGATGTCGGTGATGATCTGGTTCGCTTCGGCGGCGTCGGCGGCGAAGTGGATGTGACCGCCCGCACTTTCGATGCTGTCGGCGAGCTGTTCGGTGTAGTAGTCGAGGTAGTCGAGCGTGTGCGCCTTGACCGCGCCGCAGTACTCGCGCAGCGCCTCGAAGTTGGCGAGCGCCGCGACCGCCGTCTTGCGCTTGTTGACAAACTGCGTGGTCGCCCGTTTGAGCGCGCTCCGTAACGCGTCGTCACCGAGCGCGCTCTTGACGTTGCCCTTAAACTTTTCGGTGGTTACCTGCATCGGTCACTCCCTCTCGGTCGGTGCTGCTTGTGCGGTGCTGCTGTCGGTACTGTGGATGTGGCGCGTGTCGCTTCGGTCGCGCGTGCCTGTCAGAAGATTTAAGAGACGTCTAAAAGGCGGCGGCAGTTTTGGCCTGAGCCTTTTCGACCCCTTTCCAGAGCAGGTCGACGACGTGTTCGATCTTGACGTCGACCTTTTCGCGGTGAAACGTGCCCTGGAGCTGCATCAGGCAGCCCGCGTCGGTCGAGGTCAGCACCGGCGCTTCGGTCGCGACGACGCCCTCTATCTTGGCTTTCGCCATCGCGCTGCTAATGTCGGGCATCTTGACGCTAAACAGACCGCCGAAACCGCAGCAGACGTCGTGACCCTGCGCTTCGGCGATGTCGGCCCCGGCGGCTTTGAGCAGTCGGCGCGGCGCGTCTTTGACCTGCATAAAGCGCATCGCATGACACGAATCGTGATAGGTGACGTTCATCCCGCCTAGGTCGGCGCCGATATCGTCTCGGCCTAGCACCTCGGTCACAAACGTGGTGAGTTCGAAGGTGCGTTCGCCCAAGTCGCGGGCGCGGCGGTAGTTTTCGGGCTGCTGTTCGAACAGCTCCGGGTAGTGCGTCCGCACCATCGCGCCACACGACCCCGACGGCAACACCACGTAGTCGTAACCGTCGAACACGTCTAGGTGGTGTTTGGCGATGTCGCGGGTCTCTTGGTGGTAGCCCGCGTTGTAGGCCGGTTGGCCGCAGCAGGTCTGGCGTTCGGGAAAGTCGACGTCGACGCCTAAGTGGCGCAGCAGTTTGACGGACGACACGGCGACGTGCGGAAAGAGCTGGTCGCCTAGACAGGTGGCAAAAAGAGCTACTCGCAAACCGATAACCTCACTTCGAAATGTTAGATGCCGGAAAGGCCTATGCGGCGTTAGAGAAAGAGCGTAAAGCCGGACAGAACCGGCTGGCTTCGGGTGTTTTGGTCAAGTCATTGTTTAATAAAATAGTGTAGCCCAAAACGAACTCTGACAAAGAGAGTTACCTTGCGAACAAGTACACGGCGGTGCGGTGAGCGGTTACGGTAGTGTAGAGCGTGCCGCAAGCGCGCGTCGCGGCACGTGTACCGAAGCGGGTCACTGAAAGTACTCAAGAAGAAGGAGTGATGATTGTGCCAAAAACGTTTACGTGTTGGATGGTGCGGCTGCTGGTGGTAGGGATGCTGCTAGGCGTGGTGGTGGAGCAGGGGGGGGCTCGAGCCCAAGGCCTCTACCTCGGCGCCGGTCTGTCCGGCCCGACCGACTTTCAAGAGTTCACCCCGAAGATTAGTCTTCAGGCCGGCATCAACCCGCTACCGATGTTCGGCGCCCGCATCGCGGTTGACAGCATTATCCAGCTAAGCCAGTTCTCGATTGTGTCTGCGGACGCACTCTACCGTTACAGCCTACCGCTGTCACCCGTCACGATTTATGTCGGCGGTGGCCCCGAGTTCTACCTCGGTAACGCCCGCCCCGGTTTTACCCGAGACGACGTGCTCGGCGTCCACGCGACCGGTGGCGCGGAGTTTCGGCTCGGACAGTACGGCCTCTACGGTGAACTGCAACCGGGCCTGACGCTCGGTTCGGGTAACGCGATTGTCAAGCTACGTGTCGGAGTGAACCTGCACTTTTAGGCTGATACCTTTGTTGAGAGTGGAGCGACGCTGTGATGTGTAGACCAGCGTCGCTCCCATCGTTCATGATCTGCCGCTTTTCTTCGGGTAGACTTTTGTGACCTTCGTTTTTGCGATCGAGCGCTTACCTTTCTCCTCGGTTACCTTAGCAATAAAAGGGCCAGAGTGACGCTGAAGAAAACTCTCTATTTTTGGCAGGGCATTGAGGAATAGCTCTGCTTGCCTCTCTGCTGTTGCCGACTTAAGTATAAAAAGGCGAGCATTAGAAGATTCCACAGCCTGTCTTTCTATCTGTCTGTATCTGATGTGTTTATCGGCGGTGATAATGACCCAACCTTGCTGAGACACCTGGGGAATCCAAACGATGTCAGGTGTGTTTTGCGCGAAGTGTTTATCGTGAATTTCGAGTTTGATGTTCGCCTGTCGTAATGCTTCTGAAAAGCCCTTTTTACCTATACTTCTATCGACAAAGTATACGTAAGCCAATGCTTAAGCGGCCTGCTCGTAGAGAATCGCGTCTTGAAGCTGGTCTATGTCTAACTCGTAATCCCAAGCGAGGTATTCGAGTGATTCGCCAGCATCAAAGCGCCTAGCGATGACGTTGGTCGGAATGCCCGTGTTGGCGAGCGTAGGCTGACCGAAAGCAACAAAAGGGTCGATAAGAATTGTCTTTCGGTCGCTCCCGAGTGTTTCAGACGGAAATGGATAGAGGCGACGTGGCAGGTTAGTATCGTCGAGATCGATACGGTTGAGATATTTCTCCAAAATCTTCTTCAGAGCAAGTTGTCCGCTGAGAGATAGACTGACGAGGTTTCCGCCGTGTTCTACGAAAAGATCACCACCGCCTTCTCTGAGACCGTGCTGGACAAGCTCTAAAAGCGATATTCCCAAGCCGGATGTTCGTGCGTAGTCGAGCGAGCGTCGAATCTTCGGCATCGATACACCGTGTAATTCCCGCAAACCTCGCACAAGGTGCAATTCGACAAGGGTGTAAAAGCTGAGCCGCTTAGCCGAGTGTGTGACGACAGGCTTAGATCGTCTGGCACCACTCGCGCTTGGATAGTTTTGCCCGCGTAGCCATGAGTAAACAGTAGAGTATGGGGTGTGAATGTGACGTGCTGCTTCAGCGATAGTGTAAACCGGAATGTCTCGGGGGTCTCTACCTCCGTAGAATCTGTCTATGGTTGCTTGCGTCACTTCAAAATCCATTACGTTAGCGATTATACAATGCGATAGACGAGAAAGAAAGCTGTGAGGCGCGCTTAACTACAGCAATAAGTACACACGTTCAGTCATCTTCTGCCTGAAACATTTTGGCGTCGTCGAGCACCTCGCTGACGACCTCGGACGAAAACCCGCGCCGCGCTAAAAACCCGTACGCTTTGGCCTTCGCTTTGCGCACGTCGTCTTTCTGAACCGCCTTCTGAAAGCGCCAGGCATGTTTGTCGAGCAGCCGGGTGACGGCGCGGCGTTCGTCGCTGGGGTCGATGTCGTCTAAAGTGTCGGCGACGATCTGTTTGGCGACCCCCTTGCGTTTGAGCTCCTGGCGCAGGGCGTGTGGACCTTTGCGGTGTTTGCGTCCGGCGACGTAGCTTTCGGCGAAGGTGCTGTCGTCGCTAAGCTTGAGTTCGACGAGGCGGGCCAGAATCGCCGCGATATCGTCGTCGGTCGCGCCCTTTTTTTGGAGCTTGTCGCGAAGCTCGGCCTGGGTGTACATGCGGCGTCCGAGCAGCCAGAGGACGTAGTTCCAGGCGCGTTTGTAGGGATAGGCGTCGTTAGAGTCGGTCATACTAGCGGAGGATATGGGCGGGCTCGAGCCCACTCGCCCGCCGTGCCGGAATCACGCCCGCGATCACACTCGTCGCGATCGACAGCAGCGCCACCCACACGAAGTCCCACAGCTGAAGCTCGACCGGTAGCTGGGTGATGAAGTAGAGGTCGCCCGGAAGCGGAAAGGGCTGAAACTTAAAGTAGAGGCTTAGCCCCAAGCCGAGCAGCACCCCGAGCAGTGTGCCGCCGCCGCCGAGCAGCAGCCCTTCGGTGGTAAACACCGCGACGATCTGCCGCTGCGACGCGCCGATCGCCCGCAAGATCGCGATCTCTTCGGTCTTTTCGGCGACGGTCAGGATCAAGATGTTGGCGATGCCCATCGCCGCGACGATCACGATCAGAAACACCACCACGCTAATAAGCGCCTTCTGGAGCCGTAACTGCTCGATCAGTGTGCCGAACAGGTTTTGCCACGACTGTCCGAACAGGCCGTGCTGCTCGCTTAGCTCTCTCGCCACTACACCGGCGCGCTCCGGGTCGCTGACGCGGACGTGGTAGCCGCTGATCTCGCCTTCGGCGCGGGCGTAGCTCTGTAAGGTTTCGAGCGAGCCGTAGCCGATCACGCTGTCGATCAGTTCGTTGCCGACCCGAAACGTCCCTAACACCCCGAAGGTTTGGCGGCGCCCGTCGATATCGGCGACCAGGATCTCGTCACCCCGAAACACGCCGAGGCTACGGGCGAGCGTCGCGCCTAAAATCAGACCGTTGCCTTCGGCCAGGACACTCGCCTGGTCGTCGATAATGTCGAGGTCTAGGACGGTGGGCTCGAGCACCGGATCGATCCCTAACAGCTGCGCGTAGCCGCGCCGTCCGCCAATGCCGAGCGCCGCGTCGGCCCGCCGCGCCACGAGTGCCTGTACCGACAGAAAGGGCGCCGCCGCCTCGACCTCGGGGTGATCCTGGATCGCGACGAGCGTCGCCTCGTCCTGAGCGACCAGCCCGGCGTCGTAGCTCGTCAGGGTGATGTGCGGGGTGGCCCGGAGCGTGCTGCGGATCAGTTCGTCGACAAAGCCGTTGGTTAGCGACAGCGCGGTGACGAGCACCATCACGCCGACGGCGACGCCTAACACGGTCAGGCCGCTCTGCAACGGGCGGCGGCGGATATGGCGGAGGGCGAGGAAGAGGACGAAGTCGCGCACAACGCTAGTGTACCGGGCGAGATGACGGGGTGATGTGCGTTTCGGGCCGCTTGGGGCTGATCAGCGCAGGTCGCGGGCGCGAAACTGCGGGACGACGCCGAGGTGCGGGGGGGTGGGGGGCTCGAGCCTCGGACCTTCGCGTCCGTAGCGGACGACCTGGACTTCGACCTGCCGCACACCCCACTCGGTCGCCTGGCGGCGGCTCTCGAACCAGACGTCGATCTGCTGCCGTTTGCGCCGGTGCAGCGTGTCTTCGACGACAAAGAGCCCCTGCTCGTCGAGCAGCGCCTGGTGGCGTCCGTAGCCGAGACCGTCGTCGTACTCGCCGAGATCGCGGAGCCGGACAAGCGACCCGTACGGGATGTCGGCGGCGAGCATGTCGCGGCTTACGGCGATGATGCCGAAGCGGGTTCTGGCCCCGGTCGCGGTAATAAAAGGGGTGTTGTCGGTCTGGCCGACCTCGGAGTTGTAGCCGGTCGCGCGGACCGTGTAGCGCGGTGTCGGAACCGGGCCGGCGGTTGTTCTGGCGTCGCGGACGCGGCGGTAGCTGTCGGGGGGTGGGACGAGCAGCAGGAGGGGCTCGAGCCTAATATCGATCGGCTCCGGCGGCAGGATGCCGAGCACCTCCGCGACGTTTCTGTCGACCCTGTCGACCCCGGTTTCGTCGGACGACACGCTGTGCCCTATCACCACAAACGCTAGCACCGTGCCGAGTACACACAATTTTGCGCTAATGTGAAGGTTCATACGTCACCTCTAGATAGATGCAGGGTAGCACACGCCGGTCGTGCGAACCTGTCAGCCTCCATCAGAAAGCCTCTACCTAAACTGATTGCACGACCCGAACAGGTCTCGCGAGGTTCGGTTCGCCCCGAGTAATAACCGACACGCCTACACAACGAAGCGCGGTAAGTTGGAAGTCATGAAACAGACCGGGTTCGGCTTTGAAATCGAGCGGGAGGATGGCGCGGCGCGGCTCGCGCGCTACACGACGCCGCACGGGGTGATCGACACGCCGGCCTTTGTCGCGGTCGGTACGCAGGCGGCGGTCAAGACGCTGACCCCCGAAGAGGTGAGCACGGCGGGTACACAGGTCATCTTCGCCAACACCTACCACCTCTACCTGCGTCCGGGCGAAGAGATTGTCGCCAAACTCGGCGGGCTGCACCGCTTTATGCACTGGGACGGGCCGATCATGACCGACTCGGGCGGCTTTCAGGTTTTTTCGCTCGGGGCGAGTATCGAGCACGGGGTCGGCAAGATCGCCAACATCTTTCCGGGCGAACCGGGCGGTGGGGGCCACGGCGAGCGGCGTACGGCGCCGGGTCAGCAGTCGCTCGTCGAGGTCGGTGAGGACGGGGTCGCGTTTAAGAGCCACATCGACGGCTCGAGCCACACCTTCACCCCCGAACGCTCGATCGCTATCCAGCGCGCCCTCGGCGCCGACATGATCCTGGCCTTCGACGAGTGTACGTCGCCGCTGCACGACGAAGCCTACACCGCTAAAAGCGCCGAACGCACCCACCGCTGGGCGCAGCGCTGTCTCGACTACTTTCACGCGAGCGACCCGCAGCACGGCTACGCTCAGACGCTGTACGGCATCGTCCAGGGGGGCGCGTTCGAAACGCTGCGCCGCGACAGTGCGCGCACCATCGCCGCGATGGGCTTTGACGCCTTCGCGATCGGCGGCAACCTTGGCCAGACCAAACGCGACATGCACCGGGTCATCGAGTGGACGGTCGAGGCGCTGCCCCGCGACAAACCGCGCCATCTGCTCGGCATCGGCGACGTGGTCGACATCTTCGAGGCGGTCGAGCGCGGCTGCGACACCTTCGACTGTGTCAGCCCGACCCGCAACGCCCGCAACGGCGGCGTGTTGGCCCGCTTCGACGACGACGGTACGCCGCTGCCCAAGTTTCGGCTTAACATGCGCAACGCCCGCTTCGCCGCCGACGACCGGCCTATCGACCCGGACTGCGACTGCTACACCTGTCGGCATTACTCGCGGGCGTATCTGCGTCATCTGCTCAAAGCCCAGGAACTGTTAGCGCAGCGGCTCGCGAGCATCCACAACCTGCACTTTATGGCGCGGCTATGCGCCGATATTCGGGCGAGCCTTCGTAACGGTTCGTTCGCCGCGCTTAAAGCGGACTGGCTCGAGCCCCTCCGCACCCCCTCCGGCACCTCTACAGACGCGCCCTCCCAAAGGAGCTAACGTGGCCGACTTTCCGATCCCCGACCTTATCCGTGGCCTCTGGCAGCTGCCCTACGAAGTGCGCCAGGAGGTCTACCAGCTGCTACGCCGCAACCTGGGCCTTAAAGCCGACCAGCCGCTGCTCGTAGCAAGCGACGAACAGGCCGACACCTTCGCCCGCCTTAGCGCCGAACGCGTGCTCAAACTCTACGCCCGGTCGTCGTTGCTCGCACCGCTCGCGGACAGGCTCGAGCTACTCATCCTGCTCACCCAAGACTTCGCCAAGCCGCCCGACGATGACTTTATGGAGGCTCACCGCGCCTACGGCGACGATCTGATCGAGGCGGGGCTACCGCTGCTCGTGGTGGCGGGCAAGCTGTTGCCGAGCCTCACCGTCGCGCTACGCCGCAGCGCCCGCGAGGGGCTCGAGCCCGACCAGATCAAACAGGTCGATTGGCTGGTGCAGCGCGTTCTGCCGCTCCGGGTCGCGCTGCTGCTCGAAAGCTACCTCACCAACCTGCATAGCGCCGTCTACGAGTCGTCGCTAGAAGAGTTTTTGCGCGTCACCGACATGAGCCGCGCCCTGTACGACAACATGCGCCGCGCCGAAGAGGGAAGCGACTAGACCTCTGGTTGACGCCGACGCTCGGCTCCTACGTTCGGATGAGGCCGGACGCCCCACGATTGGGTACACTGATAGGTATTGTTGATGCGTATCGTTGTGATGCGTATCGTGGCGAAAGACGGTCGCACAAGGCGCTCCACAAACATATCCGGCCCGAGTACGCCGTCTACACACGCTTCATCTATTCATCTAATCTGTAAAAGGGGGACCCCGTGAACATCATCTCGTCGACCATCGGCATCATCGCGCTCATCATCGCCCTTGTCGGCATCATCCCGCTGCTCGGCTGGCTTAACTGGTTCGCGCTCGTTGGCGCGGTAGTCGGTCTTATCTTCGGTCTGTTTAGCGAACGCACCAACGGACGCAACGTCAACATCGTCGTGTTGGTACTCGCCATCTTTCGCCTGACGATCGGCGGCGGCATCATCTAGCCAACAGCCTTTAGGCGACCGCCAGCCGACGGCCCAGGCAGCGACGTTAAGAGACTGCCAGAATCGACAACCGCGACACGTTGTGCTGGGTAGGGGAGGCTAAAAACTCTTCTCGATCAGGTCGACGACCGTACCGTCTTCGGTTACGAAACGGACCACGCCGACGGTCGGGACGAAGTAGAGGTCGGTGGTGGTGCGGCTGCCACCGATGTCGGTGACTTGGCGGATTTGCAGGGTGTTGTAGCGTCCGGCGGGGGTCTGTACTCCTTCGGTGCCGATCACCTGCGAGCTAAGTACGACTTCGATGTCGCCGATCTCGCTCACACTCTGCCAGCTCTGACCGGGGGTGAGCTCGAGCCCCTCGTACAAAACGAGTGCAGGCTGATAAACCTGCGTGTCACCACCCGCTGCGGTGCCGTACGAGAACACACCGTCCGGCTCGTAGGCCAGATAGGTCTCGGAAATCGGAACGCCCTGTAGGTATTGGGTCATGACCATTACGTCGGTGCCGGCGAACTCGCGCGGACCGCTCAGGATTTGGGTGACGCCGTTGTCGTACGTCCAGCTTAGGCCGTCGCTGTGCGGATAGTAGCCCTGGGCGAGCGCGGCGCCGAACAGCAGCAGGGCGAGGGTGACGAGGGCGGTAAGGTAGCGCATAGATCTCCTTAGTATAGAAGTCTGTGTTTAGAAGTCTGGCCGGATCTCACAGCAGTTTCGGATGACGCTGTGACGATCACGTCTGGCGGATGTCGGCGGTGTGTCGGGGTGATAGGTCGCGAGACGGTTAGGGCTACTCTTTTTTGCTTAGTGCTGTGGCTCGAGCCGTCGCCGCCCCGACCGCTTCGATGGCGGCGTAGCGCAACCCGTGCTGTTCTAGTGCGGCGATCCCGTTGATCGCCGTCCCGCCCGCACTCGACACCTCGTCTTTTAGCTCGGCGGGTGACTTGTCTTCGAGCAGTTTAGCCGTCGCGAGTAGCACCTGCCGCGCTAAGTCCCGCGCGACGTCGCGCCCGAAGCCGACCCGCACCCCGCCGTCGGCGAGCGCTTCACCAAACACGGCAGCGAACGCTGGCCCCGACCCGGCGAGGCCGGTAAAGGCGTCGAACAGCCGTTCGGGAATGTGGTAGACGGTGCCGACCGCCCGAAACAGCTGTTCGGCGATGTCGACGTCGTCGTCGGTGGCCTGCGGCAGCGCGGCGAGTGCGGTCGCGCTAAGCCCGACACTCGCGCCGAGGTTAGGCATGGCCCGCACCACCCGGTTGCTCCCGACCCGTTTGGCGATGGTTTCGGCGGCGACTCCGGCCATGAGCGACACGTAGGAGGCACTCCGGCGGGCGATTAGCGGCGCGACGTCGTCGAACGACTGCGGCTTGACGGCGATAAGGATCCGCTCGGCGCGGTCGATCTCGTCGTCACCTAAAGGCGAAACGCCGTAGCGGGCCGCGAGGTGGGTGCGCCGTGTAGGGTCGGGGTGATAGATGCCGGCGTCGGAGGGCTCGAGCACCCCCGCCCCCAACGCCCCGGTCAGCACCGCTCCGCCCATCTTGCCCGCCCCGACAATGGCGAGCTTCACCGCGCCCCTGCTCTGTATGTCTCTGACTCGTGGGTCATGAATGGTTCGGTCTTTTGCAACGTCATACGTAACATCGTCATAGCCATGCAGTATATAGCGCCCGCGCGGTCGCCGTCAGCCTAATCGTTCACCTCAACCGTTCGCCTGAATCATCTACCTCACCGTTTACGGGCGCGGCAAAAACAGCCCCATCAGCACACACGCGACCCCCGCACCGATCAGGTCGGCGAGCCAGTCGTAGACGCTCGCGGTGCGCCCGTCGATCCAGATCTGATGGACTTCGTCGCTGACGCC